>JOBE01000035.1 GCA_000717735.1 Streptomyces griseoluteus | reverse complement strand
CCGCCGCACCGCCCGCCCCACGCCGCCGCCGACCGCCGAGGAACGCCTCACCGGACTGGTCAACCGGCTCCGGGCGCAGGCCGGTTGCGCGCCGCTGCGGATCGACCCGCGCCTCACCGAGGCGGCCCGCGGATACGCCCGCGACATGGCGGCGCGCGGCTACTACGGCCACGCCAGCCCCGAGGGCGACTACGCGGACGCCCGGATCACCGCCGTCGGCTACGACTGGAGCGCCTGGGCCGAGAACCTGGACCGCGGCAGGTCCGACCCGGCGTCCGTCGTCGACGACTGGAAGGACGGCGCGCAGCACGAGGAGAACATGCTCGACTGCCGCTACCGCGACACCGGCGTGGCCTCCGCGCCGGGCCCCGACGGCACGGTCTGGGTGCAGAAGCTGGCCGCTCCCGCCTCCTGACCACCTGCCGGGCGCTCAGCGTCTGGCGCCGAAGTCCTGCACCCACCAGGGGCCGTTGGCGGTGAGGGCCACCCCGACGCCGGTGTCCTCGAAGGAGCAGTTGAGGATGTTCGCCCGGTGGCCGGGGCTCGCCATCCAGTCCTCCACGGTCCTGGCGGGGGTCGTCGTCCCGCGGTGGATGTTCTCCCCCCAGGTCGACCACGTGTACCCGGCGCCGCTCATCCGGTCGCCCGCGTCGCGGCCCTCCGGGCTGGCGTGCTCGTAGTAGTCCCGGGCGGACATGTCGTCGGCGTGCCCCTGGGCGGCGGTCCGCAGATGCTTCTCGGCGCGGAGCGGGGCGCAACCGGCCTGCTCCCGCTCGGCGTTGACGAGGGCGAGGACGTCCTTGACGTATCGGGCGGCCTTTCCTGCGGGGGCCTGCGCGTGCAGTCGCTCCCGCCGCTGCTCCTGCGGCCGCACGGCCTGTCGCGCCTGCGGGCGCTCGGGCTCGGCCTCCGGTTCCGCCTTCGGTTCCGCGACGGTGGGGGTGACGGCACCGGGACCGGTCGCGCCCGTGGTGCCGGTGGCGGTCGGGGAGGCCACGTACAGGCCGGTCGCGACCGTCAGGGCGGCCGCCGTCGTTCCGACGGTGAGGGCGGCCGCGCGGAACGAGGGGCGGCGGAGCCGGAGGCGCCGCGCCACGCGGCCTCTGCGGTGCCGGCCGTCCGGACGTGCCGCCGGGTCGGAGTGTCCGCCGCGTTCGGCGGGTTCCTCGCGCTGCGCGTCGTGGTTCGGGACGTCGGGCTGACCGGGACGGTCGTGGTGCCGCATGGAGCTCCGCTCTCTCGCCGTGGCCGCCGGACTGGCCGGCGCTGGGGAGAGCCACCGGGGCGACGGCGGTAACTCTTTCCGGCCCCGGCCGCCCCGACACGCCTCGTCAACGTGACGCGTCAACGTGACGCGTCAACCGCGCGCGTCGACCGACGAGACCGTTCGGGTCTCCACGAACCCTTTCAGCCCTGCGGCACGACCGCCACCGGACAGGGCGCGAGGTGCAGCGCCGCGTGCGCCACGGAGCCGATCCTCGGCCCGGCGGCCCCCCGCTTGGCCCGTCGGCCGACCACCAGGAGCTGGGCGGCCCCCGAGGCGGAGAGGAGCACCTGGCCCGCGCTGCCCAGCTCGACGTGCTCGGTGACCGGCACGTCCGGGTAGCGCTCGCGCCAGGGCGCGAGGGCGTCGCTCAGGGCCTTCTCCTCGTACGGGACGAGCCCGCCGGCATCGTCGGCGAGCCGCATCGAGAGCGGGCTGTACGCGAACAGCGGCGGCAGGCTCCAGGCGCGTACGGCCCGCACGGAGGCCCCGCGCGCGGCGGCCGTCCCGAAGGCGAAGCCCAGCGCGGCGGCGCTGTCCTCCGGGCTGCCGAGCTGCCCGACGAGCACGTGTCCGGTGGGGGGTTCGGCCGGATCGCCGTCGCGGGACCTGACGGCGACCACCGGGCGGGTGGCCCCGGCGATGATCTGCTGCCCGTACGAGCCGAGCAGGAACCCGGTGACGGCGCCGTGCCCGCGCGAGCCGATGACGAGCATCTCGGCGTGTTCCTCGGTGCCGAGAAGAGCTGCGACCGGCGTGTCGCCGATCACCTCGGCCGTGAGCGCGAGCCCCGGATAGCGGCCGGCGATGGTGGCCTCGGCCTCCCGCACGACCGCGTCCGCGACGTGCTCCTGGTCGGCGCGGTCCTGGACAAGGGGGAGGTCCAGTGGTTCCCAGCGCCAGGCGTGCGCGAGCCGTAGCGGGAGACCCCGGTGGAGGGCCTCGCGGGCGGCCCAGTCGGCTGCCGCCAGGCTCTCCGGGGAGCCGTCCACTCCTGCGACGATCTCACGACTCATCAGTCTGCCTCCGTGGGTGAGGTGTCGGGCCCGCCGTGTGGCAGACCCCTCTCCTTCCAGCTTGGGCCATTCGGCGGGCGGATGAGAGGGCCGGAGGTCCCGACATGCCGGTCCGCCCGGTTCAGACCGGCAGCGTGAGCCGGGCGTGGGTGCCGTTCAGGTAGTGGTCCCCGATGTCACGGAGCCGGTGGGCCGCCCGGGTGGGCGCGGTGAGCGCGCGGGCGTTGCGCCAGAAGCGGTCGAAGCCCGGGCCGCCGGCGTGCGTGTCGGCGCCCGCCGTACCGTCGACGAGTTCGAGGACGCGGGTGGTGATGTGGACGGCCGCCCGGCCGGTGACGGTCTCGGCCGCCGCCACCAGGACGGCGATGTCCGCCCGTTCCTCCACGCCGAGCGACGCTCCGGCGAGCAGGCCGTGGGCGAGGGCGTCCGTCGCGCGCTCCACCACCGCGGCGGCGGCGTGCGCGGCCGTCGCCAGTTCCCCGTAGGCGAGGAGGAGGTACGGATCGTCCCCGGCCCCGACCGGCAGGGGGCCGTCCGCGTCCGGCCGGCCTCCGCGACGGCCGGCCGGGTGGCCTCCCGGTGCCGGTCCCGCCTGGCCGGCCCGGCTGATGTCCCGGGCCTCCGCGAGCGCCCCCTCGGCGATGCCGAGCCCGACCTGGACGAGGAGCAACCGCAGGGCGAGCGGGGCGAGGGTGGTGAAGGGGGCGACGTCGTGCTCGTCGTGGGGGAGGGCGCCGAGGACGTCCTCGGGCGGTACCGCGACCCGGTCGAAGGTGACGGTGCCCGCGCCCGCGAGGCGCTGCCCGACCCGGTCCGGCGCGGCGGACGTGAACACCCCGGGCCCTGCCGGGTCCACGAGGACGACGAGCAGGTCGCCCGTGCCTCCGGGCCGGGCGCCGACGACGAGCCGGTCCGCGACGGTGACCGCGGAGGAGAAGGCGCGGCTCCCTTCGAGGATCCACCCGCCGCCGGAGTGGGCGGGGGTCAGGGTCAGGCCGGGTCCGGCCTCGTTGCGCGGTGGCTCGACGCCGCCGGCGAGCAGCCAGTGCTCCTCGGCCGTACGGACGTCGAGCGCGGGTCCTGCCGCGGGCGCGGGGGGCGTAGTGCCGAGCCGTCCGGTCCCCTGGCGGCCGGCGGCCGGCTCCTGTGCGGGGGCGAAGAAGCGGCTGCTCCAGGACAGCGCGTAGTGGTGGGCGAGGAGTTCGCCCACCGAGCTGTCGGCGGCGGAGATCTCCCGTACGACCGCACACGCGGCCGCCCAGTCGGCGCCCTGCTTGTCCGGGCCGGGCGCCGTGAGGAGGGCGGGCATGCCGGCCTCCTGGAGGCGGGCTACCTCGTCGAACGGGGCCTTGCCGGCCCGGTCCCTGGCGAGGGCGTCGACGGCGAGGTCGTCGGCGAGCTCGCGGGTGACGCGGGACCAGATCGCGTCGTCGGCGCGGCGAGCGGGGTGGCCGGAGGGTGGGGTTTCCGGCCCGCCGACCGGTGCGGAGGGGGTGCGTGTCGCGGGTCTCTTCGGCGATTTCCTCGGCGTGCTCACGTCACCTCACATGTTCCCCAGTATCCCCACTGGAATAGTAGGGATATTGGCAGAGGTAGTCGCCGGGCCCCAAGGGGCGTCCACTGGATGGACGTGCTCGTCTTGTCCCCTGAGACCCCGTCAGGTCGCCGCAGGCCCGCGCGGGCGCCCCCGGAGCCGGTGACTCAGGGGTTGGTCCAGGCCTCCGGGTCGTCCGCCAGCGCGACGATCCCGGCCGGCAGCTGTGCCGCCGCCACCTCCGCGAGCGAGACCCCGAGCACCTCGCGGACACCGGCCCTCAGGGCGATCCACAACGTGAGCAGCGACTCGGCGGGCCCGGTGTACGACAGGTCCGGCGGCCGTTCCCCGCGGACCGAGACCAGGGGGCCGTCCACGCAGCGTATGACCTCCGCGACCGAGATCGACTCCGCGGGCCTGGCCAGCCAGTAGCCGCCGTTCCCGCCCCGCTGGCTCTGCACCAGACCGCCCTTGCGCATGTCCCCGAGGATGCCCTCCAGGAACTTGTGCGAGATGCCCTGGCCCTCGGCGATCGCCTCGGCCTTCAGTGGCCCCGCGTCCTGGGCGGCGGCGAGCTGGAGGGCGGCACGCACCGCGTAGTCGGCCCTGGCTGAAATGCGCATGGGCGCATTATCCCGTACGGCCCGGAAGGAGATGGCCGCACCGCACCCTTGACGTCGCCGGTGACCGGTCGGACACTCAGGACGGGAATCCGAGCGAACAAGTAGGGAACCATGGTGCGCAGCGGCCGGCGGAACACCTCACCCGCCGCACCCCTCCCGCGCTCCCTGCCCCTCACCTCCCGCCGCCACATCGATCTGCTGCGGGTCTGCGGCGCCGCGAGTCGCCGCTCACACCCGGACGTTCGTCCCACTCCCTGAGACGCCTGTCCGTCTCTCCTCGCCGTACCCCTGCTGCCTCCGGGCCCCGCGCCCCGACCCGCCGTCGCACCGCCGCGACCGGGCTCCGCGCGCCGCCCGACCCAGCACCGAGCGCCGTCAAGGGAGAAGCATGTCCGTCGTCCCGCCCTAGCTCCTGCCCGCCTCCGCCGTGCCGTCTTCCGCGGGCGGATCGGCCGCGACGAGCACAGCGGCCACTACGCCGTGCCGCACCGCTACCGCCTCCATGCCGCACCGTCCGACCCGGGCTGTCTGGGCATCGCGCTCACCCACGGCCTCCTCGGACTCGACGACACGCTCCCGCTCACCGTCCTGCCCGCCACCGCCGACACGCCCGACGGCGGGTACGCCGCGCTCCGCCCGCCGTACGAGGCGAGCGCCCACCTCTACGACGGCCCGGCCGCCCCGCCCGTCCTCAGCGACGGGTGGACCGGAAGGATCGTCAGCACCCACGTCCCCGACATCCTCGGGGACCTCGCCCTCCGCTTCCGAGGCGAAGGCCCCGAGCTGCTGCCCGAGGAGCACCGGGGTGACATCGAGGCGATCGCGGACCTCTGCGAGCGGAGCGTCAACCGGGCCGTCCAGCGGGCCGGCGAGCTCGGGCTCGACGGCGACGCGGCCCACCGCGACCCGCTCGACGGCCTCTTCGCGGCACTCGGCTCCCTGGAACGCCGCCTCGCCGTCACCCGTACGTGCTCGGCGAGGCGCCGACCGCCGCCGACGTGCACGTCTGGGTCACCCTGGTCCAGCTCGACACCGTGCACCGCTGGCACCTGGACGCCACGGCCATGGACCGGGCCGCCGGGTACGCCTCCCTGTGGGCGTACGCCCGACGGATGGCCGCCCGCCCGGAGTTCGCCCGCCGCCTCGACATCGACATGGTGATACGGCGCCATCGTGCCCACTGCCGCGGCAGCGAGGCCGCGGGCGCGGCGATCCGGCTCGTCGACCGGCCCACCGTCACCACCCCCTGACGGACCGTCCCGCCCGCGCACACGACGCCGCCCGGCTCCAGCGGCACCCGCCCGCGGACCGGGTCGGGTCGCCCGCGGACCGGGTCGGGTCGCCCGCCGCCGGCCGGGTCGCCCGCCGCCGGCCGGGTCACCCGGCGCCGCCCCGCGTCAGCCGACGCGGTGCCCCGCCAGGGGAGCCGTGTCGTCGCCCGCACCCGCGCGGACTCCGCGCAGGAACGCTTCCAGGGCGTCCAGGGAACTGTGCGACGGCTCCCACTCCAGCTCGCGCCGCGCCCGTTCCGTCGCCAGGAGCGGAATGTGCCGCACCGCGTCGAAGAGTCCGGGCGAGGCCGGGGCGAGCCGCAGATGCCAGGCCGCCGACAGCGCGCCCCGCACCGCGCCCGCGGGGACCCGTACCGGCCGGGCTCCGAAGAGTTCGCCCAGGGTCGCCGCGTCGAGCGCCGGCTCGGCGGCCAGGTTGAACGGGCCCCGGACGTCGCGCAGCAGCGCCCGCCGGTAGGCGTCGGCGGCGTCCTCCGTGTGCATGACCTGGAAGCGCAGACCGTCGAACTCCGGCATCAGCGGGAGGAGTTCGGGCCGCATCAGCATGCCGGGGAAGAAGCGCCCCGCGAAGATCCGCCGCTGCTCGCTCGCCGACTCCTCCTTGAACAGGAAGGCCGGGCGCATCCGGACCACCCGGGTCGTCGGATGGTCCCGCTCGAAGGTGTCGAGGACCCGCTCCAGATAGGACTTCTCCCGGGTGTACGCGGCGCCCGGCCAGCCGTGCGTCGGCCACGCCTCGGACACCGGCGCGCCGCCCGGCGGGCCGGGGGAGTACGCCCCCACCGAGGAGGCGTGCACCAGGACCGGCACGCGCGCCGCCGCGACCGCGTCGAAGACGCGCACCGAGCCCAGGACGTTCGACCGCCAGGTCTCCACCGGGTCGTGGGTCGGCTGGAACCGCCACGCCAGGTGCACGACGGCGTCCGCGTCGGCGACGTGCCGTGCGAGCAGGGGCTCGTCGCCCTCCCGTGAGAGGTCGACCTCGGCCCACTCGACCCCTGGGAGGTCGATGCCCGGCCGGCGGCGGGCGAGTCCCAGGACCGAGCCGACGCGCGGCTCGTCCGCAAGGACCCGGACCAGACTCGTGCCCACGTTGCCGGTGGCGCCGGTGACGACCACCCGCGAAATCGCCTTCGGGTTCATGTCTTCGACACTCCGCCATGGGCGGCGGAAGCGCACCCCGGGCGGTGCGCGGGACCGCCCTGCCGAAGGCCGCACCCCAGAGCAGTCACTCTTCGTGTCCGTGCGGGTCGCGAGCGTGGTCGACCGCCGGGATTATGGAGCGACTCACCAGCCAGGAGGACACCATGCTGTTGCCCGACAGGAACACGGTCGACCGGCTGCTCCGGCACTACCGCGCCCGGGAGCGGACCGTGCTCGCCAGGCCGTGCGACCTGTCGGCACGCCGGCGCTTCGAGGACACGGCGTACACCCTGTGCGTCCTGATGGGAGAACGCACCGCCCGTGAGGCCGTCCAGGCCGCCGAGCGCTATGTGGCCGGCGGCCGCCCCGGATCCCGGCACACCCTGGAAGGCCTGCCGGGGGCCTGAACCGCGCCGACGACGATCAGGTTCGCGGACGACGATCAGGATTTGAGAAGCGTCGCCGACCGGCCGCCGCTAGCGTGACTGCCGTGGACACCGCGAGACGGTCGACAGTGGACCCGACACCTCGCGCACGTCCGTGACGCAGCCCGTGAGCGACCGCTGGAGAGAAGACGATGAGCAAGGCCCCCAAGGACGAGCAGCCGCCGCACCCGGCGGACCGGCACGACCTGATCCGTGTGCACGGCGCGCGCGAGAACAACCTCAAGGACATCAGCATCGAGATACCCAAGCGCCGGCTCACGGTGTTCACGGGAGTCTCCGGCTCCGGCAAGAGCTCCCTCGTCTTCGACACGATCGCCGCGGAGTCGCAGCGGCTGATCAACGAGACGTACAGCGCCTTCGTGCAGGGCTTCATGCCGACCCTGTCCCGGCCCGAGGTCGACGTACTCGACGGCCTGACCACGGCGATCATCGTCGACCAGCAGCGGATGGGAGCCGACCCCCGCTCCACCGTGGGCACCGCCACCGACGCCAACGCGATGCTGCGCATCCTCTTCAGCCGCCTCGGCAAGCCCCACATCGGCCCGCCCAGCGCGTACGCCTTCAACGTCCCCTCGGTCAAGGCGAGCGGCGCGATCACCGTCGAGGTCGGCAACAAGAAGGCCGTCAAGGCCACCTTCAACCGCACCGGCGGCATGTGCCCCAACTGCGAGGGCCGGGGCAGCGTCTCCGACATCGACCTCACGCAGCTCTACGACGACTCCAAGTCGCTCGCCGAGGGCGCGCTCACCATCCCCGGTTACACGACGGGCGGCTGGAACTACCGCCTCTACACCGAGTCGGGCCTCGTCGACGCCGACAAGCCGATCCGCAAGTACACCAAGAAGGAACTCCACGCCTTCCTCCACCACGAGCCCACCCGCATGAAGATCGCGGGCATCAACATGACGTACGAAGGGCTGATCCCGCGGATCCAGAAGTCGTTCCTGGCCAAGGACAAGGAGGGGATGCAGCCGCACATCCGGGCCTTCGTCGAGCGGGCCGTCACCTTCACCACCTGTCCCGAATGCGACGGCACCCGCCTCGCCGAGGGGGCCAGGGAGTCGAAGATCAAGCGGATCAGCATCGCCGACGCCTGCGCGATGCAGATCAGCGACCTCGCCGCCTGGGTCCGCGGCATCAAGGAGCCGTCGGTGGCGCCGCTGCTCACGGCGCTCCAGCTGACCCTGGACTCGTTCGTGGAGATCGGCCTCGGATATCTCTCCCTCGACCGGCCGACGGGCACCCTGTCCGGTGGCGAGGCCCAGCGCGTCAAGATGATCCGGCACCTCGGTTCCTCGCTCACCGACGTCACCTACGTCTTCGACGAGCCCACCGTCGGACTGCACCCGCACGACATCCAGCGGATGAACGACCTGCTGCTGCAACTGCGCGACAAGGGCAACACGGTGCTCGTCGTCGAGCACAAGCCGGAGACGATCGCGATCGCCGACCACGTCGTCGACCTCGGACCCGGAGCCGGTACGGCGGGCGGCACCGTCTGCTACGAGGGCACCCTCGAAGGGCTGCGCGCCGCGGACACCGTCACCGGCCGCCACCTCGACGACCGGGCCGCTGTGAAGGACGAGGTCCGCAAGCCGACCGGCGTCCTGGAGATCCGGGGCGCGTCGACGCACAACCTGCGCGACGTCGACGTCGACATCCCGCTCGGCGTCCTCGCCGTCGTCACCGGAGTCGCCGGCTCCGGCAAGAGCTCCCTCGTGCACGGTTCGATCCCCAAGGGCGAGGAGGTCGTGTCCATCGACCAGAGCCCGATCCGCGGCTCACGCCGCAGCAACCCGGCGACGTACACCGGACTGCTCGACCCGATCCGGAAGGCGTTCGCGAAGGCCAACGGCGTGAAGCCCGCGCTGTTCAGCGCGAACTCCGAGGGCGCCTGCCCCACCTGCAACGGCGCGGGCGTCATCTACAGCGACCTCGGGATGATGGCCGGCGTCTCCTCCACCTGCGAGGACTGCGAGGGCAAGCGGTTCCAGCCCTCCGTGCTCGCCTACCTCCTCGGCGGCCGCGACATCAGCGAGGTGCTCGCGATGTCCGTGACCGAGGCGGAGGAGTTCTTCGGCTCGGGCGAGGCGGCCACCCCGGCCGCACAGCGCATCCTCGCCCGGCTCGCCGACGTCGGCCTCGGTTACCTCAGCCTCGGCCAGCCGCTGACCACCCTGTCCGGCGGCGAGCGCCAGCGGCTCAAGCTGGCCACGCACATGGGCGACAAGGGCGGCGTCTACGTCCTCGACGAGCCCACGACCGGTCTGCACCTCGCCGACGTGGAGCAGCTGCTCGGACTGCTCGACCGGCTCGTGGACGCGGGGAAGTCGGTCATCGTCGTCGAGCACCACCAGGCGGTCATGGCCCACGCCGACTGGATCATCGACCTCGGCCCCGGCGCGGGTCACGACGGCGGCCGGATCGTCTTCGAGGGCACCCCCGCCGACCTCGTCGCGGCCCGCTCGACCCTCACCGGCGAGCACCTCGCGGAGTACGTCGGCGCCTGACCGGCCCCGCCTCCCACGGCGACCCCGGCGGCCTCGGCCACCGGGGTCGCCGTTCGGCCTTCGCCCCTCGGCGAGGTGTACGCGACGGGGCGGCGGCCGGCGGGATCAGCGCCCGGGGCGCGTCCGGACGGAGTTCCTGCGCGCGGCCGGCGGAAGCCACACCGGTGCGGGGTCAGGCCTGCAGAGCAGTTCTGCGCCGCCATCCCCACAGGGCGAGCGCGGCGGCGCAGGCCGAGCCCACCAGGGTCAGCGGCAGCCCCGCCGACGGGCCCTCGGGCTCCTCCTCCGGCGTCCTCCTCCCGGGCGCGGACGCCGCCTCCGCACCGGCCAGGGGCGCCTGGCCGTCGGCCTCGGCGCCGCCGTCACGGGGCACCGTCACGGCCCGCGCGTCCCGGGGCGTCTTCGCCTTCGCCCGTACCGGCAGCAGCGAGCCGACCGGCTGGACCCGTCCCGCCGCCTCGAAGCCCCAGTCCAGGAGCTCCCTGGCCTCCTCGTAGACGGCGAGCCCGCCGCCGCCCTGCGGGTTCATCACCGAGACGACCAGGGTCCGGTCGCCGCGCCGGGCCGCCGAGATGAGCGTGTTGCCCGCGTTGCTCGTGTAGCCGTTCTTGATCCCGATGAGCCCCGGATAGCGGGCCACGCCGTCCGCCCCCGTCAGGAGCCGGTTGGTGTTGGCGATGCCGTACGACCAGGTGCCCGCGGGGAAGTCGGCGTACGCCGTCGAGCAGTAACGGGTGAACTCCGGGTCCTGGAGCCCGGCCCTGCCGAACACCGCCAGGTCGTACGCGGAGGACACCTGCCCCGGGGCGTCGTAACCGTCCGGGGAGACCACATGGGTGTCGAGGGCGCCCAGGGACCTGGCCTTCTCCTGCATCTGCCGGGCCATCGACTTCCAGCCGCCGTTCATCGCGGCGAGCACGTGCACGGCGTCGTTCCCGGAACTGAGGAACACGCCGTTCCACAGGTCCGAGACCTTGTACGTGTACCCCTCCTTCACCCCCACCAGGCTGCTTCCGTCCCCGATCCCGGTCAGCTCGGAATCGGCCACGGTGTGCTGCGTGGAGGGGTCGTGACGGGGCAGCGCGGTGAGGGCGAACAACGCCTTGAGCGTGCTGGCCGGCGGCAGCTTCCGGTGCGCGTTCCGCGCGCCGAGCACCGCGCCCGAGGACGCGTCCGCCACCACCCACGACAGCGCGGACACCGAGGGCACCGCGGGCGCGCCCGGCAACGGCTGCACCTGGGTGCCCTTCCGGGCGAGCCGGGCACGGTCGACGTACTGCCGCGCGGGTGGCGTGGGCTCCCCGACGGAGGAGGACCGCACCGTGGTGAGGGACTGGGCCGAGGTGACGGAAGACGCCGTGGCCACCGGAGCGGGCAGCACGAACAGCACCGCCGCGGTACCGGCGGCGGCATGACGGACAGCTGACGTGACGATCATTCAGCCACCGTAGGAAGGAGGCGCGGGACACGCAGATCGGAGTGCGCCGACCGGCGTAGCGGTCGTGGCGTACGGCGGCGCGTCGTGAGCCCGCCCGGGTGGTACGGCCTCCGTTCGCGGGGCGACGGCCTCGCGCGTCGCCCGCATCGCCCGCATCGCCCGCACCAGCCTCCCGGGCCCGTCCCCCGCACCGGTCGGCGAGTGCGGCGCCCAGGGCAACTGCGCACGGCCGGAACGGGGTTGACCGTAGGATCTGACCGCCCGCCTACCCGACGGCCCCACCGAACCGCGACCCCACCCCCGCCGCCTCCCCGCAGTCAGGAGTTCCCGCCGTGAGCACACCGCCGCACAGCGCCGCCACCGGCCGGCCGCCGCACCGGATGGACCCGGCGGGCGGCTGCCCGCACGCGCAGAACACCCGGCTGCTCGCCGAGGGCGCCGTCGTGCCCGTGATCCTGCCCGGCGACATAGAGGGCATGGCGGCGCTCGGCCACGACGCCCTGCGCGACTTCCTCTCCCACCCCGACGTCGCCAAGGGCGCCCAGCACTTCACCGCTCTCACCGAGGGCCGCATACCCGACGGCTGGCCGCTGCGGACCTTCGCCACCGTCCCCGGCATGACCACCGCGGACGGCGCCGATCACCGGCGGCTGCGCGCCCTCGTCAGCAGCGCTTTCACCGCCCGCCGCGTCGAGGCGCTCCGCCCGCGCGTCGAGGCGGTCACCGCCGCCCTCCTCGACGGACTCGCGGAGGCCGCCGCCGACGGAGACGGCGTCGCCGATCTGCGCCGGCACTACGCGCTTCCGCTGCCCCTCGGCGTCATCTGCGAACTCCTCGGCGTCGATTCCGCGCACCAGGACCGGCTGCACCGCCTCTCCAGCCTGGTCGTCGCCACCGACACCGAGCCCGCGCGGGCCGTCGCCGCCAACCGGGAACTCCTCGGACTCCTCGCCGCCATCGCCGGAGACAAGGCCGCCGCCCCCGGCGACGACCTCACCAGCGCCCTCATCGCCGCCCGTGACGAGGACGGCGACCGGCTCAGCGAGCCCGAACTGATCGGCACCCTGCTCCTGCTGATCATCGCGGGCCACGAGACCACCCTGAACCTCGTCACCAACGCGGTCCGGGCGCTCTGCGCCCACCGCGACCAGCTCGCGCTGGTCACCGCGGGCCGCGCCGACTGGGCGGACGTGGTGGAGGAGACCCTCCGCTGGGACAGCCCGGTGAGCTACTTCCCCTTCCGCTACCCCACCCGCGACCTCACCGTCGACGGCACCCTCATCCCCCGGGGCACCCCCGTGCTGGCCGGCTACTCGGCGGCGGGCCGGGACACGAAGGCCCACGGCCCGGACGCCGACCGCTTCGACCTCACCCGCGCCGGAGCGGCGAAGCACCTGTCGCTCGGACACGGCCCCCACTACTGCCTGGGTGCCCCGCTCGCCCGGATGGAGGCCGCCGTCGCCCTGGAGGCGCTCTTCACCCGCTTCCCGGACCTGGAGCTGGCGGTCCCGGAGTCGGAGCTGCCCCGCCACTCCGGCTTCGTCGGCAACAGCGTCCGTACGCTCCCGGTCCGGCCGGGCGGCTGACGGCCCGCAGGGGGACCCCGGCCTCAGCCCGCGCGCCCCCAGGCCGTCGCGGGCGAGGTCCGCAGGGCGGAGACGAGCCGCAGCAGCCGGTCCTCGTTCCCCGCGAGACCGGCCGCGCGCAGCGCCTCGTCCGCCTCGGCCATCGGATTCGTGAGCATCACCCCCGCGTACGGGGCGAGCTGTGGATCGGTCAGCACGGCCTGGGTTGATTCGAGCAGCCGCAGGTACGCCTGGGCGGCCGCGCGCTCGCTGGCGGTGATCGTGGTCATGTCGGGCTCCCTCTCGACAGTTCGGCGCTGACCACCCTCTCGTACGGGTCTGACAATCGTGCTCAGCCCCGGCCGTCCAGGTGCTCCACCAGCCGTTCGAGGAAGACCCGCTGCCCCGCGACGAGCAGCGGAGCGGCCGCCTCGGGGGTGAACCAGCCCACCCGGTCGATCTCGGGGAACTCGGCCTGGACGCCCGACCGGGGCGGCCACTCCATGGTGAAGGTGCCGGGAACGACGGCCGCCGGGTCGAGAGTGCCCTCGACGGCCCAGATCGTGACGAGCTTTCCGTTGCGCTGCCGGGACTCGCCGAGGTCGAACCACGCGCCGTCCGGGGCCGGAAGGCCGAGTTCCTCCAGGAACTCGCGGCGCGCCGCCGCCTCCGGCTCCTCGTCCGGCTCGTACTCCCCCTTGGGGATCGACCAGGCGGCCTCCTCGCGGGAGGCCCAGAAGGGCCCGCCCATATGGCCGATGAGCACCTCGACGCCGCCCGGCGTACGGCGGAACACCAGAAGACCCGCGCTGCGTTTGTCCGGCATGCCGCCCAGTGTGGCCGAAGGACCTCCCGGCCGCAGCCGCGCACACCCGGCTCCGAGCGCCCCCGGTTCACGCCCGCCTCATTCCGCCGCGCTGACCACCACCGGCCCGCCCGCCGGATCCACGCCGGACGTCCAGCGGGGTGGCAGCCGCAGCGAACGCCCGGGCGCCGGCGACCCGCCCAGCCGTTCCCGGTGCAGCGGGACGCCGTCCTGAGCGACGGTCAGGACGGGACGTACGAGTCGGCGCTCCGGCCGGACGAGGAGCGGGACGGCCTCCGGGCCGAGGAGCGCGGGCGACACCCACCGCAGCGGCCCCTCCGTCTCCACCGGCACCCGGCCCACGGGCCAGGGCCGCCCCGCCAGCCGGTCGAGCACGGCCACCGCCGCCGCCCGCCCCTCGGCGGCGGCTGCCCGCGCCGGCTCCACCCCGCGCAGGAGGTTGCCGACCGCGAAGACACCGGGCTCGGCGGTGCGGAACGCGCCGTCCGTCGCGGGCCCCCGCGTGCCCGGGGCGAGCTGCAGCCCGCGGGCGCGGGCGAGTTCGTGGTCGGGGATCCAGTCGCCGGTGAAGACCACGGTGTCGCACCGCAGGGTGGCCGTGCGGCCGTCCCCGCCCCGGATCGCGACGCCGGACGGCCGGCCGCGCCCGACGACCTCCGTCACGACGGTGCCGCCGAGCACCGGCGAGGACCCCAAGGCGCCTCGCCGTACCGCGAGTTCGCTGACGACCGCGGCCACCTCCACCCCTGCCGCGCGCAGAGTACGCACGGCGCCACGGGTCACGGGCTCGTCGCCGCCGACGACCACCGCACGCCGCCCGATGTACTCCGCTCGTGGACCGAACCGCAGCACCGTCCGCTGCAGTTCACCCGTGGTCAGCACCCCGGCGGGACGAGAACCCGGCACGAGCCGCGCGCTGCGGGGCCGTTCGCGCGCCCCGGTCGCGAGGACCACCGCGCGGGCCCGGACGCGTTCGAGCCCGGTGGGCGCGGTGACGTCGAGGGTGAGGGGCCCCGCCCAGCCCGTGACCGACACGCCGGTGCGGACGGTGGCCCCCACCCGCAGAGCCGCCCGCACCGCGCGCCGCGCGTAGGCCGGCCCGTCCAGCGGGCGGCCCAGGGCGTCCGCCCCGAACCCGGGCCTGGCGCAGTGCCGCGGCGCCCCGCCCGCGGCCCGCTCCCGTTCCAGGACCTCGACACGGCCCGCGCCCGCGGCCGCGAGCCGGGCCGCCGCGGCGAGCCCGGCGGGTCCCGCGCCGACCACGAGCACGTCGACCGTACGGTTCACCGTGCGCCCTCCCCGTACTCCTCGACCATGGCCCGCACCTCGGCGCCGCAGTCCTGGCCCTGGCAGCGGCCGCCACGCGCGCGCGTGCGCCGCCGCAGCCCGTCGAGACCTCCCGGCGGGATCGTCGAGGTGAGCGCGGACCGGATCTCGCCCCGGGTGACCCGCTCGCAGTGGCAGACGATCGAGCCGAAGTCCGGCTCGCGGGCGATCAGCCGGGCGTCGCGGTACGGGCGGTCGGAGGCCTCGCCGAGGTTCGGCATCCGGATCCGGGCGAGCGGCCGTTCGGGACCCGGGTCGAGACCGCAGTCGGCGAGCAGCCCGCGTACGTGCTCGGCGATGGCCAGGGATGCGGTGAGTCCGGTGGAGCGGATCCCGCCCACCGCCACGTACCGGAGCGCCGGATGGGCGGAGATCCGGTAGTCCTCCTGCCCTGTGGCGGCCCGCAGCCCTGCGTAGACGGCCGTGACCTCCTCGTCGAGGAGGGCGGGCAGGATCCGGCCGCCCTGCTCCCGGAGCCCGGCGAGTCCCTCCGTCGTGGTGCCGGTGGCCGTCTTGTCCTCCAGGTCCTCGGCGGTCGGCCCGAGCAGGACGTTCCCGTACACCGTCGGCGTGATGAGCACCCCCTTGCCGAGGGGGCCCGGCACGGGCAGCAGGATGTGCCGGACCAGGTCGCGGGCGAACTTGTCGAAGACGAGCAGCTGGCCACGGCGCGGCGTGACGGTGAAGTCCTCGCGGCCGAGCAGGGCGTCGAAGGCGTCGGCGTGGAGCCCGCAGGCGTTGACGAGGTGGCGGGTCCGCAGCTCCCCGCGCCGGGTGACGAGCCGGTGGTACGGATCGCCCGGACGCACCTTCTCCACCCGGCAGTTCAGGTGCAGTTCCACCCCGGAGCGGACGGCCTGGGTGGCGTACGCGAGGGTGGTCGTCCACGGGCAGATCACCGCCTCGCCCGGCACTTCGAGCGCGGCCTGCGCGCCGGGCCCCAGATGCGGTTCGCGTACGCGGAGTTCGGCGGCGGACAGGAGCCGCGTCGTGCGGTGTCCGTTGCGCTCCGCCTTCTCCGCGAGCCGGGGGAGGGCCGCCCGCTGCTCCTCGTCCCAGGCGACGAGGAGGGCGCCGAGCGGCTCGAGCGGGATGCCGACCTCCCCCGCGTACGCGGAGAGGAGCCGGTGCCCCTCGCGGACGAGCCGCGCCTCCAGAGTGCCGGGCGTGGCGTCGAAACCGGTGTGCAGGATCGCCGTGTTGGCCTTGGACGTGCCGTCACCGACATCGTTCGCGGTCTCCACGAGCGCGACCCGCAGCGGGTGGCGGGCCAGCGTACGGGCGATGGCACAGCCGACGACGCCCGCGCCGACGACCACCACGTCGTACGTCGAGGCGTCGGCGTACGTGGGCAGGGGACCCGTGCGGGTGACGGTCATGCGGAGCCGAGACCGGGGCCGGAGGCAGTGACACCTCGGGGTTCGGATGCCGCCGCCGCCCGGTCGACGAGCGCCGACACCTCGGCACGGAACCGGGCGAGGCGCGCGGCGGCCTCGTCGGCCGGGATCCGGGGCTCGTACACGGCCGCGGGCTTCCACTCCGGAACGGCCTCGCGGAGCGTGAGCCCCGGCTCGTGTCCGAGCCGGGCCACGGCGCCCACGCCGAGCGCCGTCGCGTCGGGCGACGAGGAGACCTCGACCGGCAGTTGCAGCAGATCTGCCTGGGTCTGCATGAGCAGCGCCGACCGGGTGAGGCCGCCGTCGGCGCGCAGCGAGGTGAGGGGTGCGCCCCGGTCCGCCGCGACGGCCCCGGCGAGTTCGACGACCTGGGCGGCGATGCCCTCGCAGAGGGCACGGACCAGGTGACCGGGCGTGGTGCCCAGGCCGAGGCCGGTGAGCGAGCCGCGCACATCCCCACGCCACCAGGGCGCGGCGAGCCCCGCGAGCGCGGGGACGAAGGTGACCCCGCCGCTGTCCGGCACCGCGCCGCCGACCGGGTCGATCGCCTCCGCCCCCGCGATGACACCGAGGTCGGTGAGCCAGCGCACGGCCGACGCGACCGTGTACACCTGGCCGTCCAGGCAGTGGGCGACCTGCCCGCCGAGCTGCCAGGCGACACAGCTGACCAGGCCGGAGGCGGCACGTCGCGGCTCGGGACCGGTCTGCGCGAGGAGGAAGGCCCCCGTGCCGTACGTGCACTTGGCGGCGGCCGGATCGTCGGCGCTCTGGGCGAGCAGCGCCGCCTGCTGGTCGACCAGGAGGCCGGTGAGCGGCAGCGGCGGGCCGAAGGCGTTTGTGGTGCCGACCGGCGTGTCGCAGTCCACGACCCGGGGGAGCCGTTCGGCGCCGAGGCCGTACAGGTCGAGGGCGGTCTCCGACCAGGCGACCGTGTCGAGGTCGAGGAGTCCGGTCCGTCCCGCCGTCGCCGCGTCGGTGACGTAGGCGCCGGTGAGCCGGTGGACGAGCCAGGCGTCGCTGGTGGTGACGACACCGGCGCCGGTGGCGTGGCGGCGGATCCAGGCCATCTTCGGCGCGGCGAAGTAGGGATCGAGCGGGAGGCCCGTCAGGTGCCTCAACCGCTCGGCGTGGGCGCCGAGTCCCTCGCAGACGGAGGCCGCCCTGCGGTCCTGCCACACCAGTGCGTCGGTGAGCGGCGCACCGGTGGCGGGGTCCCAGGCGAGGACGGTCTCGCCCTGGTTGGCGAGACCCACCGCCACCACCGGCGTGCCCGCCTCGGCGAGCGCGGCCCGCCCCGCGGCGACCACGGAGTCGTACAGCTCACGCGGGTCGACCTCGACGAGCCCGCCCGGCAGGTGGCGGGGCCGTACCGGGGCCGTCCCGCTGCCGATGACTCCGCGCTCCGGACAGAGGACGAGGGCCTTGGTGCCCGAGGTGCCCTGGTCGACGGCGAGTACCGGGCCGCCCGTCATCGCGCTGCTCCTGTTCCTGGACCGACGGTGACCGGCCGGTCACCGAAAAGGGTCAGGGTGCCGCCGCCGGGGCCCTTCGTCAACCCTCGGCCGATGACCCCGTCAGGTCGGGACGACCCGACTGACGGCAAGTCAAATCCGGTCGCTGGCCGGATAGTTACGGTCACGAAGGAAAGTGGACCGGTCGCATCCAACGCCCTCTATAGTGATCGCCGATCAACGGCAGGGACGCGCCCGCCGGGGGACTGACCACCCCCTCCATCGACCGAGGACCCATGACATCCACACCACGTACCACCCCCTGATGGCCGGACACGGCTTCCGCCCCGTCTACCACCCCGCGGGCCACGACCACGCCCTGCGCAACGCGGTCCAGGACTTGCGCACCGGCCGCTGGGTGGCCATGGAGCGGCTCCTCGGCGAGACGGCGGACTGGGACAACTGGACCCGGCGCACCCAGGTCCTCGCCACCGTCGCCGCCGGCACCGACGTCGTCCACACCTGGCGCGCCGAGCAGCCCGGCAGCCCCGCAGCCGCCGTCATGCACAGCCGCGTCGCCGTCGAACGGGCCGTACGCGCCCACCGGGCGGGCCACGCCCGGACCCGCGAGCTCTGGCAGGAGTCCTGGACCGCCTGCCGGGAGGCCGCCGACCTGGCCCCCGACGACCCCGTGCCCTGGGTGGGTCTGATCGCCCTCGCCGCCCTCGACGGACGTCAGCGCATGGCCGAGCACCGGCTCTCCCCGCCCGCCCCCATGCTGCCGCCCGGCCCCTGGGGCCTGCTCGCCGAGGCGGAGAAGCGCGACCCGCACAACCGCGAGGCGCACCACCGCATGCTGCAGTTCGTCTACGCCCGGCGCCCCGGCCCGCTCTCCGAGGCCGTCAACTACTCCCACTGGGCGGCCTCCACGGCCCCCGTCGGCTCCGCCCTGCACGTCCTCCCGCTCTACGTGCGCGTCGAGCGCTACCGGCGCGAGCGCGGCCACGAGCGCGCCCTCGACCTGCACTGGGTCGCCGAGGACGCCGTACGCGAGGCGCGGCGCGCCCTCGACACCTGGTTCCTCTACTGCGCCACCGACGAGGCCTCGCTGCTCGACCTCAACCACCTGGCGCACGCCCTCTTCGGCGCCCTCCGCTTCACCGACGCGGCCCGGGTCTTCGAGTCGCTCGGCCCGTACTACACGACGCTGCCGTGGGCGTACCGGACCCCCCATCCGGACGACCGGGCCCACGCCGAGGACGTCTTCCTGCGCGCTCGCGCCCGCTGTCTCGGCGGCTGACGCAGGCGCGCGAACACCGCTGGACCGCCCACGCCTCGTGCCGTCCCGAATTCCCGCTCACCCCCGTCCCCGGAGGAACCCATGTCCCGTACCGCCGCCCCCGACGACGCGATACGCAAGCCACCCCCAGCCCAGGACGAGGAGGCGCGGCTGAGAGAGCTCGGCTACCAGCCCGTCCTCGCCCGCCGCATGGGCGGCTTCGGCAACTTCGCGATCAGCTTCTCGGTCATCTCCGTCCTGTCCGGATGCATGACCCTCTACGGCTTCGGCATGGGCACCGGCGGTCCCGCCGTCATGCTGTGGGGCTGGGCCGGCGTAGGCCTGTTCGTGCTGTGCGTGGGCCTCGCCCTCGCCGAGGTCACCAGCGCCTATCCGACCTCCGGCGCCCTCTACTACATGGCGGACCGGCTCGGCGGGCGCCGCTGGGGCTGGTACACCGGCTGGCTGAACCTGCTCGGTCTGCTCGGCGCCATCGCCGGCATCGACTACGGCGCCGCCCTCTTCACCGGAGCCTTCCTCAACCTCCAGTGGGGCTTCGAACCCACCGCCGGCTCCACCTTCCTGATCTTCCTCGCGATCCTGCTGTTCCACGCCGTCCTGAACCTCTTCGGCGTCCGCCTGGTCAGCGTGCTCAACTCGATCAGCGTCTGGTGGCACCTGACGGGCGTGGCGGTCATCGTCGGCGCCCTCGCCCTCGTCCCCGACCGGCACCAGTCCGCCGGGTTCGTGTTCACCGAGTTCGTGAACGACACCGGCTGGGCCAACCCCTTCTACGTCGCCGCGATCGGCCTGCTCCTCGCGCAGTACACCTTCTCCGGATACGACGCCTCGGCCCACCTCTCCGAGGAGACCTCCAATGCCTCCGTCTCCGCCGCCAAGGGCATCGTGCGGGCCATCTGGGTCTCCTGGATCGCCGGATTCGCCCTGCTCGCCGGACTGAGCTTCGCCATCCAGGACTACGCCGCCACGCAGAACAGCGCCACCGGCGTCCCGCCCGCCCAGATCTTCCTGGACGCCCTCGGCACCGGCGGCGCCACCGCCCTGCTGCTCGTGGTGATCGTCGCCCAGCTCTTCTGCGGCAACGCCGAGGTGGCCGCCGCCAGCCGCATGGTCTTCGCCTTCAGCCGTGACAACGCCCTCCCCGGCTCGGCGATCTGGCGCAGGGTCAGCGGCCGTACCCAGACCCCGGTCCCGGCCGTCTGGCTCGCCGTGGCGGTGGCCGCGCTGCTCGCCGTCCCCTCGCTGTACTCCGCCACCGCCTACGGTGCCGTCACCGCGATCAACGTCATCGGCATCACGCCCGCCTATGCCATCCCGATCTACCTGCGGCTGCGGGCCGGGGACCGGTTCACCCCCGGCCCGTGGAGCCTGGGCCGCTGGAGCAAGCCGATCGGCTGGACCGCCGTCGTCTGGGTGGCGGTCGTGACCGTCCTGTTCTGCCTGCCGCAGAAGTCCCCGGTGACGGTCGACACCATGAACTACGCCGTGATCGCGCTCGCCGTCGTCCTCGTGCTCGCCAGCGTCTGGTGGTACGTCGCCCGCCGCTCGTACGGGACGCCGACGGCGTACGGCACCGCCCGCGAGGAGGCGGAGATCGCGGAGGGGATCGTCTGACGACGGGGCCGGCTCCCGTGTCGGCTTCTGAACCGGCCACGTGTCGGCTTCTGAACCGGCTCCCGTGTCGGCTCCTGCACCGGCCCCCGGCACCACTCTCAGGCGCTGAACTCGTAGGTCCAGGCCGCCGACCGGGCCGAGAAGTCGATGTCCGTGATCTCCAGGGCGTGCCCGTGCTGGTCGCTCACCACCCGGTGGACGACCAGCCGGGCCGCGCCGCCGGCCGCCGTCGTGGCGGGTCCCGGCGGTACGCCGACCGACTCCCGGTGGGTGATCCTCAGCCCCGCCTGGTGCATCCAGTGGTAGAGCAGCCGCAGGTCCGGCTGCTGACGGCAGTCCCGGCCCCGCCGGTAGCGGGCCAGCTGGGGGATCTCGGCGAGCGCGGCCCGGGAGAACCAGGACACCGCCCGCTGGAGCGCCGCGCCGTGCGGCCCGAGCACCACGTGCCGGTGCACGAGCGTCGGCTCGCCCGGGGCGAGCAGGAGACGCGGTGCCAGCGGGGTGGGTGGCGGATCCCAGGTGAGGGAGGCCCGCACCAGGGCCCCGGCGGCGCGCGGACCGCCGGGGAAGGTCGGCCGACGGGCGGTTAGGGCGGGGACGGCGGGCTCGGCCTCGCCCCCGGATCCGGCGGCGGCGAAGGTGCCGCGCCGGTCGGTGACCACGAGCCGCTCCTCCCGCAGGAGCTGGAGCGCGCTGCGGACGGTCTGGCGGTTCACGTGGTACCGCTGGGACAGGGATCGTTCCGAGGGGAGCCGGCTGCCGGGGGAGATGCGCCGGTGGGCGAGATCCTCGCGCAGCGCGGCGGCGACCCGGAGATAGAGCGGCGCGTCCGCCGCCGCCTCGGAATCGGGCTCGGCCATGATCCAACCTCTCTTCGCTCAGCGTGACCGCACGGGTCGTGTGGGTGATCAATTTCTATCATTGGTCTAAACCATCTAGCTAGGGCGCTCCCGCAGAGTGGCCGAAACGAGCGTCGCCCCTTGTAATGAGGTACCAGGTGACGGGGACGAGACCGCGGCGGCGGAAGAGACGGGGTGAGGCCGGATGACGACACCGTCGGAACGCGCCGCACAGGGCAAGCAGGCCCGCAAGCGCGTCCCCCGCTCCTCGCACGGCCGCTGGATACCCAGCTCCCAGCGGCCCCACCCGATCGACGTGCTCGAACGGCAGTCCAAGGACCGGCTCCCCGACCTCGTACCCCTCCGGTACGGCCGGATGGCCGCCTCCCCCTTCGCCTTCTTCCGCGGCGCCGCGGCCGTGATGGCCGCCGACCTCGCCGCCCAGCACCACACGGGCCTCACCGTCCAGCTCTGCGGCGACGCGCACCTGCTCAACTTCGGGGTGTACGCGTCACCCGAACGGATGCTCCTCTTCGACGTGAACGACTTCGACGAGACGCTCCCGGGCCCCTTCGAATGGGACGTCAAGCGGCTCGCCGCCAGCGTGGCCGTCGCCGCCCTCCAGAACGGCAGCACCAAGCCCAAGGCCCACCGGGCGGCCCTCGTCGCCACCGAGTCGTACCGCACGAACATGCGCCGCCTCGCCGGCCTCGGCGAGCTCACCGTCTGGTACGAACGGATCGCCGCCGACGACCTCGTCCCCCTCGTCCGCCGCGACGAACGCGCCCGCTTCGCGAACCGGCTCGCCGCCGCCCGCCGCCGCACCAGCCTCCAGGCCCTGACCAAGCTCACCGAGGCCGACGCGACCGGAGCCCGGCACATCGTCGACGACCCGCCGCTCCTCGAACGGACCACGGACATCGACCGGGTCACCCTCGGCAAGATCTTCAGCGACTACCGCAGCTCGCTCGCCGAGGAACGCCGGGTCCTCCTCGACCGCTACCGCTTCGTCGACGCGGCCCGCAAGGTCGTCGGGGTGGGCAGCATCGGCACCCGCTGCTTCGTCCTCCTCCTCGAAGGCCGGGACGAGGGCGACCCGCTCATCCTCCAGATCAAGGAGGCCGGCCGCTCCGCCCTGGAGCCCTACCTGCCGCCGAGCGCGTACCCCCACCAGGGCCGCCGCGTCGTCTGCGGCCAGCGCCTCATCCAGGCCGCGAGCGACATCTTCCTCGGCTGGATGACCGGACCCGAGGAACGCCACTTCTACTGGCGCCAACTGCGCGACATGAAGGGCTCGGCCGAGGTGGAGACCATGTCCCCGGCCACGCTGCGGGACTACGCGCGGCTCTGCGGCCGGGCCCTGGCCCGCGCCCACGCACGCTCGGGCGACCGCGTCGCCATCGCGGCCTACCTCGGCGGTTCGGACGTCTTCGACCGCGCGACCGCCGACTTCGCCCTCGCCTACGCGGGCCAGAACGCCGACGACTACGCGGCCCTGGGCGCCGCGGTCGCCGCCGGCATGGTGGCGGCGGCGCCGGGCGCCTGAGCGCGAGGGCCTTCGTGCTTCGAGGCCCCCGGTGGTAGCCGGAGGGACTGCCCCTCCGGCTACGCGTCGCGCCGCAGCGGCGGCTCCGCCGGTGTCTCCGCGACCGGCCCGAAGAGCACCGCCCGCGCCACCGAGGGGGCGAAGAGCCCTGTCAGCGGGGCCGTCAGGGTGAGCGCCGCACGGAACGGCGCCCCCACGACCGGATCGCCCGCGGCCCGCGCCTGCACCCGGCTCAGGTACCAGCCGACCGCGTTGTCCATCGGACCCGGACGCGCCGCGTCACCGGTGGCACCGGGCATCTTCTTGTCCGCGCCCGCCGAGATGTCCCAGGCCTGCCGGGAGGCGTCGAGCAGCGCACGCTGCACCTGCCGGGTGGTCGGGGTGCGCCTCGGGTCGGCGAGTGCCCGGCGCAGCGCGACCGCGCTGATCGCGGCGACCGCCATGCCCTGCCCGTAGATGGGGTTGAACGCGCACAGGGCGTCGCCCGTCGCGAGGAACCCGGCCGGGCGGCGGCCCGGACGGTCGTACCTCCGCCGGACGTTGGCGGTCCTGCGGAAGCCGTACACCGGGGACTCCGGCTCCGCGCGCGCCAGCCACTCGCTGAGCACGGGGTGCGGAAGCCGCTTCGCGTACTCCTCGAACGCGCCCTCCTCCGTGGGCGGTTCGTCGCCGCGCAGCCCCGACAGGGTCACCAGGTGGCGCCCGTCGCCGAGGGGCAGTACGACACCGCCGTACACCTGGCCGGGGTTGGGCACGATGTAGTAGCCGGTCGCGTCGGTCCCCGGGTCCCCGGCCGGGGCCCGGTACACCCGGGTGCCGTACGCGAGACCCGTGTCGAGGGTCTCCTCGTGCGGGGCCTCCGCGCCGATGTCCGCCAGCCAGTCGGCGGCCTTCGTGGACCGCCCGGAGGCGTCCACGACCAGATCGGCCGCGAGCGTACGCGGCTCCTTGTCGGCCCCCGCGCCCCGCTCCCGCAGCCGTACGCCCCGGACGCGCGACGAGTCGCCGGTCAGGCCCACGGTCTCGGTGCCCTCGATCAGCTCGACGCGCGGGTCGGCGAGCACCCGCTGCCGCACCAGCCACTCCAGCTGGGCGCGGGGCCCGGAGTAGAAGTGCGCGGTCGCGGGCGTGCGGCGGAACCACTGGCCGTTCTGCCACTGGATCATGTCCTCGGGAACGCCCACCTTCGGCGCACCGAGGCCGCTCAGTTCGTCCATGAACCCCGGAAGCAGCTCGTCGAGGGCCCGCTGCCCGCCCGCGATCAGCACGTGCAGGTGCCGGCCCTGCGGGACGCCCGGCCGGGCGTCCGGCCCCTCGGGCAGCCGGTCGCGCTCGACGACCGTCACCTTCTCCGCGTGCTCGGCCAGCACCCGAGCGGTCAGCAGCCCAGCGAGACTTCCCCCGATGACCACCGCGTGACGTGTCGCGCGGCGCCCCAAGTCGTCGGCCATACCCGCCCTTTCGTGTAGTGGAACTCCGACGCTCAGTATCCACACCGGCACGGGCCGCGTCGCGCCCCGTCACCCCCGCACCCCTCGCCGCCGCAGGGTTTCGGCCGTCGGCCGGAAGGAAGGCGAATGGATCCGGGGCATCCGGGCAGGGGCTGGGACCGAGACTGTCCCGAAGCGGAGGAGAGGGGAGAGAGGAGAGAGCGTGATGGCAGTCTCCCGGCACCACGACCTCAAGGGTCCGGGGGCCGCCGCCCGAGCACGCCAGGAGGTGCGCCGGCT
Organism: Streptomyces griseoluteus; assembly: GCA_000717735.1. Taxonomy (GTDB): domain Bacteria; phylum Actinomycetota; class Actinomycetes; order Streptomycetales; family Streptomycetaceae; genus Streptomyces; species Streptomyces griseoluteus_A. The sequence continues at coordinate 133,581 of JOBE01000035.1, read as the reverse complement.
CGCCGGTGACGCCCTGCTCGCCGGACATCCCTTGCGCCCGACCACCGAGAACGACGCGATGCTGGTCGTGAGCGAGCTGGTCACCAACGCCATCCGGTACGCCGACGGCGAGTGCACCCTCGACCTCGCCCTGGAGGGCGACGGCATCGGCATCGACGTCCACGACCACAACCCCGAACCGCCGCGCCCGAAGGAACCCGACCCGGGACGGGAAGGCGGCTTCGGCTGGGGCATCGTCACGCGTCTGGTCGACCAGGCTCCGCCATGGCGCCCTCCTCCGCCTCGCGAGGCGTCCCCCAGGCCCTGCGGGCCTGGGGAGACCCCATGCACCGGACCCCGCTCCCTGATCCGGCCCGATCCAAACGAAAGACCCCAGGGCCTGTCATTCGGGTCATGCCGGCTTCACCTGCCGGATCGGCCGGAGCCCCGACTTCGGGATCAGGCCGGGCAGGCCCGCGCCCGGATCACTCCGTCCCCAGCTCCGCCAGTGCGTTCGTGAGCCACTCCACCCAGAAGCGCTCCATGTCGATCCCGCCCCGCAGGACGAGATGGCGCAGCCGGTCCGGTTCCGTGTGGCGGCGCTCCGGCGGGAAGTCCCGCGTCTCGATCTCCAGGTACTCCGCCAGCTGCTCCCGGTGCAGGTCGAGGTGGCGGGACAGTTCCGCGCGCAGTCCCGTCGCGCCGACCACCGCCGCCGCCCGCATCCGCAGCAGCAGGGCGGCCCGCAGCGGTTTCGGGTCCTCCTGCCTGGCCACCCAGGTGCCGAGCTCGGCGCGGCCCGCCGGCAGCACCTCGTACTCCTTGCGCTGTCCCCGCACCGGAACCGGGGCGGGCAGGGCACGGATGTGCCCCGCCTGCTCCAGCTTCCCCAGCTCGCGATAGATCTGCTGGTGCGTGGCCGACCAGAAGTAGCCGATCGACTTGTCGAAGCGGCGCGTCAGTTCGAGGCCGGAGGACGGCTTCTCGAGCAGCGCGGTCAGGATCGCGTGCGGGAGTGACATGCACGCATCCTAGAAGTGGCCGGCCGCGGCGATCACAGGGTGGCGGCGAGCCGGGTGCCCTGGTCGATGGCCCGCTTGGCGTCCAGCTCGGCGGCGACGTCCGCACCGCCGATCAGGTGCGTGACGCGGCCGGCGGCCACCAGCTCCTCGTAGAGGTCCCGGCGCGGGTCCTGGCCCGCGCAGAGCACGACCGTGTCGACGGGGAGCAGCTGCGACTCGCCGTCGATCGTGACATGCAGGCCCTCGTCGTCGATCAGGTCGTACGAGACGCCCGCCACCATGGCCACGCCCCGGTGCTTGAGCTCGGTGCGGTGGATCCAGCCCGTCGTCTTGCCGAGACCGGCGCCGACCTTGGTGGTCTTGCGCTGGAGCAGGTGCACCTGGCGCGGCGGTGCGTTCCGCTCGGGAGCGCGCAGGCCGCCCCGGTTCTCGTACGTGGTGTCCACGCCCCACTGGCGGAAGTACGTCTCGGGGTCCTGGCTCGCGCCCTCCCCGCCGTCCGTGAGGAACTCGGCGACGTCGAAGCCGATGCCGCCGGCGCCGATGATGGCGACCCGCTCGCCGACGGGGGCGCCGTCGCGCAGCACGTCCAGGTAGCTGAGGACGCTCGGGTGGTCGACGCCGGGGATGGCGGGGGTGCGGGGGGAGACGCCGGTGGCGACGACGACCTCGTCGTAGCCGTCGAGGTCGTCCGCCGCGACCCGGGTGTTCAGGCGCACCTCGACACCGTGCTCGGCGAGCTGGACGCGGAAGTAGCGCAGCGTCTCGTCGAACTCGTCCTTGCCCGGTACCCGCTTGGCGATGTTCAGCTGGCCGCCGATCTCGGCGGCGGCGTCGAAGAGCGTCACCGAGTGACCGCGCTCGGCCGCGGAGACCGCGCAGGACAGACCGGCCGGGCCGGCGCCGACCACGGCGATCCGCTTGGCGAGGCGGGTGGGGGAGAGGACCAGCTCGGTCTCGTGGCAGGCGCGCGGGTTGACCAGGCAGGAGGTGATCTTGAGGTTGAAGGTGTGGTCCAGGCAGGCCTGGTTGCAGCCGATGCAGGTGTTGATGGTGTCGGCGCGGCCCGCGGTGGCCTTGGCGACGAACGCCGGGTCGGCGAGGAACGGGCGGGCGAGCGACACCAGGTCGGCGCGGCCGTCGGCGAGGATCTCCTCGGCGACCTCGGGCGTGTTGATGCGGTTGCTGGTGACGAGCGGCACGGAGACCGAGCCCATCAGCTTCTTCGTCACCCAGGTGTAGGCGCCGCGCGGCACGGAGGTGGCGATGGTGGGGATGCGCGCCTCGTGCCAGCCGATGCCGGTGTTGATGATGGTGGCGCCCGCGGCCTCGATCTCCTTGGCCAGCTGGACGACCTCCTCCAGGGTGGAGCCGCCGGGGACGAGGTCCAGCATGGAGAGGCGGTAGACGAGGATGAAGTCCTCGCCCACGCGCTCGCGGATCCGGCGGACGATCTCCAGCGGGAAGCGGACGCGGTTCTCGTAGGAGCCGCCCCAGCGGTCGGTGCGCTGGTTGGTGGCGGCGGCGATGAACTCGTTGATGAGGTAGCCCTCGGAGCCCATCACCTCGACGCCGTCGTACCCGGCCTCCTTGGCGAGCTGGGCGCAGCGGGCGTAGTCCTCGACGGTCTGCTCGACCTCGGCGTCGGTCAGCTCGTTCGGTACGAAGGGGCTGATCGGGGCCTTGATGGCGCTGGGCGCGACGAGGGCGGGGTGGTAGGCGTACCGGCCGAAGTGCAGGATCTGCATCGCGATCCGGCCGCCCTCCGCATGCACGGCGTCGGTGATGAGCCGGTGCTCGGCGACCTCGTCGGCGGTGGTGAGCTTGGCTCCGCCGTCCCAGGGACGGCCGGCGTCGTTGGGCGCGATGCCGCCGGTGACGATGAGGCCGACGCCACCGCGGGCCCGCTCGGCGTAGAACGCGGCCATGCGCTCGAAGCCGTGCTCGGTCTCTTCGAGGCCGACGTGCATCGACCCCATGATCACCCGGTTGGGCAGGGTGGTGAACCCCAGGTCGAGCGGGCTCAGCAGATGCGGGTACGGGGTCATGGGGGCGCCTCCTCGCGCAGGAACGTCGAGCTCAGTTGTAGGGGACCTCCCTCCTGTTGTGCAACTAGTTGCAGAAGAACGGGGACGTGATTTCTACTACTCGGTAACCACGGGGGTCGCCACGGACCCCAGCCACACGTCCAGGTCCTCCGGCATCCGCGGCTCAGGCGCGCCCGCGTCCAGCAGCCCCCGCGCCCGCAGCAGCCGGGCCACGGCCGTGCCCCAGGGCCGCCGCAGCCGGGCCGCGTCGAGCAGCGCGTCGTCCGCGAGCAGCTCGGCGACCGGACCGGTGCGCAGCCCGGCGGGGGAGAGCACCGCCGCCTCGTCCGCCCAGCGGAGCGCCAGGTCCACGTCGTGCGTCGCCATCAGCACGGTCGTACCGGCCTCCCGAAGCCGCCGCAGGGCGTCGAGCAGCCGTTCCTGCCCGTGCGGATCGAGCCCGGCCGTCGGCTCGTCCATCATCAGCACCCGAGGCCGCATCGCCACGGCTCCGGCGATCGCGGCCCGCTTGCGCTGCCCGTACGACAGCAGATGCGTCGGCCGGTCCGCGAGCGCCGTGATGTCCAGGGCCTCCAGGGCCTCCGCCACCCGGAGCCGCACCTCCTCCTCCGGCAGCCCCAGGTTCGTCGGACCGAACGACACGTCCTGGCCGACCGAGGCCGCGAACAGCTGGTCGTCCGGATCCTGGACCACCAGTTGCACGCTGGTCCGCAACCGGGTCAGTCCCTTCCGGTCGTACGCCACCTCCGCCCCGTCCAGGAGCAGCGACCCGCTCCCGCACCGCAGGCCGCCGCTGAGCAGCCGGAGCAGCGTCGTCTTGCCGCCGCCGTTGCGGCCGAGCAGCGCGACCGCGCGGCCCTCCGCCACCGCGAAGTCCACGCCCGACAGGACCGCGGGCCCGTCCTCGTAGGCGAAGCCCGCGCCCACCAGTTGCACGACGGGCACCGGAAGGGAGGGGACCTTCGTGGGCATCACGGGAGCAGCCTTTCCAGTACGAGGGTGAGGGCGACGAGCCCCGCGAGCAGGACGCCCGTCACGGCGAGGAACCGGCGGGAGAGCGCACACGCGGGCACGAGCACCCGCAGCGTCCCGTCGTACCCGCGCCCGGCGAGCCCCGACTGCAGGCGCTGCGCCCGGTCGAAGGCCCGTACGAACGTGGTCGCGCCGAGGCCGGCGAGGGAACGCCAGGTCGCGGCCCGGGTGGTGTGCCCGAGCCGGGCCGCCTGCGCCTGCCGGATCTTCGACAGGGAGTCGAGCAGCAGGAAGATGATCCGGTACATCACGAGCGCCACGTCCACCACCGGAGCCGGCACCCCGGCGCGGACGAGGCGGGGCAGGACGTCGGAGACCGGCGTGGTGAACGCGAACAGCAGCACCCCGAGCGAGGCCGAAGAGGTCCGCAGGAGCAGCTCGACCGCCTGCGTCGGACCTTCCGGCGCGAGCGCGACGAACCCGCGGTCGCCACCCACCTCGAAGAGCAGCGGAACCGCGCCCGTGACACAGAACCCGAGCGGGATGCGGAACGCCCGCCAGAGGGCGCGGCCCGGCACACCGGCCGGACCGAGCAGGACCGCGAGCGTGGTCGCCGCGACGAGCGGGGCGCCCGGCCACGGCGGCAGGGAGACCGCGCACAGGGTCAGACCGAAGCCGAGCAGCGCCTTCTCGGCGGGATGACGGCGGCGCCAGCGACTGCTGTGCGCCGCCGCGTCGATCGGCAGCATCGGCGACTACGCGCCCGGCTCGTCGACGGTCACGGAGCCCGTACCGCCCGAGCCCGTACCGCCCCCGTCCGGCGAGGCCTTCGTCTCGGCCACCTCGGCCGTCTTCGCCCCGACGGCCTTCCCCTCGGCCGCCTTAGCCAGGGCCGCTCCCTGCCTGCGGCCCCGCCGCAGCCCGAAGTAGTACGCCAGGACGCCGGCGCCCAGCGCGGCCTGGAGGGAGAACAGCCCCGACTCGATCTCCCCCGACGGCGGCTCGTACAGGGGGCTGAACCACGGCTCGTAGTCCGGGTGGAGTTCCGTGATCGCGGTCTCCGCCTCCCCGTCCGCCCCGGTGAACGGCTCCTCCTTGTGGTCCCCGAGCCCGAGCGCGAGCGGCAGTACCGCGAGCGCCGCGACGACGAGCAGCAACAGGGCGTTGATCTTCGTGTTCCGGCTCATCACGCGGTCGCCCCCTCGCGTCGCTCCGCCGTGCGTCCGCCGAGGACACCGAGCCGGATCAGATCTCCCTTGCTGGACTGGGTGAGCAGCCGCATCACGAGCACGGTGAGCAGGCCCTCGCTCACGGCGAGCGGGAGCTGCGTCACGGCGAAGATCCCGCCGAACTTGGCGAGCGCCCCGAGCACACCGCTGGCCGGGTCCGGGAAGGCGAGCGCGAGCTGCACGCTGGTCACGCAGTACGTGGACAGGTCGGCGACGAACGCGCCGAAGAAGACGGCGACCATCAGCGGCGCGCCGGTCCTGCGCAGCAGCAGATACGTCCCGTACCCCGCCCAGGGGCCGACGATCGCCATCGAGAAGGCGTTCGCGCCGAGGGTGGTCAGCCCGCCGTGGGCGAGCAGCAGGGCCTGGAACAGCAGGGTGATCGTCCCGAGGACCGCCATGATCGGCGGCCGGAACAGGATCGCACCCAGACCCGTACCGGTCGGATGCGAGCAACTACCCGTCACCGACGGCAGCTTGAGCGCCGACAGGACGAAGGTGAAGGCGCCGGAAGCGCCGAGCAGAAGGGTGGACTCGGGATTGGACCGTACCTCGCGGGTCAGCGCGCGGACCCCGTGGACGATGAACGGCGCGGACGCGACGCCCCAGGCGGCCGCGTGCACAGGGGGCAGATACCCCTCGGCTATATGCATGGTTGGGAGACCCTCTCCAGCACCTCGTGGATGGACAACGCACCTTGGCCGGTCTCCTGGCTGACGGTCATACGTCCGACTCCGCCTTCCCACACCCCGACGGTCTCCCGTCGCGGTCCAGTGGCTTCCCCGAGGGTGCTTCCCGCGGGGGTGGAGCCGGACATCCCGATCACAGTGGCGAGGGCCGCACCGGTACTGCACCGGTTTCCCGTACACCAAGGCCCTGCGACCTTAGTGCGTTGACCAGGTACATCACAACACGGTCGCCACCCGGTGCGGCCTCTCGCTCACTCCCCGCAGTCAGTCCTTACGGTAGGCGTACGCCTCCGAGGCCGCCGCCGCCACGGCGTCGAGGTCGCCGCCGGCGCTCGCCGTGACCAGCGCGGCGACCGCGCCCTCGACGAACGGCGCGTCCACCAGACGGGAGTTCCCGGGCAGCTCGTCGCCCTCGGCGAGCAGCGCCTTCACGGTGAGCACCGCGCTCCCCAGATCGACCAGGATCGCCACACCGGCGCCCCGCTCCGCGGCCTCGGCCGCGGAGCGGATCAGCTCGGAACTCGTCCCCAGACCACCGTCCGGGGTCCCGCCGGCCGGGAGGACCGGCGCCAGGTCACCGCCGCCGGCGAGTCCCCGGGCCAGCTCGGCCACGGCGACCGCGACGGCGGCACTGTGCGAGACGAGCACGATGCCGACGCGGGTCCCGGCACTCACGACGCCCCCTCCGTACGGGCGACGTCGTCGAGCGCGGCGAACAGCAGCGCCGAGGAGGTCGCCCCCGGATCCTGGTGCCCCACCGACCGCTCGCCCAGATAGCTGGCCCTGCCCTTGCGGGCCCGCAGGGGTACGGTCGCGAGCGCGCCCTCCTCGGCGGCGGCGCGGGCCGCCCCGAACGACGCCCGCAGCCCCTCCACGGCAGGAACGAGCGCGTCCAGCATCGTCTTGTCGCCCACCTGGGCACCTCCCAGCTGCGACACGGCGGCGACACCGGAACCGAGCGCCTCCGCCAACTGCTCCCGGGTGACCCGGTCCCCGTCACCGAGCGTCTTGCCGGTACGGCGCAGCAGCGTCCCGTACAACGGTCCCGACGCGCCGCCCACGGTGGAGATCAGCTGCCGCCCGGCGGCGGTGAGCACCGCGCCGGGCGTCGCGGGCGGTTCCTCGGCCAGGATCGTGGTGACGGCGGCGAACCCCCGCTTCAGATTGGCGCCGTGGTCGGCGTCCCCGATGGCCGAGTCCAGCTCGGTGAGCCGGTCCGCCTCACGGTCGACGGCCTCGGCCACCGCGGCCAGCCACCGCACCAGGAAGTCCACCCCGAAGGTCTCCGTCATGCCCGTCCCCTCTCCCATGCCCCGGCTCACCGGCCCCAGCGGAGCGCGGGCGTCTCCACGGGCGCGTCCCACAGGCGAAGGAGTTCCTCGTCCACCTCGCACAGGGTCACCGAGCAGCCCGCCATGTCGAGCGAGGTCACGTAGTTCCCGACGAGCGTACGGGCCACCGGCACCCGCCGCTCGCCGAGTACGCGCTGCACCTCGGCGTTGAAGCCGTACAGCTCCAGGAGCGGGGTCGCGCCCATCCCGTTCACCAGGGCGATCACCGGCCCGGAGGGGCGGAGGTCCTCGACGACGGCGTCGACGGCGAAGTCCGCGATCTCCCCCGAGGTCATCATCGGCCGCCGCTCACGCCCCGGCTCGCCATGAATGCCGATGCCCAACTCCAGCTCACCCGGGGGGAGATCGAACGTGGGGCTGCCCTTCGCGGGGGTGGTGCAGGCGCTCAGGGCCACGCCGAAGGACCGGCAGCGCTCGTTGACCCGGCGGGCGATCGACTCCACCCGCTCAAGAGGCGCGCCCTCCTCGGCGGCGGCGCCCGCGATCTTCTCCACGAAGAGCGTGCCGCCGGTCCCGCGCCGGCCCGCCGTGTACAGACTGTCCGTGACCGCGACGTCGTCGTCGACGAGGACCTTGGCGACCTGGATGCCCTCGTCCTCCGCCAGCTCCGCGGCCATCTCGAAGTTCAGCACGTCACCGGTGTAGTTCTTGACGACGAACAACACCCCGGCGCCACTGTCGACGGCAGCGGCGGCCCGCACCATCTGATCGGGCACGGGCGACGTGAACACCTCACCGGGACACGCGGCCGCCAGCATCCCGGGTCCCACGAACCCCCCGTGCAAGGGCTCGTGCCCGGACCCACCGCCGGAGACCAGCGCCACCTTCCCCGCCACGGGAGCGTCCCGCCGCACCACGACCCGCCGCTCCACATCCACGGTGAGCTCGGGATGAGCGGCGGCCATCCCCCGCAGGGCGTCGGCGACGACGGTCTCGGGAACGTTGATGAGCATCCTCATGGGTGTCTCCTTGTGACTCTAACGGAAGGGTCTTTGGCTTGTGTCTTCGCAGATCAGGTGGTGTTGTGGAGATAGATGATCTTGGCGTTGCGCGGCGGCTGGAAGCGCCTCCTGCCGGTGCTGATGCTGACTTTGGTGATGATGCGTCAGTTCTGGGCGTTGCCTGGATGGGGCTGCTATGGGGACTCCCGGCTCGGACGATATAGACATTGCCGCCGCAAAGCTCAGGCGGGCAAGGCTGATGCCTGCGAGTTGGCCTGCGCCAAGGAACCGGGGAACCCTGTTTCCGACCCGATCGACTCACTCCCGCTCACCGCGCGGCTCGAGCGCCTGTTCGCCGCCGACCTGCCCGACCTTCCGGAGCACACCCGGCGTGCGCTGCTCCTGGCGGCAGCCGCAGGCACCGACCGGCTCTCCGACGTCGTGCACGCAGCCCCGCGGGCCTGGACAGGCCGGAGGTGTGGCGGCGCCGGCCGAACAGGCGGGTCTGGTACGGGTCGAGAGCGGCGACATACTCCTGCGCCATCCGCTGGTCCGCGTCGCGATCTACCAGACCGCCACCTTCGCCGACCGTCGCGAGGCCCACCTGGCACTCGCCGCGGCGCTCGCACACGAACCCGACCGTCGGGCCCGGCACCTCGCCGCCGCACTCGGACCGGACGAAGCGGTCGCCGACGCCCTGGAGGAGAGCGCCGAACGCTCCCGGCGCCGCGGCGGATACGCGGCCGCGGCCACAGCGCTGGAACGTGCCGCGGAACTCACTCCGGACTCCGATCAGCGCGCCGGGCGCCTGCTCACGGCCGCTGCCGCCGCCATGTACGCCGGCTACCCGCAGTGGGTCGGAGACATCGCGCCCCGCGTCGCCACGCTGACGGACGCCCCCCGGTTGCTCGCTGAAGCCTCCCTGCGCGGCGGCTGGTCGCTGGCCGTGACACTCCGCCATGACGACGCGCTCGGGTTCCTGCTGCCCGTGGCCGAATCCATGGCCACTGCGGAACCCGAGCTGGCACTGGACGCCCTGGGTACGGCGTCCACTCCCGCGCACAACTCGGGCGACCCCTTCTACCGCACAGAACTCGAGCGCATCCGCACCCCTATCGCGCCGCGGCTCGACAGGAGCGACAGCCTCTGGACACGGCTCGTCAGCCGGTCGTTCGCAGGCCGGGAGGCGGCGCTGGAGCACCTGAACCCCAAGGTCGACATCCTGCGGGAGGCCTAGAAGAAACGCGGCCTGTACGCGGCGGCACCCCAGATGGGGTCGCCCGTCGGATACTTCGCCGCCACCATCATCATCTTCCTGGCCATGTCCACCGTCCTCGACGACGGGGCGTTCCAGAGTTGGGGCTGGCGCATCCCCTTCCTGCTCTCCTTCGTCCTGGTCGCCGTCGGCCTGGTCATCCGGCTGAAGATCGCCGAGTCCCCCGCCTTCACGAAGGTCACCGAACGGCGCGAGACCGCCAAAGCCCCGCTTGTGGAGGCGTTCCGCAGGCACCCGAAGGAGGTGCTGCTCGGCGCGGGCGTGATCACCGTCGTGTACGTGACGGTCTACACGGCCGCCACGTACTGCATGACCTACACCACCAAGACGCTCGGCATCCCGAAGAACCACATGCTCGCCCTCGCCCTGGTCGCCGTGGCAGTCCTCGGAATCTCGACCTTCCCCGTCCCCCGCTGGTCCGACCGCGTCGGCCGCCGCAAGCTGATCACCGCCGGTGCCGCGTTCGGGGCGGTGTGGGGAGCGGTGCTCTTTCCGCTCCTCGACACCGGCAACTACCTCCTGATCGCCGTCGCGCTGAGCGGCGCCCTGCTCTGCATGGGCATCATCTACGGCCCGTCCGGTGCGTGTCTGCCCGAGCTGTTCTCCACCCGTGTGCGCTGTTCCGGCGCCGGCTTCTCCTACAACCTCGGCGGCGTCCTGGGCGGTGCGGCCGCGCCGCCCGTCGTCACCGCGCTGGGCGACGGCTACCGTCCGTCGGTGGGCGGCTGGTCCATGAGCGCGATGGCCCTGCTCTCCCTGGTCCATCGCGCTCCCCGAGACCAAGGAACGTGACCTCGGCCGTGTGTGAGCGGACGATCGCACCGCCACAGCCCGGCCCCGGGCCGGTTCGTTCAGGAGGCGGGAACGGAGTCCTCGAAGGCCGTTCCGGTCGAGCGGTACGCGGCGACCTTCGCCGCCACTTGGGCGGGGCTGAGGACCTGGTCCTTCACGTGGAGGACGTAGTCGACCTGCTCCTCGTATGCGCGGGGCACTGTGGAGGTCTGGCCGGCGAGGTCGATCAGCCACTGGTTGAAGTGGATCGACATGGGCCGTTCCGGCAGGTAGCGGGCGTCGTGCCGGGCGAACTCCTGGCCGTCGAGGTAGTAGACGAGCGTTGTGTCGTCGATGGTCAGGACGAGGTCGTGCCAGCCGGCGTGGCTCGTGCGGGCTTCCGTGTGCTGGTTGACGGCCTCCCAGGGGTCGGGCCGGAAGGTCTCCCACGAGGTGGTGTAGAGCACGTTCGCCGTCTCGCCCCAGCCGCCGTTGGGGAGGTACTCGAAGTCGTACTCGGCGTAGTCGTCGGCCATCGGTGCGGTGAGGTCGTTGATGGTGAAGAAGCTCTGGACCAGGTGGTCGCCGTCAGGACCGCTGGTCGGGGTGTCCGCGAAGCGCACGCGGGCGGCGTACGTGCCGTTCTTGAACTTCCGTGCGTCGGTGTGCACTTCGGTCTGGCGGGTCGACGCGCCGCTACCCGCGGTTGACGTGCGCAGCGTCATGACGGAGTTCGCGCCCTCTTTGGCGAAGGTCACGTTCTCGGGCGCCCAGGTCGCCTGGCCGACGCCGGGGCCGCCTCCGCCGGCGCGGATGGTCCAGCCGTGTGCGGTGATCGCCGGGTCGGTGTGACCGGTGTAGGAGAAGTCGTCGAAGAGGACACCCTGTCCGGCCGGGGGAGTCGTCGGACCTGAGGGGGACGGGGCGCTCGGCGTCGGGGTGGGCGTGTCGCCGCCCGGGACGGTGCCCCAGACCTGGACCCCGCTGATGGTGGCGGTGACCTTGGTCCAGTTCTCGTACGTGGTCTGGGCGGGCCCGAACGAGTAGTCGTCGGACTGGTCGAGCGACTGCCAGTCGGAGCGGTGGAAGCGCAGCTGTACGTCCCCGGTGTCGGCGCCCGGTGCCAGCGAGCCCGCCCCCGCCGTGAACCCCACCTCCAGGAACCGGTCCGCCGTGGCGGTGGGACTGGCCGGCGTGCCGAAAGTGCCGGTCAGGTGCGTGCAGCCCCTGACGGCCCAGTCGCAGGCGTACGTGTACGAGGCGCCGGGGTCGGCCTTGAAGTAGTAGCGCACCTTGACCTGGCTCAACGGGACGTTCGCCGTACCGGTGTTGACCACGGTGAGCCAGGGCGTGGCCTGGTCGCTGCCCGTGCCGCCCTGCCGGTACCGGACGGCGATGCTCTCGTCCGCGGCGGCGGCAGGGAGGGCGGTGAGGGCGGTGGCGCCGAGGCCGATCACGGTGGCGGCGACGAGCGCGGTGCGCATGCCCGGCCTCCGCTGGTCCGTTCCGTTGCGCATGGGGTTCCTCTCGGGGAGGCGATGGGGGGAAAGGCAGCACGGTGCCGCGGGCGAAGCCTGATGCTTCAACGCTCGTGTGGGGAACGGCTGATCATGTGCCGAGGAGAAGTTGGCATAGACCAATCGTGTCGTCAACCCTTGGAGCCGCGACGGGGCCGGCCTCAGTGGCTGCCGGAGTCGCTGAACGCCCAGTCCACGCCGTATGGGGCGAGCTGGGCGGTGATCCGGCGGCGTAGGTCGGGGTCGGCGACCGGAGGCAGGGATACTGTCGGGCGGCCGTCGGCCAGGTCGCACCGGATCTGCTGGTCGGCGTAGGCGGTGCCGATGGAGGCCAGAGCGCCGGAGAAGGCGCGCCGGGTGGCATCGAGGTGCAGGGGTACCTTGGAAGGCTTGCCGATGTCGGTCAGGGGCAGCGCCGCCAGGATGATGACGTCCTTGGGGGCCGCGGCTCGCTCGGGTACGTGTCGTGCGGCGAACGCGATCAGTTCGGCGGGGCCGGTGTCGGTCGTGCCGGGGGCCAGGGTGACGTAGGCGACGGGGACTTCGCCGGAGTGCGGGTCGGGGCGGCCGACGGCGCTCGCGCCGGTGACGGCCGGGTGGGCGAGGAGGGCGTCCTCGATGACGGCGGGGTCTATGTTGTGGCCGCCGCGGATGATCAGGTCCTTCGCACGGCCGAGCAGGTGGACGAAGCCGTCGGCGTCCACGCGTGCGAGGTCACCGGTGTTGAGCCAGCCGTCGCGCACGGTGCCGAGGGTGTCCATGCGCGGTCCGTCGGCGTCGTGGCCGACGACGTAGCCGGGGAAGACAGTGGGGCCGCTGATGGCGAGGACGCCGGGTTCACCCTGCGGAAGGTCGTGCCACTGGCCGTCGCTGTCGATCCGTACCGTCTTCACCTGTTGGTAGGGCATGCGCTGGCCCGCCGCCTCGGGGCGCTGGTGTCCGCGCAGGAAGCTTCGGGCGCTGCCGCAGGTGGCCTCGGTCAGCCCGTATCCCTGGCACAGGGGGACGCCGGTGTGGTCCTCGAACGCCGCGCGTACCGCCGGCGGCAGAGGGGACGCCCCGACGATCGCGAAGCGCAGCGAGGTGATGTCCGCGTCGAGCGGCACCCGGGCGAGCCCGGCGTAGACGGTCGGAACGGCGGACATGGTGGAGATCCGGAAGTGTTCGACGATCTTCCAGATGACCTTGAACAGCGCCGGATCGCGGTAGCCGAGGGGGCCGGCCCACACGCTGTGCTGACCACGCAGCAGCGGTGCCAGCAGGGTGACGACCAGGGCGTTGACGTGGAACAGCGGCAGCCCGGCGAAGAGTACGGAATCGGAGTCCAGCAGGCTGTTGGCCGCGATCATCCAGGCGTCGGTCACCTCGTTGGCGTGGGTGTGCGCGGCCAGCTTGGGGGCGCCGGTGGTGCCGCCGGTGTGGAAGTACGCGGCCAGGTCACCGGCTTTCGGGGGCGCCACCCCGGGGCGGAGTCCCGGCGGCTGGGCGGCGGCCGCGACGTGCAGATAGGCGATCTCGATCCCGGCGACGGGTTCCAGGGCGGGCGCGGGATCGGTCGCGCCGAGGGGACGTAGGGCGAACAGCGCCGAGCAGCGGAGCGATGCCGCCACGGTGCGGGCCGTCCGCCATGCGCCGGGGTCCAGTTCGGGTCCGGCCGCGACCAGGATCCTTGCCCCGCCCAGGCCCAGCAGGCGTTCGGTGTGCTCGGCGGCGAGGGAGGGGTTGACCGGTGCGGCGATGCCCGCGAGCTGGGCGGCCAGGAGCGTGGCGGGCAGCAGGCCGGTGTTGGGGGTCAGCAGGCCCACGGCGGTGGTGCGGCGGACACCGTGCTGGTGGAACAGGTTCGCGATGCGGTGCACCTGGTCGCGTAGTTGACCGAAGCCCACGGTCTCGCCGTGCGCCCACTGCTCCGCGCTGGGCAGCACGGTGAGAGCCGGCTGGTCGGGCCAGAGGGTGGCGGCCCGGGCCAGAACGTCGTACGTAGTACCGGGCAGGCCGCGGTCCTCGAGTGCGAGGGACTCGATCGTCTTCAGGTCGCCCGGCTGGTCGTATGCCGGCCAGAGAAGATCGGGTTGAGGGACGTTCACCGGAGCTGCCTTTCGGGAGTGGGCACCTTGGTTCGCTGTTGTGGTCACTACAGCTGACCTTCGATCTGCTCGTACGACCAGGGGCGGTGGGCCTCCAGGGCCTTGCCGACGCGGAAGACGGAGGGGTCGTCGTAGGGGTGGCCGACGATCTGGAGGCCGGTGGGGAGTCCCCAGCTCGACATGCCGGAGGGGACGTTGAGGACGGGGCAGCGGTTGTTGATGTTGAAGGGGGTGGTCATGGCGCTCCACAGGGTGTCGGCCACCTCCTCGCCGTGCACCACGACCTTGTCGCCCGCGAGGTCGTCGCCCGCGTGCCAGCCGGGGATGGCGGTGGTGGGGCAGATCAGGGCGTCGAATCCGTCCATGGCGGTGGCGAGCCCGCGTTGCAGCCGGTGTTCGGCGCGCAGGGAGTCGAGGTAGCTGACCTGGGTGCGGGCGTACGCCATGGTGTCGGCGAAGGCGACCGCGTACGGGCTGAGCAGGTCGCGATGGGTTTCGGCGGCCTCGATGACGAGGGCGCCGAAGATGGTGGAGAAGTGGCCGGCGACGGCGGTCAGCAGGTCGAGGTGGGTCCAGGGGAGGGTGATCTCCTCCACGTGCGCGCCGGCGTCGGAGAGTGCCTGGGCGGCGGCGCGGGTGTTGGCCTCGACCTCCGGGTGGACGTCGTACTCGCCCAACCGCACGCACAGGGCGATCCGCATGCCGGTGACGTCCTCGTACGAGGTGGGCAGGGTCAGCTTGGGGCGGATCGAGGTGTGGTCGCGGGGGTCGGGACCGGCCAGGACGTTCTGGAAGGCGATGACGTCGTCGACCGTGCGGGCCATCGGGCCGTCGCCGCGGTAGTGGTCGGCGGTGAGCACGCCGAGGCCGGGATTGCGGCCGTAGGGGGCCTTGAAGCCGACGGTTCCGGTGAACGCGGCCGGGATGCGGGTGGAGCCGCCGATGTCGGAGGCGGAGGCGAGCACGGTCGTGCCGGCGGCGAGGGCGGCGCCGGAGCCGCCGGAGGAGCCGCCGGGGGTGAAGTCGAGGTTCCACGGGTTGCGGGTGACGCCCCACATGCGGGAGTGGGTGTAGGTGGAGAGGGAGAACTCGGGGGTGGTGGTACGGGCGTGGATGATGCCGCCCGCGTCGAGTATGCGGTCGACGACGGGGGCGTTCTCGGTGGCGACTTGGCCCTTCCTGGCGAGGGAGCCCTCGGTCAGGGTGCGGCCCAGGATGGCGTGCTTCTCCTTGGCCGCGACCGGGATGCCCTCCAGGGGGCGGGGGGTGAGACCGTTCTTGCCGAGATAGCGGTCCTCGGCGTGCCGGGCCTGCTCCAGGGCCTCGTCGAAGAGGCGCTCGCTGAAGGCGTTGATCCGCGGTTCGACCTTCTCGGCGCGTTCGGCGACGGCCCGCATCAGCTCGACGGGGGAGACCTCGCGCCGGGCGAAGAGCCGGAGGGCCTCGGTGGCGCTGAGGCGGACGAGGTCGTCGCCGGCGGGCGGGTTGCTGGGCATGGGCATGGGTGTGTCCCTCTCGGTCTTGGGCTGAGGCCGGTCGGCCGTCCGGCGGTGGTGCCTCAGCCTCGGGTACCCGTCCCACCCGCCCTGGGGATTGCACGGATCCGCCAGAACCAGTGGCTGTGTGCGGGAAACCGCAGCCCGCTGAGAGGGGGATTCAGGCGATCGGGTGCCACAGGTCGATCGGGACGCAGCCGGTGCTGCGGCCGTCGTCTCCGAGCAGGCGGCCCATGCGTTTGACCCAGTGCAGAGTGACCGTGCGGTTCAGCACCCGCAGCGAGGGGATCCGTGCGGCGGCCTGGGCCTCGTAGCGGGCGAGGTCGTCCAGGGCGTGCAGCCACGCGACGCTCAGCAGGTTGGCCTCGGAGGACACGGACGCCGCCATGCGGGTGTTCCGCAGCCGGGTCAACTCCTCTCCGGCCGTCGTGAGCTGCGCGGGCGGCACGGACATCCAGAGCGTCGCCGAACTGCGCCATCCCGCGTGCAGGTGGGCGGTGTCGCAGCGCAGCACCGCTCTGCCGCCGTGGAGGAGCGAGTGCAGCAGCCGTCGTACCGTCGACTCGGGGCGGTCCAACTCGCCGGCGATCGAGGCGATGGAGCGGCGCCCGTCCTGAGCGAGGGCGAGCAGCAGGGCGCGGTCCTCGGGGCTCAAGGTCGCGGCCGCGGTGTGGGAGGCGCCTTCCTCGGTCTCCGCCAGATCGCGCCGCTGGTCGCGGGAGAGCGAGTCCAGACGCCACTCGCTTCCGTCCTGGTGCAGGTGCTGCACCAGGTGGGTGCGGGTGGCGGTCACCGCCTCGTCGCGGCCGAGGGCGAGGACGTACGCGGTCATCAACGACTTCGTCGCCGTGGCCACCGTCAGCAGCAGGTCGCACGATCCCGCCACCAGTTCCACGCTCGTCGCCTGCGGGTGACGGGCGAGCCGCCCGGCCAGGGCCTCCCGGGCCTGGGGCACGCACGACACCTCGATCAAGGCGAGGGCGCCGTACGTCACTTGGGAGGGAGCCGCGTGGCAGGTGATCCACGCCTCGCCGGAATCGCGCAGCCGGGCCCAGCGTCGTGAGAGCGTCGCCGCGTCCACTCCGAGCGGGCGGGCCAGCTGCGCCCAGGGGGCGCGGGGTGCCATCTGCAGGGCGTTGACGAGCGCGAGATCGAGTTCATCGAGTGTTCCCCGGGACGGGGTGTCACCCCTGACCGAGCCGACGGATGTTGTGGATTCGTGCATGCGATCACCTTTCCCGTGCGGATTCTTGCAATTTCGAGGTGGGGAGGGAAGTGGCCTGTTTTGTATCCCGCATCACAGCGCAGCACCGCCCTCCCACCCTCAGCCCTGGGGAGTCCTCCATGCACCGTTCGCGGTTCCTCGCCTGCTCCATCACGGTCGCCGCCACGTCCCTCCTGGCCTCCGCCTGCACCACCGGCTCCGCCGACGGGCCTTCGTCGAGCGGCGACACGAGCGGGGGCACCGTCAAGGTCGGCGTCACCTCCGACGTCACCTCGTTCGACCCGGCGAAGGGCGCGAGCGCGACGGACTACGTGATGACGTCGCTGCTGTACCAGCCGCTGATCGGGCAGGACGACGGAGGCACCTTCGTCGCGGGTCTGGCCGAGACCTGGACGTCCACGCCGACGAAGACGACCCTGACCTTGAAGAAGCGCCTGACCTGCTCCGACGGCTCACCGCTGACCGCCTCGCAGGTAGTCGCCTCCCTGCAGCGCTACCGGGCGACCTCGGCCGGAGCCCTGCTCACCTTCGGTGCCGCGAACGCCGGCGAGAAGACCACGATCACGGGCGACGACGCGGCCGGGACCGTCGCCATCACCACCGCCACCCCGTGGGGTGAGGTCCTGAGCGGCCTGTCCAGCACCGGCGCCGGGATCGTGTGCAAGGCCGGTCTCGACGCGGGGGCCGCCGCGCTCGCCCAGGGCGCCGTCAAGGGTGCGGCCTCCGGCCCGTACGAGATGGCGACGGCCCGGCGCGGAGCCTCGTACGAACTGCGGCTGCGCAAGGGCTTCGACGCGTACCCGCGCTACGCCTCGACGCCCGCCGGGAAGCCGGCCGACACACTGCGGATCCAGATCGCGAAGAACGAGTCGACCCTCGCCAACCAGCTGCAGACCGGCGCCCTCGACCTGGCCCCCATCACCGGCACGGACGTCACACGGTTCACCGGCAAGACCGGGTACGCGATCAGGTCGACGCCGTTCATCCGCAACTACATCGCCTTCAACCAGCGCCCCGGGCACCCGGGCGCCGACCCCGAGATCCGCAAGGCGGTCGCGCAGGCCGTCAGCGCCTCCGCTTTCAACAAGGTCTTCGGCGGCGCCGGGCAGACGATGACCTCGTACGTGGACGAGAAGGCCGCCTGCGTCTCCACCGACACCACCCTGCTGACCACGACCGACCCGGCCTCGGCGAAGAAGACCCTCACAGGGGTGTCCCTCAAGCTGGAGGGAACCAACGGCGTCGCAGGCGGCGCCGGCAACTCCTACGTCGCCGAGGCACTGCGCACCGCCGGCGCCGAGGTGAAGCTCACCAACGCCGACAACGCCACCTGGGCCACCGACGTCACCGCGAACCAGGGCGACTGGGACGTCACCGTCTTCCCGCTGATCAGCGGGACCCTCGCGCGCGGCGGCAGCTACTTCCTGGGGCCCGAGCCGGCCAAGGGCGGCCAGAACTACGGCGCGATCAAGAACACGGCGTACGCCGATAACTACGTCGCGGCCACGTCCACCACCGATCAGGGTGCCAAGTGTGCCGCCTGGCAGAAGGCCCAGGAGGCGCTGCTCAAGGCGAACGACGTGATCCCGCTCGCCACGGTCGACGTGCACTACGTCGCCCGCAAGGGAATCTCCTTCGCGATGCCGGGCGGACTCCTGACCGTCTCCACGCTCAGGGTCACCCGCTGATGGCGGCGA
Organism: Streptomyces griseoluteus; assembly: GCA_000717735.1. Classification (GTDB taxonomy): domain Bacteria; phylum Actinomycetota; class Actinomycetes; order Streptomycetales; family Streptomycetaceae; genus Streptomyces; species Streptomyces griseoluteus_A. The sequence goes on along the minus strand of JOBE01000035.1, from coordinate 115,280 downwards.
CACTGACCGGCAAGCCGGCAGCGGGGGCCGGGCGCGCGACGGTGCTCGGCCCCTGGGGCACCTTTGTCGTCCGGCGGCTTGTCGGGCTCGTAGCCGTCGCGGTCACGCTCGTCGTCGGCACGTTCCTGATGGTGCAGCTCATCCCCGGCGACCCGGCGCGCGTGGTCGCGGGCGCCGACGCGACGCCCGCCGACGTGGAGCTGGCCCGCCACGAGCTGGGCCTGGACCGGCCCCTGTTGACGCAGTTCGGCACGTACGCGAGCGGACTGCTGCGCGGTGACCTGGGCACGGCCTTCCAGACGAAGGAGCCCGTCGCCGAGATCATCGGCAACCGCCTGCCGTTCACCGCCGAGATCGCGTTCCTCTCCGTCCTGGCGGTGCTGCTGCTCGCTGTGCCGATCGGACTCGCCGTCGCCGCACGCGGAAGCCGACGTACCGACGGGGCGTTCACCTTCGTGACCGGCCTGGTCGGCGCCACACCCGAGTACATCATCGGCACGCTCCTCGTCCTCGGCTTCGCGATCAGACTGGGCTGGCTCCCGGCGGCGGGCGCCGAGACGGTGACGTCGATGGTGCTTCCCATCGCCGCGCTGGTCCTGCCCGGGACCTGCGTCATGGCCCGCATCGTGCGCAGCGAGGCCGCGCACGTCCTCGCCCAGGACTACATGCGCACGGCGCGCGGACGCCGCCTGCCCCCGCTGCGCCTGTACGCCCGCCATGCCCTGCCCAATCTGCTGACCGCCACGCTCACCCTCGGCGGGCTGATCCTCGCGGGCCTGCTCGGCGGCACGGTCGTCGTGGAGACGGTCTTCGCCTGGCCCGGCATCGGCCAGCGGGTCGTCGAGGCGCTCCTCGTCCGCGACTACCCCGTGATCCAGGGCTGCGTCCTGGTCCTCGGCCTGCTCGCCGCCCTGCTCAACCTGCTCGTCGACGTCGTCCTCGCGCTTCTCGACCCGCGCACCCTGGCCGGAAAGGGAGGCCGCTGATGCGACGCATACGGTGGAACACGCCTCTGGTGGTGGCCCTCAGCGGCCTCGGACTGATCGCCCTCCTCGGCATCGCCGCCCCCTTCCTCTGGGAGGAGGAGGCGACCGCGCTGAGCGGAGCCGCTCGTGCGTCGGCGAGTGCCGAGCACTGGCTCGGCACCGACGCCCTCGGCCGCGACGTACTGGCCCGCACCCTGGTCGCCACCCGCCTCACCCTGGAGATGTCCCTCGCCGCGACCGCGATCGCCTCGGTGGCGGGCATCCTGCTCGGCACCGTCGTGTGGGTCTCGGGCCGTCGCGTACGCGAGCTGGGGCTGCGCCTGATCGACGTGATGATCTGCTACCCGGCGCTCCTGCTGGCGATGGTCATCGCCACGGTCCTCGGTACGGGGCCCGCCGCCTCGATCCTCGCGATCGGCCTGGGCGGCGCACCCGCGTTCGCCCGTCTGACCGCCAACATGGCGGCCTCGGTCGCCCAGCGCGACTTCGTGACGCAGGCCCGCCTGATGGGCGTGCCGCCACACCGCCTGCTCGCGCGCCACCTGCTGCCCAACATCTCCGGGCCGCTGCTCGTGCTGCTCTCGGTGGCCTTCGCGAACGTGCTCGTCGCGCTGTCCGGCCTCTCCTTCCTGGGGGTCGGCGTGCAGTCGCCGGACTACGACTGGGGGTCGCTGCTCAACTCCGGCCTGGAATCCCTCTACACCAATCCGGCCGAGGCGATCGGCCCGGTGGCGGCCATCACCCTCACCGGCGTCCTCGCGGGCTTCGTCGGCGACGGCCTCGCCACGGCACTCGACCCCCGCGGCGGTGATACGAAAGCCAGGACGAGGCGTCCCGCTCCGGTGCACCCCAGCTCACTCAGGGCACCCGCGGACGCCCTGCTGAAGGTGGACGGCCTCGTCGTCGCCCTGCCCGACGGCACCCGTCTCGTCGACGGCGTCTCCTTCCACGTCGCGCCCGGCGAGATCGTCGGCCTCGTCGGAGAGTCCGGTTCCGGAAAGTCGTTGACGGCGATGAGCGTGGCCCGGCTCCTGCCGGAGGGGCTGTCCGCGCACGCGGCGGAACTGACCCTGGACGACCTCGACCTGGCAGGCCCCGAAGCCGACCCCAGGCGCCTGGCCACCGAGATCGGCATCGTCTACCAGGACCCGTCGGCCTCCTTCAACCCGGCCCTGAAGATGGGCGGTCAGCTGACCGAGACACTCCGCGTGCACCAGCGTGCAGGCAGGGCGGAGGCGTACAAGCGCGCCGTCGACGCCCTTGAGCAGGTGCGGATCGAGAACCCGGCCCGGGTCGTGAAGCAGTACCCGCACGAGCTGTCCGGCGGCATGCGGCAGCGCGCGATGATCGCCGCCGCCCTCCTGCCCGGTCCACGGCTGATCGTCGCCGACGAACCGACCACCGCCCTCGACGTGACCGTCCAGGCCGACGTCCTCGACCTCCTGAAGGACATCAACCACACGCACGGCACGAGCATCCTTCTCATCTCCCACGACATCGGTGTGATCGGCACGGTCTGCCACCGCGTCGTGGTGATGTACGCCGGCCGTGTCGTCGAGGAGCTGTCCGCGGCCGACCTGCGGGCCGGACGTGCCCGACACCCCTACACCAAGGCGCTGCTGGCGGCGAGCCCGCGCCTTCAGGACACGGACACCGAGGAGCGCGTACTGCTCGCCACGATCCCGGGCCGACCGCCGGCGCCCGCCGACCGACCGGCTGGCTGCGCGTTCGCCGACCGCTGCCCGGTGGCACTCGACGGCCTCTGCGCGACCGAACGGCCGGACCTCACCGACGCCGTCGCCTGCCATGCCGTACACCAGGAGGTTCAGCCCGTATGAACGCGTCCCCCCACAAGCTGGCCGTCGAGGATCTGACCGTCACCTTCGGGCACGGCAGGCGCGCCCGCGAAGTACTGCACGGCGTGTCCACCGGCGTCCGGGCCGGGCAGACGCTCGGCCTGGTCGGCGAGTCCGGATCGGGCAAGTCGACGATCGCCAAGGCGATCGTCGGCATCCACCCCGTCCGCGCAGGCCGCATCACCCTCGACGGAGAAGACCTCACCGGCCTCAAGGGCAGGGAGCTCGTCGCGGTCCGCCGCCGGGTACAGCTCGTCTCCCAGGACCCGTACGCCTCGCTCAACCCACGCATGACCATCGGTGAGGCCATCGCCGAGGCCGTCGACCCCGTACGGGCCGACGCCAGGAAGCACGCGGTGACCGTCGAACGGTGGCTGGAGACCGTCGCGCTGGACGGCTCGGCGGCGGTCAAGTACCCGCACGAGTTCTCCGGCGGCCAGCGCCAGCGCATCGCCGTGGCCCGAGCCCTCGCCGTGGAACCCGAGGTAGTGATCGCCGATGAGATCACCTCGGCACTGGACGCCTCCGTGCAGGCCGAGGTGCTCAACCTCCTCGAAGAGCTGCGGCGTTCACTGTCCCTGACGATGGTCTTCATCTCCCACGACCTGGCCGTCGTCCGCCACGTCAGCGACGAGGTCGCCGTCCTGCGCCACGGAGAACTGGTGGAGCAGGGACCGGTGCGCGACGTATATCGCGCGCCGCAACACCCCTACACACGCGGTCTGCTGGCGAGCGTGCCGACATTCGACGAGAAGGAGACAGCCGCGTGAACGAGCCGATCGCCGTCGCCGGCCGCACGCGGGAGATCACCGCCGGTCTGAAGCCCGCCGCACTGGAGGACTTCTACCGGGACCTGCACCGCCACCCCGAGCTCGCCTTCCAGGAACACCGCACCGCGGCGAAGCTCGCCGCCTGCCTGCGCGCCGCCGGCTACGACGTGACGGAAGGCGTCGCCCGCACTGGTGTGGTCGGCGTCCTCGCCAACGGCGACGGCCCCGTCGTCTGGCTGCGCGGCGACATGGACGCCCTGCCGGTCCAGGAGGCCACCGGACTGGAGTACGCCTCCACCGTCGACGGCGTCATGCACGCCTGCGGCCACGACCTGCACGTCACCTGGCTCGCCGGCGCCGCCGAGGCGCTGGCCGACGCCCGCGCCACCTGGTCCGGCACGCTGGTCGTCATCGGGCAGCCCGCCGAGGAGTCCGGCGGCGGCGCGTCGGCCATGGTCGCCGCCGGGCTGCACACCCGCTTCCCCCGCCCCGACGCGCTGCTCGGCCAGCACGTCACGCCCGGCCTCGCCGGGTTCTACCCGCACACCCCGGGCCTCACCATGTCGGCCTCCGACGACATCGACGTCGTCGTGCACGGCGTAGGCGGCCACGGCTCACGCCCCGAGTCGACGATCGACCCGGTCGTGACTGCCGCCTACATCGTCACCCGCCTGCAGACCGTGGTGTCGCGTGAGGTCGCGGCAGCGCACTCGGTGGTGCTGACGGTGGGACAGTTCCACTCCGGTACGAAGCACAACATCATCCCCGCCGAGGCCCGGCTCTCCCTCAACCTGCGCACCCAGGACCCGCAGGTGCGCCACCGGGTCATCGGAGCCGTCCGCCGCATCGTCGCGGGCGAGTGCCGGACCGCCGGCTGCCCGGTGCCGCCCGAGGTCACGCTCCGGCCCGGCTACCCGAACACCGTCAACGACACCGCACTCGACGGGCAGATCGCGGCCGCGCACCGCGAACTCTTCGGCGCCGAGACGGTGTTCGACTTCGGACCGGCGATGGGCAGCGAGGACTTCTCCCTGCTGGCACCCGCCGGTGTCCCGTACGACTACTGGTACGTCACCTCGACGCCGGCCGACGTGTGGGAGGCGGCCCCCGGCACGGACCTGGCGGAGAAGATCGGCAAGGTGCCTGGCAACCACAGCCCGCTGTTCGCCCCCGACCCGTCCGTGCTCGTGCCGGGTGTCCGGACACTGGTGTCGGCGGCGCTGAGCCGCCTGGCGTGAGCGGACCCACGCAGGCACCTACCCGGTCCCTCTGCGGGACCTGACCCGCGCCCGACGCGACCACACGAGCACCGAAGGAAGAAAGGGATCCGCATGACGACGACCGGGCCCAGCCGGCAGGCCAGAGCGGTCGGCACGATCCTGCGGCTGCGCGGAGGCAAGAAGGTGCTCGCGTCCGCGGACCGCACTCGCGCCCGCGTCGCCCAGCGTGCTGTGCGCCCCGCTCCGTACGCGCCGCCGAAATCGCTGGAGGGCAGGACCGCCCTCACGGTCGACCTCCACGGCGACTGGCCCCTGTACGACGTCGGCCCGGCCACCGAAGCGGCGAGCCGGAGGGTGCTGTACCTGCACGGCGGCTGCTACCTCTTCGAGATCCTCCCCGCCCACTGGCGTTTCGTCGCCCAGCTCGCCCGCCGCACCCCGGCGCGGGTCACCGTGCCGATCTACCCCCTGGCCCCGCGCCGCCACGCCTCCGACCTGGTTCCCGCCACCGCGGGCATCCTGGCCCGCGTGATCGAGGAGGCAGGTCCGGACAACGTGATCCTCATGGGTGACTCGGCGGGCGGCGGCCTGGCACTCGCCACCGCCCAGTACCTGCGCGACCACCACGGCCTGCAGCCCGCCCGTACCGTCCTCATCTCGCCCTGGCTCGACGTGACGACGAACCACCCCGACCAGGCGGCCATCGAACCCCTCGACCCGATGCTCGCCCGGCCCGGACTCGCCGAGGCCGGACGGCTCTACGCCGGAGGCCTCGACCCGGCCGACCCCCTGGTCAGCCCACTGAACGGAACCATGAAGGGCCTCGCCCCGCTCACCGTCCTGTGCGGCTCCCACGACATCCTCGTCACCGACAGCCGCGCCCTGACCGACAAGGCCCGTGCGGCCGGAGTCCCGGTCGACTACCACGAAGCCGCCGCCATGCCGCACGCCTTCCCCCTCATGCCGACCCCCGAAGGCCGCACCGCCCGCGCCCTCGTCATCGACGCCTGCCGCGTTCCGACGCGGACCGCACTCTCGCACCCGCCCCACCCCGGCGAGTAGGGGCGACGATGAACAGAAACCACGATTCAGCGGTTCCCGAACGGCATGCCGCCCGCACCGACACCGCTCGGCGTCCGGCGGCCCACCGGTCCCGTCTGCGCCGGCGCCTGCTGACCGGGCTCGCGTGCGTGCTCGTTCTCGCCGTCGTCCTCGGGGCGGGCGCGATGTGGCTCATCACGGGCAAGTTCGTACAGCCCGTCGACGACACCTCGCTGAACACCCACGTCGTCTCGGCGGGCCGGGGGACGGTGACCCTGCCCGCCACCGGCGAGAGCCGGCAGACCGGTGTCTACGGCCTGATCTGGAAGGACGACGCCACCGGCGAGCGCCGACAGGGCACCCTCGGCCCGATCGTCCGGTCCGACGAGGCCACGGTGACCCGCGAGCTCACCCACGACGGCCCCCCACCCGCCGCGGACGCCGAAGCGAAGATCTCCGTGACCGTGTGGGCCACCGACCCGAAGCGGGCACTGGGCCTCGACTACCGGGACGTCACCTACCCCACCGAGAACGGCCCGATGCCCGCCTGGTTCGTCCCCGGCACCAAGAGCACCTGGGTCATCCAGGTCCACGGCCTCGGGGCCGGCCGCAGCGCGGGACTGCGCACCCTGCCCCAGCTCCACGCACTGGGCTACCCCGTCCTCGACATCACCTACCGCAACGACCCCGGCTCCCCGCACGACGCCGGCGGGAAACGACAGTTCGGCGACAGCGAGTGGCGCGATCTGGAAGCCGCCGTCCGCCATGCCCGCGCCGAAGGCGCCGACGACGTGGTGCTCTACGGCTACTCGATGGGTGGCGGCGTCGTCGAGACCTACCTGCACCGCGCCACCCACACCAGTGCGGTCCGATCCGTCATCCTCGACTCGCCCGCACTCGACTACCGCGCCGCCATCGACACGATCGCGAGCGGCCTCGGCCTGCCCACCGCCGTCGGCGGCATCACCGCCGCCTTCGTGGAGCTCCGCTCCGGAGCCGACCTCGACGCCGTCGACGCCCTGTCCGCGAATCGGCGGGCCGGCGGACCCCGGCAGCCCGTGCTCCTCTTCCACGGCACCGGCGACCGCGTCGTTCCCCACTCCACCAGCGTCGCCTTCGCGCACGACTGGCCCGGCGCGGTCACCCTCGTGACCGTCGAGGGGGCGAGCCACACCGGCGCCTGGAACGCCGACCCCGACACCTACGACAAGCACCTCGCCGCCTTCCTCGAACGAACCGCATGAGGACGCGGCGAGGACCGGGTCAGGCGGCGGCCTGGAGGGCGGGCAGGTAGGCGCCTGCCTGCCCGGCCGCCGTGGGGTGGAAGGACTGTCCGAGGGGCCAGTTGAGGGCGTGAAGCCAGGGGGCGGGGTCGCACAGCTGGTGGCCGGCGAAGCGGTCGGCGACGTCTTCGTGGACGAAGCCGCTGTGTTGGGCGACCTCGTCGCGGATCACGGTGTTGAGGGCGTCGGCTCCGTTGTTGAGCGCGGTGCGCTTGGTGGTGCTGATGCCGGGGCAGGCGGTGATGGCGAGGTCGTAGAACCTGGGGTAGCCGAGGATCACGACGCGGGCCTGGGGGGCGCGGGCGCGGACGGCGTCGTAGACGGTCTCGAGCTTACCGGGGAGCGTGGTGCGCGCGGTGGTTTCGGCGGTGGCGACGGCGTCGAGGCAGGCGCTGTCGGTGCCGAACAGGCAGGTCGTCATGACTGTGCCGAGACCGATGTCGTTGCCTCCGATGGTCATGCTGACCAGGGTGGTGGTGCCGTTCAGCGGGGTCAGCTGGTTGGTGAGGACGTCGGTGGTCTTCGCGGCTCCGCACGCCTGGAAGTCGAAGGTGTCGGGGGCGGTGAACTGGTTGTAGAGGTAGGGGTAGGAGTTGACGCTCTGGTTGCAGTCGTTGAGGTACGTGGCGGAGGAGCCGCCGCCGGCGGAGTAGGAGTCGCCGAGTGCCACGTAGTGGACCTCCGGGGCGGGGGCGGCGACGGCGTGACCGGTGGTGGTGAGGCCGAGCGCCGCTGTCGTCAGCGCGGCGAGGACGACCGCGAGGGCGCGGACGTGGGTTCTGGGCATGCCGAAGGTACGGCTCTTACGCATGGTGGTCTCCAGGCGGGTGCGAGGGTGGTCAGACGCTGCGGGCGCAGCGGAATCCGGCGTGGCCGCTGGTGCTGTCGGGGGTGTTCGCGGTGCGGGCGGCGACGCGGTAGCGGTTGCAGTACGAGCGGTGGCACAGGTGGGAACCGCCGCGGATGACCTTCGCGGTTCCGGTAGCGGGGCCGGCCGGATCGGCCAGCGGGCGCTGGGCGGGATGGTCGGTGGTCCACCAGTCGGCGCACCACTCCCACACGTTGCCCGAGGTGTTGTAGAGGCCGTATCCGTTCGGCTCGAAGGCGTCGACCGGCGCGGTGCCGCGGAAGCCGTCGGCGGCGGTGTTCTTCGCGGGGAAGGTACCCCGCCAGATGTTGCAGCGGTAGGTGCTGTCCGGGTCGAGTTCGTCGCCCCAGGGGTACCTCTTCTGTTCCAGGCTCCCGCGGGCGGCGTACTCCCACTCGGCCTCGGTCGGCAGGCGCTTGCCGGCCCAGGCGGCGTAGGCGGCCGCGTCGTTCCAGGAGACGTGGACGACCGGATGGTCTCCTCGGCCCGTGACGTCGCTGCCAGGCCCCTCGGGCCGGCTCCAGGCGGCTCCGGTCACCCCGCACCACCACGGCGTCCGCTCCGGGCGCGGGACGCCCCGACGCACCGCGGCGGGGAGGAACCCCGCGAACACGTACGACCAGCCGAAGCGTTCGGCTTCGGTGACATGACCGGTGTCGGCGACGAACCGGGCGAAGGCGTCGTTGGTGACGGCGCAGGTGTCGATGAGGAACGGTTCCAGCCGCACCCTCCTGATGGGTCCCTCACCATCGCCGGGAAGGCCCTCCGAGTCGTTCGTGCCCATGAGGAACTCGCCTCCGGGCACCATCACCATCCCGACGGCCGACCCGTCGTGCCGTACCGGCGGTGAGGAGAGCAGCCGTAGAGACGGGGCGGACCGACCGGGCGACCGTGCGGGGGTGCAGCAGGCGGTGGGGGCGTGTCGTTCAGCCTCGCCGCCGTGAACCGGCGCCAGGGGTCCCTGGTTCATGACAGGGCCTGCTCGCGCCGCTGGTCGAGCTCGGCCTGCAGGCGGGCGGTGTCGCGGGCATACGTGCGGTGCAGCAGGGTCAGGAACGCCCCGTTGACCAGCATGAGGACGACCAGGACCCACAGGAAGACGGAGCGCAGCCCGATCGCGTCGCCGAGGAAGCCGGCGCCGAGGCCGATCAGGGCCCAGGCGATCGCCTCGAAGACGGAGATGTAGAGGGTGAAGGCCGCCGGGCGCAGCTCGGGCGGCACCACGGCCATGATCATCGGCCGGTTGATGCCGGGGTTGACGCCCTGGGCCACGCCCATGAGGCCGAAGAACAGCGCGTACAGGCCGATGCCGCCGTAGTGGAACTGGGTGCCGAAGAAGGCGAGGACGGCGAAGAGGACCTGGGCCGCCTGGAGCACGGCGGGCAGACCGTGGCGCGGGCTGAGCCGGGCGGTCCAGTCGGCGGCCAGGCCGCCGAGGATCGTCCCGGCGAAGTAGCCGATGCCGATGGGCATGAGGACGACGGACGCGGTCTGGGTGGTGAATCCGTAGACCTCGACGAGGAAGACGACGGCGAAGGAGAAGACGAGCAGGTGGCCGGAGAGGAGCCTGGAGACCAGGAGGACCACCAGGGTGGGGATCTTCAGGAGGGACGCGACCTGGCGTCGGCTCACCAGGCCGGAGGCGTCCCGAGTGGCGCGGTCGAGGTCGGCGAGCTGTGGCTCGGTGGCGCCCTGGCCGGGGTCGCGCAGGTACCGCCAGAGCACGAGGCCGAAGAGGACGCTGAAGGCGCCGATCGCCCACAGGCCCCAGCGCCACCCGTCCTCGACGCCCGCCAGTTGGCCCTTGAGGGTGGCGAAGACCGACGACGCCAGCGCGGTCGCCCCGAAGAGCATGCCGATGGCCCGGCCCCGGGACGAACTGTCGAACAGGTCACCGACGAAGGTGGTGATGATCGGATGTGCTCCGGCGTATCCGGCGGTGAGTAGGGTCGAGAACAGCAGGAGCTGGGTGAAGTTCTGCGCGAAACCCGCGGCCACGCCCCAGACTCCCCACATACCCGCGCAGATGACGAGCACCGTCTTGCGGGACCAGCGGTGGGCGGCCCACACCCACAGCGGCGTGGTGATCACGCCGATCAGCTTGCCGGCGGCGGTCAGGACGCCCAGGGCGCCGAGCGAGAGCCCGAGGGCCTGCCGGATCACCGGGAACAGACCGCCGATCATCCCGGCCTCGGTGTTGTCGACGAGCATGGCTCCGCCCAGGAGCGACAGCTGCCGCCACCGGCCGGGAACTCTCGTGTTCGGGGTCTGTGCGGTCCCGGCGGGATCGTGGATAAGCTCGGGCATGGCGCCTCGTCTCCTCTAGGTGTGTGGTCTCTTTTGCGGGAGATACCGGGGGAAAAGGGGTGTGTCGGCTGGTGACGGGGCGGCCACCCCGTCACCGGCCGTTCCGGTGAGACTCAGAGCGCGGCGAGTTCCTCCGCGACCGCCAGGAGTGCGTCGCGAGGCATGGCCCCGGCCGCCACCGCCGCGACGTCGATCAGCGGCATGGGTCCGAGGAGCTGAAGGAGCTCGGAGTCGAACAGGCCGGGCAGATGCCGGCGCAGCACGACGGAGGTCACCGGGTCGGACATCAGCGTCCGCATCGGTGTCCGGACCGACACCCGCCCCACGGGGAACTCCTCAAGGCGCGGCAACGGCTCCACAGCACGCTCGGCCTGCTCCCGCTGGGCACGTACCAGCAGGTGCTTCTCGGTCACCGGGCCGTCGGCGGGCAGCCCGAGCCTCTCGTACTGGCTCGGCGGCGCGTCGCTCTCGCGCAGCAGTCCGACCAGCAGGGAGGCCATGCGCAGCTCGGCCTCGTCGTCGACCAGCGGGGTCAGCTGCTCCGGATCGCTCTCCAGGTCGAACAGGAGAGTGCCGTGCTGATAGGGGTTGAGGAGGCTGCGTCCGGGCGTGCGCAGGGTACGGATGCCCTTGGTGAAGCCGAACGGCTCGGCCAGCTCCGCGTCGACGAGTTCGGCCGGGCTGAACCGGCCGCGCATGTGGGTGGGCATCAGGGTGTGCTCGTACAGGGGAGTGTTGCCGGGCGAGACGGGGGCCCGCATGTACACGTGCCGCCCGTCGGTGACGTTGACGTGCCCGCCGTGCGCGCCGAAGAGACAGGCCTCTCGTACGGGAGTGCCGTCTGCGACCGGCAGCGGCGCACCCTGCGTGTCGGCCGGGCGGTCGACGCCGAAGTACTCCAGGATCGTCGGCGCCAGGTCGATCGTCTGCACGAGCGGTTCACGGCGCTCGCCGGCCGTCCCCGGATGGCGCGGATCCCACACGAACAGCGGCAGATGGACGAGTTCGTTGTACCAGGGCTGCACCCACTTGGCCCACCAGCCCTTCTCGCCCAGCAGGAAGCCGTGATCGGTGTTGACGATCAGCAGGGTGTCGTCCCACAGGTCCAGCTCGTCCATGGTGTCCAGGGCGCGACCGAGGGAGCGGTCGCACATGGACAGCAGCGCCGCGTACTCGTAGCGGGCGTGCGCCACCTGGTCGTCGGTCTCGGTCACCCGCTTGTAGTCGGGCCAGTCGAAGTGCGGACCGTCGTACTCGTGCGGGTAGAGGTCCTTGTACCGCTGGTGGGAGAAGAACGGCTCGTGCGGGTCGAAGGTCTCGATCTGTACGAACCACCGGTCCGCGTCCTTGTTGGTGCGGACGAACTCCAGACCGGCGTCGAAGGTCAGCGTCTGCGGATGCCGGTCCTCCGTCGCCATGTAGGAACGGTTGATCCAGTCCTGGCGGTACGCGGGGGTACGCATCCGCTTGAGTCCCTCGGGCATCTCGGGGTCGGTGACGTGGCCCTTCCACGGATCGCCCTCCTGCCCGCGGAAGAACTCCCAGGTGTTGTACCGGCCGTGGTAGGTGGCTCCGCCGTCCTCCCAGTAGTGCGGGTGATCGCTCGCGAGATGGGTGTAGACGCCGTTCTGCGCGAGCAGTTCGGGCATGGAGTCATCGAACGGCTCCAGCGGTCCCCAGCTGCGGTGCAGGAAGTTGTACCGGCCGGTGTGCAGCTCCCGGCGCGCCGGCATGCAGGGCAGCGAGCCCGCGTACGCGTTGTCGAAGGTGACCGCCCGCTCGGCGAGGCGCGCGAAGTTCGGCGCATGCGTCCAGTCGGATCCGTACGGCGGCAGCATGCGCCGGTTGAGGCTGTCGAACATGACCATGATGGCCTTCATGCGGGGGAATCCCCTCTCTCGGTGTCCGGCGTCCGGTGTTGTTCGAGGCGTTCGCGCATGCCCTCCAGCCAAACCACCCAGGCGTCGACCGCCGACGAGCCGTACGCGTGCAGCTCGTCGAAGACCTCCTGAGCCAGCCCCATGTCCATCTCGGGCAGCGGGCTCTCGAAACGCAGAACGCGGTCCCGGTCGCGGTTGCGGGCGATCTGGGCGCGCCGGTAGGCGAGTTCGGTGTCGATCAGCTCGATCGCGGCCTGCCGGTCGAGCGGGGCGGTGAAGGCGAACCGGGCCAGGAAGTCCGGATCCTGGAACCGGCTGGTCGGCTCGTACGGCGAACGCACCCACTCCCACAGCACCTCGCGCCCACGCGGGGTGAGCCGGTACACCTTCGCGTCCGGCCGCCCCTCCCGCGGGTCGACCTCGAACGCCACCCAGCCGTCGGCCGTCATCCGGCCGAGCAGCCGGTAGATCTGGCTGTGATGCGCCCGCGACCGAAGGAACTGCCCCTCCGACTCGACCCAGCGCCCCAGATCGAAACCACTCCGCGGACGTCCCGCGATCAACGCGAGCAGCACGTACTCGAACTTCACCGGCCCACCGCTCCTATGTGCACTGTCATCTATGTGTTCAGTGTTGTAGGTGCTGAGCGGAGGGGGCGTCAATGGATCCGGCACACGCTTCTCAAGGCCGTGTCACGCCGTCCATGATCAGCCGTGGCCGTGGCCGTGGCCGTGGCCGTGGCGGAGCCGAGTGGTCAGTGCACGAACGGCAGCCGCGGCTTCTCGTGTGTCCCAGACGCGATCTGACCCTGCTAGGCCCACCGCTGAGCGTTTTCCAACCTCAGGTTCCTCAGGTCGAGGCGTGGGGGAGGGCGAGGACGGCCTTCACGATGCCGGTGATGCGGTTGGTGCTGCAGCGGAGCTTCCGGAGTGGACGCCAACGGTGTTGTGCTGGTGATCACAAGCGCGGGGGTGGGTGAACCTGAAGCTGTTCGACACGACGAACGGCGTGACCGAGGTCGCTCCGTGGCTGGCTGAGGCTGATGTGCAGGCGCTCGTCGAGAGCGCGATGGAGCCCACGCTCGGGGTCCGCTTCCTGGCGACCGAGTACAGCACCGGCCCCGCTCATGGTGGGCGCATCGACTCGCTCGGGCTGGACGAGAACGGTTCGCCGGTGATCGTCGAGTACAAGCGGGCGACGGCCCCCGGGGTGCTGTCGCAGGGCCTGTTCTACGTGGCCTGGCTGATGGACCATCGAGAGGAGTTCGAGGTCCTGGTCCGCGAGCGGCTCGGTCCGGCGGCTGCCGCCGGAGTTCTGTGGAGCGCGCCCCGGCTGATCTGCGTCGCCGGCGGCTTCACCCGCTACGACCTGCACGCGGTGCGCGAGCACCGCCGCTCCATCGACCTCGTGCGCTACACCATGCTCGGCGAGCACCACATCGCGCTGGAGACCGTCGCCTCGGTCGCTGCCCAGGGCAGCCCGCCCCGCAGGAAGCGCATCCGGGGCGGGCAAGGGGAGTCGCCCCGCCGGCGGGCCGAGGCCATGACGGAGCTGGCGGCCGTCGTCGACGAGACGCGCTGGGGCTGGGCGAGGGCGTGACGAAGGTCGAGCGCAAGCAGTACGACGCGTACCAGCGGCTGCGGAACTTCGCCTGCGTCACGCCGAGGCAGGCCAAGCTGCTGGTGTACCTCAAGGTCGTGCCGGACACGGTCGAGCTCGTGCCGGGCTTCACCCGGGACGTGACGGGGCTGGGCCATCACGGCACGGGCGACCTGGAGGTCCAGCTGCGCTCCGAGAAGGACGTGGAGCGAGCGCTGGAGCTGTTCCGGCTGTCGTACGCGTAGGCGTAGTGCCGAGGTCCTGGTGGTGACTGGGCGGGGCTTTTCGACGGGGGCAGGGAGTGGCGGTGTGCCCTCTATGGTCCGGACGATCCCCGGTTTCGGAAACCGGGGATCGTCGGCTGTATTCCGACCTCCCGGTGACGCTGGAGGGCTACCATCCGGAAGGCTTCGCGGTGCCCAGGGCGCGGGTGACGGTGATCTCGATGACGACCCGGTTCGGGTTCACCCGCGGCGTCTTGTACCGCGCGGTGTACCGGCGCTCGGCGTCGGCCACGGAGGCCGGGTCGTCCTTGATGACGGCGGTTCCTTCGAGGGAGCACCAGCGTCGCCCCTCGGCCTGCCCCACGGACACCACGGCGTCGACGCCGGCTGCTTGAGCGGCGCGGATGTTGCGTGCTGGGCTCGCTGCGGACGCCGTCCCCGATATTCAGTGCACAGGGGCCGTGGACCTTCACGAGCGGGATCCGGCCGACCTCACGTCCCGCGAGACCTCGCGCTCGCCTTCGATGCCCAGGGCTGGTTCTCCCGAGCAGGCTTACGACAGGGGCGACTACCCGCTCGACCGTACGGATCGCCGCCGGGCACCCCGAGCCGGTCGACCGGGCGCGCTGTCCCGTCCCGTTCCGCTTCATTCGGTGAAGCGGTTCCAGCGTGCGATGTCCATCGGAAGGGTCAGCGGGCGGTGCCGGTCGGTGTCGGTGTCGGACAGCCGGGGTTCGCCGGTCGGAGAGGTGTCGCTGACGTAGCGGGGGGAGGTGGCGCTCCACATCGTGACGCCGGCGATCAGGTGGCCCAGGGCTTCGAGGTAGGTGCGCAGTTGGGGGCCGGCATGGAGGTGGAGGGTGTCGCGGAGTTTGAGGAAGGTGTCCAGGATGCGGTTGCGTAGGGCATTGGCCCCCTCGACGGCTTCCTGGAGGGTGAGGTGGGGGTCTTCGTTCCGCAGGACGCGGATGAGGCTGCAGTCGTATTCGCCGCGTTCCGTCTCCTTGTGGCGGGAGAGGAGTTCGTTGTCGAGCAGCGCGATGGTCAGGGCGGTCTGGGTGGCGGCGCGTGCGGCGGGCGAGTCGATCTCGTGGGCGGGGATGTCGACGCCGGTGGAGATTTCGACCATGGCGGCTACGGCGTCGCCGGCGCCGTGGGCGTAGCGGAAGGCGAGGTAGTCGTCGAGGGACGGCAGGGTGGCGGTCCGCTGGAGGGAGGCTTCGTGGACCATGCCCAGTGCGTAGCCGCGGAATCCGTCGATGGCCCGGCGCAGGGCTGAGGGCTGGGCGATGGTGTGCAGGTCCTGGGCGATGTCGGCCCAGGCCCGGACCCAGACGTCGTCATCGGGTGTGAGGACGTCGGGTGCTTCCATGACCTGGACGAGGCGGGCGGCGCGGCGGATGAGCTGGTGGAGGCTGTCCTCGGACGCGCCGGCGCGGTCGCCTTCGTCGTCCAGGGCGAAGCCCCAGGCCATGTAGCGGGCCATGGTCCGGGCGCTCAGGCCGGTGGCGGAGGGGATGGTGGCGGCGGTGCCGTAGGCGCCGACGGCGCCCATCAGGGCGGCGTGCTCGGCGTCGGGGCACACCCCGGTCCGCTGAAGCCAGTGGCCGATCTCCCCGGCCATGGCCTGGGTGTCGGCGTTGGCGAGGGGGGCGATCGGGGCCCAGAAGGTGGGCAGCTCGAATGCGGCGGCGCGGGCGGATGCGGTCATGGGGTGCTCCTGGGGTGCGGGTTTCAGCGGGTCCGGTCGGCGGCGAGGTGGGCCAGACGGGTGAGGTCGGCTTCGGCCACCGGCGCGGGGTCGGCTGCGCGCAGGTTCTCCAGGGCCCGACCCAGGTGGTGGCGGCTCTGGCCGACGGCCCAGTCACGTCCGCCGGCGGCCTCGACGAGGTGGGCGGCCCGTTCGAGTTCGCCGGAGCCCAGCGGGCGGGAAGTGGCGTACAGGGCACCGAGTTCACGGGCGGGTTCGTTGTCCGCCGACAGTGCGGCCACCACGGGCAGGCTCTTCTTGCGCGCCTGCAGGTCGGCCAGACGCGGCTTGCCCGTCACGGCCGGGTCACCCCAGATGCCGAGGATGTCGTCCGCGAGCTGGAAGCACTGGCCCAGGTGCGTACCGAAGTCACGTAGATGGGCGGTGCGCCGCGCGTCGGCTCCGCCCGCCAGGGCCCCCAGGGCGCAGGAGACGGCGATCAGCGAGCCGGTCTTCGCGTCGGCCATCGCGGCGGCCTCGCTCAGGCTGACCGGATCGGGGCGCTGTTCGAGGGTGGTGTCGGCGTACTCACCGTCGATCAGCTCCTGCACGGTCGTCGTCAGCCACTGCAGGCCGGTGCCGCACAGTGGTTCGGGCGCCTGTGCCAGGGTCTGTACGGCGAGGAAGAACAACGCGTCGCCGGCGAGAATGGCCGCGGGCATGCCGAACAGGGCCTGAACGGTGGGCCGGTGACGCCGCAGCTGGTCGTTGTCGATGACGTCGTCGTGCAACAGGGAGGCGTTGTGGACGAGTTCGGCCGCGACCGCGGCGGGCAGGGCCTGGGCCGCCCGGCCGCCCACGGCCTGGCATGCCAGGAGGACCAGTGCCGGGCGCAGGGCCTTGCCCGGCACGGTGGCCGGGCGCCCCTGGGCGTCGGTCCAGCCGAGGTGGTAGTCCGTCAGTCGGCGTACCGGCGGTGCTAAGTGGCGGGCGGCCTGGCGCAGGGCCGGGTCGACCGCACGCGCGGCACCGGCCAGGATCTGACCTGCTGTTCTGGCCCGGGGCACTGCTGTCGGTTGCGCTGCCATGCTGGCTCCTCGTCTGTGCGGTCGTGGTGGATGGTGACGGCGCGTGTGTGGTGCGGAGCGGCTGGTGCGGTGCGCGGCGGGCTGGCCCCGGACATGGTTCGCCACGCGGGTGGGCACGCTGTGGCCGCCGCTAGGGGATGAGCCGAGGTGGGAGAGCTACACGCCCGGGCCTGTTCTACGGCCGGTCGGGCCCCCGGCCGCCGCCGTCGCGGCCGGGCGCCGGGCGCGGGTGGGCGACGACGCTGACGCGGTCGGGCGTCAGCACGGCCTTGGCAACCGGCCGGGGCTCGGGGCCAGGCCCCGGAGTCAGGCGCCATCGGGTGCTGATCGCCACGAGGGCGATCAACTCCTCGGTGAGGCTGAAGACGTCACCGATGCACTTGCGTGCGCCGCCGCCGAACTGGAACAGGCCACGCTGACCGGCGTTGTCGCCACGCGGGGAGCACCAGCGGTCGGGGTCGAAACGCTCGGGATCGGGGAAGAGCCGCGCGTCATGGTGGAGCATGTAGGGGCTGAACACCACGGCGCTTCCCGCGGGCACGCGCCACTCGCCCAGGCCGGCGTCGGCGGTCGTGGAACGGGTGAGCAGCCAGACCGGCGGGTACAGGCGCATCGCCTCGGTCAGTACGCCGCGGGTGTACTCCAGGCGGGAGAGGTCCTTGACGGTGGGCACCTGCCCTCCGAGGACGCCGACGATTTCGGAGTGCAGACGTTCCTGGACTTCGGGGTGCCGGGCGAGCAGGTGCAGGGTCCACGACATGGCGGTCGCGGTGGTCTCGACTCCGGCCATCATGAACGTGAAGATCTGCTCGTGGACCTCCGCCCTGCTCAGCCTGTCCTCGCCCTCACGGGCTTCCGACAACGCCGACAGCATGTCCTCGCCGTCGGGGCGGTCGCCCTTGACGCCCTCGTGCTCGTCGATGACCCGGTCGATGACTGCGTGCAGGTCCGCCGCCGCCCGGCGGTACTTCCGGTTGGCGGATGTGGGCAGCTTCTCCCACACCCGTAGCGGTGCGGTCATCTGCCGGTAGACGCCCTCGGCGACGATGGGGATGGCTCGCTGGACAGTCGCGATGGAAGCTCGGTCCAGATCGGAACCGAACAGCGTGCGTGCGGTGATCCGCGCGAACAACACGACCATCTGTTCCGCGATGTCGACCGGCCGTTCGGCTTGCCACGCCCCGATCAGTACGTCGGACTCCTCAGCCATGACCTGCGTATACGCCTCCAGCCTGGCCCGCGTGAAGGCGGGCTGTACCAGCGGACGCTGGCGCTGGTGCTCGGTCCACGCACTGGTCGCCAGCCCGTTCGCCACGATCTGGCGGGCTTTGTCGAAGAGCATCCCGCCCTTGTCGAATACCGCCGGCTCGCGGAGCATCTGCTGCACCAACCTTGGCTCGCAGACCACATACGCCCGCACCGGACCCAGTCGGATCCGGACCAGCGCACCGTGGCCCGATAACGACTTCATGAACCCCAACGGCCCGCGCCGCAATTGCGGAAGGTGCCCGAGGAGAGGCCACGCCCCCGGCGCGTCCTTCACCAGACCCGACATCCGCTCCGCCACAGTCGGCACCGAACCCCTCCGCTGACGTCCACGCGGCAAACCATAGGACGCTCGTACGGTGCCGGTCAGGCAAACGATCACATCGCCACGACTGACAGCCCCGGCAAGCGGCCCCGGCAGGCACCGCCGCCGCCAGAGATCTCGCCGACCACATACGGCATACCCCACCCCCGAACAGCGAGACCGGCGGCCGACGCCCCCGGTCTCGACCACCTGCGATCTCAACGATCACGCCGGAGAACACGGCTGCATAGATGGGGACCGGGATCAGTACTACTGCGGGCGAACAATCAGACAGGAGTTCGTCTCACTGCTTTGTCCCATGGGCCGCACAGAGATCACCGTCAAGGTGAAAGGACATCGGAAATGGGCACCTACAGCGGGCGAGCGGGGCGGTTTCGCTGGGCGGATCGTCCGGATGGATTACCGCTGACTCGCTCCGCTCTCTCGTCAGCCCTTCTCCAGGAACTCCGCGTCGGACAGGCGGCTGCGTAGGCGCATCCGCAGCTGGGTGTGTGACCGTTGGCCGGCTTCGATGACCGCTGCCGACTTTGCACGGCGCGCGTTGTCCGCAGCCTGCTCGGCTCGTGCACCCTGGGCGCTCTCGGCCAGCCGCCCGATCCGTTCCTCGCCCTTCTGCGCCTCGGCCGCGGCCTTGGGGAACGTCTGCTCGGCCTTCCTGCGGCGCGGGTCGCCGGCCGCCGTGGACGCCAGTACGGCCGCGGCGTCGCGGACGGTGGAGCGGTGCCCGGCCAGCGCCTGCTTCGCCTGCTGGTAGTGGGTGATCCGGAGACGGAGGAGGTTGCGCTGGTACGCGGAGAGGAGCGCTTCCTCGGCATCGAGTCCCTCCTCGACAACGAGACCGAGACCTCTGGGCTTCCCTCCGCGGTCGACGTCCAGGTCGACAACGACGGCGCCCTCGGCCTGCCGCAGGTGCCGCTCCAGGGCGCTCACCCGCGTGGTCAGCCTCTCCAGCCCCGTCTGCGTCGTGGAGACGGACTCCTCCAGCTCGTCGGAGCGTGCCTCGGCGGTCTCCTTCGCTTCCTGAGGGTCCGCCTCCAGGGTGTCGAAGCGCCGCGTCGTGCTGCGCTCCCCGTCCTCCAAGCGCTCCACCGTCTCCCGATGTCGGACAGCATCGACTTGAGGTTGGCCAAGGCGTGTTCGGTGGCGCGTTCGAAGGTGTCCTGGCTGCGCTTGAGCGCGTCGATGCGGCGGCCGTGTTCCTCGCCCACGTTCAGGGAGTCGTATCCGCTCACGCCTTCGCCTTCCTCGCGCCGGCCCCGCTCGCATCATCGGCCAGGCGGTAGCCCGCGGCCCAACCCGGCAGGGGCTTCCGCCCTGCCGGGTAGAACACAGAGGTCCCGATCAACTGCGCCAGCGCGAGGACCATCCACCCCCTACCGATCCAGCCGACCCCCGCGGCCACACCCAGCAGCACCGCGCACAACGCGTGCGCCCACAACACCACCGTGAACGATCTGGTGCTCACCTCAAGGTGAGGCTGCTCCAACCTGGCCCGCACCTGCGCCTCGTACTCAAGCAGCGCGTTGCCGCGCCGCGACTTCACCAGGAATAGCCGGATCACAGTGCTCGACGACCAATCCTTCCGGTGGTGCTGTCTACGAACCGGTCGGCCGTGAGTGCGATCTGACGACCGCCTCGCGAGGGCGCTGATCACTGGGGGGGGCGAGAAGGTCGCCCGCTGCCGGTCCCGCCAGTCCGCAGCCGCGTACCCTGGCAGGCGACAGGAACGACGCCCCGGGGAGGCCCACGTGACCGCACAACCCGGGTACGCCGGCCAGACCGGCCCTGTGCCGCCCATGCGGACCCTCGCCGAACTCCGTGAAGCCCTCACCGCGCACGGTTTCCCCGGGGACCGGCAGCGATTCGACGCCGAACTCGGCGCCGTCGACCTTGACGACCTCACCCGCGTCCGCGAGATCACCCAGGCCTACCGCCACCGCGTCCTGCTCCGCCGCGACCCGAACGCCGAGGCCGCGATCGCCCGCACCGCCGACGACGTTGCTGCCGAACTCCGCCGCAAGCTCCACGAGGCCAGCAGTCGGTGACCCACGCGTTCCACTCCGACGCCGCCGAGAAGATCCTCGCCGAACTCACCAGACGCGAGCAGGCCGCCGTCGAGACCATCCGCCGCTCCCTCGAGGAAGACCCCGGCCAGGGCCGGCCGCTGCCTGGCACCGACACCCTCGCCGTCGGAGCCCTTCCCGAGCAGACCGGCGGCCGCGGTATCTCCGTCGTCTACCGGCACGACGCCGACCTCGACGCCGTCCCGGTCCTGTGGCTGTTCGCCGGCCCCTGACCGCCTCGTCAACCAGTCCGTCACCACGCGCGCGGTGCTGTCGCTCGTCAAGGTGGGTGCGGGGAGCAGAGTGCTCGTGGTGGTTCGCCTCCACATGGAGTGGGACCATCCCCGCGGGTGCGGGGAGCAGACGGGCGGAACTCGGCCGGGGGGTTGCACGGGGGGATGGTCCCCATCCGGTAGAGAGGCACCGGCTGGTTGAAGGAGCGCGAGGCGGCGACGAAGGCCAAGAAGCCCGCGAACCGGAGGACCGGCGCACTCAGCGGGGGAGCGCGAGCATGGTCCCCTACTACCGGCTGATGAAGATCTCCTGCCCCGTGTGCCACGCCAAGCCGGATGCCGAGTGCACGCTGCCCGCCGGATCCACCAGGCGAGCCTGGACATCCTCACCCGCTACCGCACCGGCGACGGCGGCCGCCGTCGCCGGTAGACATACCGCCGTCAGGCCGGCGGCTGACCAGTCGGCGCGGCCTGGTCAGCGGGCTGGTCCAACTGCTGCTGGTGGCGCCGCTGCTCGTTGCGGCGGCCTTCGACCCGTGGGTGAACGGCTTCATTGCCTGCTGCTCCTGGTCGGCGGCGGCGACGGCGTCGTGTGAGCGGCCGATCTCCGCCCACGGCGCGGGGTTGCGACGCATCAGGCCAGGGTGCCGGTATGTTCCCCCGCCGGGAGCTCGTACGGGTGAACCGACCCTTCACCGCCTCCCGGCCGCGATCCCTGAAGTCTTACGGTGTGGCATCGACGGCAGGACACAAGGAGACGTCATACACATGATCACCATCCCTGGCGCGCGGCGCCGGTCCGGCCCTCGCTCCACCTGCCGTACGCGAGTGGGGATCGTGGGCCTCATGGCGATGGCCGGGGTACTGCAGTCCTTGGCCACGGCCGCTCCCGCCCACGCCCTTGAGACGTGGACCTACAGCACGCCGGGAAGCTACACCGTCACGGTGCCCACCGGCGTGACCTATGTCGCGGTGAGCCTGACCGGCGGGGGCGGCGGGGGCGGCGGGGTCGGATCCGGCCCCGCGTTCGGGGACGGCACGGTCCAGCCAGGCGGCGGTGGCGGGGGCGGGGGAGCGAACTCCTCCTGCGTCCTGGCCGTCCAGCCCGGCGACAGGATCACCATCACCGTCGCCGCGGGCGGCGCCGGCGGACCGGCCAGTGGCCTGGACCGAGACGGCGCGCCCGGTGGGAACTCGGCCGTCACAGTCAACAACACGGCCGGCGGCGCCGGTGCGCAGGGCGGTGCCGGCGGACACCACAGTGGGAACGCCTCTCCCGGCACCGGAGGCGCGGGCGGCGATCGCGGAATGAGCTGGTGCGCCGGCAGCTTCGCCAACCTTTACACGGGCCAGGCAGGTGCTGCAGCGAATGCCGATACCCACGCGGGAGGCCCCGGCGGCGCACCCGGGACAGCTCCGCCCAGCAGCTGCGGATCCGGAGCGGGCAGCGGCGGAACAGGCGGATCGGGCTCCGCGAACGGCCTTGCCCACCAGCACACCGAGAGCCTCCCCGGCGCGAACGGCTGCGTCGTCCTGACCTACTGACACACACGTCCCGTTGCCCGTCTCGTTGGCATCGAGCCGGTGACCACCGCCACCGCGTGGGCCGTAGGTCAGGTCCGAGGCCCTGTTGATCTGGTCCTGGATCAGCTTTGACCGCCCTGCCCTGCTGGTACGCATTCGTGCTGCTCAGGCGGGGCGTAATGCCGACGGCGGGCGCCACGGCGCCAGGTCGGGATGTTCCTTCAGCATGTCGTCGGTCGTCGCATAGAGTGCTGTCGCGAGGGTGTCCACGTCGTTCGTCACAAAACGATCTTGGACACCCTCGTTCTCGTCTCCGCAGGCACCCCTTGGACCACACCACCAGGAGGAACCAGTGTCATCCCCGCAACTGCTCACCCCCGCGGAGAAGCTCGCCGACGCGAAGAAGCTGTTGAGCCTCCCGCGTATCGTCGTGATCTGCGGCTCCACCCGCTTCATGACCGAGATGAACGAGGCCGATCTGCGGGAGACCAGAGCCGGAAAGATTGTCGTCAAACCGGGCTGTGACATGAAGTCGCCGCACGAGCTTTGGTCCGATCCTGTCGAGGCCGAGGCGCTGAAGGTTCGACTCGACGATCTGCACCGGGCGAAGATCCGGCTCGCTGATGAGGTGCTCGTAGTCGGCGACTACATCGGAGACAGCACCCGAGCCGAAATCGCCTACGCCCGGTCGCTTGGCAAGCCCGTGCGGTTCACGCACCCCGAAGTCGACCCTGACGCCTGACCGCCCGCTGCCACCTCGACAACCAGGGCAGGCAGCCCGCCGCCTGACCGTCTCGCGGTGGCTTCGGCCGCCGCCCACGCCAACCCTCCGCAAGCATCCCTTGAAATTGATCATCTAGGCCACTCGCACGGCGGCTTGACGAGACCAGGCTGGGCATCGCCTGCGACGGGGCTCGCCCGCGGACGCCTTCCCGGCTTTGACGTCGAAACGTACAAGCACTAGCTATCTGAACAGAATTCCTGACTCGGAAGACTAGAAGTGAAGTGGTCGGGGAGCCAGGGCTCGAACTCGGCTGTGCTGCGGACGAGGGTCGCGAGCGCTTTCTCCGATACGGCGTGGACCCCGGCCATGCGGGCGGATGTGGTGGAGCGGTAGCCGCCGGCGTTCCGGACCGCGAGCTGGCGCCGTGTGAAGGCGACCTGTCCTTCGACGTGGGTCGGTACGATCTCGGCCGCTCCGGCCTTCATGTGGAGCATCCACCGGTCCCAGGAGCCGCTGGTCTCGCTCTCGATCTCGATCGGTACGGAGGTGGTGACGTCGGTGGGCCAGCCGCGGAGCCGGATGGCCCCGGGGGCGTCGAGGATGCGCAGCATCCAGGGGTGTCAGGCGTCGGCGGTGATGCGGTGGTGGCGGAGTCCGTGAAGGAGGGTGGGGTACGGCGGGAGGACACCACGTCGGAACTCGATCATGCGGGCGCGGGTGTTGCGGCGGCCGAGGAAGGCGAGCATGGCGGCGGCGGTGGGCTGGCTGGAAGCCCAGAAGTCGTGGACTGGTCGACAAACTCGCCGAGCACTACAGCCGCCCGCAGCAGCCGACGACCCGCCGGTCGCGCAGGCGGCTTGACTTCGTCATTGAGCCCCGGCGGGACCTGGCAGGAACGATGGGAGGCGGCCGGCCTCCAACAACGCGGCCATCGAGCTGCGGACCTGCGCGGAGGCAGGTCCGGTAGCACGCAGGCCGGGCGCTTGAACACGGCTGCGGGCTACGCCTTCGCCATCCGCCTGGTTCAACCCTCGCTTCTGGCCTTCCGCTCCTACAACTTCCTCCACTACACCGACATCTTCCGCGAGACCGCCAGGGACAAGCTGCTGGATGAGTTCTTCGAGCGGTCCAACGCCAGGCCGATGGCACAGAAGTCTCACCGGCAGTCCAGGTTCGACATCTGCGCGGCATTGACGGTCTACGGCATCGAGCTGGCCGACCTGACGCGGGAAGGACTGCTCCACTACGCGACAGAGAGCCGCAAGCACGGTGTCACCCTGGGGGAACATCCGGCCGGCGGCTGCTTCGCCGGCATGAAGTGCTGGCCCGTGCTGGTGGACGTGGGCCACTTCCCGGAGTCGGCACCGCGCTCAATGCGCTCGGCCGTTGTCCGCGGCCAGCGCAGCGCTGACGAACTCGTCGATCGCCATCAGATCCGCAACCCGGATGTCCGCGATCTGTTTGTCGACTACATCGCCCGCCGCCGGGCGGAGGTCGACTACTCCACGCTCCAGGCGCTGGTACACAATCTGGTGGAGCTCTTCTGGAAGGTGATCGAAGAGGTCCGCCCCGATCAGGCTGATCTCCGGCTGGACGAGGAGGCCATCACCCACTGGCGGGAACGGCTCGCAGTCCGTCCGGATGGCAAACCCCGCCAGCATGTGGACGCCCCGGTCGTGGCGGTGCGGGCCCTCTACCTGGACATTCACACCTGGGCAGTAGCCGAGCCGGAGCGTTGGGGACAGTGGACGGCTCCCTGCCCGGTCCGCGACGCAGATCTGCGCTGGTTTCACGTCCGGCGCCGACGCGTCCAGGAACGCATGGCCAACCGCACCCGGGAGCGCCAGCCGGTGCTCCCCGTCCTCTCCCAGCACGTCAACGGCCAGTGGCAGCAGCAGCGCAAACTGCTGGAAGCCGCCCGCGCTGTCGGCCTGGGCGAGGAGTTCACCGGCGACGGTGTGACTTGGCAACGGGCGGCCTCCCGATCCGACCTCGCCCGCACTGATGCCGCCACGCCGGTCCGGGCCATCAACAGGGAGACCGGGAAGCTGGCGGAGCTGAGCCATACCGAGAACCAGGCCTTCTGGCAGTGGGCAGTGGTGGAGACGCTGCGGCTGGCCGGCCTGCGCGCCGAGGAGCTCACTGAGTCGACACACCTGAGCGTCCGCAACTACCAGCGGGCCAACGGCGAGGTGGTCGCCTTGCTGGTCGTCAGCCCGTCCAAGACAGACCGGGAGCGCGTGATCCCGATGTCCGGCGAGCTGTTCCACGTCATAGCGCAGATCATCCGCCGCCATGTCAGTATCCATGACACCGTCCCGGTCTGCACTCGCTATGACCTGCACGAAAAGGTCTGGAGCGAGCCGCTTCCCTACTTGTTCCAAGTTCGGTTCGGCGGTGAGATCAGGGCGATGTCCGCCACAACGATGTCGCGCATGATCCGGCGGGCCACCGATGCGCTGGCGGTCACGCAGCCGCAGTTCGCGGGGATCAAGTGGTCGTCCCACGACTTCCGGAGGTTCTACGCCACCGAGCTGGTCAACAACGGTTTGCCGATCCACATCGGCGCGGCCCTGCCCGGCCAAACGAATCTCCAGACCACCCGCGGCTACGTCGCGGTGTTCAACGACGACGTCGTCGCGCACTAGCAGTTCCTTGACTGGCGCATGCCAAGCGGCCGGAGAACGAGTACCGGAAGCCGACCGAGGAGGAGTGGACCGAGTTCAACGAGCACTTCGACAAGCGCCGCGTCGAACTCGGCTCCTGCGGCCGTCCCTACGGCACCCCTTGCACGCACGAACACGCCCCGTTGACTGAACGAACCAGGTTGATTGTGCAGTTCAGGGCACAGGTGACGTTGCGGCCCAGTACGGTCTGCGGTCGTGATGGACGATCGTGTGCCTGAGCGGGATCTGTCGAGGTTGGCCGTTCCTCGGTGGGGTCGGCTGATGGAGACCGGCGACCGGTACGAGCCCTACCGGCTCGTCGACGCCAACGGCGCGGCCGTGGCGCCGGTCGCGGTGTTCTTCCAGGAACTGCTCGCTGCCGGGAAGGCGGCGGCGACCGTCCGCTCCTACGGGATGGACCTGCTGCGGTGGTGGCGATTCCTGCACGCGGTCGAAGTGCCGTGGGATCGAGCGACACGCGTGGACGCTCGGGATTTCAGCAGCTGGATCCAGCTGACAGTCAAGCCGCGAGCGACCGCGGGCAAGCGGCGGCCGGCCCGCACCGTCGGCGCCCCGAACCCGGTGACCGGGAAAACCACCCCGGGGCCCGGCTATGCCCCGTCGACCGTCGCCCACAGCGAAACGGTGCTGCGCAGGTTCTACGGCCTGCACCGTGATGCCGGATCCGGACCGCTGCTCAACCCGTTCCCGCTCGACCTGGAGCGTCGCTCCGGCCGCGCGCACGCACACCACAACCCGATGGACGCCTGGGCGCCGAAGCGGACAGGCCGCTACCGACCCACGGTCCCGCGCCGGATTCCGCGCTCGATCCCCGACGAGTGGTTCAACACGCTGTTCGCGGCGCTGCCGTCGAACCGGGACCGGGCCCTGATCGCGTTCTGGATCTCCAGCGGAGTCCGGGCCTCGGAGCTGATCGGCGTCCGGCATTGCGACATCGACCCGGGACAGCAGCTGATCAGCGTTGTACGGAAGGGCTCCCGAGCACGGCAGCAGGTGCCGGCCTCGGCGGACGCGTTCGTATGGCTGCGGCTCTACCAGCAGGAGCTGCACGGGCTGGTGCCGCGGGGCCGGACGCAGCCGGTGTGGTGGACGCTGCGGCGTCCGTTTCAGCCGCTGACCTACCACGGCGCCCACCGCATGTTCGAGCGGGTAAACGCAACCTTCGGCGCCGACTGGACCCTTCACGACCTTCGTCACAGCGCCGCCGCCCGCATGGTGCGCGACCCGACGCTGACGCTGACCGACGTGCAGTGGGTCCTCGGGCACGCGCATCTGACCACGACCGAGATCTACCTCGCGCCGCGCCAGGACGAGGTCGTGGCCGAGGTGCTGGCCCACCACGCCCGGCGCGCCGACCGGCATGCCGAGCCGGTGCCGCCGCCTCCGGCACCCGGCTACGACCCGGATGCCTTGGACGTGCTGTTCGGGCGGTCTTCATGACTATCACCACGAAACACTCGACGCGCCGACAACTGCAGACCACGAATGCGACAGCCGAACAGGCCCGGGCGCGGAACAACGTCCTGCGGGAACGCTTCCCGCCCCGCGCCGCGGAGGCGTGGTGGCCGGCGACAGCGCAGTCGACGGATGAGGTGCTGCGTCGGCTGACGGCGCCACCGTTCTTGCCAGCGGCCAACGCCACCCAGGCCGGGCGGCGGCGCGGGGTCGCCAAGCTTCTGCGCTGGCTGTCCAGCTTCCCTGGGGATACCTGGCAGCAGCGGTGGAAGGCCAGCTGCGCCGAGGAGATCCCCGGCGCGGACTGGACGGATCTCCCGCTGCGTTTCTTGCGCCAGAGCGGGCTGTCGCCGTCGTATGAGCGCGTTGAGCTGACCTCCGGGCTGCTGATGCTGGTCTGCGGCGACGTCATCCGTCCCGACCTCGCCTGGATGCTCACCCGCACCCACAAGCATCTGGCTCCGGTCATGGCCGAGGTCCGCGACCCCGAGGGGTTCGCACGGCTGGCACAGCTGGCCGAGTCCGGGCCAGCCAGCGCGCGAGGCAGCCAGCTGAGCATCGAAGAACTCGTGGATCGCTATCCGATCCGGTGCCGCCCGGTCCGCGACCTGATCGTGGACTACCTGCGCGAACGGCAGCCGTCGTTGGACTACACCAGTGTGGACGCGGTGTCGCGGACGCTGGCCGGGCTGTTCTGGACCCGGATCGAAGCGCTCTCACCGGGCATCGACTCCCTGCGGCTGCCACCCGCACTGGCCCGGGCCTGGAAGACAGACATCGCCACCAAGAAGCGCACCACGATCGGTCCGGACGGCACCGCCGTCGAGGTCGCCAGCCCCAGGCTGAACGCCAAGGACGAGCTCATCCGCGTCCGCGCCTTCTATCTGGACATCGCCCATTGGGCTCCGGAAGAGCCAGCCCGCTGGGCTCCGTGGGTGGTGCCCTGCCCGATCAGCGACGAAGAGATCAGCAAGGCCAAGGACCGCAAACACCGCAAGGCCCGGATGGATCAGCGCACCCGCGAACGGCTTCCCGTCCTGCCGGTGCTGACCAACACCGTCGACCGCAGGCGACGCGCCGCAGCCGAACTACTGACTGCCGCCAAGCACACCCGGCCCGGGGATCTGATCCCCGACACCGCCGGAGCCTTGCGCAGAGCCGTCGCGCCCAAGGCCGCCGGGCACCTGACCTGGGCCGAGGAGACCTCGACCGGGCGGCGGCGGAACCTCACCTACGAGGAGAGCGAAGCCTTCTGGGCCTTCGCCGCGATCGAGGTCCTGCGTCTGACCGGCATCCGCAACGAGGAGCTCCTGGAGCTGACCCACCACAGCATCACCGAATACCGGCTCCCCAGCACCGGCGAAGTCGTGCCTCTGCTGCAGGTCGCACCGTCCAAGACCGACAGCGAACGACTCCTGCTGGTCAGCCCGGAGCTGGCGGACATGCTGTCCACCATCATCCGTCGTCTGCGAGGAAGCAGCGGCGCGATCCCGCTGGTGACCTCCTACGACGTCCACGAGCGGGTCTGGAACCCGCCGATGCCGCTGCTGTTCCAGCGCGATATCGGCACCGAACATCGCGCTTTCACCCCGACCGCGGTCCGCAAGCTTCTGATCAATGCGCTGGCCGCCACCGGGCTGACGGACGCCGCCGGCGAGCCGCTCGTCTTCTCCCCGCACGACTTCCGCAGGATCTTCGTGACCGACGCCATCATTAACGGTCTGCCACCGCACATCGCCCAAGTGATCTGCGGGCATAAGAGCCTGGACACGACGATGGGCTACAAGGCGATCTACCCGGCCGAGACCATCGAGGCCCATCGCGCCTTCATCGCCCGCCGCAGGGCCACCCGACCCGGCGATGAGTATCGGACCCCCACGGAGGAGGAATGGGACGCATTCCTCGCACACTTTGAGAAGCGCAAGGTCTCCATCGGCACTTGTGCTCGCGCCTTTTCCAGCCCATGTATTCATGAACACGCTTGTGTTCGTTGCTCGCTCCTCCGGCCGGACCCGGCCCAGCGCAGCCGGTTGGAGGAGATCCGCGACAACCTCGATGCCCGCATCGCCGAGGCCGAGCGCGAAGGCTGGCTCGGTGAGGTTGAGGGGCTTCGTGTCAGCTTGACCGGCGCCAAAGATAAGCTCGCCCAGGTCGACGCACTAGCCGAGAGACAGTCGGCTGCGGTCCCGCTCGGCATGCCGGGCTTCAGCCGGGCCGGAGGAACCGCTGGGACGCCGCGACCAACGTCATGATCGAAGCCAGAGGCGAGCGAAGACGAGGATCAAAACGGAACCGACAGCCCGGCCTCGCGCAGCTGGGAGAGGGCTGTGGACATGCACTGCTGCACAGTCCTCCCATCAGCACGCATGCCATGCTCCAAGGGACCGCCGCTGGCTGCGAACGTCCACGCTGGCGCGCTATCAGCCACCCTCTCGGCATCAATCCTGATCATGGCATTCACGCCCTGCCCACCCAGCCATTCCAGGATGAGGAGTGTCACGTCCTCGATGCCACCATCCTGGTCGAACTTTGGCCAGCGGCCCTGGTTTCCTGTCATTGCCCAGACTCTACCGAGGAGTCCGAAGCAGTCGGCATCCAGCGGTCAGGCCGGGAGGATCAGCGCCTGGTTTCCATTCTGGCGAAGAGTTCAGCGCACTCGCTGGCGAAGGAACAGAGCTGGTCCACGACCTGCCGGTACTCCTGCGGATCCCGCACCATGTTCGACGTGGCATCGGTCCACTGCTGCCACAGGCCACCGGCGGCAAGGTATCGGGATGCTCGCTCGGTCCCAAGGACGGCATCGAGGTGAAGCAGTGTGCTGAGAGCAAAGGTCTGGTCGTAGACGAGGTCGGGTTGAGGCAAGTAGCGATCAAGGTATCTGCAGACCAGATCAGCGTCCGCGCTGGTGCCGAAAGTGGCAAGAGTGATGCAGTAGGACCCGCCGTAGGGGCCTCCGCTCGCCAGCAGGAGCTCGCCGATGCGGCTGCGGAACTCGGTCCTGCCAGCTACAACAACCAGCCAGGAGGCAGTCCTACGCTCTCGCCAACCGCCTTCGAAAAGGACGCCGAGCTCAGCGGGAGTGATCTCCCCGGCAGCCTGGACCAGCTCCCTCATGAACAAGTCGCGCTCAGGCCCGCTCAACCGCAGCGAGCTTCCACCCAGCCGCAGGTACCGCCGGCCGGGCGTGACGAATCGCCGGACCAGGTCCATGAGCTCGGGGTCGGTGCTGGCATAGCGCATGGCTGCATCCTCGCCCGGCGAGGACCCAGCTGCCAGCAATTTACACAGAGCCTCGAGTAGCGATCGCCAGTTCAGAGAAGCCTGCCTCCGCTGTCCGATGCTGACGCTCGACCCGAAGATGCTGCCCCGCCTGGACGAGTTGGAGGAGGACCTCCTCGCTCGTCGTGAACGGGCCATCGCGGAGGACTGGCGGGGTGAGATCGATGGCATCGACCTCACCCTCAGCTTCCTGCGGAGCAAGCGACAGCAGGCTGCACGCTTCGAGCGTCACGGGCCTGTGTCGCTGGGCTTCCTACGGTTCCTCCTCAGGGAAAGCAGGTCAAAGGGTCGTGATCAGCACCGCAGAGGCCAGAAGCGCCGTCTGATGCAGCGCTTGATCAGCTAACTGCACCTTCTTCGGCTCGCTAGACGGGCGAGATGCCGCCCACTTCCAAAAGTGTCCTCTCTTGCGCGCTGCGCCCCAGCCGCCGAGCAAAGCGGCCAGGGCGTGCGGGACGCCGACGCGACGCTCAGTTGCTCGTTGTTGCCAGCTTCGCCGCGAAACCGAGGAACAGCGCTCCCGCCCCCGTCGTGAGGCCCGCTGACAGCTTCCGGCGGCGGCGGAACTGCGTGGCGAGGTACGTACCGCCGAGGATCAACGCGGTGACGTACGCGATGCTGATGACTTGGTAGACGAGTGCGAGCAGCGCGAAGGACAGCCCCGGGTACGCGTACTGGGGATCGACGAACTGCACGAAGAACGAGATGAAGAACAAGATCGCCTTCGGGTTCAGGACGGTGATCACCAACGAGCGCCGGAACAACCTTCCGCCCGCCGAGGGGTCCGGGGTGGCCGCGGCATCCTCCGCGGCCTTCTCGTTGCGGCGTCGCCACATCGCCCACGCCGCCCGGATCATGCCCATCGCGATCCAGCTCAGGTAGCCGGCGCCGACGTACTTCACGATGGCGAACAGCAGCTCGTTGGTCTGCAGCAGCGAAGCGAGCCCAGCAGCCGTCGCCACCATGAGCAGGGTCTCGCCCAGGAACACCCCCGCCGCGGCGCGATAGCCAGCCCTGACCCCGAGCCGTGCGGCGACCGACAGCGTGAACAAGGAACTCGGCCCCGGCAACAGAATGATCAGCAGCGCGCCCAGGGCATAGGTCAGCAGATTCTCCACTCCCAGCATTCCGGCACCCTTCTCTTCGCCCGCCGGGGTCCGGCGGCCCGCCGGGGTCCGGCGGCCGGCCGGGCCCCATGCGGCACGGCTATCCGACGTTGTTTCCCGTGCGCACGTTGTGCGCGCTCACCATCTCATCCACCTCGCCGATGCGCTCCAGGGCATACTTCTCACTGATGTGGGTGAAGTTGTCAGCCCAAAAAGCGCCCAGTTCGTCGATGTCGAGCAAGTCCTGATCACCGAACCTGGCGAACATCTCCTCCCGGTCCTCCCGCGTCACGGTGATCCCTAGAGCAGCCAGGTAGCTGTCGATCTCGGCGCTGCTTTTGAAGAAGTTCGGCCGCTCGTAGTCGACCAGCAGATCCCATGCCGGACTGTTCGGCAACGGAATAAACCGGGAGAACTCAACCGAGGAGAGCTCCACCTCGCCCAGCATCTGCCGGATCCCGGTGATGGTGCGGTCCAGCGTCTCCGGCCGCTCTCCCGGAGCGCCGGCGATGTACGAGGCGTGAACCGATATGCCCGCCTTGTTCAGCATGCGGATGGCTTCGAGATTGGTTTCGCCGGTCGTCTTGTTCTTCCGCTGCGCCTCGAGCATTTCGGGGTCGGCGGCGTCCAGCCCGATGTTGGCACGCGTGACGCCGAGCCGCCGGAGCTTGTCGACGTTGTTGCGCTTGGTCAGCCCGAGGGCGCGCGCATACACCATGACCTGCAGCTCGCCGTCGTCGATACGGCGCTTCAGGTGCGGCGGCGTGGCGTCGATGAGGGCGTCCACGTAGCGGGGACTGGCGGTGAAGCTGTCGTAGACCTCAAAGAACAGATTGATTCCATGCTCGCGGTTGTACTGGTCGATCGCTTTCCAGAATCCGCGGGGATCACCCGTGTTGACGGTCAGGTCCGCGATGGAGCAGTAGGTGCAGCGCTTGTAACCGTTCTCGCAGCCGCGTGCGTTGTTCACCGTCACCGGCCGCACCTGGTGACCGTGGAGGTGGCCGAACTGCGTGCGGTAATTGTCGGCATAGACGTCGAGCACGTCGTCGATGAAGGATAAATCCGGAATCGTGTTGCGCAGTGAGAGCGCGTACTTCGGTGCCGGATTGAGGTGAACCCGGCCGTCTTGCCGGTAGGCGAGCGAGGACACCTCGGACATGCTGCTGCCGTCGAGCAGAGCGCGGACCAGTTCCACGAACGGAATCTCGCCCCCGTCGTTGGCTATCACGTAGTCGATCTGGGGCCTGTTACGAAGGATCATCTCGGGAAAAAAGATTGCGTGGTCGTCGCCGAGAACGACCTTGGCCCCGCACGCCTTGGCGGTATCGGCGATCTTCAGGGCCTCGGAGTAGGTCGGGGTCAGCGCGCTGACCCCGACGACATCGGGCGCGAAGGCCCGAACGGCCTGCTGCACGGTCTCGGTGTTGCTGATGCCGCCGTCGACGACCCGGATGTCGACACGGTCACCCAACGCTTCTCGCGTCGCCGTGGCGAGCTGGATGATCCCTATGTGCGGGTAGCAGGCGTAGTTCGATGCGTTCCTGTTTGCGGTGGGGTTGGGGGCATTCGCGAGCAGTACTTTCAACGTCATTCCATCACCTGGCGCAGGGTGGACGGGCCGGCAGAGGCCCGCCCGTACGGACGGATCATGAACAGTTGCACGCGGAATCTGTATGTACCAGGCATCAATCAGCCAGAGCGGCGGCTGGAACCGGACTGTCCGATTCCATTCGGCCATATGAAGACGATCAAGACACTGGAGTGAGGCCCCGGGGCGGTGAGGCCGTAGTGCAGAGAAGTCGGGGAAGGGGTGGTGCCTCCTACTTTGAGTAGGGCATGTGTGCGAATGGCGGCGCCACGTGTGCCCAACGGATCCAGCAGAACGCCCGTTCTACCCTGGCCCGGCCGCCCCTTGCCCGACCCGAGGATTCGCCATGACCACCGCCGTTCCGGTCACCCCCCCCCGCCACAGTGCCCGCCCCAGCTCCTGGGCCACTGCGCCCGCTGCCAGGCCCCGTGCCACCGGTACGGGGTCGGCGGGGCCCGCTCTGCAAGACGCACAAGACCGAGGCGGAGGCTCTGCAGAAGCCCAGTCCCGCGGCGCTCTGATCTCCGAGCTACCACCCGACCTTCCGCGTCTTCGCATCCTGGAGACGTGGCTCGTGATGTCCCTGGACCGGGTCCGCCGCCGGATAGCCGAGGCCGAACAGCGTGAGGCCGCGATGCGGACCGTCCGCGCCGGACCGGCGGAACCCGGCTGGGTCCTGGCCTACCTCCGCGAGCGCGGCCGCCCCGTACCCGCCACCGTCCCCACCGACGACTGCAGCCTCGCTGGGGAGCACACCAAACCCCTCACCCGCGACGAAGCCCGGCATGCCCTGACCGAAGGCGCCCTCCCTGCCTGCGAAATCCGCCGCCCGGACTCCGACCTCGGCCTCCTCGACCGACCACCGACCCGGGCAGCACCAGGCCAGGCCAAAATGCAGGCCGCCGTGCACCGCGAGCGGCACAGGCGCGCCCAGGCGGAAGCCCACTGGACGGGAGAGCCGGAAGGCTTGACGCCGACCGTGCGGCGTAGTGCCATGAATGTGGAGGCAGGGGGTGCGGGGTGACCGACGAGGACAGCGACGCTGAGGGCCGGGGTGACGATCGTCCGCAGGGCCCGCGTCATTCAGATCTGCCTGACCGATTCTGGCTGTGGCTGCTCGTCCTGATCGTGCTGGTTCTCTTCGTCATCGGTTTCGCGTACGAGGGCACCGGGCCTGGGACGCCGGACGGCTACACCGGCTGGCATTAGAGCTGTGCCGGCGCCGAGCTGGGGCGCCTCCGCGAGCTCGTGGGCCGCGCCCAGACGCCGTCCCCTCACATGGACGTGTGTGCGGCCGGGGCTCCGGGATCCGCGGCGGCGGGGCCGACGACGGTGAGGGGGATGCCGAGGTGCTCGCACGCCCTGCGGGCGCGCGCGAGCGTGCTGAGCGAGGCGGGCGAGGGGTCGGGGCCGTCGAGCTGGACGCGGACGAGCCGGGGACGGTGGGCGTAGAGGGGGGCCTGGGCCTCCAGCGTGGCGGCGGCCCGGGCGGTGACGTCGAGGTCGCAGGGCAGTGTGACGTGCAGGACCCCGTCCTCAACGGTGTGGAGGCGCATGATGACGTCTCCCTCCGCGCGAGGGTCAGGCCGACTTCCGGCGCCGGGGGGTCGTCTTCTTCGTCGCGGTCTTCTTGGCCGGCGCCTTCTTCGACGTGGTCTGCTTGGCGGTCGTCTTCTTCGGCTTCGGCATCTCGTGCACCGTCGCCTCGGACCCGTCGGCGGGGCCGGTCTCGCCGCGCCGCTCGCGGGCCTCGGCGACCGACTTCCCAGCGCCGCGAGTGCGTCGCCCGCCTCGTCGACATAGGTCGTCCCCTGGTCCATCACCTGCGGCACCTGCGGCACCTGCGGCACCTGCGGCACCTGCGGCACCTGCGGCACCTGCGGCACCTGCGGCACCTGCGGCACCTGCGGCCCCTGCCGCGCCGGGCTGACCGCCCACTGCGCGGCCGTACCGCACATGGCCATGTACGGCGCACCCATCGGCGGCAAGTGGGGCGGACTCTTCTCCGACCTGGTCCGCGTCCCCTACGCGGACGCCATGCTGGTGCTCCTGCCCGCCGGCCTCGACCCGGCCGCGATGGCATCGGCGAGCGACAACTGGTCCCTGTCCTGGCGCCTGGTCGCACCCCACCTCAAGGCCCGGCCCGGTGCCCGGGTCCTGGTCGTCGCCCGGGGCAGCATCGGCCTGTACGTGTGCGACATCGCCCGCGCCCTCGGCGCCTCCGACGTGCTCTACGTCGACCCCGACCCCGAGCACCGCAAGCTCGCCGAGAGCTTCGGCGCCCGCACCGCCGAGGCGATCGAGCCGATTCGCCATGGCTTCGATCTGGCCGTCGAGGCCACCGGAAGGGTCGACCAGCTCGCCCTCGTGGTCCGGTCCCTCGCCCCCGAAGGCATCTGCGAGTCGGCAGGCAACCACTTCCGCCCCGGCGAGCTGCCGCTCCTCGACATGTACCTCACCGGCGTCACCCTGCGCATCGCCCGCGACAACGTCCGGGCCCACATCCCCGAGGCCCTCGAACTCGCTGCCTCCGGCAAGCGAAGTCACCGGAGTTGCCGCTGATGTTCTCGCGGCCATGACCCTGCGGCCCTACGACGGCCATGCGGTGGTGATCGTGCCGGGACAGCGTCGCGTGCACCGGCAACTCGTGTGGGGACGGGCGGGGTCTCGCTTCTGCCCCGCCTGCCAGGCGGGCAGCGGTGGTCGCTGGCAGCTGGCCTGGCGACTGGGCTGGTCCTTCGCCTGCACCCGTCACCACGTCCTGCTCGCCGACCGCTGCCCGGCATGCCTTCGCACCCCCCGCCTGCGCGCCCACCCCCGCCGGGATGTACCCCGCCTGGGTCTGTGTTCAAGCGCGGCCGAGATCATCTTCGACCGAGGGCTGGGCGACCTGTTCGTGGTCCGCACCGCCGGGCACGTCGCGGGGCCGGAGGTGCTGGGCAGCATCGAGTACGGGGTGAGCGTGCTCGGCGCTCCGCTGGTCGTGGTCCTCGGCCACGACGCGTGCGGCGCGGTCGCGGCCACCCGCGCCGCCATCGAGGGCGGCATGTCGGCGGGCGGCTACGTGAGGGACGTGATCGAGCGGGTGACTCCCAGCGTGCTGGCGGCCCGCGCCGCCGGGCGTACTGAGGACGCCGATTTCATCGCGGAGCACATCCGGCACACCGTGGACCTCCTCCTGGACCGCTCCCGCGTCCTGGCGCAGGCGGTCGAAGCCGGGCAGGTCGCTGTGGTGGGGCTGTCGTATCGGCTGGCCGACGGAACGGCCCGCCTGGTCACCGCCCGCGGCCTTGAGGCACCCGCGGACGCGGTTTCGTGATGCCGGTGTTCAGCCTGCCTGAAGGCGTGGCACGACCACCGGCCGCCTGAAGGCCGTCAAGGCGGGCGGGCACGGGTGCTTGCCACCTGGTTCACCGCGGGTCAGCGGTGGCCGCTACTGGACGGGAGGGTGATTGCGCCTAGGGTCCAACCGGTAGTCGGGACAGTCGCGGTTCTGACATGCGCCCGGGCCCCACACAGGCACGAACACCCCGAGGGTCTTATGGCGATGGACCGCGGTCGGCACGGGCTTCTTACAGGTCAGACACACGTACGCGTCGACCTTCCGCTTCATTTTGACCATATTTTTACGATATGCCCTTGCTGGCGTGTCGGGAAGTCCCCGACTTGCTCGCAGACCCGGGCGCCGCTCGGCTTCACCGTCCCCACCCGGGGTGCCCTTTGCGGGGTCAAGGTCATCCAGGACGCCTGTCGGGGTCGGCCTTCTGATGCTGAGCACCACAGAACCTGTCAGTACGACGACGATGACCGCGAGGCTGATCGGCGAGGGAATCTCCGGGATGCT
Source organism: Streptomyces griseoluteus (assembly GCA_000717735.1). Lineage (GTDB taxonomy): Bacteria > Actinomycetota > Actinomycetes > Streptomycetales > Streptomycetaceae > Streptomyces > Streptomyces griseoluteus_A. Next base: position 78,371 of record JOBE01000035.1, on the reverse strand, counting down.
GGGGCTGATCATCTTGTGGGACGCCTGCAGGATGAGCTTGACGCCGATGAAGGCGAGAATGATCGCCAGGCCTTGACTCAGATAGTGGAAGCGGTCCAGGAGCCCTGAGAGCATGAAGTAGAGGGCCCTCAGGCCGAGGATGGCGAACGCGTTGCTGGTGTAGACGATGAACGCGTCGTCGCTGACGGCCAGGACGGCGGGGACGCTGTCGACCGCGAAGATCAGGTCGGCTGCCTCGATCGCGGCGACCACAGCGAGCAGCGGGGTCCCCACGCGCTTGCCGGCCTCTTTGACGAAGAACTTCGCCCCGGCGTACTCGTTCCGCACCGGGATGAGCTTGCGGAGCATCCGTACGGCAAAGCTCTTGCCCGGGTCGAAGCTCTCCTCCTCGTCCTTGAGGAGTTTGTAGGCGCTGTAGAAGAGCACCGCTGCGAAGGCGAACAGAACCGCGGTGAAGCGGCTGACCACGGCCACGCCGAGGGAGAGGAAGATCGCACGGAAGACGAGGGCGCCGATGACGCCGAAGAACAACACGCGGTGCTGGTAGGCGCGGGGCACTTTGAAGTACGCGAAGATCACGGCAAAGACGAAGAGGTTGTCGACCGACAGGCTCTTCTCCAGCAGCCAGGCCGTTGTGTACTCGGTTCCCGCCGTCGTCCCCAGGACGAGGAAGACGACTGCTCCGAAGATCAGCGCGAGGCTGACCCACAGGGCGCTCCAGCCGGCCGCCTCCTTGAAGCCGATGACGTGTGCGGTCCGGTGCGCCAGCAAGTCCACCGCGAGCGAGACCACCACCGTCGCGGCGAACGCCCCCCACAGCCAGAGCGGGACATCGAGCACGCTGAGCCGCCTTCGCCATGGCCGGCACGAAGGTGTGCCGACCCCTATTCAGGAGTCTGCGCCATTCGGCTCGCTGTGGCGCGGCGGCACATGGCGCGGCGGCGTTCGCGCCGGCGGCCCTGGGCGGCACGCCGAGCCTGGAGGCTTGGTGCTGATCCTCGGCGGCGCATCATGGGAAGTGCGACGTGAGCGTGCCTGGGCGTGGGGTGTCGAGGGTCGCTCAGTGGTACGAGTGGCCGAACGGCGAGTAGTGCGGCAGGTCGCACAGGATCGGTTCGAAGCCCCAGCGTCCGAGCGCGCGCAGCATCGAGGCGATCCGCAGCAGGTGCTCGCCGATCGGATCGGGCTCGGGGGCGACCAGGACCTCCCACGAGGCCACGACGTGGCGGAGGGGCAGGGGAGAGGCCCAGCCGTCTGGTCCCCGGCCAGCCGTGGCCTGGCGTTGAACGAGCATGGAGTGGCCGCGGCTCCCAGGCGGTGTGGCGAGGCCGCGTGTGGGGCGGCGGGGGCGAATGGGGGCGATGTCGTTCTCGTGGCGGAGTGGGGCCTGCCGGCCCGCCCGCGCCCCACGTCTGGCGGTGAGGAGAGCGTGCCCCGGCAGCACGGGGGAAAACCGCAGGGCACGCCGGTTGGAGACCGGCTGGTCGAAGCGCCCAGGGCGTGGCGGAGCCGTGGCCACGAACGGCTGGCGTACTGGCCTCTGATCACGGGCCTGACGCCGGGCGGGTGCCCGTGGCTGCCAGCCGAGGTGGACCTCGACATCCATCCGGTCACCCCGTTCGCCTCGGGTCCGTCGCGGCCGTAACCCTCGGTGTGGGGGAGGCGCGTCCCGCCCGGGACGCCGCGGACTTCCTGCGGCTCGGGCAGGGGAGGGTCGTCGGCCCGCTCAGCCACGTCTCCGACCGCTCCGGGGCCGAGCGCCTGCGGGCCCGGCTCGGGCCGGACACATACAGGTTCACCTCCTGAGCCCCGACGACCCGCACGCCATGCACATCGGCGCCACGCCGTGCCTGCTGAGGGGGCCTCGCCCTCTACAACCCCTAGGGGGTGTCTGACAATTCCCCGCGGCGTCGCGGCGTTCGGCACGCACGCTCGCCGCGTTGCCGAACAGCCCTAGTAGCTCCGCTACGAGGGCTCTCCGGCGCCTTGCGATCGCACGCACCGGACGCCGCTCCTTCTTCCACGGGGAATTGTCAGACACCCCCTAGCGGCCGCACCCGGCCGCCTGGCCGGCATGCCGCTGGACGGATGGAACTCGTACCCGCCCCGTGGCCCGCCCGCACCCCAGGCCCTCCGCTCCACGTGACCAGCCCCTGGTTGAACACTGACCTCCTCGACGTCGACAAACACCATGGCGTGGTCGAGGCCGGGGCCGGCCTGGGGGGAGAGAGACGCCAAGGCCGGTACTTGCGGATGAAGGTCAGGGAGGCGCGGCGTTCGCCGCCGCTGTGCGTGATCCGGGAGGCGGTCGACGTCCCGGACGTCCGTGCGGCCACGCGGCGTCCTGGTGTGGCTCTCACCGCCGACCGTCTGCGGAACCACATGACTGAAGGGCCACTCGGGTCGACGCATTGGCTCACGCTTGGGGCACCTGAGGGCCATGATCCGCACGCTCCATACACGGCTGGCATCCGTCGTTCAAGAGGCGCTCCGCGTCAACGGACCGATGGTTTTCGGGCTCACTTTCACTCGTAACGTTCGGTTATCTCTGCAAACGGCTTTGCCGAGTTATCGTCGTACTTGACTGGTCGTTGACCAATCCTTGGTGTTCCCTAGGCATTGCGATCCGCCCGGAGGGAGGCGCATGAACCGAGGTCCGTCGGCGCTGCCCGCGTTCTCGATGCTGGGCGCCCTCCTGATCGTTCTTCAGTTCCTCGCCCCTGCCGCCTCCTTCGCATCTGCGCACACGGCACGTCACGTCGTGGCCAAGGATCAATCCGGAACAAAGCCCTCCGGGGCGGCCTCGCGCGACCAGGTCATCACCTGTCACGAGACCGAGCTGCCGGGTGACCCGACCGGTCCCCTGCGCGCCCGCGGCCGGCAACGCACCTCCGACTACCCAGGGGTGTCTGAACATCCGTTGCCGGCCCACCGCGCCTCGACCACGCTCCGACCGGCCACGCCCGGTTCCGCAGCCTCCCCTACGGCGAGACCGTCGATAGCGCGCTCCCTCACGGCACTCCAGGTGGTCCGCTGCTGATCGGCAGACCAGGCCCACCACCACGCACCTGCCCTGCACACCGGACGCGTCCCCACGACGCGCCAGGAGGAGTCACCACGCCATGCAACCCCTCATCGACAACGCCCGTACGTTCGGACAGCGCCCTGAGGAGTTCGCCCGACTGGCCGTGGGCCAGTCACCCGAGGTCCTTTTCATCACCTGCGCGGACTCCCGGGTCGTACCCGCCCTGATCACCGGCGCCCGGCCCGGCCAGCTCTTCGAGCTGCGTACGGCGGGCAACATCGTCCCGCCGTACGGCTCCGGCACCCCCACCGGCGAGGCGGCCACCATCGAGTACGCCGTGGAGGTCCTCGGCGTCCAGCACATCGTGATCTGCGGCCACTCGCACTGCGGCGCCGTGGGCGCGGTGGTGCGTGGCGACGACCTGAACGCCGTCCCCGCCGTACGCGACTGGCTCGCGCACGCCGCGGAGGAGCCGCCCATGTGCTCGGACCCCGGCGACCCGACGGTCGCCGAGGCCGTACAGCACCACGTCCTGACACAGCTGCTGCGGTTGCGCTCCTATCCCTGCGTCGACAAGCGGCTGACGTCAGGCCGATTGCGTCTCCACGGCTGGTACTACGAGGTCCACACCGGATCCGTGCGCGAACACCGCCCGGACAGCGACACGTTCGAAGCTCTGTAAGGGAGGCCGCCATGACCAGGTTCCCTTACCTGCGGCAGGACTTCGCCGCCTCGCTCGTCGTGTTCCTCGTCGCCCTCCCCCTGTGCGTGGGCGTCGCCGTCGCCTCCGGTGTCCCGGCCGAGCTCGGACTCGTCACCGGCATCGTGGGAGGCATCGTCACCGGGCTCATGCGAGGCAGCAGCCTCCAGGTGTCCGGGCCCGCCGCCGGCCTGACCGTGCTCGTCTTCGAGGCCGTCAGCGAATTCGGGCTTCCCCTGCTCGGTGTGATCGTGCTGGCCGCCGGGGTGCTCCAGCTCGTCATGGGCGTCCTGAAGATGGGGCGCTGGTTCCGGGCGATCTCCGTCTCGGTCGTCGAGGGCATGCTCGCCGGTATCGGTCTGGTGATCATCGCCGGTCAGCTCTACGCTGCGGCCGGCCTGAAGGCCCCCTCCTCCGGCATCGACAAGATCCTGGGGCTCCCCGGGGCCGCCGCCACCGCGCTCGGCAGCATCGAGGCGCTGGCCTCGCTCGCGATCGGCGCGGGCACCATCGCCGTGATGGTGGGATGGAAGAAGCTGCCGAAGAAGGCCCAGACCGTGCCGGGCGCGCTCGCCGCGGTGATCCTGGCGACAACGGTCACCCTGGCGTTCAGCCTGCCGGTGGCCACCGTCGAGGTGAACGGCCTGATCGACTCCATCCAGCTGCCCGGGCCCGACGCCTTCGGTGAGCTCGCCGGCCCGGCTGTCATCGGCACGATCCTCGCCTTCACCCTGATCGCCTCCGCCGAGAGCCTGTTCAGCGCGGCCGCGGTGGACCGGCTGCACGACGGACCGCGCACCCAGTACGACAAGGAACTCATGGCGCAGGGCGCGGGCAACGCGATCTGCGGCATGCTCGGTGCCCTGCCGATGACCGCCGTCATCGTGCGCAGCTCCGCCAACGTGGCGGCGGGTGCCAAGACCAAGGCGTCCCGGGTCCTGCACGGAGTGTGGCTGCTGTTGTTCGCGGCGATGCTGCCCTGGGCTCTGGCACTGATCCCGCTGCCCGCACTCGCCGGCATCCTGGTCCACGCGGGCTGGAAGCTGATCCCCTTCCGCGGGGTCGTCTCGCTGTGGCGGGCGCACCGGGGCGAGGCAATGATCCTCGTGGTCACGGCTGTGGCCATCGTCACGGTGAACATGTTCGAAGGCGTGCTGATCGGACTTGCCCTGTCCGTGATCAAGACCGCCTGGGAGACGTCCCACATCAAGCTGGAGGTCATAGACAAGGGCGCGGGCCCGATCCAGGCGTACCTGTCGGGCAACGCGACCTTCCTGCAGCTGCCGAAGATACTCGACAGCCTGGAGGCACTGCCCCAAGACCGACCGGTCGTGGTCGACCTGTCCGGCCTGCACCACCTCGACCACGCCTGCCGCACGGCCCTGGAGACCTGGGCCGAACGGCACAGCACCGCCGAGACGGAACCCGTTAAGGTCACGGGGCCGGTGGAGGCCACGTCCACAGAGCACGCCTGAATCCCACGAGGCCGGCGTGAACGGCTGACGTGGGCGCCCTCGCCGCCACCCCGCTCGCCGAAGGCCTGTAGTGGGCGGGGAACGCCGCTGCCAGCGTCTCGGTGGTGCGCCGGCCGGAGACCGCCCGCCGCTGAAGGGCCCTCGAAGCTGCATCGGCCTTCGTGCCACACCACGAGTTCGCCGTCGAGAACGACGCCCGCGGGCAGCTGCGCGGCGGCGCGAACGAGATCGGGGAAACGCTCCTGGATCGGGCTTCCGCGCCGGGACTGCAGGAGCACCGGACCGCCCGCCTAGTGCTGTGAACGGGATGGTTCACCGTGATCGGAAGGCGGCTCGCGGGACGAGCGCACGCGAAACGGCTGGTATTACTGGGGCATGCAGGAAGAGACCGCACGCTCCGCGATCGACACGTTCATCTCCGCGTTCAACGCCTCGGACGACAGCTATGTGACTGCTCTGCTCTCCCAGGCCCTGACCTCAGATGTGGTCTTCTGGGGGCCGTTGGGCCGCAGCGAAGGAATCGCGGCGGTCGAGCGGTTCGTGCTGGACATCCGGCGCCACCCGGCGGGGACCGGCACGATGGTGCGCTGCTCAGCGGTGGACATGCCTGACGAGTGGGCCCGGTACCAGTGGGTCTTCACCACGCCGGATGGAGGCCCCCGCCTGGCGGGAACGGACGTCGTCCATCTGCGGCGGAGCCTCATCGACCAGGTCATCGTCTTTGCGGGGGAGATCGAGCCGTCCGCCTCCTGAGTCATCCTTCTGTCGCTGTCCTTCTCCTGAACTTGCCCCCTTCGGCGCTCGGGGGCTGCGGTTCGCAGATGGTCAGGCTGCGGTGCTGAGGGGGCGTCCGCCCCAGCGGATGCCCTTTTCGCTGCGGATGCGGGCACGTTCCTTGCGTTGGGCGGCGAGTACGTCGGGGTGGCGGGCGTCGGTGTTGCGCCAGCGCAGGTAGCGGTGCAGTGCCTGCGTCTGCGTCTGCGCAGAGTGGCTGCGATGGTTGGAGTTGGCCAGGGTGAACTGCCGCAGCGGACCAAAGTGGGCCTCGATCGGGTTGGCCCAGGAAGCGTAGGTCGGGGTGAAGCACAGCTCGACCTTGTTCTTCTTCGCCCAGCGGCGGATGTCCGCCCCGGTGTGGGAGGAGGGTTGTCCAAAATGACGTGGATCGGAGTGCCGTCGGGGCGGGCGGCGCGGATCGACTTCAGCGCGGCCAGGGTATTGGCGGTGCCCTTGCGGCGGCGGTTGACGCCCCACAGGCGGTCGTCGCCCACGGAGTAGCAGCCATGGAAGTAGGTGACGCCGTGGGTGCGACGGTAGGTCGTCGGCAGCCGGTTGGGCTTGGCCTGCTTCGCCCAGCAGGAGCCCGCGATGGGCCGGATCCCCAGGGGGCCGAACTCGTCGAAGGCGAAGACCCGGTCCGGGAAGCGGTCCAGCACCTGCTCGATCCGGTCGAGCTTGGCATCGCGATCAGGGTCGGGTGACTCCTTCCAGGTCTTGGTGCGCTGGAAGGTGATGCCGCGGCGCCGGAGCAGGCACCGTAAGGCTTCACGGCCGATGCGGATGACACGCCCGTGCGCTTTCCGCAGGTAGGCGGCGAGTTTGCGGATCGACCAGCGGGTGAAGGGCTGGCCGAGCTTGCTGGGGCGAGTGGTGGCCGTCCGGATGACGAAGTCCTCGTCGTCACGACTCAGTAGGCGGGGACGGCCTCCCGCCCACTGAGGGTCCAGGCAGGCCAGGCCGATCTCGCTGAAGCGGTGGATCGCATCGCGCACCGTGTCCTCGTCGGCCTGGACCAGCTGGGCGATCACCGGCACCCGGTTCCCGCCCGCCGTGGCGAGCAGCATCATCGCGCGCCGGTAGCGCACCGAACTCGTGCTGCCCCGGCGCACGATCTGCTGCAGCTTCTGCCCCTCCTGGTCGGTCAGTCTGCGTACACGGACAGGCTCAGCCACCGCGCCTCCAGCGATCGGATCGGACGTCACCGCACATCCAACCGTCGCGACCACCAACCCGGCGAACCTTCACGGTCACAGCACTAGCTGGGCTTGACGGCGAGGCCTCTCGGGAGATGACGATCTACCTGGTACTACTGTCCTGAGTCGCAGATTCGTCGGCAGGAAGCGGCGACTCTGTCGTGGATCTCGTCGGCGGTTTTCGTCCAGCCGAAGGGCCGGGGGTGTTCGTTCCAGTCGGTGAGCCAGGACCGGATGTCGCGTTCGAGGGTCTGGGCGATGCCGGCCCCTCTCCTGAGCCCAGTCGCCGGAGCAGCCGTGCTTGATCGGCCAGGAAGCCGTCGGCGTACAGCTTCCTGGGGGCGAGGACGGCGGTCAGCGTCAAGCGCCACTGCGAGCTCTCCACCGCGTGGTCGACCAGGGAATGCGCGGCGCCGGGGTAGCGCGCCACCGTCAGGGATGCCGCCGGAAGGATTGCGCGGTAGACGGCTTCGGTGTCGGCGACGTCGACATGGACGTCGTGGCCGGCCAGTACCAACAGGACCGGCGTGCCGCGCATGGCGCGCAGGTCCGCGGTCGCGTCCGACCGGTAGTTCCTGGCGATGAACGACCACCGGGCGGCGGTCATGTCGCCCACGTCGCCGACCGCGGCGCGGTACTCGGCGAAGGACGCACCGCGGTCCAGCAGCCCCAGAGTGGTCTCCCGCCTGCGCAGCGCCGTGTCGCGCTCCTCGGCGCCGGCGCCGGCGCCGTCCCGGCCCAGTTCGGCGAGGAGGTTGTAGCGCCCCTGGCGCAGCCAGTTGACGGCCGGGGAGACGGCGACGACGAACTGCAGCCGCCGGTCCTCCGCGGCGACCTTGGGCAGGACCCAGCCCGCCTGGCTCGCTCCCCACAGGCCGACGCGGCGGCCGTCGATGTCCGGACGCCCACGGGCCCAGGCCACCGCGGCCAGGGTCTCGTCCGCCCGGTCCGCCATGCTCTGCTCCAGCCAGTCGCCCTCCGAGCCGCCGACCCCGGGCTTGCTGAACGACAGCGAGGCGTACCCGGCCCGGGCGAAGGACTCCCACAGCGGTCGGTAGAACGTTTCGTGCGTCGCGTCGACCGGACCGTCGCCGTGCACGAAGACGACCAGGCCGAAGGGCCCGTCAGCCGCGTCGGGCCTGGCCAGCACTCCTTCGAGCAGCTTCCCGTCGTGCCGTAACGACACCTTCTCCTCGCGGAGCGCGTACGTGTTCTGCCACACCGCCACCCCGGCGAGTCCGGTGCTCACCAGCAGGACTCCTGCCAGCAGCCACACCGCCCACCGGCCTCTGCGCCGCCCCGGCGCCCGACGGATCTCGAACACACCCCGCCCCAATCGTTCGAATTAAAAACGCTCGTATTGAGAGTGAGCGTATTACACTCGATCGGGAAAGGTGAATCGGTCATACGGAGGGGTGGCATGGAGACGACAGCGGGAACGGCCCACACGGCGGAAGGCGGGCGACCGGTCGTGCGCCGGGGGATACCCGAGGGCAGCGAGGAGCGGGTGGCGGCGCTCTACTGGGAGGCGTTCGGCCGCAAGCTCGGCCCGGCGCTCAACCCGCCCGAGGTGGGGCGGGCGTTCATCGCGGCCCATCTGCACCACGACCGGGGTGTCACCGCGCTCGCAGACGGCCGGGTGGTCGGCGTGGCGGGCTACCGGCTCGGCGGCCGCGCGCTCACCGGCGGCGGCGTGAAGGACGTGCTGTCCACCTACGGCCTGATCCGGGGCCTGCCCCGGCTGGCTATCCTCACCCTCTTCGAGCGGGAACCCGCCGAGGGCGAACTGGTCATGGACGGGATCGCCGTGGAGGCGGCGCACCGCGGTTCCGGCATCGGTAGCCTGCTGCTGCGGGAGATGGCGACACTCGCCGCCGAGCACGACTGCCGGCGGATCCGGCTGGACGTCATCGACGCCAACCCCCGCGCCAAGGCGCTGTACGAACGGCACGGCTTCACCGCCGTCCGCACCGAGCAGACCCCGTACCTGCGCGGTCTGCTGGGCTTCGGCGCCGTCACGACCATGCACCGCCAGGTCACCCGGGCGGACGCGCCGGGCGCGAGAGAGGCACGATGAACACCAGCACCACCGGCCACGCCACCGACCCTGCCGCCGGCGGGCCCGGCGCGCCGGACATCCCCACCCGGCTGCTCGTCCACGCCCTCGTGCGCGAGGACGGCACCGTCGACGCGGGCGAGCTCTACACCGTCGCCGGCCTTCTCCACATGACCGACCAACAGGTGCGGCTGTGCGTCAAACGCCTCGTCGACGAGGGTCGCTTCACCCAGGAGGGCCGCGGGCGCAAAGCCGTTCTCCGCGCCGTCGCCGATGTCACGGGATCCCTGGCACCGGACGCCGCCTACGTCCGGCACGCCTACCGGCAGGACGCAGGGCTCGCCCCGTGGGACGGCACCTGGCACCTGTTCGGCTTCGCCATCCCCGAATCGCGTCGCGCCGCCCGCGACACCCTGCGCGAGAGCCTCCTCCGCATTGGCGCCGCACCCCTCCAGAGCGGCCTGTACGTCACCGCCAACCCCGTCACGGACCTCGTCGAAACGCAGGCCCACCACCTCGGCGTCCTCGACAGCCTCACCTGCCTGACCACCACGGACCTGCGGATCGGAAGGACCACCGACCCCCGGGGCCTGGCCGCCGCGCTGTGGCCCCTGGAGGAGATCGCCGCGCGGCACCGGCAGCTCGCGTCCTTCGCCGAGGCCCGCCTCACCCGGCTCACTCAGGGGCCCGCGCCGTCGGACGCCGAGCGGCTCACGACGGCCGTCGAACTCGCCGCCCTCTTCAGCGCGGCCATGACCCCCGACCCCCTCCTGCCGCCCGAACTCCTGCCCACTCCCTGGCCGGGCGGCCAGGCCCGCCGCCTGGCCGCCGACTGCTGGAGACACCTCCGCGAAGCCCGGGCGGCCGGCAGCGCCCCCGACACCTCCGAGCTGCGCCTGTTCACGCTGTACGCCGACGCGCTGGACGCGTGAGCAGCCGGAGCTGCCTACCCCAGGAAGCTCAACCGCACCTGGCGTTCCGGGTTGTCCTTGTTCGTGTCCACCAGGCACACCGACTGCCAGGTACCGAGCGCCAGTTCGCCGCCGATCACAGGAAGGGTCGCGTGGGGCGGGACGATGGCCGGCATCACATGATCACGGCCGTGCCCTTGGCTTCCGTGGCGGTGCTGCCACCGTTCGTCGGCGGGGAGCAGGTGGTGAAGAGCGGCCAGCAGGTCGTCATCGCTGCCCGCGCCGGTCTCGATCAGCGCCACACCCATGGTCGCGTGCGGCACGAAGACGTTCAGGAGTCCGTCTCGACCCTGCGCGACCTCCGCCAGGAAGGAGGCACACTCCTGGGTCAGGTCGTAGACCGTCTCCGATGTGCCGGTGGTGACGTCCAGGGTACGGGTCTCGAATCCGTGGCTCATGCGGCCATGGTGGCCGAACGGGCGGCCCGCTCAAAGTTCACACGCCCTGAGGGCGGGGCGAACGCGGAGCCCAGGAGGCCCAGCGTCGTCACCGCATCGAGCAGGTTCGCGCTGCACGCGAGCGCTACGAGGGTGACTGGCAGCTCCCGGAGAGCCACGCCGTCCACAGCGAGATGGACAGTGCCGTCGCCCAGCTCAAGAGCGCTTCGCGTGCCGTCGTGCAGGACCTCGTGGACGACGCCGAGGGCACTGGCGTCACGTCGTACGAGATTGACGACCAGGAGCTCGTGGACATCCGCGCGGTCGCCCAGGGCGAGCTGGAGAGCGGCGACACCACCCTGATCAACGACACGGTCCACGGCTGCGGCATCGAGGAGGCCGTGCGCGTCTATGGCGACGGCCTGATTCGCCGTGCCCACCAGCTCGACGCCCTCGCCCGCAGCACGCACACCGCGCACCACCTACGGCGCCTGAAGGAGGCCCCGATCATGACCGACACCGCCCCCGTCTCCGCCCAGCAGGACGCCGCCTCGGGGCCGTCAGGAGTCGACCTCGCCCGCCTCGCGCTCTTCCAAGCCCGCCAGGACGCCAAGCAGCGCGGCAACGACAGGCCGAAATGCACCCCGCCCCCGGAGGAAGGCAGCCATCCAGTTCCACGGGCGCGCGCCGGTCGGGCGGCGGGCTCTTCCGGGGCCTGATGGCCGACCGGGGCCGGGACGTACCGGCCGCCGACGGCGGCATCCTGGATCGCCGGCCCGACATCGCCACCGCCGTCGCGCCCAAGCTCGCCACCCACAGCATCGCCGTCGCATTCGAAGCGGAGACCGGTCAGCCCGACCTGCTCCCCGACCCGCCTGCCTACGCCACCCAGCTGCGCCTGATGACGCCCCGGATCATCGCCGCCGCGAACCAGCGGGCTGGCGCGGCCGCCGTGCGCACGATCCGGGTCGGTCAGTCCGGCTCCGCCCCGAGCACCCCGGCCTCCGCCGCCAGCGTCCCCGCGCCCGCCGGGCCGGTGAAGACGAGGGAGTCCGCCTCCGAGGGATTCCGGCGCACGCTTGCCGCTCACCACACGGCGTGGACGCCCTTTCAGCAGGACCCCGCCCTTGCCGCCGCCGTCGGACGACAGGAGCAGGTCCGCCGCGACCTCGCCGCCACCGTCTTCCCCGACCCCGAGCAGGGCCAGGAGGACGAGGCGCCGACGTCCTTGGGGGATGTCCTGCAGCAGGCCCTAGTGCTGTGACCGGAAAGGTTCACCGTGCCGCGACGGCTGGCACGGCGCCTCGACGTGTTGTCAGACCACCGAGGTACGTCCGTCAGGAGACGTGCCCTCCGCCTTGCGATGCGCTGCACGGGCCGCCTGCCGGGCGGCCTGCCGGGCGGCCTCCTTACGGTTGGTGACCTTCGGGCCCGGCCCGGTCTCACAGTCGTCGCCCCGTCCTCTCAGCCGGAAGGGACGATTTTAATCGGATGTGCGTGCGACGCGGGGTTGTTAGATTCGCCGTGTGCCGAAGCTGAATCAGATCATCGCAGTCGAAAAGGGCGTCAAGTCCAAGGCTCTCCAGGAGCTCACCCAGGCTCACCAGGACGTGCAGAAGCCCGCCCTGCTGGCCGGCATCTCCCGGACCTACCAGCCCAAGGACGAGGAGGGCGAGCAGCTGCCGCCCGAGTCCACGCGGGTGCAGATCAAGGCCGAGGACGCTCTGCGGGCGACCGCCGGGACGCTGACGCGGCTCTTCGACGTGACCGCGACGAAGGACTGGGCGAACCGGTCCGCGGTCGCGGACGTGGTGGTCGACGGTACGGTGCTGTTGCCCCAGGTGCCCGTCCCGTACCTGTTGTTCCTGGAGAAGCAACTCACTGACCTGCACACCTTCGTGCGCAAGCTGCCAGTGCTCGACGCCTCCGAGTCGTGGAACCTGGACCCTTCGACGGACTCGTGGAAGACGGACCCGGTGCGGACCATCCGCACGAAGAAGGTTCCGCGCAACCACGTGAAAGCTGAGGCCACGGAGAAGCACCCGGCGCAGGTCGAGGTGTACTACGAGGACGTCCCGGTCGGTTACTGGACCACGGTGAAGTTCTCCGGCGCGCTGCCCGCCCGGCGGGTCAACGAGCTCCTCGACCGCGTCGAGAAGCTCCAGCAGTCCGTCAAGTTCGCTCGCGAGGAGGCGAACAACACCGAGGTCACCGACCAGCGGGTCGGCGACGCGGTATTCGGCTACCTCTTCCGGTAGCCCCCACATACGCCCTCCGTCGCGAGCGGAGGGTGCGCGATGAGCGCAAGCTGAAACTGATGTTGAAGCTGATGAAGGGGTGTCAGTTGGGGGTTCGAATCCCTCTCCCCGCACCGCGTGCGGGGGTGGCCCAAGGCTGGCAGAGGCGGCCCCGTGAAACTCAGATTCTCGCTCCAGTCTCAGTATTCGCCGCCGAACACCGGATCGACCGAGCGTGGGCGAACATCGACGGATGGGGGTTCAAGTCCCCTCGGCGCCTCTCTCGTGGCGCTGTAGTTCAAAGGCAGAACACGTCGATCTCAACATGACCCGCGGCTCTTAAACGCCGCCGGTGTGCGCAAATGGGTGGCAAGCTGGAGCCCGGGAGCTGGACATGCTCCCGGGCTCCGTCACGTTCCGGCCAGCGGCTTGTGCTGTGGCCGGGAAGGTTCACCGACGGCGGCGTCTGCCGGCTCGGTGACTGCGGTGCTTGCGTGGGGGCGGCGCGGAGGGCGAGCTGGAGGGATTCACGGACGGTCGGAAGGCCGGCGGCTGTGGTCATGTGCACCACCATTTCCCGTGCGCCAGCGCTGCACGTGCGGTCTGGGGCCGACCGTACCGGATCACCGCCGACAACTTGCTTCCCGAGCCGAGGTGTTCGGGGAAGCCCAGTCCGAGCTGCGCGGGGGCGGCGCCATAGGTGCGGCAGAGCATGACGGTGTACTCGCGGTCAGGGCGCTCGCCGGAGTCGTGTTCCCACCGGCACAGCATCGGTTCGTTCAGGCCGCGCGGTAACAGGCCGTCCGCGACGTAGAGGGCGCGGACCTGGGTGACCGTGGCGGCGCGGGACCAGCCGATCCGCGCCGGAAGCAGCCGAGTGCATCCACCCGACCACATCGTCGGCCCGCCCGGAGCAGTCGCCGGACTGGTCGTGCCGAGCGGCCTGCCCGGCCCCATGGGCGGCCCGAGACTCACCCGTGACCTGCGGAAAGATCCACGACGGGGGTTATCGCCGGTTTCGTCGGCACGCGCACAGGATCGTCACCGAACCGACATACCGAGCGGTCGGAACCCCCTTACGCAGGGGCTATACCCATGAGTAACGTACGCGGACCACCAGCGCCACCCGCCCGTTCCCCGGGGCGGCAAGGAGCAAGATCGATGTCGTATCACCAGCCTTTCCCCGGCCCACCGCCCGTACCGCAGCACCGGAATGCCGGGCGGCACCGCCAAGAGGCGGCGTCGCATTCCTGGGAGGGTGGATCGCCGTCCTGGGACACCGATCCACAGGCAGCCTGGGACTCGTCCCCGCGAGCGTGGGACTCCTCGCCGCAGGGCTGGGACTCCGCGCAGCAGCCCTGGGACGCGTCCCCGCAGCCGCAACCGCCCGCCTCCACCGACGATCGTGATGATCTGCGCCGGCTCGGATCGGCCTACCGCAGGCTCCGCCGCGTCGCCACCTTCACCGCGCTCGGCTACTTCGTCATCTTCCTATTCCTGTCCGGCTACGCCCCCTCGATGATGACCAGCAACATCACCGGTGGTCTCACCACCGGTCTGGTCCTGGGGCTCCTCCAGCTGCCCGTGGCGCTGGCTGCGATCGCGCTGTACGAGCGGATCGCACGCAAACGCGTCGACCCGCTCGTCGCGGCGATCCGCGAACGCGCCGAGCGGGCGGCCGCGGCAGCCGCGCCCCGGCCAGAACGCCAGAGCCGCTCCGGACGTCCCGTATGGCAGCAGCCGACCGGAGGTGCGCGCGCATGACCAGCTTCAGCTCCGGGGCCCAGACCATGTCGCTGATGGCGTTCATCGCGGTCATCACTGTCACGCTGCTGCTGTGCGTGATGACCGGCCCCGATCGTGACGACCTGGGCGAGTTCTACACCGGCTACCGCTCGCTCTCCTCCGTGCAGAGCGGCCTCGCGATCGCCGGCGACTACATCTCCGCCGGCACCGTGCTCGGCACCATCGGCATCATCGCGCTCGTCGGCTACGACGGCGTCACGCTCGCTCTGAGCACCGTGCTCTCGCTGGTCCTGATGATGTTCCTGCTCGCCGAACCGCTGCGTAATGCCGGCCGGTTCACGATCGGCGACGTCTTCACCCGGCGTCTCCCCGGTCCCGCCGTGCGGATCACCACGGCCGCGGTCACCCTGACCGCACTGCTGCCGCTGGTGATCTTCCAGCTCGCGGGCGCCGGCGATCTCCTCTCCGTCGTCCTCGGCTTCGACGCCGACGGCTTCAAGACCGGCTCGATCGTGTTCCTGGGCCTGCTGATGATCGCGTACGCGGCGATCGGGGGCATGAAGGGCACCGCCTTCATCCAGATCGTCAAGACCGTCGTTCTGCTCGGCGCGTCCCTCGCGATCGCCGCGCTCATCCTCAACCGCTTCGACTTCAGCCTGCCTTCCCTGCTGGACGCCGCCAAGCGCGGCAGCGGGGCGGGAGACGCCTACCTCGCCTCCGGTCTGCAGTTCGGCGGCAACGAACTCGACATGATCAGCACTCAGTTGACAGTCGTGCTCGGCGCCGCGGTGCTGCCGCAGATCACCATGCGCATGTTCACCGCGCGCAGCGCGGCAGCCGTGCGGCGCTCGATGTCCTGGGCCGTGTCGACCGTCGTCGTGACCTGTCTGTTGATCGCCGTCATCGGCTTCGGCGCGGCGGCGATCGTCGGCCACCAGGGGATCGTCGCCGGCGACCCGCAGGGCAAGACAGCGTTCCTCATGGTCAGCCAGGCCGTCATGGGCACGGACCAGACGACCGTCGAGACACTGCTGTTCACGGCCGTGGCGACAGCCATCTTCCTCACCCTGCTGGCCTCGATCGCCGGGATCACCCTCGCCTGCGCCAACACCCTGGCGCACGACCTCATCACGCACGGGCTGCGCCGCAAGGCGCCACTGAAGGACTCCGCAGAGATGGCCATCGCCCGGACCGCCGCGGCGGGCGTCGGGCTCGTGGCGATCGCGATCGCCGCCGGTGCACGGCATCTGAACCTCCAGGCACTGCTCACCCTGTCGTTCTGCATCGGCGCGTCCGCGGTCTCACCGGCCCTCATCTACAGCCTCTTCTGGCGCCGCTACTCCCGTACGGGACTGCTCTGCACCCTCATCGTGGGCAGCGCCTCCGCGTTCATCCTCATGACCGGCAGCAACCTGGTGTCCGGATCGCCCCAGGCGATCTTCCCGGACCAGGACTTCAACTGGTTCCCGTTCACCACGTCGGGCATCCTCTCGGCCCCGCTGGGCTTCCTCGCGGGCTGGCTCGGCACGGTGCTCTCTGAACGGGACCCGGCCGACCAGCGCATGCGGTACGAAGCGGTGGAGGAGACGATCCTGGCCGGCACACCCGCGGCGAACAGCGCCTCCGCGTCCTGACGCGCACGCCCCGACGGAGGGCGCCCGGCCTGAAGTTCCGGGCCGGGCGCCCTTTCGGCTGTTCCGATGTGCCTACCGTGCACGAGCTCGCTAGTGCCGGCGTACCCGTGAGCGAATGTGGTCAGCCACGTACGTATGAACGTGCCCACACCGCGGCTGGCCCCCTCTCGTGCTGACTACACCTCGTTGAAGCCGCGCGATGCGTCGTAAATGTCAAGCTCGATGACGATCACGAAAAACGTCGTGACGACGTAGTGGACCATGACGTGCTCGTCCCATGCCGCACGCGTCACAGTGTCGCTCGTGTAGGCAAGGTGGCTGCCGGCGCCCTCGGGCTCAGCTGTGATCCTGTCGACGAGGCGCAGGAACGTGTCCCGATCCTCGGCCGGCATGTAGTCGCGGAATCGCGCAACCTGCTCGGTGAACTGCACGCGTCTCTTCATCGAGACCGGATACTAGGGACACAGCGACGCTCCCTGCGGGCGATTATCAGCGAACGCGTCCTCGTGTGCGGGGAGGTCAGGCGGCGGTGCCCCCTGATACCGGGACGATGCCATGGTCGAGCCTGCTGACCTGACCAGGCCGCCTTCGTCCAGTTTCCCGACCGCCAGATCGCACGGTCAGCACCGCTCGTCCCGCTGCCCCATCGCCCGGCGTCGTGCCGGTCGGGCGCATGTCGTATGCAGATCCGGCCAAAGGTCACCCGGTCGGACTTCCACACGACACCTCAGTCCCTGCACGCCATTTGTGCCGCGCGTAACGACTCCTATCAGGGAGTGTCCTCCGGATCTCGCCGGGTGGCGCCGGCTGTGCGGACGTCCAGTGGGACGCCGCCGATGCGGTAGCCGCGTTCGTCGAGTAGGTGGCCGCTGAGCTTCAGCGGCCAGAGGGCCACGGCCCGGTCGGTGATGTCCAGGCCGGGGGCGCGCTGGGCGAGTCGTACCTCGAAGCGCTGGGCGTCGGCGAGGGACTTCACCCAGGCCACCACGAGGACGTTGTTCCGGCCGGTGAGCCCGGCGCACAGCCGTACCTCGCGGGCGCCGGTGACGGCGCGGGAGACGCTCTCCAACTCCGCTGCGGCAGCCCTCCCCCAGAGGATCACGGTGACTGGCCACTCCGACAAGGGGCGGGCGACCTCGCAACGGGGCTGGAGCATGCCGGCGGCGAAGAGCCGGCCGAGTCGGCGACGGACGGTGTCCGGGCTCGTTCCACAGTCGTCCGCGAGGGCGCGGTAGGTGGCGCGGCCGTTCATGGACAGGGCTCCGACGAGGGCGTGGTCCAGGTCGGTGAGGGGGAAGACGGGGGTGTCGGTGCGGAGAGTGCTGGTGTCGGCGAGGCGGGCGATCTGGGTGCGGTCGAGGGCGCGCAGCCGCCAGCGGCTGCCCTCGGTGTAGACGGTGCTCGCGAGGTGGGTGCGGGTGGCGACGATGCCCTGCATCGTGCCGATGCCGCGAGTCACCCAGTGGGTGAGCGCGGCGAGGTCCGTGGCCATCGTCGTGAGCAGGAGGTCGCGGTCTCCGCTGACGTGTTCGACGGCGGTGACGTGGGGCAGCTCGGCGAGGGCCCGGGCGACGGTCAGCAGGTTGCCGCTGGCGCAGTCCACCTCGACGACGGCGAGCAGTCCCTGTCCGCTCGCGGCGAGGGCGGGGGAGGGGGAGCAGCTGATCCAGGCCGCGCCGGCTTCGGTGAGCCGGTGCCAGCGGCGGGCCACGGTGACGGCGTCCAATCCGAGTACGGCGCCGATCTCGTTCCAGCCGGCGCGTGGGGCGATCTGTAGCGCGTGCACCAGGGCCTGGTCGACGTCGTCGAGTGCCCGTACCGGCCCGTGCGCGGAATTCCGTACCGGTCCGTGGCCGGAATGCTGCGTCATTCGATGTCCCTTGCGCGTTTCCTGCGATTCGGGTCGGTTGGTCGGGCAAGGGCTTCAGTCTTGCCGCACCGATGGCCGGAACCGTATCAGGAGGTTGACGCAGCATGTCCGCACTGGAACGCGCCAGGGAACTCCAGCCCGATCTCGTGCGGCTCCGCCGCTCGCTGCACCGTGAGCCGGAGCTCGGCCTCCGGCTGCCGCGCACGCAGGAGAAGGTCCTCGCCGCGCTCGACGGGCTCCCTCTCGAGATCACGCTGGGCCAGGAGCTGACCTCGGTCACGGCCGTGCTGCGCGGTGGCCGTCCCGGCGGGGCGGTGCTGTTGCGGGGGGACATGGACGCACTGCCGGTGGACGAGCTGACGGGGGTGGAGTACGCCTCCGAGCTGCCGGGCCGGATGCACGGCTGCGGGCACGATCTGCACACCGCCGGGCTCGTCGGTGCGGCGATGCTGCTCGCGGACCGCCGGGAGAGCCTCCAGGGCGACGTGGTGTTCATGTTCCAGCCGGGCGAGGAGGGGCACAACGGGGCGGGCGCGATGATCAACGAGGGTGTCCTGGGAGCGGCGGGCAAGCAGCTCGACGCAGCCTTCGCCCTGCACGTCTCGGCCAATCGGCTGCCCGGCGGCTGGATCGCGTCCCGGCCCGGCACCGTCATGACGGCGTCCGACGTCCTGCGGGTGACGGTTCGCGGCGAGGGCGGGCACGGTTCGGCTCCGCACCACGCCAAGGACCCGGTGCCGGCCGTCTGCGAGATGGTGACCGCGCTGCAGAACTGGGTGACGCGCACCTTCGACATCTTCGACCCGGTGGTGGTGACCGTCGGGCGGCTGCACGCCGGTACCCAGCAGAACGTCATCCCGGACACGGCCGAGTTCGAGGCGACCGTACGCAGTTACTCCGAGGCCAACCACGAGCGGCTGGCCGCGGGGCTGCCGCGTCTGGTGCGCGGGATCGCGGCCGCGCACGGCCTGGACGTGGAGGTGGAGTACGAGATGCTCTACCCGGTCACCGTCAACGAGCCGGCCGCGACGGCGTTCGCGCTGGACACGGCGCGCGAGCTGTTCGGCACGGGCGAGGTGAGGGAGGCGCCGCAGCCGGCCAGCGGTTCGGAGGACTTCTCCCTCGTACTGAACAAGGTGCCCGGCGCGATGCTGCTGGTCGGCGCGGTGCCCGAAGGCACGGACGTGGAGAAGGCACCTCAGAACCACTCCCCGCGAGCGGTCTTCGATGACCGGGTGCTCCACCGCCAGGCGGCGCTGCTCAGCGAGCTCGCGGAGCAGCGGCTCGCCGCAGGCGCGTCGGCATGACGGCCCCGCGCGGGACGGCGGAGGTGGCAGCGACCCGGGTGACCGCCGTAGTCGGCCTGCTCGTCGTATTCGAGTTGGTCAGCGGTTTCCTCCAGGGCTCGGCGCCGGCGCTGGTACCGGCCGTTCAGGACTGGCGGTCCATCAGCGCGTCACAGGCTCAGTGGTACATGGCGGTGCAGTTCCTCGCGGCAGCGGTCGCGGTGCCGGTGTTCGGGCGGCTGGGAGATCTGTACGGGCACCGTCGGCTGACCCGGATGGCGCTGGTCTGCGTCGCGGCGGGCACCGTCCTGGTGGCCCTCGCGCCGAATCTGACGGTGCTGCTGGTGGGCCGTGCCCTGATGGGTCCGCTGGCGGCGCTGCTGCCGCTGGAGATCGGTCTCGTACGGGACCGACTCGACCTGGAGGGCGGGCGACGGGCGGTGGGGCTGCTTGTCGGCGCGCTCACCCTCGGCTCGCTTCTCGGGCACGCTCTGGTGGGCCCCCTGCTCGCACTCACCGGTGGCGTCCGGGCCACTCTCTCGGTCCTTGCCACGCTCGCGTGTGCCTGCCTGGCCCTGTCGTACTGCGCGATCCCGGAGTCCCGGACGCGTGCACCGGGCCGGATGGACTGGTCGGGGGCGCTGCTGCTCGGGCTCTCGCTGCTGCTGTTCCTCGGCACGACGGCGCGCGGCGCGACCTGGGGCTGGACCTCTCCGCTCACCCTGGGCGGTCTGGTGCTCTCCCTGGCCCTGCTCGCCTGGTGGGTCCGGCTCGAACGGGACCGGCCACACGCCCTGGTCGACGTCCGGGCTGTGGCCCGCCGCCAGTCCGCGCCCTACTACGTCTCAGGTTTCCTTTTCGGCGCGGTGATGCTGGGCGGGCAGGCGGTCGGCATCTCGTATCTGGCCGCGTCCACGGCCGACGAGGGGTACGGGTTCGGGCTCACCACCTGGGAGATCAGCGCGTGGGGCGCGGTGCCGCATGTGCTGGCCTTCGCCGGGGCGAGCCTCGTGGCCCGGGTGGCGGCCCGAACGGGCTACCGTCGTGTGCTGCTGCTCTCCTTCGCACTGATGGCGGCGGGGAACGGGGGGCTGATCGCCGCTCACACCGCTCTGCCACTGTTCGCCCTGGCATCCGCCGTCGCCGGCTTCGGCATGGGCCTGGCCTTGGGCGGCCTGCCCACTCTGATCGTGGAACGCAGCGCCACGGACCGGACGGCGAGTGCGACCGCCGTCTACAACAACCTGAAGACCCTGGGCGGCAGTGTCGCGGGCGCGGGCGCGGCGGTCGTCCTCGGCTCGCTTGTCGTCGGGGGTACGGAGGTCCCAGCGCTCTCCGCGTATCTGACGATCTGGGGGCTGAGCGCGCTGCTGTGCGTGGGCGCTCTGATCCTCCAGATGCTGACCGGTCGTGAGGCGCATGCTCCGGATGCGACGGAGGGCCTCGGCTCCGGCGTGCGTACGACGGGCGGTACGGCCACGCCGGGCCCCAGGCGGGCGGCTTGAACGCTACGTTCCGCGATCGCGGACTTCGGGCTTCTGTCGAGTTCGCGCCGGCGTGGCCGCACGCGCCGGCAGGATGACGTCCCACCGCTCACCGACCCCGCTCACGACCGACAACAGCGCCACCGTCGAGGACCGCTTCCATGACCGGCATCGACCGAGATCCTCGACGCGTGGCAGTGCCGGTTCAGGTGGGTGGCAGGCCGTCCGTCCCGCCACCCACCTGAACCGCGGTCCAGGCCCAGAGCCGGGACCAGGCGCTACCGGTCCAGTTGCGGACCCTGGTCCCGGTGCCGCTGGGTAGCCGCGGTTCGCCGTGCCGGGCGTCCCGACGGGCTCGTCGACGGCCGGGCCACCAGGTCATCCCTCTGGAGACGGTCACGGCTGCTGGCCGCCGACCCAGCCGCGGTCGACTGCCCACTCGCCCGTGATGTCCTCCGCGGCGGGCAGCGTGAGGAACGAGACGGCGGAGAGGACGACGACGAGCCCGATCGAAGCGGCCCATGCGCGCCGACGGGTCTCCGGCCGGCCCGTCCTGTCCTGGCCGGCGTCGGCAGAGAGGTCCCGACGGAGCCGTATTGGTGTCCCGCACCGTCGCGAGGTCCACCTCGGCCCACCGCAGGTAGCTGTCCTGCAGCACGTCGTCGGACTCGGTCGCCGAGCCGAGCATCTCGTAGGCGATCGTGAACAGCAGCGGCCGCAGCAGGACGAACCGCTCGGCATGCTCGTCGGTGGTCATGGCGACGTGACTCCCCGCGGCGCGGCGGCCGGCTGCTCCGGACGTGGACCGCCCCTGGGTCAGATCGAGGAACCCGGCTTTCGCGCCTCCCGACGGTGGGCGCTGACCAAGGTGATGTCCACGCCGGAGCGCATCCGCGGCCGATGGGACGCGAGCGTTCCGGCGTAACCGCCACCGGTCACGACGACCTTGTTGTGGGGTGAGCTGTCTTCCGTCATGCCCCCAAGACACCGCAGCCCACCGAAACGTGACACCCGTCGATGTGACGTGCACACCCTCGCCACCTGTCGTGACGGAGCGGTGGGGCGCCTCCGTACGGCACAGCCACCCGCATGCCCCTGGGAGTCGCCCTGGTGTACGAGGCCCACCCCTCCCGGCCTGACACCGGGACCGGCCGACGGGCAGGTGTCAGGGCCGGATGTCACGCTGAGGTGACACCTGATCTACGAAAGGGAATCGCTGTGATCACCACTGACTTCGCCCCCGGCTCCCCCTGTTGGCTGGACCTCGGCGCCCCGGACGTCCCGGCCGCCGCGGCGTTCTACGGCGCGGTGCTGGGGTGGGAGTACGAGTCCATGGGGGAGGGACCGGGGGAGGGGGAGGAGATGGAAGGCGGGATGTTCCGGAAGGACGGCAAGGTCGTCGCCGGGCTCGGCAAGCTCACCGAGGCGGGCGCGCGCTCGGCCTGGATGATCTACTACTGCGTCACCGACGCGGACGCCACGACCCGGGCCGTGCAGAACGGGGGCGGCAGGGTGCGGGTGCCGCCGAGGGACCTCGACGAGTGGGGCCGGATGGCGCAGTACAGCGACCCGACGGGGGGCGAGTTCGCCGTCTGGCAGCCCGGTACGAACAAGGGCGTCGACCTCGTGGACCAGCCGGGCTCGCTGTCCTGGACCGAGCTGTACACGAGCGACGCCGCGGCCGCGAAGGAGTTCTACGGCACCGTCCTCGGCTGGCGGTTCACCGACATGCCGGCGCCCGGCGGCGGAGGTACGTACTCCCTCATCACGCCCGCCGGGCTTCCCGAAGAACGTATGCACGGTGGCCTCATGGAGCTCCGCCAGGAGGACCTCGCGCTGACGAACGGGCGGCCGTACTGGCACCCGGTCTTCGCCGTCGCCGACTGTGACGCCGCGGTCGCCAAGGTCACCGGGAACGGGGGCAGCGTGCAGATGGGGCCGGAGGACGCGGAAGGCGTCGGCCGCCTGGCCGTCTGCCTCGACCCGTCGAACGCGGACTTCGTGGTGCTCACCCCGTCGGAGAGCTGAATCCGGGAGCCCGGGTCCTCTACCGCGGAACTTCCGCGGGAGGGGACCCTTTTCGCCCGATCGGCCCAGCGGGGACCATCTCGGATGGCGCAGTGTCACAAAGTGCGCACTATTGGTAATCAAGTGTGCGCGTGATGGCGCAACACGAGACAGACACGGTGGACGCCTACCGGATGTTCCACGAACGGAGCCCGCGACATGACCCCCGACCACCTCTTCAGTACCAATCCGGCGGAAGACGAGAACGAGCGGACAGCCGGGTCCGCCAAGGCGCCGGACTCCGGGTTCGCCGCCGTACCCCCGCACGCGGCTCCCAGTACGCCGTATACCCCAGTCCCGCCCACCACGCCTGCCGCCCGGCCGACCGCCGCAACGACGGCGACCAGTGTCCCCGTCGTGGCGGCGGCTCCGATCGGCCCCGTGTATCCCGACGAGGTCATACCGACGGCGACCGAGAAGCCCGAGCCCCCGGTGGGCCCGAAGGCCGAGCCCGCGGTGGACAGGAAGGCCGCCCCGGAGGAGCCGGACGCCCCGACCGAGTCCGGCGACGAGGCGATACGTACCCTCCTGTCGACCGCGGCGACCGAGCGTCCCGTGGAGGAGGTCGCCTCCCTGGTGGCCCGGCTCCAGGAGACCGGCCAGCTGTCCAGCCCCGCCGACGTGGCGCTGCGCGCGGCCGCCGTGTCCCGCCCCCTGGACGAGGTGCGGCAACTGCTCGCGCTGCTCAACGAGTCGGGGTACGACCTCCAGCAGGCCGAGACCACGCTGCGCGCCGCGGCCGTGGGCCGGCCGATCGAGGACGTGGTGCAACTGGTGGGCATCCTCGGCGCCGACAGCAGCGACTGGCGCTCCACCGCCGGTGGGGGCGACGCCGAGGAGCGGAGGGCCGGGGCCGGCGAGGACGGCCGTGTGAAGGCCGGCAAGGACGGCGTCCCGGTCGTCACCGCCTCCCCGAAACGAGCGCGAGGGCCTGCGAAGAAGTCCAGGTCGGCCCTGGACGGCGCCCTGGCAGTCGGCCCCGGCAGTCACACCGTCTCCCCGGCCCTCAGGTCGGCGCTCCGCTGGCCGGCGGCCGTCGCGCTCATCGTCTGCGGCTTCATCCAGCTGCCCACGGACCTCGCCGGAGTGCGGTCGGGCGCCCAGGCGGAGACGCTGTCCGTGGTCGTCACCGTGCTCTGCCTGGTCTGTGGCCTCTGGCTCGCGGTACGGGACACCATGATCGTCTGGGCCGCCGCCGCGGGCCTCGCCATCGGCCTCATCGCGCTCCACGCGCTCGCGAGCGCCCGTAGCGTCGATCTGCTGAACAGCAGCCTCGGCTCGTCGTTCTCCGCGGCGAAGGCGATCACCCTGTTGTGTGCCGCGGCCGTGGTTGCCCTGGCCGGCTCGGTCTTGGTCCGGCACACCAGGCCGACGGGCGCGGCGGACAGCGCCTGACGCGCCCGCCCGCCGCACAGCTGACGCGCGAGGCCGGTTCACGGGCGTACCGTGAACCGGCCTCCCGCGTGGTGGTACGCCATGCCCCGGCCGCGCGGGGCGCGGTCTGGGGTTTCGGCTGACCCGGCGTCAACTCGCCCCGGGGACCGTGTCCGTCATGCCGAGGCGGAGGTGTTCCACGTGGTAGAGGGCCTGGTCGAGGAGGCCGGCGACGTGGTCGTCGTGGAGCGCGTAGACGACGGAGCGCCCCTCGCGGGTGCCGGTGACGAGGCCCAGGTTGCGCAGCAGGCGCAGCTGGTGGGAGCAGGCGGACTGTTCCATGCCGACGGCGGCCGCCAGTTCGGTCGCCGCGCAGGGCCCCTCGCGGAGGCGGGCGAGGATCAGGAGCCGTGACGGTGTGGACAGCGCCTGCAGAGTGGTCGCGACCTGCTGTGCGTTCTCGCTGGTCAGGCGGGTGCGCGGGGTCGTGCTGCTGTCCGGTGCGTTCACTCCGTGGCCCATGGGCCCCATCCTACGGAAACCAATGCATGAATAGATGTTCAAGTATTCCTGTACGGTGGTGCTGTACGACTCCTCCCCGTGAAGGACTCCCTTTGCCATGGCCTCCACACTGACCAAGCCCGCCCCGGCCTCCACCGGCACGGCGTCCGCGCGGCGCCGCACCCGCGTCCTGGCGCTCCCCGAGGCCCGCTGGGCCCTGGCCGCCCTGGTGCTGTTCCTGATCGGCCTGCCCCTGGACCTCCTCGGCGCCCCGGCGTGGACATGGGGCCCGCTGTTCGCCGCCACCTACCTCACCGGTGGATGGGAACCGGCATGGGAGGGCCTGAAGGCCCTCAAGGACAAGACCCTGGACGTCGACCTGCTGATGGTGGTCGCCGCCCTCGGCGCCGCCTCCATCGGGCAGGTCCTCGACGGGGCACTCCTCATCGTCATCTTCGCGACCTCCGGCGCCCTGGAGGCGCTCGCCACCGCCCGTACCGCCGACTCCGTCCGCGGACTGCTCGACCTCGCCCCCACCACCGCCACCCGGCTCCTCGACGACGGCACCGAGGAGAGCGTGCCGACCGGGGACCTCGTCGTCGGGGACGTCATCGTCATCCGCCCCGGCGAGCGCGTCGGTGCCGACGGCCGCGTCACCGAGGGGGCGAGCGAGGTCGACCAGGCCACCATCACCGGCGAACCCCTGCCCGTCGTCAAGGAGACCGGCGACGAGGTCTTCGCGGGCACCCTCAACGGCACCGGCGCGCTGCGTGTCGTGGTCGGGCGGGACGCCTCCGACTCGGTGATCGCCCGGATCGTACGGATGGTGGAGGAGGCCTCCGAGACCAAGGCCCCCACCCAGCTGTTCATCGAGAAGGTCGAACAGCGGTACTCGCTCGGCATGGTCGCGGCCACCCTGGCCGTCTTCCTCGTCCCCCTGGCGTTCGGCGCGGAGCTGACCTCCGCCCTGCTGCGCGCGATGACCTTCATGATCGTCGCCTCGCCGTGCGCCGTGGTCCTGGCCACCATGCCGCCGCTGCTCTCCGCCCTCGCGAACGCCGGCCGGCACGGTGTGCTCGTGAAGTCCGCCGTCGTGATGGAGCGCCTCGGACAGGTCGACGCGGTGGCCATGGACAAGACCGGCACGCTGACCGAGGGCACCCCGCGCGTCACGGCCGTCCGCGTCCTGAGCACGGCGGATTCCGATCAGTACGAGCGCGAGCAGGAGCCGCACGAGAGCGGTGCCGCCCAGGACCGGCTGCTCGCCCTCGCGGCCGCCGCCGAGCACCCCAGCGAGCACCCGCTCGCCCGCGCGATCGTCCAGGCCGCCCACGCCCGCGGCCGACAGCTCGCGTCCGCCCGGGACTTCGGCTCCACGCCCGGCCTCGGCGTCACCGCCACCGTCGGCGGCGACCTGGTCGAGGTCGGCGCGCCCGCCCGGCTCCTGCGGGGGGCCGAGGACGCGCCCTCCGCCCGCGCCGCCGCCGTGGCGGGCGATCTGGAGGCCGAAGGCCACACCGCCGTACTGGTCAGGGTGAACGGCGTACCGGCCGGTGTCCTCGGCATCGCCGACCGGCTGCGCCCCGACGCCGCCGCGACCGTCGCCGCCCTCACCGGACTGACCGGCACCCCGCCGATGCTCCTCACCGGCGACAACCCGCGCGCCGCCGCCCGGCTGGCCGCCGACGTCGGCATCACCGACGTCCGCGCCGGACTCCTGCCCCAGGACAAGGTCGCCGCCGTCCAGGAGCAGGAGCAGGCCGGACGCAAGGTCCTGGCGATCGGCGACGGCGTCAACGACGCGCCCGCTCTGGCCGCCGCCCACACCGGCATCGCCATGGGACGCGCCGGTTCCGACCTGGCCCTGGAGACCGCTGACGCGGTGATCGTCCGCGACGAACTCGCCACCGTCCCCACGGTCGTCGCGCTCTCCCGCCGCGCCCGCGGGCTCGTCGTGCAGAACCTCGTCATCGCGGGCGTGTTCATCACCGCCCTGGTGCTCTGGGACCTCCTGGGCACCCTGCCGCTACCCCTCGGCGTCCTCGGCCACGAGGGCTCCACCGTCCTCGTCGGACTCAACGGCCTGCGCCTGCTCCGCGAGGCCGCCTGGCGCCGGGCCGCCGCCGACGCGGATCACCAGGCGCGACCCGCCTCGACCAGCGCGTCGCGGACGCGCGCGACATCGGAACCGGTCGCCCGGCCCGGGCGCTGAACGAGGTAGGCGGTGTTGATGGGCGGATCGTCCGGATGGTGGAGGACGACGAGGGCGCCGGAGGACAGTTCGGCCTCGCAGAGATAGCGCGGCAGGACGGTGAAGCCGGCTCCCGCGACCACCGCCGCCAGGACGCCGCGCAGGTCGGGGACGGTCACGGCGGCGGAGCGGGACAGCCGGGCGCCGAAGACGTGCCGCCAGTAGCGGCGGGCGATCGGCAGATCCTCCGCGTACGTGACCAGCGGGACGCCGTGCAGCGCGGCAGGCCACTCCTCGGCCGGCCGTCGCCCGAGGAGCTCTGCCCAGGCGGGTGCGGCGACCAGCGCGAACTCCTCGTCCATCAGCGGTACGGCCGTCAGGGCCCGGCCCCGCGGCCGGAAGGTCGCGATCACCAGGTCATGGCGCCCCGCGCGCAGTTCGTCGAGGAGCGGCTCCGTCAGGCCCGGGGTGACGCGGAGCCGTACCCCGTCCGCCGCCAGCGGGGCCAGGGCCGGGAGGACGCGGGTGCAGAGCAGTTCGGCGGGGCCCGCCAGGTGGACGGGGGCGGTCCGCTCGTGCGCCGCGCCGTCATGACCGGCCGCGGCGGCGAGCGCGTCGAGCGGTGCGGCGACGTGGGCCGCGAGGTCGTGGGCGACCGGGGTCGGGGCGACGCCGCGCGGCAGGCGTTCGAACAGCTCCCGGCCCGTCTGCCGCTCCAGGGCGCGGATCTGGGTGGTCACCGTGGGCTGCGAGAGCCCCAGGAGTCCGGCGGCGGCGGTGAACGAGCCGGAGCGGTACACCGCGAGGAAGGTACGCAGCAGATTCAGGTCCGCCACGGGCGCCGCCGCCGTCGGCGGGCGCGTACCACCACCGGCCGACCCATCGGAATCCGTATGCCTCACCTCGCAAGACTACGGCCTTCCTGATGGCGCGGTCGGTGGAACGGTGACCGGGTGGTGCGGCGGCGCGGCGGCTGCCCGTACGACAGCCGTACGGGCAGCCGGGAGATCCTCAGCGCAGGGTCTTGAGGACCTCGGCGGCGAGCGGGGCGGAGGAGGCGGGGTTCTGACCGGTGATGAGGTTGCGGTCGACGACCACGTTCGGCGCCCACGGCTCGCCCACCCGGACGTCGACGCCGGCCTCGACGAGGCGGCTCTCCAGGAGCCACTTCGCCTTGTCGGCGAAACCGGACTGCGTCTCCTCGTCGTTGGTGAAGGCGGCGACGCGGTAGCCGGCGAAGGCGTTCGCGCCGTCGGCGTCCGTGGCGGCGAGAAGGGCGGCCGGGCCGTGGCAGACGACCGCCAGCGGCCTGCCGGAACGCAGCGCCTCGGTCAGCAGCCTGCCCGAGGTCGCGTCGACGGCGAGGTCCTCCATGGGGCCGTGGCCGCCCGGGTAGAAGACGGCCGCGTAGTCGGCGAGGTCCACGTCGTCGAGGCGGACCGGCCGCTGGAGCGCGATGAACGAGTCGAGCGTGGCGGCGATCTTGTCGGCGCCCTCCTGGCCGCCGTTGACCTCCGGGGCGAGGCTGCTCTTGTCGACGGTGGGCACGACACCGCCGGGAGTGGCGACGACGACCTCGTACCCGGCGGCCGTGAACGCCTCGTACGGGGCGGCGGCCTCCTCGGCCCAGAAGCCGGTCGGGTGCTTCGTGCCGTCGGCCAGGGTCCAGTGGTCGGCGCCGGTCATCACGAAAAGGATCTTGGGCATGTGGGTTCTCCCGGGAGGTACGGGCCAGGGGCCGGCCCGAAGCGCGGTCGTCGCACATCCGGCGTCTCGGTCCGAGGCCGTCGGTGTGGCGATGTCCTCGAACGTAGCCCCGATCCGGAGGGCTTTCCAATGAGGAATCCAATGGCTGCCATGGGAAGTCCGATGGGTTCCGGGGAATAGGGCACGCCTCCCGCCTGCGGAAAGACTCAGTCGTCCGCCGCCCCGGCCACCGCCCCCACCCTGCCGCGGAAGGTACGCCGATAGGCGAGCGGAGTGACCCCGATGGCGGCATGGAGGTGCTGGCGCAGCGACGTCCCGGTGGCGAAGCCGACCTCTCCCGCGATGTCGTCCACCGGGAGGTCGGTGGATTCGAGCAGCTGCCGGGCGCGGGCCACCCGCTGCTGGATCAGCCACCGCCCCGGGCTCATGCCGACCTCCTCGTTGAACCGGCGGGCGAACGTCCGCAGGCTCATCCGGGCGTGATCGGCGAGCTCGCTCAGGGCGAGCGGTTCCCGCAGGTTCTCCAGCGCCCACTGGCGGGTCGCCGAGGTCCCGCTCGTTGTGGTCTCGGGCACGGGCCGCTCGATGTACTGGGCCTGCCCGCCGTCCCGCCACGGCGGTACGACGCACATCCGTGCCACCTGGTTGGCGACGGCGGCGCCGTGGTCCTTCCGTACGAGATGCAGACAGACGTCCACCCCCGAGCCGGCGCCGGCCGACGTCAGGACGTCGATGTCGTCGACGAAGAGCACGTCCGGGTCGAGGGCCACCTTCGGGAACCACGAGCGGAAGACCTCCGCGAGCGCCCAGTGGGTCGTGGCGGGCCGCCCGTCGAGCAGCCCGGCGGAGGCGAGGAGGAATGCCCCGGTGCAGATGGACACGAGCCGCGCCCCCGCCGGTACGGAGGCCAGCGCCTCGGCGAACCCCGGCGGCAGTTCGCGGGAGATGAGCGAGGTGTCGAACGGCGGCAGCAGCACGGTGTCGGCCGTACGCAGCACGTCGGGCCCGTGCGCGACGGTCACCGAGAAGTCGGCGTTGGTCTGGACGGGCAGGCCGTCCACCGAACACGTGAGGACCTCGTAGCGCCCGCCCGCCGACCCGAAGACCCGGCTGGGGATGCCCAGTTCGAAGGGATACACCCCGTCCAGGGCGAGGACGACGACACGATGGGCATCTCCCATGGCACTGACCCTTTCCGTGACGGCCGACGATCTCGCGAGCGGCGCGACCCCGATTCCACCCGCTGGCACGATCTCGTCGAAAGATGGCAATCATGCCATGGTCCGGGCCCGTCCGGACGGCGAGGCTGAACGCATGACCAACCACGCCACCATGCGCGCCATCAGCCAGGACACCCACGGCACCCCCGAGGTGCTGACGGAGGTCACGCTGCCCCGACCCGTGCCGGGTCCGAGCCAGATCCTCGTCGCCGTCCACGCGGCAGGCGTCAACCCGACCGACTGGAAGCACCGCTCCGCCGGCCTGTTCCTCGACCGTCTGCCGCTCGTCCTCGGCTGGGACGTCTCCGGCGTCGTCGAGGCCGTCGGCTTCGGCGTGACCGTGTTCAAGCCGGGCGACGAGGTCTTCGGGATGCTGCCCTACCCGAACGGCGTCGGCTCCCACGCCGAGTACGTGGCCGGGCCCGCCCGCGCCTTCGCGCACAAGCCCGCCGGCATCGACCACGTCCAGGCCGGCGCCCTGCCGCTCGCCGCCCTCACCGCGTACCAGGCGATCGTCGACATCGCCGCGGTCGGTCCCGGCCGGCGCGTCCTCGTCCACGCCGCCGCCGGCGGAGTCGGCCACCTCGCCGTCCAGATCGCCAAGGCCCGCGGCGCGTACGTCATCGGCACCGCGAGCGCACCCAAGCACGACTTCGTGCGCTCCCTCGGCGCGGACGAGGTCGTCGACTACCGCTCGGTCGACTTCGCCGAGGTGGTCAGCGATATCGACATGGTCCTGGACCCGCTCTCCGGCGACACCCGCAGCCGGTCGCTCGACGTCCTGCGCCCCGGCGGAACCCTCGTCTCCCTGCTGCCCGGAACCGACCCGGACGAGCCGGCGAAGGCCGCCGCACGGGGCGTACGGGTGGAGACCCACCTCGTGGAGGCCGACCACGCGGGCATGAACGCCGTCGCGGCCCTCGTGCGGTCGGGCGCCCTGCGCGCCCACGTCGAGGCGGTCTTCCCGCTGGCCGACGCGGCCAAGGCACACGCCCACGGCGAGACCGGCCGCACCACGGGCAAGATCGTCCTCGTCGTGAACGGCGACCCGGCCTGACCGACGGCAGCCGGCGGGCGTCGGTGCCGCCCGTCGTGGACACCTCCTGCCACGCTCCGGCGTCGGGGCGCCGACTCCCCGTGCGTCCCGGCCCAGGGCGGTGGATCCTGGAGTTATCGGAGGAAAGGGGCCGCGCCCCGGTCCGCGTGGCCCTGCGTGCGAGGAGGCGGACCATGACGCGCACCCTGGAATGGACGGTCGGCGTCGAACTGGTCGAGGAGAGCGGCAGGACCAAGGCCGAGGCGCGGCTCAGCACCGGCACCTCGACCATCACGGGCCACGGATCCGCCCGGTGCAACCCGGCGGACGTGGACGTGCCGGCGATCGGTGACGAACTCGCCGCGAGCCGGGCGATGAAGGACCTGGCCGGAAAGCTCATGCGGGAGGCCAACCGGGAGATGGAGGCGGTGGGCGCGGGGACCGTACCCCAGCACACCGGCCCCGGATACGGCTGGCCGGAGGCGGTCTCCTGACGGGACCGCCACGCGCGGCGGGGCCCGACGGGGTGTCGCCCGGCGGGCTCCGCCGCGTCAGCCGGCCGGGCGGGCTCCGCCGCGTCAGCCGGCCGCGGGCGGCGGCGGAGCTTCCCCGCCCCCTGGCTCCTCCGCGCCTCCACGCTCGTCCCCGCCCCCGCGCTCGGCCGCGCCGCTGGGCCCGTCTCCGCCTCCGGGCCCGTTCCCGCCTCCGGGCCCGTTCCCGCCCCCGGTCTCATTCCCGCCCCCGGGCTCGTACGTCAGCCTGTCCTCGACCTCGACCACCCCGTCCACCGTCTCGCACAGCCGGACCAGGATCGGTCCGAGCCCCACGCGGTCGAGGGTGCCGCTGAGCGTGACCCGGCCCTCGTCGACGTCGATGTGCACGGCGGCGGGGGAGAGGCGCAGGATGCGGACGACCACGTCCTCGCGGATCTCCTCCTGGATCGAGCGGTCCCTGCGCAGGAACAGCTGGAGCAGATCGCTCCGGCTGAGCACTCCGATCAGCCGCCCGTCCGCGTCCACCACCGGCAGCCGCTTCACCCGGTGCCGTTCCATCAGACGGGCCGCCTCGACGGCCGTCCACGAGGGCCGGGCCGTTACGACGGGGCTCGACATCATGGCCTCCGCGGTGCTCGGCCCGTCCTTCTCCGTGTGGCGCCGCAGCAGGTCCGCCTCGGAGACCACTCCCACCGGCCGGTTCTCCTCGTCGACCACGGGGACGGCGGTGATGCCGTACTCGTCGAGGAGCCGCGCGATCTCCTTGAACGACGTCCCGGGCTGCACCGCCACCGCGGTCGGCGTCATCAGGTCCGCGACACTGCGGTGCCTCATCGTCGGTTCCGTCCCTTCGGGGTTCCGGATCCCATGATCTCCCACGGCGCGGCCCAGCGGGACGAGGGCGGGCGAACGAGGCGTGTGAAGGGCTTGCAGGAATTGACATGTACATGGTTACTTCGGGTAAGCCGCCACTCCGCGCCGCCCCTGCCAGCCGGAAGAAGGACCCCCCGCATGCCCCCTTCCCGTACGTCCAGCACCCGCCGGCTCCGTACCCGCCGCCTCGCCA
Source organism: Streptomyces griseoluteus (assembly GCA_000717735.1). Lineage (GTDB taxonomy): Bacteria > Actinomycetota > Actinomycetes > Streptomycetales > Streptomycetaceae > Streptomyces > Streptomyces griseoluteus_A. The sequence goes on along the minus strand of JOBE01000035.1, from coordinate 45,881 downwards.
CCGCCGTCGCGGTCGCCCTCGCCTTCGTCGCCACCGCCGGTGGCACCGGATCGGCCGCCCCTCAGGGGCCGGCGTCCACGGAGCTGCGCGAGGCGATGTTCGTCGGCAACAACTGGGACGGAACGGCCGACGTCATCGCCGCCCGGGGCGACTTCCACCGCATCGGCCGCCTGAACGTGATTCCCGACAAGGAGGAACGCCTCCGGGAGATCTATCTGAACCCCGTCAAGCTCGCCTTCTTCCTCGGCGTCCGCAGCGGGCCGGGGGAGGGGCACGACCAGTTCGTCGACGACATGTACGCGACCCCCGACGGCTCCGCCATGGTGGTCTCCCGCCCCAGCTTCGCCGACGTCGTCTCCCTCGACCTGCGCACGGGCCGGATCAACTGGCGCTTCTCCGTGGCCGGTTACCGCGCCGACCACATGGCCGTCTCGCCCGACGGCACCCGGGTCGCGGTCTCCGCCTCCACGGCGAACACGGTCCACGTCCTCGACATCGCCACCGGCCGCCAGCTCGGCTCCTTCAAGACCGGCGACAAGCCGCACGAGAACGTCTTCACCTCCGACGGACGCCTGTGGAACATGTCCATCGGCGAGGTCACCACCGCCCTCGACGCCCCCTGGCTCGACTGGACCAAGGGCGACCGCCGCATCACCGTCGTCGACGCCCGCACCTTCGAGACGGTCCGTGTCATCGACATGCGGGAACGGCTCGACGCCTTCGGGCGCGGCGACCTCTCCGACGCCGTGCGCCCGCTCGTCTTCAGCCCGGACGAGAAGAAGCTCTACTTCCAGGTCTCCTTCCACAACGGCCTCCTGGAGTACGACATCGCCACCGACCGGATCACCCGGGCCAAGGCCCTCCCCGGCAATCCGGCGACCGACCCCGACCGCACCACCTGGGTCAACGACTCGCGCCACCACGGCCTCTCGATCAGTCCCGACGGCACCAAGCTCTGCGTCGCGGGAACGATGGACGACTACGTCACGGTCGTCGACCGCGCCACGCTCCAGGAGGGCCCGCTCGTCGAGGCCTCCAAGCCGTACTGGGCGACCGTGAGCGGCGACGGACGGTCCTGCGTGATCTCCGAGAGCGGCACCGACCGGGTGACCGCGATCGACTTCGCCACCGGCCGGCGCGTGGCCTCCGTGGACGTCGGCGACCACCCCCAGCGCGTACGGCTCGCCCGGATCCCCGCCGACTGGACGGGGGCGGAGGGGAGTTGAGTGGCGGGAGCGGGGCCGGCCGGATCGCCCGTCGATCCGTCCGGCCCCGCTCCCGTTCAGGACACGGGCCCCTCAGGCCCTGTGGACCGCGAGCTCGTAGAGCGAGTAGCCCCACTGGGTCGCCCGCCGCTCGCCGTGGATCCGGACGTACCGGGCCGACGCCGAAGCGAACTCGGCCGTGTCGTAGCCGCCGTCCCCGGCGTCCGTGGACCACACCGTCCGCCAGTCCGTGCCGTTCTCCGACACCTCGATCCGGTACTGGCGGGCGTACGCGCGCTCCCAGTCGAGGGTGACCCGCCCGACCCGGCGTACGGCCCCGAGGTCCACGCCCAGCCACTGGTCGTCCGACCAGTCACTGGCCCACCGAGTGCCCACGTCGCCGTCGACGGCGCGGCCCGGGGCGTAGCTCGTGAACGGGTGCCACTCCGAGGAGCTGGCCGAAGTGACCGCCCCCGCAGCCAGGTTGACGCCCGGCTCGTGCCTCTCCGTCGCCCCCCAGGTGGTGAGGTACGACTCCGCGCCACCGGCCAGCTCGTCCACGACTCCCTGGCCGCCGCTGAGCCTGATCTGCTCGATCCAGTCCGGCACCATGCCGTTGTGCGCGGCGCCGTCGGTGTTGAGGTCCCAGGTACGTTCACCCGTCACCTGACGGTCGACCACCGAGCCGCCGTCGAAGCTGCGGAAGGGGTACTTCACCGCGTTCGGCGCGTCGGCGCCGACCGGGCCCGGCCAGCCGCCGACCCCGTTCATGTCGGTGCCGTAGCCGAGGCCGACCCCGTACTTGTCGCGGAGATCGGCCTTCTGCGCGGCCTCCCCGATGAAGCCCTCCGCGCCGTGCATGTACTGGGCGACGAATCCGCCCAGGCGGTAGAGCCGCTCGGTCCAGTCCAGGTCCATCCAGCTGTGGGTGGAGAGGACGCCCGGGTACTCCTCGGACTCCAGGATGTCGAGCGCCCGCCCGGCCGCCTTGACGCTCATGTGGTCGAGCTCCAGCATCATGCCGCGGTCGATCATCCCCCGCAGCGCGTGCTCGCCCAGCCGGCTCAGTCCTCGCGTGTTGCACTGCGCGTCGGCGGCGTACGAGGGGACGCTCACCCCGGGCGGCAGCTTGGCGGCCATCACCGGGGCGGCCGCGAGCCCGATCGGGTTGTCGCGCTGCGGGCCCGCGCACTTCTCCGTGGCCCAGAACGTTCCCGTCGACAGGAACTGGCCGATGTTGACCGCCGTCCCGATGGCCCCCGAGTCGAATCGGACCCCGCACAGCGCGTTGTCGAACTTGTGGCACAGGAACATGCTGCGCACCCCGAGCCCGTACAGCTCGTCGAGGCCGCGGTCGATGTCCTCCTTGCCGCACTGGGCGACGTCGAGGATCTGCTTGCAGCCGAACGGCTCCGAGGTCTCCACGCCCAGGACGACCGCGAGCTTGCCCTGCTCGACCACCGAACGCGCCTGCGCGGCGGAGGTGACGATGCGGAACCAGCCCTTGCCGGGGCCGCCGTACATCCCGTCGACGTAGTCCTGGAGCTCGTACGTCTTACGGGCCTGGAGGCGGATCGACGTCATCTCGTCGCAGCTCCGGTCCCGGGGCAGGATCGAGCAGATCAGGCCGTTCGTCACCAGGTCGTTGACGAGCACCCGCTGCCCGCCGCGCCAGGCCCGCTCCACCCACGCGTAGTAGTTCTGCTGGTGGGTCAGGGAGTTGTGGGCGGGCCAGTCCTTGAACGTCGGCCAGCCCACCGGGTCGTGATGGCCGTCGGCGCCGCCGGTGATGTTCTCGAACAGCGCCCCCGAACCGTCCGGGTAGTGCTCGGGACAGTCCTTGAGCGCCTCGGGGGCGCCGCCCGCGGAGAACGTCTGGCCGCAGATGAGCCGGCCGCCGAACCCCTCGTTGGACATCAGGTGGTTGTGCGCGTCGACGAAGCCGCGCACCTTGCCCTGCGCGTCCGTTCCGGTGAACGGCGCGCCCGTGACGTTGATCCGCGAGTCGGGCGCGGGCCGTGACGTGGGCTCCCACCAGCCGCCGTCGGCACCGGCCGCGGGGACGGGACCGGAGCCGAAGAGGACGGCGGCGAGGGCGAGGAACAGCGCCAGGAGGGCGGATCTGCCGCCGGTCCCGCGCGAATGGGGTCGAGTCATGGTCAGCGATGCCTCCGGTCGGTGGGGGTGTACCGGGCGCCCCGAGGATCGCGGTGTCGGTGCAGTGAGTCAAGAGTCCGGGACGGATGACCTGTTGACGGACGCGCGGCACCGACCGCCCGCCTCCTCCCTCAGGGGTACGGGTCGGCCGGGGGCCGCCGGCCCCCGCTCACCCTTCGATCAGGAGCACCAGCTGATCAGCCGTCAGATCGAGCTGCACGGCCGCCGCCTCCGGGTCGCCGAGGACCAGGAACTGGAGGGTGAGACCGTCGATCGCCGCCGCCAGGTACCGCGCGATCGTCTCCACGGGTACCTTCGGCTCGAATCCCCGCATCGCCCGGACCTGCTCGACCAGGGCGCCCGCCGACACCACGTACTGCTCGTACTGGGCGCGCGCCAGATGCTCGAACCCGGGCTCCCGGAGGGCGTACTGGGTGAGGTCGTAGGTCAGCATGTGCTCGCCGGGACGGGCCGTGACGTGGTCCCAGTACGTCTGGAGCGCCCTCCGTACGGTCTCCCGCAGCGTGGCCCCCGGCTCGACCGCCGACATCACCCGCGCCACGTAGTTGTCGGTGATCGTCTCGATCGCGGCCTCCAGGAGGGCCTGCTTGGAGTCGAAGCAGTAGTGGAACACGCTCAGCGAGACATCCGCCTCCGCGCAGATCGACCGCGTGGTGGTCCGTGCGACACCGTCCCTGGTCATCGCCCTGATCGCCGCATCGACCAGCTGCCTGCGTCGTTGGGCCGACGGCATCCGTCCCATGGTTCCTCCTCGCGTCCGGCGCAAGGGTAGGCGAATCCACGCGCGGGTACGGATGCCGGGACGGCGTCAGGGGGTGTACGGGGCGTCGGTGTGCCGCAGTTCGGTCATGGCGGGCTCCATGACCCGGTAGACGGCGGTGCGCCGGATCGTCACGACGGCGGTCGGCTCGGCGTCCCCGCGGGCCAGGTAGACGACGGTCACCTGCCGCGCGGCGGGCGAGGAGGCGTCGATCGACACCACGGGTGTGCGGTCGCCGAGCGAGGCGGCGGCCGCGGGCACCGGGGTCCCGGCCTCGTTGCGCCAGGTGAGGACCGTGCCTGCGCCTCCGCATCCGGTCTCGGCGGCTCAGCCCAGGTCCAGGACCCGGCGCAGCGCCGCCACCGCGTGGGCGCGGTGCTCGTCGAGCCACCGGATCGCGGCCTCCTCGTCACCGTGGCGGAGTGCGGAGATGACGGCGCGGTGCTCGCGCACCGCCTGCTTCCGGTGCGGGTCCTCGGTGTAGTAGAGCGAGCGGTACGCGTCGGTGGAGTCCCACAGGGTCGCGATGAGGCGGACCAGGCGCGGCATGCCCGACGCCTCGATCAGGGTGAAGTGGAACAGCCGGTTCGCCGCGGCCATCCCCGGCACGTCGCCCTCGTCCGCGGCCCGCTCCACCTCGTGCTGGATGCGCTCCAGGGTGGCCACGGTGCCGTCCGGCATCCGCGCGACGGCCAGGCGCACGGCCTCCGTCTCCAGGAGTGTCCGGATGCGGTAGATCTCCTCCAGGTCGTCGAGCGAGAGCTCCGCCACGAAGTAGCCCCGGTGGATGTGATGGACGACCAGCCCCTCGGCCTCCAGGGATTTCAGGGCCTCGCGCAGCGGCACCCGGCTCACCTCGAACCGGGCGGCGAGGGCGTCCTGACGGATCTGCCCGCCGGGCCTGAGGTCCCCGCTGGTGATGGCGCGCCGCAGCTCCTCGAGGACGAACTGCTGGGCGGTCTGCGGCCGCCGCTTCTGCACCGCGCTGCTCATCGCCTGTGACCTTCCGTTCCCTCGCATTGCCCACCCGCGCATCGCCGCGCGGGTGCCGACCATCTTCCTATGCGCGGCCGTTCGCCGCCGCGCGCCTGTGGACAGCCGGCCCCAGCTCCGCGAGCAGGCCCTCCGTGTGCTCGCCGAGGCGTGGGGGAGCGGTGCGGTAGGCGGGCGGGGTGGCGTCGAGCCGGATCGGGTGGGCGACCTGTCCGGGACCGGCCGCGGACTCCGGGACCCGTGGGGCGAGCCCGAGCCGGTCGGCCAGGTCGAAGGCCGCGGCCAGATCGTTGATCGGCCCGCACGGCACACCGGCCGCGGTGAGCTCCTCGAACCAGCTGTCGGCGGTCCGGGCGGCGAGCGGTCCTGCGAGCGCCGCGACCAGTTCGTCCCGGTGGGCGACCCGGGCCGTGTTGGTGGCGAAGCGCGGGTCGTCGGCGAGTCCGGGCCGGCCGAGCCGTTCGCACAGGGCCCGGAACTGCCGGTCGTTGCCCACGGCGAGGACCAGCGGCCGGTCCTGGGCCTCGAACACCTCGTACGGGGCGATGCTCGGGTGGCGGTTGCCCATCGCGCGCGGGACGACCCCGGCGCCGAGATGGGCGGAGGCCTGGTTGGTGAGCGCGGAGAGGAGGGAGCCGAGCAGGGAGACCTCTACCCGCTGGCCCTCACCGGTGCGCTCCCGGTGCCGGAGCGCGGCGAGGATGCCGAGCCCCGCGTGCAGGCCCGTGATCACGTCGACCAGGGCGACCCCGGCCTTCGTCCCCTGACCGCCCGGTTCGCCCGTCACGCTCATGAGGCCTCCCATGGCCTGGACGAGCAGGTCGTAACCGGGCAGATGGGCGCCCTCGGCGGTGCCGAAGCCGGTCACCGAGCAGTAGACGAGCCCCGGATTGGTCGCCCGGACGTCCTCGTACGCGAGGCCGAGCTTCTCCATCGTGCCGGGACGGAAGTTCTCCACCAGGACGTCGGCGCGGTCCACGATCGCGCGCGCCGCCGCCAGGTCCCCGGGATCGGTGAGGTCGAGGGCGACGGAGCGCTTGTTCCGGTTCACGCCGAGGAAGTAGGTGGCCTCGCCGTCGGCGAACGGCGGGCCCCACGCGCGCGTGTCGTCGCCGGAGCCGGGCCGCTCGATCTTGATCACGTCGGCGCCCAGGTCGGCGAGGAGCATCGTCATGTACGGCCCGGCGAGCACCCGGCCGAAGTCGGCGACGACGATTCCGGACAGGGCGCCTCCGGACAGGGCGCCTCCGGACGGGGCGCCGCCCTCCGGTGCCGCCGGAGCCTCAGGGGTGCCCGGCTGGTCTGCGCGCATTCCGCTCTCCCTCACTGGCGATCGGATCCAGTCGTCGGACCGTACGGTTCAGATATCGGATTTTCAATACTGGATCCAATATCCGATCTACGGCTACGCTGCGGTCGCCGAGTTGCCACAGCCGCCAGGAGGCCGTCCGTGAAGTCGTCGCCGTCCACCCCCCTCCACCCCTTCGAGCTGCTCGCCATCGACGGGCTGCTCACCGACGAGGAGCGCGAGATCCGCGACACCGTGCGCGCCGTCGCCGACCGCGAGCTGCGCCCGCACGTCGCCGGCTGGTTCGAGAAGGGCGAGATCCCCGCCCGCGAGCTCGCCCGCACCCTCGGCGGCGTCGGCGTCCTGGGCATGCACCTGGAGGGCTACGGCTGCGCGGGCACCAACTCCGTCGCGTACGGCCTCGCCTGTCTGGAGCTGGAGGCCGTCGACTCGGGTCTGCGCTCGCTCGTCTCCGTACAGGGCTCCCTCGCCATGTACGCGATCTGGAAGTTCGGCTCCGAGGAGCAGAAGCAGCGCTGGCTGCCGAAGATGGCGGCGGGCGAGTACATCGGCTGCTTCGGTCTCACCGAGCCCGACGCGGGCTCGGACCCGGGCGCCATGCGCACCAACGCCAAGCGCGACGGCTCCGACTGGATCCTCAACGGCACCAAGATGTGGATCACCAACGGCTCGGTGGCCGACGTGGCCGTCGTCTGGGCCCGTACCGAGGACGGCGTGCGCGGGTTCCTCGTCCCGGCCGGCACCCCCGGCTTCAGCGCACCCGAGATCAAGATGAAGCTGTCCCTGCGGGCGAGCGTCACCAGCGAACTCGTCCTGGACGACGTGCGCCTCCCGGCCGACGCGATGCTGCCGGAGGCCCGCGGTCTCTCGGGCCCGCTCGGCTGCCTCAACGAGGCCCGCTTCGGCATCGTCTTCGGGGCGCTCGGCGCCGCCCGCGACTGCCTGGAGACGGCGATCTCGTACGCCCGCGACCGGATCGTCTTCGCCCGCTCCCTCGCCTCGTACCAGCTGACGCAGCAGAAGCTCGCCGACATGTCCGTGGAGCTCGGCAAGGGCATGCTGCTCGCCCTCCACCTGGGGCGGCTCAAGGACGCGGGCGCCCTCACCGCGGAGCAGGTCAGCGTGGGCAAGCTGAACAACGTGCGCGAGGCCATCGCCATCGCCCGCGAGTGCCGCACCATCCTCGGCGCCAACGGCATCACGCTGGAGTACCCGGTGCTGCGCCATGCCAACAACCTGGAGTCGGTGCTCACCTACGAGGGGACGAGCGAGGTCCACTCCCTGGTCATCGGCAAGGCGCTCACCGGCGAACAGGCCTTCCGCTGAGCGGAGGCCGCACGCGCGCAGGCCGTGGCCGCGCGGTTTCTCAGCCGGCCGTCACCCGGTCGACGAAGGCGTCCAGGTTGCCCGTCAGACGGGCGACCTGCTCGTCGAGCGTGAGGGACTCCTCGTGGCGCCGGGCGCGCAGCTTCGGCTGCCGCCGGCCCCGGACGTAGAGGGAGCAGGCCAGGTCGGCGCAGAGGTAGATCCCGACCGTGTTCCCCTCGCGGCCCCGGGTCCCGGCGAGGGGCGCGACGAGGAGCGTGACGCCCGAGGAGGCGTGCCCGGTCAGACAGACCTGGCACATGCTCGACTTCACGGCGCTGGTCCGCCCGGAGGCCGGCACGCGCAGGCTCACGCCGACCGGACCGTCCGCGCGGGGGACGACCAGGTGTGCGCGGAGCGGCGCGCCCGGGTCCACCCAGCCGAGGAAGTCCAGGTCATCCCAGGGGAGTTCGGAGAAGTCGAGCGGCAGCTTGAGGCGTGCCGCCTCGCCCTTGGTGCAGTTCACGAAGGACGAGCGGATCTGTTTGTCGGTCAGTGGTTCCACTCGGTGGACCGTACACGGACCGCCGGGGGCGGGCATCCCATTAAGTGCCGCGCACGCGGCGGCCGCTGTCAGGCCACCCAGTCCGGCAGCGCCGGGTCCGCGAAGCGGCCCGGCGCGCCGTCGAGGGCCGCCGCGAGGCGTTCCGCCGCCGGTTCGTAGACGTCCTCGGGCAGGGTGTACGGCAGGCGCAGCCGGTGCTCGTGCGTGCCCGGGTCCACGCCGAACCGGGCGCCGCCCTCCACCCGTACCCCGTGCCGCAGGGCGCGGGCCGCGAGGGCGGAGGCGCCCGGGCGGCCCAGGTCGATCCACAGGCACATCCCGCCGGGCGGCATCGTCCAGCGCCACTCCGGCAGGTGCCGGGACAGGGCCGAGGCCAGCGCGTCCCGGCGCAGCCGCAGTTCCTCGATCCGCCGCGGCAGGACCACGTCGAGGCGGTCCATCAGGGCGACGGCCACCAGCTGGTCCAGTACGGAACCGGACAGGTCGGCGGTGATCCGGACCCGGGCGAGCTCGGTCACGACCCGGGAGGCGGCCCGTACCCAGCCGACCCGCAGCCCGCCCCAGCAGCTCTTGCTCAGCGAGCCGACGGAGACGATCTGCTCGCTGTCGCCGCCGGCGGCCGCCGCCGCGAACGGCAGGGGCGCGGGCACGTCCAGGGCGATGTCCGTCAGCGTCTCGTCCACGACGAGCCAGGTGCCGGTGGCCCGCGCCGCCCGTGCGATGTCACGACGCTGCTCCTGCGGCATGAGACGGCCGGTCGGGTTGTGGAAGTCCGGGATCAGATAGGCCAGGCGCGGCGCGGTCTGCCGGAGCGCCGCGTCCACGAGCCCGGTGTCCCAGCCGGCCTCGGTGACGGGCACAGGGGTGACGCGCAGCATGCGCCCCCGCATCGCGTCGAGGGCGTTGGTGTACGAGGGGTTCTCGGCGAGCACCCGGTCACCGGGCCGGCCGAGCAGCGTCAGCACCAGTGACACCGCCTGCTGTGCGCCCGTGGTGACGAGGATCTGCTCCGGGAGGGTCGGCACGCCGCGGGCGGTGTAGCGCGCGGCGACGGCGGCGCGCAGCGCGGGCAGCCCGTACGGGTGGTAGCCCTGCGAGCCCGCGTAGCGGGGGAGTTCCGCGGCGGCCGACGCGAGCGCGGCGGCGAGTTCCTCCGCCGGTGCCTGCGGCGCGGCGAGAGCGAGGTCGATGGTCGCCCCGTCGTCGTCGTGGAAGGCGCCGAGGGCGGTCGGCGCCTGGCCCTCCGGGAGCGCCGTCCAGGTTCCCGAGCCGCGCCGGCTGTGCGCGTAACCGCTCTCCCGCAGCAGGTCGTACGCCCCGGTGACCGTCGTCCGGCTGACGGCGAGCACCGTGGCGAGCTCCCGTTCGGCCGGCAGCCGCATCCGCAGCGCCACCCGGCCGTCGAGCAGGGCCTCCCGCACGGCCCGGGCCAGCTCGCGGTAGCCGAACCGGCCTTCGGGCGGCGGGGTGAGGAGCGTCGCCAGCTGGCGGCCCGTCAGGGTCCGGTCCGCTGTGTGGACCACACGTGCCACTGCCATGCCAATCACTCCTTATTGGCCCTGCTGTCCAGGCCAATAAGGTTACAGACTCCTTCTCAGTGGTCTGGTGCCACCTTCAGGGGAAAGGAGACGAATGATGTCCGGGCACTTCACCGACCGTGAGGAGCGGAGGTGGCAGCGGCAGGCGGAGGAGCCGGTGGCCCGCCCCTTGCCGATCGGCGCCTGCCCGGTGGTCGGTACGCCCCTCGTCATCCCCGAAGGGGGCCGAAGGCCGCGCGTCCCGGGGCCTCAGACCAAGGGCTGACGGTCGGGCACGGCGGACCGGGCCCACGGTGCGCCTCCGGGTCCGGGGGCCGGAACCGAGGAGGAGTCCGAGGCCGTCCCGGAGTCCGCCGGGGGCGACAGCGGGGAGACACTCGCGGGCGAACTGACCGACGCCGAGCTGTCCGTACCGTCCGTACTGTCCGTCACGGGTGCGGACTCCGGAGCCGACGACTCGGTCGCCGGCGAGGAGTCGGGCGGGGACGTGTCGGTCGACGGGGACGTGTCCGGAGGGGACGTCGGCGGTGAGGACGTCGGCGACGACGTCGACGCCGAGGGGGAGAGGGTCGCGGGGCAGGGCGACGGCGTGATCCCGTTGATCGGCGGCGGGGTCTCCGTGCCCGTCACCGTCACGCACGGCACCGGCGACGACGGCGAGACGGAAGGGGACGTCGAGGTGGACGGCGATGCCGAGGTCGAGGGCGACCGGGTCGGCGGCGGGGGAGGCGGCGGGGTCGGCTTGTCGTGCCGCCCGGTGTCGCCGTGCTTCCGTGCGAACCAGCTGTCGTCCCGGGGGTCGTACACCACGAAGACGTTCACGACCGTCACCGAGGGCGCCACCACGACCACCTGGGAGGTGTTGTAGCCCTGCCACGGCGTCCCCGTGGTCCGCGGCTCCTTCTGCGGCACCGGATCGGTCAGAGGATTGCCGCAGGCGCAGCGGACCCGGGGCACTCCGCGGCCGTCGACCATGACTGCCGTCCCGGCCTGGAGTACCGCCTGGTAGGTGGTGGCGGAGCCGTCCCGGAAGCCGTGGTTCGTCACCCGGGTGTCGGCCCGGAGCTGGAGCGGGGTGAGGGAGCGGAGGTAGCGCGGCACGTCACCGGCGGAGATGCCCATGACCGAGGCGAACGCCGCGTTCTTCGAGGGCTCCGCGGAGAGGTAGCGCACCTGCTGCTCCACATCGCAGCTGGCCGCGGACTGCGTCCCGCCGTAGAGACCGGGGGTGGACCCCGAGACCTCGGTGGCGGCCGACGCGGTACGGGGTGGCAGCGAGGCCGGCGGGGCGGACGTGGCGTCGGCGCGGGCCGTCGACCGGGTGAACGGGTCGGGCCCCGACGCGGCGGCGTTCTGCAGGAAGACCTCGCCGCCACCGGAGCCGGCCGAGCCGCCCCCGCCTGGGCTGTTCGTGAGGACGACGGCCAGGGCCGCGGCCGCCACCGCGACCGCGGTGACCGAGGCGACCTTCGGGACGGAACGCCACCAGGGGCCCTTGCCGGCGCCGCCGTTCCCGGGAGCGCCCGAACCGCCGCCTCCGGGACCGCCGCCTCCGCCGCCTCCGCCGGACGAGCCGCCACCGCCCGAGCCGCCCCCCGAACCACCCGTGGGCGGTCCGGGCGGCGGTGGGGGACCGGCGGTACCGGGGCGTGTGCTCGGGCCCGAGAGGGGGCCCGAGGGGGGACCTGCGGGAGGAACCGACGGGGGGCCGGACGGCGGGTGGGAAGTCACGTTTTTCCCTTTCTTCCGTTCCGGGCCCATTGTGTGCGCCGAACAGTGCCCTCACGCAAGCGGAGGCCACCGTCCGCGCACGGACGGCCGTCAGCGGTACTGCGGCCGACCGCCCCCCGTACTAGCGTGGGCAGGGTGAGCAGTCGGCTCCCCACCTCCACGCGGCCCGCCGCGACCTCGACCGGGCTCCTCGCCCGCATCGGCCTCCACGCCCTGGCGGCGGTGGTCGCCGGGTTCCTCGCCATGGGCCTCACGGCCGGCCTCGGCCTCTGGGCCGCGGGCGCGGCCGACCTCCCCGGCGGTTTCGCCGCCGTCCTGGCGGCGGTCGTCGTCATGGCCGCGGGCGGCAAGGTCGAGCTCTCCGGCGACGCCGGAGCCCTCGCCGGAACCCAGGCCGAACTGACCGCCATGCCCCTCACCGTCACCCTGGTGGGCGCACTGGTCACCGGCTTCTGCTTCCTGTTCCCGCTGCGCCACCACGCCGTGACCGGCACCCGCGAACTCCTGCTGCGCGCCGCGAGCACCGTCGTGCTCTGGCTGGCAGCCCTCGCGGGCCTCTCCGCGCTCGCCCGGCACGACTTCCCGATCACCCTGGGCGGCGGCGAACGGGAGGGATCGTCCCTCGAAGACCTCTTCGGCGAGCTGCTCGACGCCGTGAACCCGACCGTCGGATTCCGCACCGATCTCGGCCCCACCCTGTTCTACGGCCTCCTGTGGATCCTCGGCGTCCTTCTCATCGCCCTGCTGGTCTCCCGCAGGACCCCGCTGCCGCCCCGCCTGGTCCGCTACCAGGAGCCCGTCCGGCCGGCGGCCCACGCGATGCTCCTCCTGGTGCTCGCGTACGTGGCCTTGGGCCTGGTCATCGGCCTCGTCGTGGCGGCGACCAAGGGGCACGCCGCCGAGACGCTCGCCGTCGTGCTGCTCGGCCTGCCCAACGTCGCCTGGCTCGCCCTCGGCGTGGGCATCGGCGGCTCCTGGGAGGGCCGCGTCGAGGGGCCGTTCGGGCTGCCCATGCCACAGGTCCTCGACGCCGTCCTCCGGCAGGGCGGTGGCACGGGCGACACCCCCGACCTCTCCACGATCGACCTGGGCTCCCTCGCCGCCCAGGACGGAAGGGCCTGGTGGCTGCTCCCCGTCGCCGCCGTCCTGGTCCTCGCCGTGGCCTTCGTGGCGGCCGTCCGCTCCCCGGCCAGGATCCGGCTCTGGCAGCACGCCCTGCACCTCGGGGTGGCGTTCGCGCTGACCATGCTGGTCGTCGCCCCCGTCACCCTGGTCGAGGCCCGCTTCGGCCTCTCGATCCTCGGCATCGGCGACCTCGACTCGCTGGGCGGCGAGGTCGTCCTGCGCCCGCACCTCTGGAAGACGGCCGGCTTCGCCCTCCTCTGGGGCCTGTTCTTCGGCTTCCTCGGCGGGCTCCTCGCGTCCCGCGTGCACCGGAGGGGCGAGGTCGACGCGGTCGACGCACCACCGCCGCCTCCGCCCGGCGCGTAGCCCCGGGTCCGGTCGGATCAGGACGCCCGGCGCACCTGGCGGTACCCCTCGGCTCAGCAGCTCTGGAAGAAGAACTCCGCGCTCTCCCCGTCCGGCGAGAGGAACAGGTAACCGACCCCGTCGCCGCCGAAATTGACCTCGAAGGGCAGTTGGCGGGAGTCGAACTGCGCGACGAGCTGCCAGCCCTCGCCCGGCCGCCCGTCGCCCTGCAGCCAGACCGGAGCCACGTCGGGGCCGCCGAGCTGGTTCATCCGGATGCCGCCCGTGGCGTCCTTCCGCCGCTCTCCCAGCAGCTCCGCCAGCCGCCACTCCCGATCCTCCGCGTCTTCGCCCTCGACCGGCTCCAGTTCCCGCTCGACGCGGGAGAAGTCCACCTCCTCCTCCACCCTGAGCAGGTGGACCCGGTCCAGTTCGGTCGGCCCGGTGGCCGTCGCCCGTGTCTCGAAGGACTCGGTGACCCGCCCGTCCGGCTGGACGACGGTGGCGTGTTCCCCGGAGAACCCGATGGCGAACAGGTACACCATCCGGCCCCCGCCCCCGCCGCCGTCCGCCGCCGAGACCCGGAACTGCCCCATGAACGCGGCGAGTTCGTCCTCGTACGGGTCGACCGGCCACTGCGGCTCCGCCAGCCAGTGCGGCCGGCCGCCGAGCCGGGTGCCGTCCTGGACGGCTGCCTCGGCGTCACTCGCCGGGTGGTAGGACGTGAAGCGGTACCGCATGGGGATCCCCCGTGGTCGATCTGCTGTGCCGCCGCACAAGTTATCGCCCGTCACAGCACGCCCGTCAGCTCCCGTCACAACACGCGGAACACCGGCCGCGCCCACGCCGGCGGGTCCGGCGGCGGGCCGAGCGGCTCGGGCGCCTTCGCCACCACGGGCCCGGTACCGGCGTCGCCCGTGGCCAGGGCGGTACGCAGTGCGGCGACGAACTCCAGACAGGTGCCGTACCGCTCGTCGGGCGTCTTCGCCAGCGCCTTCGCGAACACCGAGTCCGCCGCCTCCGGCAGCCCCGGCCGCGCCTCGGACAGCGGGGGCGGCGGATCGTACTGCTGCGCCCACAGCACCGCCCAGTCGGTGTCACGACGGAACGGCGGCGCCCCCACCAGGGTCTCGAACACCACGCACGCCAGGCTGTACACGTCGCAGCGGCCGTCCACCGGCTTCCCGGAGATCTGCTCGGGAGCCACGTAGTCGAGGGTGCCGACGAACTCGCCCACCGTGGTGAAGCCGGTGAGCGACAGCGACTTCTTCGTCAGCCCGAAGTCCGTGAGGTACACGTGCTCGGGGTGGTCGCGGTCGGTGCCCTCGGCGACCAGGATGTTGCCGGGCTTCACGTCCCGGTGCACCAGGTCGTGCGCGTGTGCGGCGTCCAGGGCCGAGGCGATCTGTACGGCGATCCGCCCCGCCTTCACGGGCGGCAGCGGCCCCTCGCGGTCGAGCAGGGCCACCAGGTCCTGCCCCGCCACGTACCGCATGGCGATGTACAGCACGCCCTCCGTCTCGCCCGCCTCGAAGACCGGCACGATGTGGGGGTGGTCGATCGAGGCGGCGACCCGCGACTCGTGCGCGAAACGCTTGCGGAAGGTGTCGTTGCGGGCCAGTTCGGGGGCGAGCAGCTTGAGCGCCACCGTCCGGTCGAGCCGCAGGTCCCGCGCCCGGTACACGACCGCCATGCCGCCGCGGCCGATCTCGCCCTCCACCCGGTAGCCCGCGATCTCCTTGCCGAGGAGTCCCGAGGGACGGCCCGCGGGGAGGTCGGCGTCGGCGTCGTCGCGCGGCCCGCCGGCCATCAGTCGTCACCGGCCTCGTCGGGAGGCCGCTCCACGACCTGCGTCGGCGGCGGCCCGGGTGTGGGCGGGTCGCCGATCAGCACCACCTGGGTCGGTTCGTGCACGGGCGCGGGCGGGCCGGCGGGTTCCTCGGCCGGCACGGCCACGACGGTGGGTGAAGGCGCAGGTGCAGGTGCAGGGGACGGTGAGGGCCCCGGGCCCGTGGCCCCGGCGAGCGAGGGCGCGGCGGAAGCGGCGTACGTACTCAGTCCCACCCCGTCGCAGTACACCCAGCGCTCGTGCTCCGCGTCGTACAGCCACACCGACTCGCCGTCGACGACCATGCCCACCCGCAGCCCGCGGGTGCGCAGCCGGAAGCCCTCGCCGTCGAGGCGGCCCGCCCCCAGCTCCTCGGCGGCGCGCCGGTAGCGGCCGAGGGCGTCCTCGGCGCGGGCGATCAGCGGGCGGGGATCGGCGGTCCTGGTGAGCGGCCCGCCCGCCGCCGGAGGGTCGTCGGGGACGGCGACGAGGAGCCGGGCGTCGACCCATGCCCCCCAGCCGTTGGAGCACAGGATCCGCCCCCAGTCGCCGGCCCGCTCCTCGAGGCGCACCGGAAGGAACGCGTCGAGCGGCACCGTGGGCAGCGCCGGGTCCGGCGCCTCCCAGGCGGCGAGACCGGCACGCGGTACGACGTGGGTGGGCCGGAAGTCCGGCACGTACTGGGGTACGGGGACGGTCACGGGCCTACCTCCGCATGACGACCGGCTCGTGGCGGCGCAGCAGCCGGGCCACGACCAGACCGAGGACGAGACAGAGCAGCACCATCATGCCCATGTCGAACAGCCAGGCCTCCGCCGTGTGCCGCATCAGCGGGTCCGTCGTCTTGTCGCTCGGCGCGACCTTCCCGATGTCGATCGTCGCGCCCATCGCCGCGAACGCCCAGCGCGAGGGCACCAGCCAGGCCAGCTGTTCCAGGACCGGGGTGCCGCGCACGGTCAGGAGCGCCCCGCAGAACACCACCTGCACGATGGCGAGGAGGACGAGCAGCGGCATCGTCACCTCCTCCTTGCGGACGAGCGCCGAGACGAGCAGACCGAGCATCATCGCCGTGAAGGAGAGCAGCGCCACGGCCAGCGTGATCTCCACGAGGGGTGGAAGCAGGACGCCCTTGCCGTCGGGCACGTTAAGCGGCACGCCGATCAGGGCCACCAGGGTCAGGACGACCGCCTGCACCACCGTGATGACGCCGAGGACGACCACCTTGGAGGCGAGGTACGCGGAGCGGGACAGCCCGACGGCTCTCTCGCGCCGGTAGATCGTGCGTTCCTTGACCAGTTCGCGCACCGCGTTCGCCGCGCCCGTGAGGACTCCGCCGACACAGAGGATGAGCAGGACGTTCAGGGTCGACTCGGGGTTGAGGCTGCCCTCGGACAGGGCCCGCGCCATCGCCCCCATCACGAACGGCAAAGCGATCATGATGGCGAGGAAGGTGCGGTCGGCGGCGAGCGCCGCCGCGTACCGCCGGACGAGGGTACGCAGCTGGGAACCCCAGCTCTGCGCCTTCGGGGGCGGGGCCGGCTCCGGCGGCGGGGCCGCCCCGGGGACGGGTACGTTCGGGCGGGCCGTCGCGTCCGTGATGTACCGGCGGTGGAAGCGGGAGGTTCCGAACTGGCCGGCCCAGTCGCGGTCCCGGTCGTTCTCGAAGGCCTCGAAGGCCTCGGGCCACTGCGGGAAACCGAAGAAGCCGAGGGCGTCGGCGGGCGGCCCGTAGTAGGCGACCCGGCCGCCCGGCGCGAGCACGAGCAGCCGGTCGCACACGTCCAGGCTGAGGACGCTGTGCGTCACCACGACGACGGTCCGCCCGTCGTCCGCGAGCCCGCGCAGCATGTGCATCACGGACCGGTCCATGCCCGGGTCGAGACCGGAGGTCGGCTCGTCGAGGAAGAGGAGCGACGGCTTGGTGAGGAGTTCGAGGGCGACGCTCACCCGCTTGCGCTGGCCGCCGGAGAGGCTGTGGATCGGCTGCTCCGCGCGCTCCACGAGCCCCAGCTCGCGGATCACCTCGTCCACCCTGGCCCGCCGCTCGGCCGGCACGGTGTCTTCGGGGAAGCGCAGCTCGGCGGCGTACCCGAGGGCTCTGCGCACGGTGAGCTGGAGGTGCAGGATGTCGTCCTGCGGGACGAGCCCGATGCGCTGGCGCAGCTCGGCGTAGTCCCGGTACAGGTCGCGGCCGTCGTAGAGCACGGTGCCCCGGTCGGCGGGGCGCTGGCCGGTGAGCGCGCCGAGCAGCGTCGACTTCCCGGCGCCGGACGGGCCGACGACCGCGAGCAGGCATTTCTCGCCCACCGGGAAGGACACCTCGTCGAGGAGCGTGCGGCGTCCCTTGTCGACGGTGACGGCGAGCTGCTGGACGTCGAGGGAGACCTCGCCGGTGTCGGTGAACTCGACGAGCTGGCCGCCGATCAGGCAGAACGCGCAGCGGCCGATCCCGACGATGTCGTCCGGCGTCACGCGGGCGTCGACTACGGGGGCGCCGTTGAGGAAGGTGCCGTTGTGACTGCCGAGGTCATGGATCCAGTACGTGCCGTCGGGCTGGGCCCGCAGCTCGGCGTGGTGCCGGGAGACGACGAGGTCGGAGACGACGACGTCGTTGTCGGGAGCGCGGCCGATCTTGATGCTGTGCGCGGGCAGCGGCCGCACGGAGGTCGGCTGCCGGAAGGTGCCGGTGGCGGCGGGGTGCGAGACGGAGGGGGGCCGCGGGGGCGGGGACCCGCCCGGGGGCGGCGGTGACGGCTCCGGTACGTGGAGGGGCTCCGGTACGTCCGGGGGCTCGGGTACGACGACGGGCTCCGGTACGGCTACGGGCTCAGGTCCGGCCACCGGGGCGGACGCGCCCGCTGAGAGCGGTGCTTCCGGCGTGGCCGGGGCCTCCGGCGCGGCCGGCGCGATCAAGGGTTCCGCCCGGTCCGCCCGGTCCGCCCGGTCCGTCCGGTCCGCTTGGTCCGTCCGGCTCACGGACGAGAACACCGCGCGCGGCCCGTCCTCCGGATGCCCGAACCGTACGACCGTCCCCGGGCCCACCTCACGCCGGCCCGCCACCCGCACGCCGTCCGCGAAGGTGCCGTTCGTGCTGCCCTCGTCCGCCAGCGTCCAGCGGCCTCCGGCGGCGCTGAGCACCGCGTGGTGCCAGGACGCCCGCGCGTCCGCGAGCACGAAGTCACCGGTGGGGTCCCGCCCGACGCGGTAGACGCGGCTCGGATCCATGAGCGTCGCGTCCCCGTCGATCTCGAGGACCAGTTCAGGCGCCGCGGGCGCGACGGGCCGCTCTCCCATGCGTGAATTTTATCCGCCGATGCTCATCCCTGCCCGGCATGGAGGCGCCGGTAGGGTGGGCGTCCGCCGCAGGACGCGGCACCCGACGAGAGGCGAGGAGGAGGCAGCCGTGCCCAAAGGTGTCACCAGGCGGCGGCCCCGTACCCGTGCGGCGCTGCTGAAGGCCGCCCTGGAGACCTTCGCCGAGCACGGCTTCCACGCGACGACGATCGAGCAGATCTGCGAGCGGGCCGGCTACACCCGGGGCGCGTACTACTCGAACTTCGCCAGCAAGGAGGAGCTCTTCCTCGCACTCTTCGACGAGCACAGCGACCGGACCGTGCTGCGGCTCGCCGAGGCGATCGACGCGCTGACGCCGGAGGAGTACACCCTGACCCGGCTCGCGGAGCTCGCCGCCCGCGTCGACCCGGACGAGCGGGACTGGTACCTGGTCACCACCGAGTTCACCCTGCACGCCATCCGCGACCCGCAGGCCGCCTGGGTCCTCGCGCGCCACGACGAGCGGCTGCGGGCCGAGATCGCCCGCGGCCTCGCCCTCGTCCTGCGGCGGGCGGGGCGCGAACTGACCGTGGATGCCGACCGGTTCGCACGGCTCCTCATCGCCCTGCGCGAAGGCGGTCTCGCGCAGAGCTACGTCGAACCGGAGGCCCTGCCGCCCGGCAGCCTGGAGCGGCAGTTCCTCGTCCCGCTCCTGGAGGCGTCGACGCGGGAAGTCCCGGGCGCCCAAGGCCGTGTTCGCGGCCCCCGGGATCGCGTCGCAGTGGCCTCGTCGAAGCCGAGGCAGACGTAGGCCGGCGACGCATTTCCCGAACGGACCGGCAGGGCTTCATGGGCGTGGCCTGCTTGACCCTCCAGGCCGCCGCCTGCACAGTCGGGATGCGGCACCGTGGCGGTGCCGCATCCCCCTGCCGGCCGGTTCCCAGTCCATGGGTGGCGGACGGCCCTGACGCCCAGGAGCGACTGGTCCGATGGTCCTCGACCTGGTGGTGATCGGTACGGCCATCACGCTGGGGCCCTTGCACAACAGTGCCTTCATCCTGCTGCTCTCCTCGCGGCGCGGCGTCCGGCAGGGGCTGGCATTCCTGTTGTCGTGGCTGGCCAACCTGATCGCCGTGATCGCCGTCGTGGTGCTGCTGACCGGTGGTCAGCCCCCGGCCCGCCACAGCACGCCCTCGACCGCCGCGATCGCGGCGAAACTCGCCATCGGTCTGGCGCTGGTGCTGTACGGCGCGCACCGGCGGCACCGGCCGCCTCGCCCGCACGGCCCACCGCGCTGGGCCGCCCGGATCGACAACGCCTCCTGGGTCATGGCAGCCGGTCTGGCGTGGTTGATGCAGCCCTGGGGGCTGGTCGGCGCCGGTGCTGCGACGGCCCTTGAGGCGAACCTCTCCACCACCGGCGACTGGCTCGCGCTGACCGGTTACTGCCTGCTGGCCACCCTCAGCCTCATCGTCATGGAGATGTACGCCGTCTGGGCACCTGCGGCCGCGGAAGCCCGGCTGAACGCCCTGCGGAACTGGCTGGGACAGCACCAGGAGCAGCTGATCGTCACGCTCTCCCTCCTCGCCGGCCTGTGGCTGACGGCCGCGAGCGTCTATGAGCTCGTCGCTTGACGCAGACGGCCCCAGCCGCGATCACCACCTTCGTCGGGCTCGGTGGTGATCGACTAGGAACCCTTCGGGGGAGGTACCGGGGCCCGCAGGATTCAGCTGGTGCGTCGCAGCGTCGGCGGGGTCCAGTCGCCGGTGAGGGCGGGCTGCTGGGGCCAGTACAGGCGCAGGAAGACGTTGAAGCTGCCCGCGGGTGCGGGGAGCCAGTTGCTCTCGCGGTCGGGCCCCGGGTGCTCGTGCTGGACGTAGATGTCCAGGGAGCCGTCGGGGTTGGTCCGCATACCGCTGCGGTCGCCGATCGCGTACCGGTTCAGCGGGTTGTCGGCGAAGAGCTGACGCTCGTTCATCATCGTGAGGGACCAGAAGCCGTCCACGGGCGGGGTCTTCCCGGCGTCGAAGTGCAGGACGTAGGTGTGGGCGCCGTCGAGGGGACGGCCGTCGGCGTCGGTGGTGGCGTGCGGGTACAGGGCGTCGGCGTCGAGGTTGGCTCCGTACCCGAACCGGGTGATGACCGCGCGCTTGGTGTAGTCGGTGCCGTAGTCCCCCAAGCCTCGGTGCACGGTCCAGCCACCGGCGTTCGCGGACTCCGCGCGGGCGAGCAGATCGCGCAGGGTCTCCGGGCCGCGCCGCGCACCCGCGTCCAGGGCGGCGATCTCCTCGGTGGACAGGTCGTCCAGGCTCGCGCCGGGTGCGATGCCGAGTTTGGCGAGGCGGCCCAGGATCGGTGCGTCGGCGGGGTCGGGAGGATTGTCGGCCATCATCTGGTTGAGGAGGGTGAAGTAGTCGCGGCCGCTGAGCGCGTGGACCTGGTCGACGGGCGGCGTCGTGGTGTCGGCCCCGGCGGGGACGGGGACGTCGCTGGGAGGGGAGTAGTCGTCGGGGTCGCCGGTCCACTCCGACAGCGGAATCAACCGCGTGGCGTCCTGGAGCCGGTTGACGGCCGGGAAGTCCGACGGACCGCTGGTCGCGTACCGGGCGATGATCCAGTTCACGGCGGTGGGCGACTTCAACAGGGTCAGGCCGGGCGGAGTCGCTCCTGACCAGGACGGCCCGACGATCAGGAACGGGCCGGCGGACGGCCCGTTCTTGCGCCGGCCGACGACGGCGCAGACGTCGGACCAGGCGTCCAGGATCGGGACCATCCAGAACCGGTCACCGAACTCGGGCAGGGCCAGCACCAGGGGCTGGTCGGACAGATCGAGCCAGGCACTGGAGTACAGGGTGTCGGCGTTCGGCGAGACGACCTCGGTGAAGGAGGCGTCCGGGGTGGAGCGCATGTAGCAGAACTGGTTGACCGGGGCTTTCCGACGGCCGTCGTCCCGGGCCGGGACCGCCGTCATGGAACGCTTCGTCACGGCCGCCGTGACCAGTGGATACCCGTAGAGCCATGCTTCAGTGGCCGGCTTCTCCATCGACTCATCCGTCATCGGCTTCTCCCAGGTACGCGGCGAATCTCAGTCGGGCCGACGCTACGAGCGCCACCTGCGTTCCGCGCGGCGAGTCCGCTGAACGGGTGGCGCGGACGGAAGGGGCGGACCCGACCGGCCATCCGCATGCAGCCCAAGATCCACTTTCGGCGGCCTCAGTCGAAGAGGTCCGGGTCGGACGCGGTGATCTGATCCCACAGCGGTCGCGCCTGGAACCAGCCCGCGAGACGGCCGCCGACCTGGCCGCGGGTGAGCAGGGCCGTCTCGCGGTCGATGAGCTGCGGGGTGCCCGCCGCCATCGCGAGGAGCTGGGCCTGGCACGAGCGCTCCATGGTGACGAACCACCACACTGCCTCGGCGACGGAGTGGCCGACCGTGAGGAGGCCGTGGTTCTTGAGGATGACCGCCTTGTGGTCGCCGAGGGCTTTGGCCACGCGCTCGCCCTCCTCGGTCTCGTTCACCACGCCCCGGTAGTCGTCGTAGATCCCGTGGTCCTCGAAGAACGCGCAGGCGTCCTGGGTGATCGGGTCGAGGGGGATGCCGAGGCTGGAGAACGCCTTGCCGTGCAGCGAGTGCGAGTGCGCGGCGGCGACCGCGTCGGGCCGGGCGGCGTGGACCCGGGAATGGATGACGAACGCGGCCCGGTTCACGGGCCGGCGCCCTTCGAGCACGGTCCCCTCGTGGTCGACCAGGATCAGGTCGGAGGCCTTGATCTGACCGAAGCTCATGCCGAACGGGTTGACCCAGAAGGCGTTCGGATCACCGGGGTCGCGGACGGTGATGTGTCCGGCGACGCCCTCGGAGAAGCCGAGCCTCCCGAAGATCCGGAACCCGGCGGCGAGCTGCTCCTTGCGGTACCGGCGCTCCTCCTCGACGGAGCCGAAGGTGGGCGGCAGCGGCAGGACGACCCCGTCGGGCAGGGGCCCGACAGCGGCGGCGAGCGCGGGCGGCACGGTGCTCATGGCTGCTCCTCGGTGAGCGGGCGGGCGCGGGTACGGCGGGCCAAAAGATACATAGACGTATCCGATACGACAACGGGCTGGGGTGAGGGCTTGCGACCCCGGTGTCTCGTGGCTACGGTCGGTGCTGCTCAGCAAGCGCTTTCACACGCTCTGGAGTCCACCGCGTGCCCACCGCCGACGTCCTGATCTACACCCGCACCACGGGCTACCGCCACGACTCGATCCCCGACGGCGCCGCCGCGCTCACGGAGCTGGCCGAGGAACGGGGGTGGACCGCCGAGGTCACCGAGGACCCGGGCGCCTTCACCCCCGAGCGGCTGGCCCGGTGCGCCGCCGTCGCACTGATCTCCACGACCGGCACCGTCCTCACACCCGAGGGACGCGCCGCCTTCGAGGCGTACCTGAGGGGCGGCGGCGCCCTCCTCGCCGTCCACGCGGCGGCGAACGCCGAACCGGACTGGCCCTTCTACGGAGAGCTGCTCGGCACCCGCTTCGACGGCCACCCCGAGATCCAGCCGGGCCTGGTCCTCGTCGACGACCACGACCATCCGGCGACCGCCCCGCTCCCGGCCCGCTGGGCCTGGACCGACGAGTGGTACAACTTCAGGTCCGACCCGAGGGCGAGCGGCGTACGGATCCTCGCCCGCGCCGACGAGACCACCTACCGCGGCGGCACCCACGGAACCGACCACCCGCTCGTCTGGTGCCGCGAGGTGGACCGGGGCCGCTTCCTCTTCACCGCCCTCGGGCACGCCCCGGAGACGTACCGCGACCCCGCCTTCCGCGCGCACCTCTCCGGCGCCCTGACCTGGCTGACCGCCTGACGCCCGCGTGTCCCCTCCCGGCACCGGTCACGGTCACCCCACCGCCCCGCCCCTGTTGCGTTCCGCCGTGCTTCGCGCGGAAGGTTGCAGACGGGGGCCGATGGCAGGAGGAGGCAGGTCATGGGCATCGCCACCGTGAACCCCGCGACCGGCGAGACGCTGCGCACCTACGAGGCCCACGGGCCCGAGGAGGTCGAGCGGCGGATCGCCGCCGCGCACGAGGCGTACCGCCAGTACCGCACGACCTCCTTCGCCGAGCGCGCCCGCCTCATGCGCGCCGCCGCCGCCCTCCTCGACGAGGACACCGAGGACATCGCCCGCACCATGACCGTCGAGATGGGCAAGCCGATCGCCGCCGCCCGCGCGGAGGCCGGCAAGTGCGCCAAGGCCATGCGCTGGTACGCCGAGAACGCGGAGGAGCTCCTCGCCGACGAGCACCCCGCCGAGAGCGACGTCCAGGACTCCGGCGCGGACCTGGCCCGCGTCCACTACCGGCCCCTGGGACCGATCCTCGCCGTCATGCCCTGGAACTTCCCGCTCTGGCAGGTGATCCGCTTCGCCGCGCCCGCGCTCATGGCGGGCAACACGGGCCTCCTCAAGCACGCCTCCAACGTGCCGAGGACCGCGCTCTACCTCGGTGACCTCTTCCGCCGCGCCGGCTACCCCGAGGGCTGCTTCCAGGCCCTCCTCATCGGCTCCGGCGACGTCGAGGGCGTGCTGCGCGACCCCCGGGTGGTCGCCGCCACCCTCACCGGCAGCGAACCGGCCGGCCGGGCCGTCGCCGCCGTCGCGGGCGACGAGGTGAAGAAGACCGTCCTGGAACTCGGCGGCAGCGACCCGTACATCGTCATGCCCTCTGCCGACGTCGTCGGCGCCGTGAAGACCGCCGTCACCGCGCGCGTGCAGAACAACGGGCAGTCCTGCATCGCCGCGAAGCGGTTCATCGTCCACCAGGACGTGTACGACGACTTCTCCGAGCGCTTCACGGCCGCCATGAACGCCCTGACCGTCGGCGACCCCCTCGACGAGTCCACCGACGTCGGCCCCCTCGCCACCGAACGGGGCAGGGCCGACCTGGAGGAGCTCGTCGACGACGCGGTACGGCGGGGCGCCACGGTCCTGTGCGGCGGCCACCGTCCCGAGTCCCCGGAGCTGCGGAACGGCTGGTACTACCAGCCCACCGTCCTCACCGGCATCACGCCGCAGATGCGGATCCACCACGAGGAGGCCTTCGGGCCGGTCGCCACGGTCTACCCGGTCACCGACATCGAGGAGGCCGTGGCCGTCGCCAACGACTCCCCGTTCGGGCTCAGCTCCAACGTCTGGACCCGCTCCCCGGACGAACTCGACTTCTTCGTACGGGACCTGGAGGCCGGCGGCGTCTTCGTCAACGGCATGACCGCCTCCCACCCCGCGCTGCCCTTCGGCGGGGTCAAGCGCTCGGGATACGGCCGCGAGCTCTCCGGCCACGGCATCCGCGAGTTCTGCAACGCGACCACGGTCTGGCAGCGGGCCTGACCGGCCCCCAGGGCCTCTCGTTCGGATCATGCAGGGCTCGCCGTGTCCCTGATCCGGCTTGATCCAAGCGAAAGACCCTAGGCCGTGTCCGGAAAGTCCCGCCTGAGCCGCGGCGTCTGGCACGCCCGCTCGCCGCGTTGCCGACATGCCCACGTAGCTCCGCTACGAGGGCATCCTGGCGCCTTGCGATCGCACGCACCAGACGCCGCGGCTCCTGCCCTCCGGGCAGACGGCGCTACTTTCCGGACACGGCCTAGGACCGCGTCCACTCCAGCAGCCGTTCCGCGGGCCAGGTGTTGATCACCCGGTCCTCCGGCACCCCGCACTCCTCGGCCCGCGCGCAGCCCAGGATCTGCCACTCCAGCTGGCCGGGCGCGTGCGCGTCCGTGTCCACCGCGAAGTACGTACCCGCCGCCACCGCGAGCCGCAGCAGCCGACGCGGCGGATCGAGCCGCTCGGGGCGGCTGTTGATCTCGACGGCCGTACCCGCCTCCGCGCACGCGGCGAACACCCGCTCCGCGTCGAACTCGGACTCAGGCCGCAGCCGTCCGCCCGCCACGAGCCGGCCCGTGCAGTGCCCGAGCACGTCCATCAGCGGGTCGCGCACCGCCCGTTCGAGCCGCCGGGTCATGGAACGGGCGTCCATCCGCAGCTTCGAGTGGACGGAACCGACCACCAGGTCGAGCCGTTCGAGCAGTTCGGGCTCCTGGTCGAGGGAGCCGTCCTCCAGGATGTCGCACTCGATCCCGGTCAGCAGACGGAACGGCGCCCACTCCTCGTTCAGCCGGGCCACCACGTCGAGTTGCTCGCGCAGCCGGTCCGGCGAAAGCCCCCGAGCCACCGTGAGCCGGGGCGAGTGGTCGGTGAGCACCGCCCACTGGTGGCCGAGCTCCGCCGCCGCCCGCCCCATGTCCTCGATCGTGGCGCCGCCGTCGGACCAGTCCGAGTGGAGGTGGCAGTCGCCGCGCAGCGCCGCCCGCAGCGCCTCACCACCGCTCCCCGGCCCGCCGGAGCGCAGGGACTCCTGCAGCTCCGCCTCGAGCCGGGCCAGGTATTCCGGCACCTGCCCCGCCAGCGCCTCGCGCACCACCGCCGCCGTCTTGGGCCCGAGCCCCTTCACGGCCTCCAGGGTGCCGGCCCCGGCCCGCCGGTCCGCCTCGCCCTCCGGCAGGGCGGCGAGCGCGGTCGCGGCCGTACGGAACGCCTTCGCCCGGTATCCCGGCGCCTGCGCCCGTTCGAGGAGGAACGCGATGCGGTTCAGGGCGGCCACAGGGTCCATGACGTCCCTCCTCAGGAACCGTTCGCCGTGGCGTCGGCCGGCATCGGCGCCGGGCCGATCTCGCACCACACCGCCTTGCCCTCGCCGCGCGGTTCGACCCCCCACCGGGAGGCCAGCGCGTCGAGCAGCAGCAGTCCCCGCCCCGAGGTGGCGGCCTCGCCGGGGGTACGCCGCCGGGGCCAGGCGCTCGACCGGTCCTGCACCGAGAGCCGTACCCGCCGCACCGGCTCGGGCAGCACCTCGAGGGTCAGCACCGCGCCGCCCTCGGTGTGCAGGAGCACGTTGACGAGCAGCTCACCCGTCAACAGTTCGGAGTCGTCCGCCAGCTCCGGCATGCCCCAGTCCCGCAGCGCCTGCCCGACGGCCGCGCGCGCGTCCGAGAGGCCCTGCGGATCGGCCTGATGGATGTACTGGTGGATGCGCGGCGCCCTCGGCGTGCCCGGGTCGGGACTGCGCCGCAGCACGAGCAGCGCCACGTCGTCGCCCGAGCCCCAGCGCTCCCACAGCCGCTCGGAGAGGTGGTCGGCGAGCGCCTCCGCCTGCGGCGGGCCGCTCTTGATCGCCTCCGACAGCGCGGCGAGACCGGTCTCGATGTCCGAGCCAGGCTGCTCGACGAGCCCGTCCGTGCACAGGACGAGGGTCTCGCCGGGCACGAGGTCGAGCCGGGTCTCGGGGAACTCCTCGTCGCCGAACACCGTCGCGAGCCCCAGCGGCAGCCCGCCCCGCAGCTTGGGCTGCCCGACCCGGCCGTCGATGTGCCGGATCAGCGGCCCCAGATGTCCGGCACGCACCGCGCGCAGCGTGCCGCTTCCCAGGTCCACCTGAGCGTACGTGCAGGTGGCGAAGCGGTTGGTGTCCAGCTCGGCGAGGAACCGGGAGGCCCGTGCGAGGACCGTCGACGGGGCGTGCCCCTCACCGGCGTACGCGCGCAGGGCGATCCGCAGCTGTCCCATGATGGCGGCGGCATGGGTGTCGTGCCCCTGGACGTCGCCCACGACGATCCCGACCCGGCCCCTGGGCAGCGGGATCACGTCGTACCAGTCGCCGCCGACCTGCCGGCCGCTCCAGGCCGCGTGGTAGCGCACGGCGATCTCGCCGCCGGTGATCGCCGGGATCCGGCGCGGCAGCATCGTCGCCTGGAGGCCGGTCGCGAGCTCCCGCTCCTCGTCGAAGAGGATCGCCCGCTGGAGCGACTGGGCGACGATCGCCGCGAGGCCGAGCGCGAGGTTGCGCTCGTCGGCGTTGAACGAGGTGCGGCCCCGGTAGAACAGGGCCATGCCGCCGAGGGAACGCGCCTGCGCGACCAGCGGCAGATAGCAGGCGGCCTGGAACTCGAGCCGCTCCAGGTACGGGGCGAGTTCGGGGAAGTCGCGCCCGAGCGACGGGAAGGACGAGACGAACCGGGGCCGCCCGCTCAGGACCGCCTCGGCCAGCGGCAGTCCCCGGTCGAGGCGGCGGATCCGGAGGTCGTTGAGCACGTCGAGGGACTCGCCGCTGAGCGCGATGATGTTGAGCGAGCCGTTCTCGACGAGCCCGAGGGCGAGCCCGTCGGCGCCGAGCCGGGCGAGCCCGCCGGGGCCGGTCAGCGCGGCCGTCACGTCGTCCACGGTCACCGCGCGCGAGAGCGCCGTCGTCGTCCGCTCGACGATGTTCGTCTGGCGCTCGCGCCGCTTCTCCAGCTCCTGGACGAAGGCGAAGCGCGTGACCTCGGCGGTCGTGTCCCGCACGACGCCGACGATCCGCCGCGCCCGTCCGTCGGGCGAGCGCAGGATCCGGGCCTGGACGTGCGTCCAATGGGGTGGCCCGTCGTCCTGCGGGATGGGGAAGTGCGCGGTGTACGAGACCTCCCCGCCGGTCACAGCCTGCCGTACGACACCGTCGAGCGCGGCCCGCTCGTCGGGGTCGAGGCGCTCGACCAACGTCAGCGGACGGCCGTCGAAGGCGTCCGGGGTCACCCCGAAGACCAGCAGCCCCGACGCGTCGACATCGATGGTGCCCGTGTCGAGATCCCAGTCGAAGCTGCCGGTCCGGTTCATGGCGAGCCACTCGGCGGGCCCGATCTCGCCATTGCGCGTATGCCGGTCTTCAGCGGTCATCCCCACCATTGTCGAACCCGCACCCCGCCGACGCCATGGCGATGACACGGCGTGGCGCGAGTTCGCCTCGTCGGCGGGGGTGCCGCAGGGGTCGCCGGGGCGGGTGGTGCGGATGATGCGGCGGTGCCGAGGCGAACCACGGACTGCGGACCGCCGCCTGCCATCAATGCAGGTGAGGGCCGCGGCTTCGGCGGGGCAGAATGGACCGGTGCAGTCCGCCACCTGGGGGAGGGCCCCGCATGCCTGAACACCATCCGTACCGGATCGCGACCCGTCGAGGCGACCTCCACCTGATCTGGCGGCCCGGCGCGGGGGACGAGCCCGACACCCTGGCCGTCGACGGGCGAGGGCGGCTCCTCGCGTTCCACGACGTCGACACGCTCGCCGGCCACTGTGACCGGCAGGGCTGGGCCCTCGTCACGGGCGAAACGGCCACGCTCGACCTCGAAGGCGTACGGGAGTGGGCCGAGGACCCGCGTCGCGGTACGGCGCGGCCCGGGCCGCTCCTGGACGCCTGGAACTTCTTCGAGGACCTCGCGCGCAGCGTCTCCGTACCGCTGCCGCCGCAGGGGACGGCCCACGACGCCGCCTACGAGAAGTTCTTCGACGCTGATGACGGCGCGCAGCCGTGGACGGCCCAGGAGGCGGCCGCCGTACGCGACCTCCTGAGCGCGGGCCTCGCCCTCTGGGATGCGGTCCGGGGGCCCGGACACGAGAATGGCCAGTGCCGGAAGAACACGTAGGAGGCGGCATGAACGCTGAGCCCGACAAGACGTCCCTGGGGGACTTCCCGACGCCCGACCGGCTGCTGCACGCCGGTTCGGAGGGCGAGTTCACGGCGGAGGACCTGGTCCTCGCCTCGGGCCGTGACGTGAATCCGAAGAGCCTGGCCTGGGCGGAACGCCGCATGGCGGAGAAGGGTCGCGCCTCCATGGACGAGCTCCTGCCATAGGGCCGTCCTCAGAACCCACTCAACGGGATCCGCTCCGCGGAATCCCTCCTCGCTACCTGTCGGCCCCGGATCGGAACCTCCGACCCGGGGCCGCTGGCTGTCCGGAGCAGGCCCGGAGACGTGCGGAGCCTCCCCGAGGCTTCCGCATTTGTGGAACACGTTCTACCGTGGCCGCCGTCGGGCGTCGCACCGCACCGAGGACGCCGCAGGGACCCGCGCCACGGGAGGCCGCCATGCACCTCGAGTACACGCCCGCCCAGAACAGCCTGCGCGCCGAGCTGCGCGCGTACTTCGCCGCGCTGATCCCGGACGACGCACACACCCTCCCCCATAGCCTCAGGGGCATGGGAGGTGCCCCCATCGCGGACCCGGCGGCGCAGAAGCGCTTCTACCGGGAGACCGTGCGGCGGCTGGGTTCGGACGGCTGGCTGGGGATCGGCTGGCCGGCCGAGTACGGGGGGCGCGGGCTGACCCCGATGGAGCAGTTCATCTTCTTCGACGAGGCAGCGCAGGCGGGCGTACCCCTGCCCCTCATGGCCCTGAACACGGTCGGACCGACGATCATGCGGTACGGCACCGATGAGCAGAAGGCGTACTTCCTGCCCCGGATTCTCTTCGGCGAGATCGACTTCGCCATCGGCTACAGCGAGCCCGACGCGGGCACGGACCTCGCGGCGCTGAAGACCAGGGCGGTACGGGAAGGGGACGAGACCACCGGCACGTACACGGTGAACGGGCAGAAGATCTGGACGACGAACGGCGACACCGCCGACTGGGTGTGGCTCGCGGTCCGCACCGACCCGGACGCCCCGCCCCACAAGGGCATCACGATGCTCCTCGTCCCGACGAGCGACCCCGGCTACAGCTGCACGATCATCAACACCCTCGCCTCGCACGACACGACGGCCAGTTACTACGACGACGTCCGGGTCCCGGCCTCCCGAAGGGTCGGGGAGGAGAACAAGGGCTGGCGCCTCATCACCAACCAGCTCAACCACGAACGCGTCACCCTCGCCGCCCACGGCACGATGGCGATCCGCGCCCTCCACGACGTACAGCGCTGGGCCGCGGACACCCTGCTCGCCGACGGCCGCCGCGTGATCGACCTGCCCTGGGTCCGCCGCTCCCTCGCCCGCACCCACACCCGGCTCGACGCGATGAAGCTCCTCAACTGGCAGATGGTGAACGCCGTCCAGCACGGCACCCTCACCCCGCAGGACGCCTCCGCCGTCAAGGTCTACGGCTCCGAGGCCCGCCGCGACGCCTACGCCACCCTCATGGAGGTCGTCGCCGCGGCGGGCGCCCTCAAGGAGGGCTCGGCGGGCACGGTCCTCCACGGCGAACTGGAACGCGGCTACCGCTCGGCCGTCATCTTCACCTTCGGCGGCGGCAACAACGAGATCCAGCGCGAGATCATCTCCTGGATAGGCCTGGGCATGCCTCGCGTCCGCCGCTGAGCCGCCTGCGACGAGGCCTCTGAGTCGTCTTCGCGTGGAGGGGTGGACAACCTGCACGGCGCGAATCTACTCTCCGACACACCTAGTCAACTAATTGAGTGCAGGTGATGTCGTGCATCCGTTCCGCAAGGCGGTCGAGAACCGTGACGAGGCCGCCATCGAGGCGCTCCTCGCCGAGAACGTCGTGTTCACCAGCCCTGTCGCCTTCAATCCGTACCAGGGCAGGGCGATCACCGCAGCCATCCTGCGCGGGGTGATGCGGGTCTTCGAGGACTTCACCTACGTCCGCGAGATCGCGAACCCCGACGGCCGCGACCACGCCCTCGTCTTCACCGCCACCGTCGACGGTCGGCAGATCCAGGGCTGCGACTTCCTCCACTTCGACGGGGAGGGGAAGATCGACGACTTCACCGTCATGGTCCGGCCGCTCTCCGCCGCCAAGGCGCTCGCCGAGGCGATGGGGACTCAGTTCGACCGGATCGCCGTCGAGGCCGCGGAAGCTGCGGAGGCGGAGGCCGGAGCGTGACGGAGTCCAAGCGACGCTGAAGCGGTCAAGGGGCAGACAGGCGGCATCAGATCGCCTTCGCTGATGGTGTACGTCAGTGGTGGGTAGACGAAGTCCGTTTCACTGTTCTCGCGGCGCCGCAGTCGGTAGAACTCGTGCCTCTGCTCGTCGTCGGCCGGCATGAGGCGCGCACCCTGCCGGAGGTACGCATGTCCGTCGCGAAAACGAACGAAGGTCTTCGATGTCCGGAAGGTCACGCCCAGCCATTGGTTGTCCGCCGCCGGGACGGGCTTCTCCAGGACGATTTTGTGCCTGAGTCGACGATTCGAGTCGACGGAAAATGCCACAATGCTGTTGTGGGTGAGAGGGATCTCGAACTTCTCGCCTCCGGATTCCTTGGATTCGAATATCAGCTTCCTCGGCGGGCCCGCTTCGGGGTGTTCGTAGCAGGAGAAGACAGCGACAAACGAATCGTCGGCCAGGTCGAGGGCTTGGTCCGAATGGCTGCCCATGGTGGTGTAAGCGTTCGTGTAGCTCTCGATGAGAGCGTTGTTGAACCCGGCCGAAAGTGCCGCACGTTCTTGAACTTGTTGCGCCAGCCGTTCGTGTACCGCCCGGAAACGCAGAGCCGGGCTGCCGTAGCGGGTGGTGGTACGTACGAGAGGTATACCGTCCGCCTCGTCGATTCTGGTGAGTACGGCGCCTCGCCGACCTTTTCCTAGATCTTCCCACTGAGTGGCCGCGGACAGCTCCGCGAATAGGTTCTCCTCGGTCGGCAAGGCGAAGGTGAGTACCTCGTCCAGGAATCTAGACTCGGGGGGCAACATAGTCTCCCGTGTTCATGCTGAAAAGAAACTTGCCGCCGTAGTCGATGAAGGACGAGGTCCTGTTCTCCTCGGCGTACAGTCTGCGCAGCTCGTCCATGCCGGCGGACGTGGGTGGCTCCAGCTTCACCGAATCTCCGGCCACTTTGAGGAACGTCCGGCCGTCCCTGTGTACGGCTTCGGTGTTCGAACAACGCACCACGTATCCCAAGCGGGTGGGGAGCAGCTCGGCGGCCAGTGTCGAGGGCCGGATCTCGTGCGTGTACAGGCGATTGACGGACAGTGGCACGAAGAATACGGAGCCGGGATAGAGGGTCAGGGTGAACTGCGAGGGGAGCGTGGCCTCGTCGCGTTCTTCGGTCGACTCCTTGAGGCGGAAGTGGAGTCTGGTCAGCCCGCTGGCACCCTTCACGCCGTAGTCGAAGGCGTCGTCGGCCATGGGCTGGAGTTTGTCGAGCTGGTCGTAGAAGGTGCAGAAGGCCATGATGCCGTTGACCGGCATGTCCTTGGTCTTGTCGGCGTGAGCCGAGATCTTGGCCTTGGACTGCTTGCGCTCCGCCGTGGCAACGGTGTTGTGGTAGATCTGAGCGAGGACGTGATTGAGCGGTGCCTGGTTCCGGAAGATGGTGCCGGCCTCGTGGTTCAGGTCCTCGACGATGCCCGTGTCGGTCGGGCGGAAGTTCTCGGTCGGCCCGGAGAGGTTCGTGGAGCACCGGAGCAGGCGGAAGTGCAGTTCGTCACCGCTCTGGGTGACCGGTGTCAGATAGATTCCGCTGCGATGCGCGGTTCCAGGTTTGGTGGACTCCGTCAGGGACTGGAACGCGTGCTCCGAGCTGACCCGTCCGAAGTGATCGGAGTCGAGTTCGAAGAATCGGCGGTAGTACACGCCGACGCCGTGGACGCGGAGGGGAACTCGGCCCAGGCCGATGAGCGTCCAAGGATTGTCAGCGTCCTCGCGGTAACCGTGTGACAGTTCCCGGACCACGAATACCCGGGCAGCCTCACGCAGCTGTCGGCCGCTGACGCCGGACGCATCGCCACACAGGTAGACGGTCTTCTGCGTGAGATCGGGCGAACCGGAAGCAAGGTCCTCCGGCGTGATCACGGACCCGAAGAAGTCCCTGAGCACGTCGTCGTCCTGCAGCGATGCAGGCGCAACCAGGATGTTGCCCGTGTCCTCGATGCGGGCTTCTGTCTGGTCTGTTGTGTACATCAGGCGGTACCTGTCGTTCGCAGCTCTTGATGGGTGCTCAAACCGTGGACATGGCAATGGTCCGCATTCCTTCATTCGCGTCGCGAAGCGTAAATGAAAGGAGACGGACCGTTGAACCTGATGCTCTCACGGGGGCTCGACGGCGAGCAACGGGGTGGCCTCAACTCCTCAGATGCGACGCGCCGTTGAGATCCAGGATCGTGCCCGAGGACCACTCTGCGGCGGGGGAGGCGAGCCACAGCACCGCCGCCGCGATCTCCTCGGCCGAGCCCACCCGCCCGAACGGGCTCTGCGCCCGGATCGCCTCGCCCTCCGGCCCCGCCACACGCGGTGCGACCCGTTCCGTCGCGAAGAACCCGGGCGCGACCGAGGCGACGGCGATCCCGTACGGAGCGAGCGACACGGCGAGCGACTGGCCCAGCGCGTGCACGGCGGCCTTCGTCGCCCCGTACGCCGGATGGTCCGGCTCGCCCCGGAAGGCGCCACGGGAACCGATGTTCACGATCCGGCCGCCCCCGCCCTGGTCGATCATCCGCCGCGCCGCGAGATGGCTCAGATGGGCCGTGGCGAGCAGGTTCACGGCCACGTGCTGCTGCCACACCGCCACCCACTCCTCGTACGGGGTCTCCGCGAGCGGGTGGCGGATGTTCACGGCCGCGTTGTTCACCAGCACGTCGATCCCGCCGAGTGCCTCCGCCGCCGTGTCCACCACGGCCACCGCCCCCGCCGGCTCCGCGAGATCGCCGCCGACGAGGGTGTGCCCGCTGCCCTCCAGGGAGGCGAGAGTCGTACGGGCCTCCTCCTCGCGCGAGCCGAAGTGGACGGCCACACGGTCGCCGTTGGACGCGAACGCCCTGGCCACAGCGCGACCGAGGCCCCGCGCCGCGCCGCTGACGAGCACGCGCCGACCGGATGCGGTGACGTTCATGAAGGGTGCGCCTCTCGCTGATCGGTGTGATCGGTGTGATCGGTGGTGAACGGGCGTTGCGCCTCGCCGTGACGATACGGGCCACACTCCTTCTGCGCCCGGTGGATCCGTCGCCGAGTCGCCTGACAGGGAAGCCGGCCACGGTCGTCGACCGTCGTTGTGGGTTCAGGGCGCGGCTTCCGGCGTAGCCTGGGCGGCATGAGGCAGGACGCCGATCCCGGGCTCTTCGGGCCCCGTTCCGTCACCTGGCAGGTGCACAGCGACCCCGTGATGTGGCTCGCGGGTGTCCGGGCCCTCTGGCTGCAGGCGCTGCACCCCGTCGCCGTCCGCGGTGTCATGATCAACAGCGGTTTCCGGCAGGACCCCTGGGGCCGGCTCATGCGGACCGCGGACTTCGTCGGGACCCTGAGTTACGGGACCGCCGCGGCCGCCGAGGCGGCCGGCGCCCGGGTGCGCCGGATCCACCGGCGGCTCGGGGTGGACGACCCCGAACTGCTCCTCTGGGTGCACTGCGCCGAGACCGACTCGTACCTCTCGGTCGCCCGCCGCTCCGGCATCCCGCTCACCGACGCCCAGGCCGACCGGTACGTCGACGAGCACCGCACCTCGGCGAGGCTCGTCGGGCTCGACCCCGCCGCCGTCCCGGGTACCACCGCCGAACTCGCCGGCTACTTCGACGCCGTACGTCCCCGGCTCGCCGCCGGGCCCGACGCCCGCACCGTCGAGGAGTTCCTCCGCAGGCCGCCCGTGAAACCCGTCCTCGTACCGGCGCGCGAGGTGATCTGGCGGCGCGTCGCGGCGCTCGCGTACGACACACTGCCCCTCTACGCCCACGCGCTCTACGGCCGCCCCGCCCCGCCGCCCGACGACGTCACCCACCGGCTCCGCGCGACGGCCAACCTGCTGCGCTGCGTCCCCGCCCGCCTGCGGTGGCGGCTGCCGCCGCGGCACATCCTCCGTGCCATGGACCGGGTCGGGCCGGAGACGAGACCCGACCCGTACGCGTACCCCGCCCCGTACCCACTGTCCGAACCGGCGTCCATACTGGAGGAGCCGGGAAAGGCGCAGGAGAACGACGGGGGCGGCAGCACACGATGGGGGACTCCAGACTGATCCACGGCCGGTACAGGCTGCACGAGGTCATCGGTCGCGGCGGCATGGGCGAGGTGTGGCGCGCCACCGACGAGGCGCTCGGGCGCGGCGTCGCCGTGAAGTGCCTCAAACCCCTCGGGCCGCAGCAGGACCCCCAGATCCTCTCCGTGGTGCGCGAGCGCTTCCGGCGCGAGGCCCGGGTGGCCGCCGCGCTCCAGCACCGGGGCATCACCGTCGTGCACGACTTCGGCGAGTACGACGGCGTGCTCTTCCTCGTCATGGAGCTCCTGGAGGGGCACAACCTCAGCCAGCTCCTCGCCGCCAACGCCCAGCACCCGCTGCCCGTCCAGGACGTCGTCGAGATCGCCGACCAGGTCGCCGACGCCCTCGCCTACACGCACCGCCAGGGCATCGTGCACCGCGACCTCAAGCCCGCGAACATCATGCGGCTGCGGGACGGGACGGTGAAGATCTGCGACTTCGGAATAGCGCGCCTGGGCGCCGACATGGGGTTCACCTCCCGTCTCACCGGGACCGGCATCGCCATGGGCACGCCCCACTACATGTCGCCCGAGCAGATCGGCGGCGGCGAGGTCGACCACCGCAGCGACCTCTACTCGCTGGGGTGCGTGCTGTACGAACTGGCCACCGGCGCCCCGCCCTTCGACATGGGCGACTCCTGGGCGATCCTCATCGGACACCGGGACACCGTGCCGCACCCGCCGCGCGCGCACCGCGCCGAGCTGCCCGACTACTTCGACCGGATCGTGGTCGACCTGCTCGCCAAGGTGCCCGAGGAACGGCCGGCGGACGCGGGAGACCTGCGCCGCCGGATCTTCTCCGGGCGCGTCCCGCCGTCACCGGTCGGGGACGTTCCGGCTCCCGTCCCCGCGCCCCCGGCCGTCGCGGTCCCCGCGCCCTCGGCCGCGGCGATGCCCGTGCCCGCCTGGATGCGGGGCATCACCGGCGGGCACCGGCCAGCCGATGCCGGCAACGGTCCGCGCACCGTGGCCCACGATCCCGCCGCGGCAGTGCTCACCACCGAGTGGACCACCTCGGGGCCGGGGGGCCTTGAACCGGCCGGCCCCACCTCCCCCTCCGCAGAGCTGATCGCCGTGCTCGCCGGCCGGTACCGGGCCGGGATGGGCCTCGGTCGCCTCGGCCGCTGGGCGGAGGCCGAGTCCGTGCACCGCTCCGTCGCCGAGCACCGCGCGGCAGCCCTCGGCGAGCATCACCCCGACACCCTGGCCAGCCACTACGAACTCGGCTTCGCCCTTGCGCAGCTCCACCGCCCGGCCGACGCCCTGCGCGTCTTCGACCGGGTCGCCGCCGCCCGCGCCCGCGTCCTCGGCGAGGACCACCCCGACACCCTGGCGGCCCGGCACGAGCGGGCGTACGCCCTCGGGCGCCTCGGACGGCACCCCGAGGCGTACGAGGTGTACGTCACCGTGCTCGCCGCACGCGAGCGCACCGTGGGCCCCGACCACCCCGACACCCTGCTCTGCCGGCACAACCTGGCGTTCACGCTCGCCCGCCTCGGCCGCCTGGAGGAGTCGTACCGTGCGGCGCACGAGGTCGCGCGCGCCCGGGCGCGGCTGCTCGGCGAGGACCATCCCGACACCCTCGTGACCCGGCACGAAGTGGCGTACACCCTGGGACGCCTGGGGCGGGCGGAGGAGTCGCTCGCCGAGTACCGCGCGGTCGCCGAAGCGCGCGCGGCCGCCCTCGGGCCCGAGCATCCGGACACCCTCGCCGCCCGCTACGAGACCGGAGTCTGCCTCGGCCGGCTCGGCCAGGCGGCCGACGCCCTGGCCGTCTGCCGTGACCTCGTCGCCGCCCGCACCCGCGCCCAGGGCGCCGACGGGCCCGAGACGCTGCGCGCCCGCCACGCCCTGGCCGTCAACCTCGGTCGGCTCGGCCGCTGGCCGGAGGCGCTCGACGAGTCCGAGCGCGTCCACGCCGACCGGAAGCGGGTCCTGGGGCCGGACCATCCGGAGACCCTGCTGAGCCGGCGTGAGACCGCGGTCGCCCTCGGCCGGCTCGGCCGCTGGGGCGAGGCGCTGGAGGCCCAGCGTGCCGTCGCGGCCGCCCGTACCCGCCTCCTCGGCCCGGCGCACCCGGACACCCTCGCCGCACTCGACGACGAGGCCCACTGTCTGGAGCGTCTAGGCCGCCACGCCGAAGCGGCCGCTCTCCTCCTGCGGGCGGCCACCCCGCCCGACGCCTGACCGGCCCCCGCCCGCCGGGCACGCCCGACGAGGTGTCTACGCGCGACGCAGTGCGGAGCGGCCCGCGTAGCGCGCCGAGTCGCCCAACTCCTCCTCGATTCGGATTAGTTGGTTGTACTTCGCCGTGCGGTCGGAGCGTGAAAGCGAACCGGTCTTGATCTGACCGCAGCCGGTCGCCACGGCCAGATCCGCGATCGTGGTGTCCTCCGTCTCGCCCGAGCGGTGCGACATGACGGCCGTCCAGCCCGCCTGGTGGGCGGTGGACACCGCGGTCAGCGCCTCTGTCAGGGTCCCGATCTGATTGACCTTGACCAGGACCGAGTTGCCGACGCCGGTGCGGATGCCCTCGCGCAGCAGCGTCTCGTTGGTGCAGAACACGTCGTCGCCGGTGAGCTGGCAGCGGTCCCCGACGCGGGCGGTCAGCTCACGCCAGCCGTCCAGGTCGTTCTCCGCCATAGGGTCCTCGATGGAGACGACCGGGTAGGCGTCGATGAGCTTGGCCAGGTAGTCGGCGTGCTCGGAGGGAGTGCGGCGCACCCCCTCGCCCGCGTAGTCGTACACCCCGTCGCGGAAGAACTCCGACGTCGCCGGGTCCATGACCAGGCCGATGTCCGTGCCGGGGCGGTAGCCGGTGCGCTCGATGGCGGCCATCACGAAGTCGAGCGCCTCCTCGGCGGTGCGCAGCGCGGGAGCGAAGCCGCCTTCGTCGCCGACGCCCGTGGAGTGTCCGGCGGCCAGCAGATCGCGGCGCAGGGTGTGGAAGACCTCGCTGCCCATGCGGACGGCCTCGGCGAAGGTGTCCGCGCCCACGGGCGCGATCATGAACTCCTGGAAGTCCAGCGGATTGTCGGCGTGGGCGCCGCCGTTGACGATGTTCATCATCGGCAGCGGCAGGAGGTGGGCGTCGGCGCCGCCGAGGTAGCGGTAGAGGGGCCGGCGGTGGGCCGCGGCGGCGGCCTTGGCGGTGGCGAGGGAGACGCCGAGGATCGCGTTGGCGCCGAGCCGGGACTTCGTGGCGGTGCCGTCGAGGGCGACGAGCGCGGCGTCGAGGCCTGCCTGGTCCACCGCGTCACGGCCGCGCACGGATGCCGCGATCTCTCCGTTGACGTGAGCCACCGCGCGGTCGACGCCCTTGCCGTGCCAGCGCGCGGAGTCCCCGTCGCGCAGTTCCACGGCCTCCCGGGCGCCGGTGGATGCCCCGGAGGGGACGGCCGCGCGCCCCAGGGACCCGTCCGCCAGGACGACGTCGACCTCGACCGTGGGGTTGCCCCGGCTGTCGATGATCCGGCGGGCGGTGACGCTCTTGATGGTGGCGTCGACGGTTCCGGCGGTGTTCTCGGAATCCTCGGACATGGGAGGTCCTTCCCGTTGTCGTGTGCCGTGGCCCCGGCTGCGACAACGCTGGCGCTGAGCCCGACGACACGAAACCCTACAGCAATGCTGTGCAGTATTGCTGTTCAGTATTGCTGTGGAGTCTCGCCACACAGAGTTGCCGCCCAGGTCAGCTGCACAGCTCTGCCGGCCAACGGGCTAAAGTGCCCTATGCCCACCCCGGAAGCCGCCGCCATTGCCGCCGAACTGCGCACGGCGATGGGCAAGCTCACCCGACGCGTCAAGCACGAGGACCGCATCCCGCTGGGCCAGGTCGCCGTGCTCGGCGCACTCGACCGCCACGGCGCCATGACCACCAGTGACCTCGCCGCCGATCAGCAGGTGCGCCCCCAGTCGATGGCCCGGGCGGTGGGACTGCTCATGGAGCAGGACCTGATCACTCGCAGGGCGCACCCCACGGACGGCCGCAAGTCGCTGGTCGAGCTGTCGGACGCGGGCCGGGCCGCGCTCGAAGCGGAGCGCGGTCGCAGGGTCGGCTGGCTCGCGCGGGCCATCGAGGCCGAACTCACCGACGAGGAGCGGGCCTTGCTGGCGCGGAGCGCCGCCCTCCTCGAGCGGCTCGCCTCCCGCTAGCGGCCGCCGGGCGATCCGATCCCTTCCTCGCCCGCCGCCCGCGTGTGAGCATGAGCCATGACGCTTCCCGCACCGCTCGACGGCGCCCCGGCCCCCGCCCGCTCCTACGACGCCGTCGTCGTCGGAGGCGGTCACAACGGACTCGTCGCCGCCGCCTACCTGGCCCGCGCGGGTCGTTCCGTGCTCGTCCTGGAGCGGCTCGGGTCCACCGGTGGAGCGGCCGTCTCCACCCGGCCCTTCGCCGGGGTCGACGCGCGGCTCTCCCGTTACTCGTACCTCGTCTCGCTCCTTCCCGAGAAGATCGTGCGCGAGCTGGGGCTCCGGTTCGCCGTGCGGAAACGGTCGGTCTCCTCGTACACCCCGAAGGGCGACGGGGGTCTCCTCG
This sequence comes from Streptomyces griseoluteus, assembly GCA_000717735.1. Classification (GTDB taxonomy): domain Bacteria; phylum Actinomycetota; class Actinomycetes; order Streptomycetales; family Streptomycetaceae; genus Streptomyces; species Streptomyces griseoluteus_A. The sequence goes on along the minus strand of JOBE01000035.1, from coordinate 6,440 downwards.
TCGGCGGCGGCGCCGACCGCACCCGGGCCTCCTTCGCCGCGCTCACCGGCTCCGACCGCGAGTACGAGGCCTGGCAGGCCTTCTACGCCCGCACCGGCCGGGCCGCCCGCCGTATCTTCCCCACCCTCACCGAGCCCCTCCCCACCCGCGCCGCGCTCCGCGCCCGCGTCGACGACGCCGACACCTGGCGGATGCTCTTCGAGGAACCCCTCGGCGCCACCGTCGAGCGGACCTTCGCCGACGACCTCGTCCGCGGTGTCGTGCTCACCGACGCCCTCATCGGCACCTTCGCCGACGCCCACGACCCGACGCTCCTCCAGAACCGCTGCTTCCTCTACCACGTCATCGGCGGCGGCACCGGGGACTGGGACGTGCCCGTGGGCGGCATGGGCGCCCTCACCGACGCCCTCGCCGAAGCGGCCCGAGCCGCGGGCGCCGACCTGCGTACAGGCCACGAGGTCACCCGGATCGAGACCGACGGGCACCGCGCCGCGATCACCTACCGCACGGACGGCGGCGAAGGAACGGTCGAGGCGGGCCACGTCCTCGTCAACGCCTCTCCCAGCGACCTCGCCGCCCTCCTCGGCGACACGCCCCCGCCCGCCCCGGAAGGCGCCCAGCTCAAGGTCAACATGCTGCTCACCCGGCTGCCGAAGCTCCGCGACCGCTCCGTCGACCCGCACGAGGCCTTCGCCGGCACCTTCCACATCGCCGAGGGGTACGGGCAGCTGGCCACCGCCCACGCCGAGGCCGCCGCCGGCCGGCTGCCCTCCGCGCCGCCCTCCGAGATCTACTGCCACTCCCTCACCGACCCGACGATCCTGGGCCGGGACCTGGCCGCCACCGGCCACCAGACCCTCACCCTGTTCGGGCTCCACACCCCCGCCCGGCTGTTCACCGACGACAACGAGGGCACCAGGGCCGCGCTCCTCGCGGCGACCCTCGACCAGCTCGACGCCCACCTGGACGAGCCGATCGCCGACTGCCTGGCCCTCGACGCCGACGGCCGCCCCTGCGTCGAGGCCAAGACCCCGCTCGACCTCGAACGCGAACTGCGCCTGCCCGGCGGCCACATCTTCCACCGCGACCTCTCCTTCCCGTACGCGGAGGAAGGCCTCGGCGCGGACGACGTCGGGGGCCGCTGGGGCGTCGGGACCCGGCACGCCAACGTGCTGCTGTGCGGAGCCGGCGCCGTGCGGGGCGGGGGAGTGAGCGGCATCCCCGGCCACAACGCTGCGATGGCGGCCCTCGGCCGGTGACGCCAGGCGCGTTCGCGCACGGCCTCTCCGTTCGGCCGTGTCGACCGCGCTCCGGCCCCGCCCGTGGTGTGAAGCTGATCTGCGAGCGCGCTTAAGAAATCCTCGATGGACCGCGAGCGCTCCGTACGGAAGATTCTCTTCCAGGGATCTTGGGCACACCGTCGTGCCCGCACCCCCACATCACAGGACACGCACGTCGGGAGCCGTTGCATTGAAGGCGCTGGTCAAGCTGAAGGCGGAGCCGGGACTCTGGCTCACGGACGTGCCCGAGCCGGAGACCGGCCCCGGAGACGTACTGATCAAGGTCAAGCGGACCGGTATCTGCGGGACCGACCTGCACATCCGCTCCTGGGACGGCTGGGCGCAGAAGACGATCGCGACGCCGCTGACCATCGGCCACGAGTTCGTCGGCGAGGTCGTCTCCGTCGGTCGTGACGTCTCCGACATCGCCGTCGGCGACCTGGTCAGCGGCGAGGGCCACCTCGTCTGCGGCAAGTGCCGCAACTGTCTGGCCGGCCGCCGCCACCTCTGCCGCGCCACCATCGGCCTCGGCGTCGGCCGGGACGGCGCCTTCGCCGAGTACGTGGCGCTGCCCGCCTCCAACGTGTGGGTGCACCGCGTCGCCGTCGACCTCGACGTCGCCGCGATCTTCGACCCGTTCGGCAACGCCGTGCACACGGCTCTGTCCTTCCCGCTCGTCGGCGAGGACGTCCTCGTCACCGGCGCGGGCCCGATCGGCATCATGGCCGCCGCCGTCGCCAAGCACGCCGGCGCCCGCAGCGTCATGATCACCGACGTCAGCGAGGAGCGCCTCGCCCTGGCGCGCAAGACGGGCGTCACGCTCGCCCTCAACGTCGCCGAGCAGACCATCGCCGACGGCCAGCGGACCCTCGGGCTCAAGGAGGGCTTCGACGTCGGTCTGGAGATGTCCGGCAACCCGCACGCGATGCGCGAGATGGTCGCCAACATGACCAACGGCGGCAAGATCGCCATGCTGGGCCTGCCCAGCGAGGACTTCGCCGTCGACTGGGCGAAGATCGTCACCTCCATGATCACCGTCAAGGGCATCTACGGCCGCGAGATGTTCGAGACCTGGTACGCGATGTCGGTGCTCCTGGAGGGCGGCCTCGACCTCGCCCCCGTCATCACCGGGCGCTACGCGTACACCGACTTCGAGGCCGCCTTCGACGACGCGGCCTCCGGCAAGAGCGGCAAGATCATCCTCGACTGGACTGCGGGAGCCTGACCCATGTTCGATTCCGTACGCGACGACATCCGTGCCACCCTCGAAGAGATCCGCCAGGCCGGGCTGCACAAGCCCGAGCGCGTGATCGGCACCCCCCAGTCGGCCACCGTCGCCGTCACCGCGGGAGGCCGCCCCGGCGAGGTGCTCAACTTCTGCGCCAACAACTACCTGGGCCTCGCCGACCACCCCGAGGTGATCGCCGCCGCCCACGAGGCGCTCGACCGCTGGGGCTACGGCATGGCCTCCGTCCGCTTCATCTGCGGCACGCAGGAGGTGCACAAGGAGCTGGAGGCGCGCCTCTCCTCCTTCCTCGGCCAGGAGGACACGATCCTCTACTCCTCCTGCTTCGACGCCAACGGCGGCGTCTTCGAGACGATCCTCGGCCCCGAGGACGCCGTCATCTCCGACGCCCTCAACCACGCGAGCATCATCGACGGCATCCGCCTCTCCAAGGCCCGCCGCTTCCGCTACGCCAACCGCGACATGGCCGACCTGGAGCAGCAGCTCAAGGAGGCCACCGAGGGCGGCGCCCGGCGCAAGCTCATCGTCACCGACGGCGTCTTCTCCATGGACGGCTACGTCGCCCCGCTCGACGAGATCTGCGACCTGGCCGAGCGCTACGACGCCATGGTGATGGTCGACGACTCGCACGCCGTCGGCTTCGTCGGCCCCGGCGGCCGCGGCACCCCCGAGCTGCACGGCGTCATGGACCGCGTCGACATCATCACCGGCACCCTCGGCAAGGCCCTCGGCGGCGCCTCCGGCGGCTACGTCGCCGCCCGCGCCGAGATCGTCGCCCTGCTGCGCCAGCGCTCCCGCCCGTACCTCTTCTCGAACACCCTCGCCCCGGTGATCGCCGCCGCCTCCCTCAAGGTCCTCGACCTCCTGGAGTCCGCCGGTGACCTGCGCGACCGGCTGCGCGCCAACACGGAGCTGTTCAGGACCCGTATGACGGCGGAGGGCTTCGACATCCTCCCCGGCGACCACGCCATCGCCCCCGTCATGATCGGCGACGCGTCCGAGGCGGGCCGCATGGCCGAGCTGCTCCTGGAGCGCGGCGTGTACGTGATCGGCTTCTCGTACCCGGTCGTGCCGCAGGGCCAGGCCAGGATCCGCGTCCAGCTCTCCGCCGCCCACTCCACGGACGACGTGAACCGTGCCGTGGACGCGTTCGTCGAGGCCCGCGCCGCCCTGCGTGGGTAGTCCGGGAAGCCTGCGAGACTAGGGGCATGATCGAAGCGCGGCGGTTGCACATCCTCCGTGCGGTGGCCGACCACCGCACGGTCACGGCGGCGGCCGCCGCGCTCTATCTCACCCCCTCCGCCGTCTCCCAGCAGCTCGCCGCCCTGGAGCAGGAGACCGGTCACCGCCTGGTGGACCGCAGTGCGCGCGGCGCCCGCCTCACCCCGGCGGGCGAGATCCTGCTGAGCCACGCCAACGCCGTTCTCGCCCAGTTGGAGCGCGCCGAGTCCGAACTCGCCGCCTACAGCTCCGGCGCGGCCGGTACGGTCACGGTCGCCGCCTTCGCCACCGGCATCGGGCTCGTCGTCGCCCCGGCCCTGGTGGCCCTGGCCCGTACCGCGCCCGGCATCCGGGTCCGGGTGCGGGACGCCGAGGGCGACGAGAGCCTCCTCATGGTCCTCGACCGGCAGGTCGACGTGGCCGTCGCGGTCGAGTACCGGGGTGCTCCGGGCGAGGACGACGCCCGACTCACCCGGGTACCGCTCTACGCGGAGCCCTTCGACGCGGTCCTGCCGCCCGGCCACCCGCTCGCGCACCAGGAACGGGTGGCGCTCGCGGACCTCGGCAAGGACATCTGGATCGGGCAGTCCACCGGCAACCCCTGTCATGACGTGACCGTCCTGGCGTGCGAGTATGCCGGGTTCGCCCCCCGCTTCGCGCACGTGTCGGACGACTTCCGGGCCGTCGTCGCGCTGGCCTCCGCGTCCGCCGGTGTGGCCCTCGTGCCGCGCTCGGCGCTGCGCGGGATGGACCTCACCGACGTCGCGATCCGTCCCGTGGACGGCGTCGCCCCCACCCGCCGGGTCTTCGCGGCGGTACGGCGAGGGGCCGAGGACCATCCGCTGATCAGCCCGCTGCTCACGGAACTGCGCGCGGCGGCGGAACCGGAACGGGTGGAAGCGGGGTCCTGACGGAAGCCGGCCCGCGCTCCCGAAGGGCAGCGGGAGGTGAGTCCGCCGGGGGACTCCCCTTCCCCGCGGGCAGCAGCAGGTCAGTCCGCCGAGGGACTCCACCCCACCGTCTCGATCCGGGCCCCGTCCGCCGGCCGCGCCTCGTCGAAGAGCGGCCCCCCGGCCGCGTCCAGGAGCCGCATCCCGTCCACGTACACCCCGCGTCCGACGTACCGCCGGTCGGTCGTGTACCGCCAGCGCAGCCGTACGGAGCCGGTGCCCCGCTCCGGCACCTCGGCCGTCAGCCGGTGCCAGACCCGGCCCGACCAGCCGCTCACCGCCCCCGACGGGTGCGGCAGCGGCTCCTGCCCCGCGCGTACGGTGTCGAACGGCACCGCCTCCCAGGTCGCCCCGCCGTCCGCGGAGGCCTCCAGGTGGGCGGCGTCGGCGGACGGTTCGGTGTCCCACCACAGGGCGCACTCGAACCGTGCCGCGCCCGGCACCGACGGCAGCGTGAGCGTGGCGGTGGTGCCGCTCTCCATGCCGGAGAACCAGGCGGTGCGGCCCCTGGCCGGCCGTACGGGCACGGCTCTCGCCAGCTGGCCCGCGGTGGCGACGCGCGGTGCGGAGCCGGAGCGCCAGGAACGCACCGGGTGCACGGAGTTGCCGAGGACGATGAGGAACGCGTCGGTCGTCGGGTCCAGGACGAGGCTGGTGCCGGTGAAGCCGGTGTGCCCCGCCGTCCGGGGAGTGGCCATGGCGCCCATGTACCAGTGCTGGTGGAGCTCGAAGCCGAGCCCGTGCTCGTCGCCGGGGAAGGCGGTGTTGAAGTCGGTGAACATCAGTTCCACCGAGGCGGGGGAGAGGATGCGGGCCCGGCCGTACGCCCCGCCGTTGAGGAGCGTCCGGGCGAGGATCGCGAGGTCCCAGGCGCGGGAGAAGATCCCGGCGTGGCCGGCGACGCCGCCCATGCTGTGGGCGTTCTCGTCGTGCACCTCGCCCCACACCATGCCCCGGTCGAGGCCGGACCACGGCGGCCGGGCGTCCTCGGTGGCGGCGATCCCCGGCCGCCAGGAGAGCGGCGGATTGAAACGCGTGCGGTGCATCCCGAGCGGAGCGGTGATCTCGTCGTGGAGCAGGACATCCAGACCGAGACCGGTGATCTCCTCCAGGACGAGCTGGAGCGTGATCAGGTTCAGGTCGGAGTAGAGATACGTGGAGCCCGCCGGGTTCGCCAGGGTCTCGTTCCGGAGCAGCCGCAGCTTCCCCTCCCGCGTCGGCTCCCGGTACAGCGGGATCCACGACCGGAAGCCGGAGGTGTGGGTGAGCAGCTGCCGGACGGTGACGTCCCCCTTCCCTCCGCCGCCGAACTCCGGCAGGTACGCGGTGACCCTCGCCTCAAGCTCAAGGCTCCCGCGCTCGATCTGCTGCACCGCCAGGATCGAGGTGAACAGCTTGGAGACCGACGCCAGGTCGAAGACGGTGTCCTCGGTCATGGGGAGCTGGCGCTCCGGCGGCAGCTCGATCCCGGTGTCCGTCTTCTCGTCGTACGCCGCGTACCGCACGGCCGAGCCGATCGCCCGGTGCAGGGCGACGGTCCCGCCGCGCCCCGCGAGCAGGACGGCTCCCGCGTACCAGGGGTGGGCGGGGGAGGGCGCGAGGAAACCCTCCGCCTCCGTGACCAGCCGGTCCAGGGGTGCGGAGAGCAGCCCGGCGCGCTCGGGCGAGCCGCGCCGCAGCGTGGTCCGCCGCGCCACGGCTCCGGGACCGGCCCCGCCGCCCCCGGCCCCCTCGCCGGGGAGC
>JOBE01000034.1 GCA_000717735.1 Streptomyces griseoluteus | reverse complement strand
CGGCCCCGACACCCCCATCATCACCACCGACGCCCGCCACCGCGCCGACGCCAAGAGCGCCCTCATCACGCTCGTCGAGCACGCCCTCATGGCCCGGCTGCGGTAGTCCCCGCAGACGTCGGTACGGAGTGAGAGGCCCCGCGCACCCCACGGTGCGCGGGGCCTCGTCCGTGCCGCCCGCCGGTCCCGGAACGCCGAAGGCCCCCGCTCCGTGTGGAGCGGGGGCCTTCGGTGCGACGTGCGGTCAGCGCCAGCTGTGCGGGGCGCGGAAGCCGTATTCGCGCTCCAGACGGCGCCAGCCGGCCGTGGTGCTGCCCTGCTGGTCCGTCTGCTCGGGCGTGGCGGCAGCGCGGGCGAGCAGCACCGCGGTGATGGCGGCGAGCTCCTCGGGGCCGGCGTGGCCCTTCTCGACGCGGAGAAGATTGGCGGGAATGCTCACGTGGATGACTCCTCTTACTGAGGCGGGTTGCCGTGCTTGCGGGACGGCAGGTCGGCGTGCTTGGTGCGGAGCATCGCGAGGGACCGGATGAGCACCTGGCGGGTCTCGGCGGGGTCGATGACGTCGTCGACCAGGCCGCGCTCCGCGGCGTAGTACGGGTGCATCAGCTCGGCCTTGTACTCCTTGACCATGCGGGCTCGCATGGCCTCGGGGTCCTCTGCCTCGGCGATCTGCTTGCGGAAGATCACGTTGGCGGCGCCCTCGGCGCCCATGACCGCAATTTCGTTGGTGGGCCAGGCGTACGTCAGGTCGGCGCCGATGGACTGGGAGTCCATGACGATGTAGGCGCCGCCGTAGGCCTTGCGCAGGATCAGGGAGATCCGGGGCACGGTCGCGTTGCAGTACGCGTAGAGCAGCTTGGCTCCGTGCCTGATGATTCCACCGTGCTCCTGGTCGACGCCCGGCAGGAAGCCGGGGACGTCCAGAAGGGTGATGATCGGGATGTTGAAGGCGTCGCACATCTGCACGAAGCGCGCGGCCTTCTCGGAGGCCTCGATGTCCAGGACACCGGCCAGCGTCTGCGGCTGGTTGGCGACGATGCCGACGACCTGGCCGTCGAGCCGGGCGAGGGCGCAGATGATGTTGCGGGCCCAGCGCTCGTGGATCTCCAGGTAGTCGCCGTCGTCGACGAGCTCCTCGATGACCTTGTGCATGTCGTACGGGCGGTTGCCGTCGGCCGGCACGAGGTCGAGCAGGACGTCGGAGCGGCGGTCCGCCGGGTCCTCGGAGGGGACGGTCGGCGGGTTCTCGCGGTTGTTCTGCGGGAGCATCGACAGAAGGTAGCGGACCTCCGCGATGCAGGTCTCCTCGTCGTCGTACGCGAAGTGGGAGACGCCGGAGACGCCCGCGTGGACGTCGGCGCCGCCGAGGCCGTTCTGGGTGATCTCCTCGCCGGTGACCGCCTTGACGACGTCCGGTCCCGTGATGAACATCTGCGAGGTCTCGCGGACCATGAACACGAAGTCCGTGAGGGCGGGCGAGTAGGCGGCGCCGCCGGCGCACGGGCCGAGCATCACCGAGATCTGCGGGATGACGCCGGAGGCGCGCGTGTTGCGCTGGAAGATGCCGCCGTATCCGGCGAGCGCGGAGACGCCCTCCTGGATGCGGGCGCCGGCGCCGTCGTTGAGGGACACCAGCGGCGCCCCGGCGGCGATGGCCATGTCCATGATCTTGTGGATCTTCGTGGCGTGCGCCTCACCGAGCGCGCCGCCGAAGATCCGGAAGTCGTGCGCGTAGACGAAGACGGTCCGGCCCTCGACCGTGCCCCAACCGGTGATCACACCGTCGGTGTACGGCTTCTTCGCCTCGAGGCCGAAGCCCTGGGCGCGGTGCCGGCGCAGCTGCTCCACCTCGCTGAAGGAACCCGCGTCGAGCAGCAGCTCGATGCGTTCGCGCGCGGTCAGCTTGCCCTTGGCGTGCTGGGCCTCGGTCGCCCGCTCGCTCGGGCCACGGAGTGCCTGCTCGCGCAGGACGTGCAGCTCGGCCACACGGCCACGGGCGTCAGCGGGCTCGCTCGGGATCTGGTCCACAACGGTCATGTTCCGACCCTACGAAGTCGAACAAGAAAACTCCGCCGTCCACTCCGTACAGTCTCCCGTGTCGAATCCTGGTGGGGCTGGACAGAACCGTCACCCGTCCAGCCCAAGTCGACAGCCAGGGACCCCTCGCCTTTGTAGAGGTTCTACATAGACCGGCGAGAACCTTAGAGGAGGACCTCGCAACGGTGGGTGGCTCCGCCCGTACCGGGCGTGATCCGCAGCCTCAGCGAACGCCCGGTGGCGAGCACCTCCACCGAGGGGTCGTGGGTGAGCGCCCGGCGGACCGGCGCGTCCCAGACCAGGTCGAGCGGCTGTCCGCCGCGGAGGGGTTCGGAGACCCTCAGGTCGAGCACGGAACGGCGGCGCCGCACGAGGACGCTCGCCGGCGCGGTGACCGTGAGGGGGCCCACCGTACCCGCCTGCCAGAGGTTCGCGGCGGTCAGCCCCAGGGACGGGACGGCGACCGCCTGGGCGTCGGCGCTGTTGTCGAGTACGTGCAGCCAGTCGGGGTCGGCGGCGCGGGCCGCAAGCGTGCGCCGGGAGGCGCCGGGCATCACGAGGTACGCGTACGAGGCGGCGACCGGGTCCGTTCCGTGGTCCAGCCACAGGGTCTGGTAGCGGCGGGTGCGGCGCTCGGTGGAGCTGGTGGTGTTGATGTCGCTCCAGGCGCCGGTCCGGTCCTCCCGGAGGGTCCGCAGGGCGTCGGCACCCCCGGGGAGGACCCAGCCGCCGTGGCCCTCCAGATGGGCCCAGCCCTCACCGGTGGTGAAGGTCTGGGTGCCCGACTCCCCCAACAGGCGGTTGTCGACGACCGTCTCGACGGGCACGCCGTCGGTCGCGGTGATCCCGGCGCCGAGGCAGATGACCGCGTCCGCCGCGCAGAACCAGGACTTGCGGGCCTCCAGGGTGGAGCCGAGGCCCTTCAGGTGCTGGCCGACGGCCGCGTACTCGCCGTCGGTGGCCCCGCCGACCCAGCGCACGGCCGGCTTCGGCGCGCCCCATTCGCCACCGGCCCGGTCGGCGAGGCGGCGGGTGGAGACGGTGGTGCCGGGGAGGCGGTACGGGTCGACGGTGGGCCAGAACCAGTCGGTGTACTGGTCGCCGAGGGCCGGGGTCCACCAGGAGAGCATCCCGGCGCCGGTGTGCCAGCCGCGCGGGTTCTCGCCGTTGCCGCACTCGTAGTACGAGATCCGGTTCGAGGCCATGGCGATGTTGGCGGCCCAGCCGGGGCGGCGGTGGACGGCCCGGTCCATGGCGGCGAAGAGCCGGTGCCCGGTGGGTTCGGGGGCGGCCGGGACGGGGGCGGCGGCCACGGCGTGCAGCCGCGCGAGGTCGGCGACGCCGAACTGGCGGGCGGACAGGATCGGGGAGACGGTGTCGCGCTCGATCCAGCCCTTCACGCGCGCGTGCCAGCGGTCCCGTTCGGCGGGGGTGGCGCCGCCCGCGAGGAGGGCGATGGCGGCGATGACGCCCTGGCCGTGGAAGTGGTCGGAGCGCATGATCCGGCGGTCGTCGCTCCTGAGGTAACCGCGGCTGATGGCACGGCCGTTGACGCTGTCCATCATCAGGCCGTCGTAGATGAGGGGCGCGTACGCCTTCTCGACGCTGTCGAGGACGATCTGCCGGTTCGGGTCGGTGACGGCCCAGCTGGATCCGGCGAGGAGCGAGAAGAGCCTGCCGAGGCCGTCGAGCATGACCTGTCCGTAGGTGCCGGAGTAGGCGACCCAGGTGTGCTGGACGAAGGAGCCGTCGGCGTAGAGGCCGTCGCCCTTCGTGACGTACGGGAAGACGGGCGAGAGGGCGTCGCGGGCGAGGGCGATCTTGGCGGGGTTAGCGCCGAGGACTCCGCGCACGGCGACCGAGCGGCACAGGTCGACGCGGTTGGCGCCGGTGGAGGTGCCGGTGTAGTTCGTGAGGACCGAGTCGGGGACGAAGTGGTCGACGGCGGCGCAGGCGGCGGCGATCCGTTCGGCGCCGAGGTGGGGGTGGAGCGCGGCCACGATGTCCATGAGGAGGCGCGGGCTGCCTATCTGCCATTCCCACCAGTTGCCGTAGCGCGGGGCGCCGGCCCGGTAGACGCCGGCGGAGAGGTGGTCGAGGCCGCGCAGGACGTCGGCGAGCAGGCCCGGGTCGGCGGTGAGGCCGGTGCCGGGCTGGGCGTACGCCTGGGTCATGGTCCACAGGCGGCTGTAGCTCTGGGTCACGCCGGCCGGCGGGTCGAAGGGGGCGTCGGCCCAGAGGGAGCCGGCGGCGGGGGCCATGGCGGCGCGGAAGGCACGCGCGAGCGTGCCCGTCTCGGCGAGCCGGCCGGCGTAGGGCTCGGCCCCGGCGTCGAAGCCGGAGCCGAGCTGGAGGTCGAGCCAGCGGAGCCGCAGGACCTCGAACTCGTTCTCCGCCGCATGGGCGGTGGAGGGGAGTCCGAGGGCCGCGGCCGCCGCGGACGTGGTGATCAGGAACGTGCGGCGGGACCAGGCGGGGACGGGCACAGGAGCCTCCCGGGGGAAGTGGTGGAGCCGGTGGCGCCTGGTGTAACACCCTGTTTCCGACGCAATCAATGAGCACGGCACGGCCCGGCGGAAGCGCTTTCCACCGGGCCGCGCGCGATCAGCCTCCGCAGTGGAAGCGGGCGTCGCCCCAGTCGGCGTGGTCGTTGCCGTTGCCGTCGCCGCCGTCGCCGACGACGAGGTCGACGTAGGAGGCGCCGGTGACGTCGGCGGTGAGCGACCAGGCCGCGTCCGTGGCCTTGAGGACCGGGGACTTCACCTTCTCCGTGCCGTCCGCGAGGACGCTGAACTGGACGCTGCCCCGGGCGGTCTGCACGTCGTCCACCCCGACCTGGGCGGTGAAGGAGGTACAGCGCCCGCCCAGGTAGTAGCGGATCTTCGCGGGGGCGTGGCTGCCCAGGCCCTTGGTGTACGTCACTCCCCCGACGCGCAGCGGGGAGCCGTCGCCGGTGCCGGTCTCGCCGTTGGAGAGGTCGCGCTCGACGGGTCCCCAGCCGTTGGTGGCCGAGGTCCAGTCCAGGTCGCTGGCCCAGCTGTCGGCGGTGGGCGGCGGGGGCAGGGTGCGGGCGGTGGTGGCGGCGGTGAGCCTGCGCTCCTCTCCCCCGACGGCGTACGTGAGGGAGGCGCCGAGCGGGTACGGCCGGTAGGCCGCGTCCACGGGCGGGGTGACCTGCCAGGTGGCGGTGGCCTTCCCGCCCGCGGCGACCGTGCCGAGGGTGACCGGCGCGGCCGGTTCCGCGGTCCAGCCCTCGGGGAGGGTGAGGACGGCACGGGCGCCGGTGACGTCGCTGGTCTCGTCGTTGCCGAAGGTGGCCGTGACCTGGTTGGGGCGGCCGGGCTCCAGGGTGTCGGGCGCGGTGAGGGCGAGCGTGCCGCAGGCGGCGCGCTCGGCGGCCGGGCCGAGGTCGGTGACGGTGAAGGCGTCGAGGACGAAGTCGGCGCCGTCGGGGGCGTCCCCGCGCTTGCGCAGGCCGGTCCAGGTGTCGCCGCAGCCGGCGGTGACGGTCTCCGAGAAGTGCCCGTCGGTCCGCTGCTGCCCGAGCGGGGTGCGGCGGGTCTCGACGGAGGTGCCGTTCGCGCGGTCGTAGCCGGTGACCCACTCGTACGCGCCCGCGTGGCTGGACTGGTAGGCGTACTCCACGCGGTAGCTGTGGCCGTCCTTCATGGGGACGGTCCAGGGCGCGGTGCGGTAGACGAGTCCGCTGTTCTCGTCGTGGGACTTGAGGGACTCGGCGCCGCCGATGACGTCGTCGATCAGCTTTCCGTTCCACCCGGCCTGGGTGTAGGGGGCGTGCAGCTGGGCGATGTGGGTGCGCGGGTCGGTCGTGCCGCCGGAGTCGCCCTTGAGGAAGGGGCCCCAGCCCTGGTCGACGGCCTCGAAGTCCTCGTGCACGAGGGCCCCGGCCTTGGTGGCGGGGGCGTTGGCGACGATCCGTACGTCGTCGATCCGGACGGTCGCGGCGCTGCCGCCCGCGGCCTCGATCCGCAGCGGGGCGGTGCCGTCGGCGGGGGCGGTGAAGGTGACCTTGGCGCGCTGGAAGCGGGTGCCGTTCCAGTCGGATGCGGCCACCCGGTCCTGGAGCGCGGAGCGTTCGACGGTGACGGACCGGCCGCCGGCGGAGAGGGTGGTGGGGCGGGTCTCGCCGGCCTGGACCTCGATCAGGGCGGAGGCCGTGTACCGCGCGCCGGGGGTGAGTCCGGTGATCCGCTGGTGGACCGAGGCGGCGGCGGTGCCGGTGAGCTTCGCGCTGTTGCGGCCCTGGGCGTCGGTGTCACGGGCGACGGTGCCGGTCTTGGACCAGGCGCCGAGCCGGGTGTCGTTGAAGCCGGGGTCCTTCACCGGGGTGCCCTGGCCCCAGAGCGGGTCCCGGGCGACGGGGGCGGCGCGGTAGAGGACGTACGGCTGTCCCGCGACGGCGTCGAGGGTGATGCGGCCGTTGACGGGCCGGACGGTCGCGGTCTGCGTGCGGCCGTTGTCGGTGAGCTTGTGGACGGTGTACGAGCCGGCGCCGGGCACGGCCCAACTCGTCTTCCCGCCCGCCTTGTTGTAGTGGTAGAGCTTGGTGCCGCCGGCCCACGGGAGCAGGTAGGTCTCGCCGTCGAGGACCTTGCGGCCGTTCTCGTAGAAGGTGCGGCGGCCGTTCTCGACGGTGCCGCGGACGCCGCCGGTGAAGGTGAGGTCGTTGCCGTTCCAGCGGGTGATCTTCTGCTGCTGGAGGTACTTGGCGGGCAGGTTCCGCTGCCAGATGTTGGCGGTGAAGTCGTTCCAGTCGGTCTCGCCGGTCCAGCCCTCGAAGTCGACGAGGGCGGTCTGGCCGAGGACCGGGTGGTTGTTCCAGACGTCCTTCTCGCCGTTGCGGATGAAGCGGATGATCTGCGAGTTGAGGCCCTTGTTGGTGGCGCCGCCGTAGTCGAGGTCGTTGGCCCAGTGGGACCAGAGGGAGGCCCGCTCGAACTTCTCCGACCACTCGGTGGCGACGTTCCAGCCCTGGTCCTGGACGGCCCTCATCGTCTCGTCGGCGATCCAGCCGTGGGTGTAGTAGACGTCGATGTAGAGCATGGAGAGGTTGGGGTCGGTCTCGTCGCGGAGCTGCCGGAAGCGGCGGGCGAGGTCGCCGCTGTTGATGTCGCGGCGCTGGTCGATGTAGTAGCTCTGGTTGAGCCAGTTCCAGCCGGGCTTGGTCCTGTCGACGAGGGTCTCGCTGAAGTTCTTCGCCTCGGGGTACGACTCGGTGGCGTTGACGTGGACGCCGAAGCCCGCGCCCCACTTCTTGCCCTCCTTGAGGAGGACGTTGAGGTCGTCGAGGCCGCCGGCCCGCTTGTTGTAGTTGCCGCCGTAGTCCGGGTGGGCGGAGTCGTGGCCCTCGGAGCCGTACCCCTTGAGCAGCGCGAACTGGCCGAGTCCGTCCGTGGCGAGCGAGATCCGCTTGACGTCGTCGAGGGTGCGCAGGAAGGGGTGGGTGGCCTGGGAGGCGAAGTTGAACGGGATGTGGGCGACGACCCGCCCCGGCGTCTGGTCGCTGCCGGGGGCCTTGACGCCGATCGCGCGGAAGGCGACGGCGCCGTCCTGCCAGTCGGTGGTGCCGTCGGCGTTGGCGTCGGGGGTGACGACGACCTTGGCCCAGGGGAGGGCGTCGCCGCTCGCGGGCTTCGGGGCTCCCTCGCCGCGGTGGGTCCACTGGCCGGACCAGACGCCGACGCGGGTCTCGGTCGCGGCCCTGCGGGCCTGGTGCCAGAAGCGGGCGCCGTCGCGGGCGGACGCGCCGGAGGGCTTGTCGTAGCTGGAGTTGGACTCGACGGCGGCGGCGAGCCGGCCGGTGTTGACGATCGCGTAGCTCGCGCCCACCGGGTTCGCTTCGACGGCGGTCGCGTCGGTGACCTGGGCGAAGACGTCGGCGGTGCGGGTGGAGTCGGGGTCGAGCCGGGTGAAGGCGGTCGCGGCGCCGGCGTCGGAGGAGCCGACGGAGACCAGGTCGTGGCCGGGTATGTCGAGGGTGCCGACCCGGAAGCTCTCGGTGTCGCGGACGGCGGTCACCCGGAAGGTGGTGGTCCGCCCGTCGACGCTCAGGCTCGCGTCGATCTCGACGCCGGGCAGGTCGGGGAAGGTCAGCGTGTACGCGGCGGAGGAGGCCGTGAGGACGGGGGCGCCCTTGGCCTGGACGGCGCGGGAGGTGCCGTTGAGGACGACCCGGGTGACCGGGGCCGTACTGCCGAGGAGGCGGGCGCCCGTCCCGCGGTCGGTGTACGAGAGGACGCGGGGGAAGTCCTCGGCGACGGCGACGGAGAGCTGCGGGGAGGTGAGGAGCGGGGCATCCGCGGTGAGGTCGGCGTCCGCCGTCGTGGCTTCCGCCGTCCTGGCGGCTTCCAGGGCGGCGGCCTCCGTGGCCGTGGCACCGTCGGCGAGGGCGGGCCCTGCCAGGGCGAACACGGCGGATGAAGCGACGGCGAGCGCGCAGGCCGCACGGATTCTTCGCGATTGGGGGAGGGACATGCGCACTAGTTGGCCCCGCCCCGGCGGCACCGTCAACGAGATCGCGCCGCGCGGGACCCTCCAGTCCAAGAACCCCCTTCGGTTAGTCCAAGTGACCACCGGAGGGGGCTCTTTCGGGGACGGCCGTGCGGTCAGCAGCCGCCGCAGTTGTAGAAGGTCACGTCCCAGTGGTTGCCCTCGTCGGCGTAGATGTTGCCCGCGCCGGACTTCCACTGCGGGGAGCCGTCGCCGCGTACGCCGATGTAGGTGAACGTGTTCTTGATGTAGTTCCCGACGCAGGTGTACTTGCTGAAGTCGAGCTTGTAGCCGTTCCAGTGCGAGTACGTGCCGCTCGCGTGCCCGGTCTCGGTGCCGCCGGTGATGTTGAGGGCGCAGCCGCTGGCGCTCTTGAGGGTCTGGGCGCCCTGGGCGGTGGCGAGGTTGAGCTGCTCGAAGGACGTACAGGTGGAGTTGTAGCGGTCGGAGCAGCCGCCGGACGAGGACCAGGTGATTCCGGAGTTGCGGAACATCGAGGTCGCGGTGGCGTGGCTGATCTTGGTGACCGCGTGGGCGTCGCCGGCGGCGGTGAGGACGCCGACGCCGGGTGCGAAGAGGGCGCCGAGGACCAGGGCGAACGCGGTGAGGACGGAGCGGAGCTTCATCGGGGAGTGCCTCCTGCGGGTGACCGTGACGGTTGGGACGGCAGTGCAGGTGGAGCAGAGCGATGGTGCCGTAGTTCTACGCGCGTCCGCCAGAGGGCGTCAGCACCCGCGTGGGTGAACATTTTCCAGAGATGTTGAAAGTTGAACGGAATGGAGCTATCGTCATTCTCGTTGAAGCTTCAACAAAGCTCGCAACAGCAGCTCTCCCGCCTCGTACCGACTCGTCCCCCAAGGAGCACGTCATGGGCATCTTCACCCGCAAGAGCAACGACACCGCCACCGCCGTCGCCACCCTCCCCGTCGACCCGGCCCTGGCCGCCCTGACCGGCGACTACACGATCGACCCGGCCCACAGCAGCATCGGCTTCACCGTCCGTCACGCGATGGTCACCAACGTGCGCGGCAGCTTCGCCGAACACGAGGGCACGCTGACCCTGGACGGCTCGAACCCGGGCGCGTCCGCCGCCTCCATCGAGGTCAAGATCGCCTCCATCGACACGGGCATCGCCGACCGCGACGGCCACCTGCGCAGCGGTGACTTCTTCGACGCCGAGCAGTTCCCGGTGATGAGCTTCCGCTCGACCACGGCCGAGCAGCTGGGCGGCGACAAGTACCGGATCACCGGCGACCTGACCATCAAGGACGTCACCAAGCCGCTCTCCATCGACCTGGAGTTCAACGGCACCGCGACCGACGTCTACGGCAACGAGCGCGTCGGCTTCGAGGGCTCCGCCGAGATCCTGCGCTCCGCGTGGGGCCTGACCTGGAACGCGGCCCTGGAGACCGGCGGCGTGATGGTCAGCGACAAGGTCAAGCTGAACTTCGACATCTCCGCGATCAAGAACGCCGCCTGACCCCGGCTCCACCCCGGACGACACACGAGCGCGCCCGCCCTCCGCGACAGCGGAAGGCGGGCGCTCGGCGTTCCCGGGGGCGTTTCAGAGGCTGCGCGCCGCCTCGACGACCGCCGGGACCAGACGGTCGTTCTCGGCCGCGCCCGGGCCCGCCATGAAGCCGAAGCGGCGGCGGGTGTAGCTGTACGCGAGGCCGGTCGCCGGGTCGGCGAAGGCCTGGGAGCCGGGGGCGCCGCTGTGGCCGATCGCGGCGGGGGACAGCGCGGGGTACTTGGTGCCGAGGGGGACGAAGCCGAGGCCGAAGGCGTTCTCCGTGCCCGTCACCAGATCGGTGCCCGAGGAGTGGACGCGGGCCACCTCGGCGAGGGTGTCCGGCTTCAGGAGCGGAGGCCGCCCGTCCAGCTCGCCGGCGACGGCCGCGTACATCCGGGAGAGGCCGCGCGCGGAGCCGACGCCGCCGCCGGAGAGCGGTGCCCGCGCCCGGACCGTACGGGAGTTGGCGTAGCCGACGATGTCGAAGGGCGGGTCCGCGTGGAAGTTGAACGCGATGGCCATGAGGCTGTCGGGCGCGATCGGATTCTCCGCCAGGAACGCCTGCTCGGCGGGGGTGGGCAGCATCGGCAGGGCCGTACGGAAGCGCGGTTCGAGCTCCTCGGGCAGGCCCAGGTAGTAGTCGAGTCCGTACGGGACACGGACCCGCTCCTCGAACAGGTCCTGGACCGTCCGGCCGGTGGCCCGCAGGACGACCTCGCCGACCAGGGCGCCGATCACGAGGGCGTGGTAGCCGTGGCCGGTGTCCGGCTCCCAGAAGGGGCGCTGCCCGGCGAGCCGCGCGGCGATGGCCCGGTCGTCGGCGAGTTCGGCCCCGCTGAGGCCGCCGTCGGCGCCGATCACACCGGAACGGTGGGCGAGCAGCTGGCGCAGGGTCAGCGCACCCTTGCCCTCGGCGGCGAACTCGGGCCACCAGGAAGCGACTTCGCGGTCGAGGTCGAGGGCGCCCTCCTGGACGAGGAGGGCGGTGACGAGGGCCATGGCGCCCTTGGAGGACGAGTAGAGACCCAGGAGGGAGTCCCCTTCGACCCCGTCGCCGCCCCAGAGGTCCACGACGAGACGGCCGTGACGGTGGACGGCGAGCTGGGCTCCCCCGTCACGCGCCTCCTTCGCCACCACGGTGGCGAACTCCTCCCGTACGGACTCGAATCCGGGCTCCACCGTGCCGTGGACGTCACTCATCGCGCCACTCCCCCATCGTTTCGCGGTCGGTGTTGGTCAGGAGAACGATCAGACACGCGCTTCCCTTCCCGTACGGGCGAGTTCGCTCCGGCTCGGGCCCGGGAGGGTGTCGTCCCGGGAGCTGGTCGCGAAGAGCAGCCCGGCCGCGAGGAGGACCACGACGCCGGTCGCGGCGTGGATGCCGAGCGCGGCGGCGTACCCGCCCCCGTGACCGAGGACGGCGATCGCGTCACCGAAGGGGACGATGACGAAGAGGAGCATCACCCAGGCCAGCGTGCGGCGCCTGCCGAGCGCGAGGAGGGTGAGGACGATCGCTCCGTTGGCGAGGTCGCGGACCGCCTTGACCGCGAAGTATCCGGCGGCGTCCCCCTCGGGCCAGGAGGGGATGCCGAAGCCGGCGGCGGCGGTGGCGGGGGTCAGCAGGAAGCTGACGCCGAACCAGAGGCAGGCGAGGCCGAGGAGCACGGACAGGACGGTGGTGGCGCGGTGCAGATTCATGGTTTCCCCCGGGAGAGGATTCTGACCTAGCGGCGCTAGGAAGTGATAGCAACGCTAGCCAAGCAATGCTCTTATGTCTAGCGGCGCTAGAAACTCGCGTATGCGAAAGAGCCGGACGACGCCTGAAACCGCCGGCCTGCGCCGTTGTCAGTGGTGGCCGCTAGCGTCGGCGGCATGGAATTCCGTATCGACAGCGGTGTGTTGACCGATGCCGTGGCCTGGGCCGCGCGCGTGCTGCCGGCCCGCTCCCCCATGCCCGTCCTCGGCGGCCTGCTCCTGGAGGCGGCGGACGGCCGGCTCCGGGTCTCCGGTCTCGACCACGAGGCCTCGGCCCGGGTGGAGGTCGAGGCCGACACGGACGTCGAGGGCCGGGCGCTGGTCCTGGGCCGTCGGCTGCTCGACATCTGCAAGGTGCTCCCCCGGGGCCGCACGGAGCTGGCCGTCGAAGGCGGCCGTCTCTCGGTGACCTCCGGGGACGCCCGCTTCGGCCTCTCCCTGCTGCCGCTCGACGACTACCCCGCCCCGCCCGCGCTGCCGGAGGTCCGCGGCCTGGTGGACGGGGACGTCTTCGCGGCGGCGGTCGGCCAGGTCGCGGTGGCGGCGGGCCGGGACGACTCGCTGCCCGTCCTGACCGGGATACGGCTCGCCCTGGACGGCACGACGATGACGCTGGCCGCCACCGACCGCTACCGCTACGCCGTCCGCACCCTGGAGTGGAAACCGGAGTCCGACGCCTCCGCGGAGGACGCGGACGTGGTCGTCCCCGCCCGCCGCCTGACCGAGATCGCCCGCTCCCTCGCGGGCACGGGCCCGGCCCGGCTCGCCCTCGACGGCGGCTCGATCGGTTTCGAGAGCGCCGGGCTGCGCACCACCACCCGACTGCTCGACGGACGGCTCCCCCGCCACGACAAGCTCTTCGCCCTCGGCGAGCACGCCCTCGCGGCCACCGGCCTGGCCCCGCTGACCGAGGCCGTCAAGCGGGTCGCGGTCGTGGCCGAGGGCGACAGCCCGGTGCAGCTGACCTTCACCCCCACAGCGATCCACCTCCAGGCGGGCTACGAGGACGACGTGGCCTCCCAGCACCTCCCGGCCACCTTCACGGGGACGGCCGCCCTCGCGGACCCGGCCAGGATGACGGTCGCCTTCAATCCGGGGTATCTCCTGGACGCCCTCACCACCCTGGACGCCCCGGAGGTCCACTTCCACCTCCTTGGCCCCGGCCAGCGCGCCCTGCTCACCGACGGGCCGTCGGCGGCCCACCGCCACCTGCTGATGTCGGTGAAGCCGCTGGTATGAGCCCGGGGGCGGCTAGGGCCTCTCTCGTTCGGATCATGCCGGGCTCGCGGGGTCCGGCCTGATCCAAACGAAAGGCCCTAGAACCCGCCTCCGCCGTCGAACCCTCCGCCACCGCCGAAGTCCCCGCCGCCGAAGCCGCCCGAGTCTCCGCCGCCGAAGTCGCCCGACCCGAAGTCGCCGGAGCCGAAGTCACCGCCGGAGAAGTCGCCGCCGCCGTACTCGGAGGCGTAGGCCGGGGTCGCGAGCATGGAGCCGAGGACGGTGCCCATCAGCAGGCCGGGGAGCATGCCGCCGCCGTAGTAGCCGCCCGCCCAGGGCCCGTACGCCGGGCCCGCCTCCCAGTAGGGGCGGCGGACGCCGTCCGCGTCGACCGTACGGGCCATCGGGTCGAGGCCGTCGTCGAGACGGGCCGCATCGGCGGCGCAGACCGGGACCTGGCGGGCGGTGCCGCCGGCCGGGGTCCAGGAGCGGTCCTCGGTGGAGGGGCCGTGGCGCGGGTCGAAGAAGCAGGGGGCGCGCCGCTCGGGCAGCGGGCGGGACTCTCGGCGGGCGGCGAGGACGGCGAGGGAGAAGCGGCCGTCCTCCAGGGCCTGGGTGACCCCCCGGACGTCGTGCGGGTGGGTCGCGGAGCCCATCTGGGACTTGGCTTTGTCGTACGAGTCGAGGGCGCGTTCGTAGTCGTCGCGCATGGCGTCGTCGGCGCCGGGTTCGCCGGGGTGGAAGTCGAGGCGTTCGAGTTCCTCGCCGAAGGCGGTGATGTCCTCGTCGACGACGACCCGGAGCTTGTCGAGGGCCGCCCGCTCCTCGGCCTCCTTGCGGAGCCGGTTGCGCCGGACGACGGCGTAGGCGCCCGCGCCGCTCGCGGCGACGACCGCGCCGAGGGTGACGAGTCCGGCGACGGGGACCCCGGAGTCCGTACCGGCGGAGCCCCAGGAGGCGGGGGCGGAGCCGCGGAGGGTGGGCAGGGCCTGGTCGGCGAAGTTGTTCAGCTCGGTGGCCGCGTCGACGTCGGGCTGGCGTACGGAGGTGACGAGGTTCTGTACGGCCTGCTGGGAGAGGACGGAGGCGTCGGCCTTCGCGTCGAAGCCGTCGCCGAGGCGGATCGCGTACAGGCCGGTGATGCCGGTCTGGGTGCGCAGGTTCTGGAAGAGGTCCGCCGGCGGGAACTGGGCGTTCGCCGGCAGGACGGCCACGAGGAGCGGCTTGTCCGCGTCCTTGATCTTCTGGGCGAGGGCGTCCGCTTCGGCCTTCGACAGCTGGTCGGCGGCGCCCGGGTCGACGTACACCGGGCCCTGTTTCAGGGCCGCGGCCACGTCCGGGATCCCCGTGGCCCTGGCGCCCGCGGAGGGGGCCAGGGCCAGGAGCATCAGCAGGAGCAGGAGCAGCCCGCCCACGGCCGACAGCATCGGAATCCTCGTCCTCATACCACCTGGATTACCCCTAAACGGGCATATTCAGACCTTCCGGTCGGACCGTTGTGCGGTCAACTCGCGCCGACCCTGGTGGTGAGGCCCCAGCCGTAGGGGAACTGCGGGTCGTAGCCGTGGTCGCCCGCGTTCAGGGGCAGCTGCTGGGCCGACCTCGGCCAGGTCACCGGGAGGCGTCCGGTGAAGGCCCGCCGGCCGTAGAGCACGTCGGCGACGCCGTCGCCCTCGCTGCCCGGCAGCCAGGAGGCGACCAGCGCGTCGATCCCCGCGAGCCGGTCGCCGACGAGCTGCGGACGTCCGGAGACGACCAGGACCGCGCACCGCATCGCCGCGCAGACCCGGTCGACGGCCTTCTTGTCGTCCGCGGACAGTTCCAGGTCGTGGCCGTTGACGCCGACGTCACCGACCCCTTCCGCGTACGGCGTCTCGCCGACGACGACCACGCCCACGTCGTGCCCGGTGGTCGGCGCCGAGGCGTCCTCGGAGTAGGTGACGTGCGCCCGCGGGTCCGCCCTCCGGATGCCGTCCAGAACGGTGGTGCCCTGGATCTCCCGCCCCCCGGCGCCCTGCCAGCCGACGGTCCAGCCACCTGCCTGGTTGGCCAGGTCGTCCGCGTTGGACCCGGCGACGTACAGCCGCTGCCCGGTGCGCAGCGGCAGCACGCCCCCGCTGTTCTTCAGCAGCACCTGCGACCGGGCGACGGCCTCGCGGGCCGCCGCCCGGTGTTCGGGGGAGCCGATCCCGGCGAGGTGGGTGGTGTCGGCGTACGGCTTCTCGAAGAGGCCGAGGCGGAACTTCTGCTCCAGTACGCGGCCGGCCGCGTCGTCGATCCGGGCGAGGGGGATCCGGCCGGCGGCGACCTCGTCGGCGACGATCCGGCCGAACTCCTTGTACGTGAGCGGGGCCATGTTCATGTCGATGCCGGCGTTGACCGCGTCTCGTACGTCGGTGACCGCGTCGCCCGGCATCTGGTCGACGGCCTCCCAGTCGCTGACGACGATCCCCCGGAACCCGAGCTCGCTCTTCAGCAGCCCGCTGATCATCTCGCGGTGCGCGTGCATCTTCACCGGCCCGCTGCGCTCGCCGGTCAGGTCGAGCGAGGAGAACGAGGGCATGACGGCGCCCGCCCCGAGTCCGATCGCCCGCCGGAAGGGTGGGATGTGCACCTCCTCCAGCTCGCCCCGGTCGATCCGGGTGACGCCCTGGTCGATGGCGTACGGGGGGCGACCGGAGCCGTAGGCGGTGCCGCCGTCCCCGACGAAGTGCTTGGCGGTGGCGAGGACCTTGTCGTTGCGGGCGAGGTCACGGCCGTCGGCGGCGCCCTGGAGGCCCCGTACGGCGACCGCCATGGCCGCCACGAGCTCCGGGTCCTCGCCGAAGGACTCGTACGTACGGCCCCAGCGCACATCGCGCACGACGCACACACAGGGCGCGAAGTTCCAGGCGATCCCGGTCGCCCTCGTCTCCTCGGCGGTGATCGCGGCGAGCCGCTCGACGAGCGCGGGGTCGCGGGTGGCGCCGAGCCCGATGTTGTGGGGCATGACCGTGGCGCCCTTGACGAAGGAGTGGCCGTGCACGGCGTCGGTGGCCAGGAGCAGCGGGATCTGGAGGCGGGTGGCGCGGGCGTACCACTGGTAGGTGTCCGTCACCTTCCGCCAGGCCTCGGGGGTCTGCGCCGGCGAGCCGTCGGCCTCGGCCTCGTAGATCACCGAGCCGAGGGCGTAGGAGGTGATGTCCTCGTGGGCGGCGAGGGCGTTGCGGCCGGCCTGGGTCATCTGGCCGGCCTTCTCGGCGAGCGTCATCCGCCCGAGGAGGTCGGCGACCCGTTCCCGGACGGGGCGCGCCGGGTCGAGGTAGGGCAGTCCGTGCGCGTCCACGACGACCAGCGGTGCGCGCTCGGGCGCGGTGGCACCGGTGACGTCGAGCGTGACCGGCACGGCCTCGGCCGCCTCGGGCACGCCGTCGCGAAGGGTGGCGACCTCAAGGGTGCGCGCGGCCCCTGGTCTGCTTCCGGCGGGGAAGGTCACCGTGCCGGAGGCCGCCCGGTAGTCCCGGCCGGGGGCCGCGGCCCCGGCGCGAGGGGCGCGCGTCGATGCGTCCGTCCGGCCGCCCGGTCCCGCCGCGGTGGCGGGGGCGGTCGCGGCCGTCGTCCAGCCGACCGTCACCGGGTGCGTCAGCGGGCGGGCGGAGTCGACGGCGAGGCGGACGCGGGCCGTGGCCCCCTCGGCCACCGTGGTGACCGGGGCGGCGGTGACGCGTACCGGGTCCGGGGGCCACGTGGTCGCGGCCACGGCCTCCGTCGCTGTGGCTGTGGCTGTGGCAGTCGCGGTGAGGCATCCGGCGAGGACGGCGCCGGACGCGACGGCCGCCGCCATGCCCGTCCGCGCCGCACGGAACGTATGACCATTCATACCGGACATGCTGGGGCGTACCGACCCCGGAGGGTCGGTACGACGCGCGGCTACTCGACGGGGCGACGCTCGGCTGCTCGGCAGGACGACGCGCGCTGCTCGGCGGGACGACCGGCGGCTACTCGGCGGGGTCGATCCCGGCCCGGAGGAGTCCGTACGTGAAGGCGTCCTCCAGAGCCTGCCAGGAGGCCGCGATCACGTTCTCGCCGACGCCGACCGTCGCCCACTCGCCGTTGCCGTCGCTGGTGGTGATCAGGACACGGGTCGTGGACTCGGTGCCGTGGCGGCCCTCCAGGATGCGGACCTTGTAGTCGACCAGCTCGAACTTGGCGAGCTGCGGGTAGATCCGCTCCAGGGCCACCCGCATCGCCAGGTCGAGTGCGTTGACCGGGCCGTTGCCCTCGGCGGTGGCGACGATCCGCTCACCCTTGGCCCACAGCTTGACGGTGGCCTCGTTGGCGTGGGTGCCGTCGGGGCGGTCCTCGACGATCGCGCGCCAGGACTCCGTACGGAAGTAGCGGCGGGCCCGGCCCTCGGCCTCCTCGCGGAGCAGCAGCTCGAAGGAGGCGTCGGCGGCCTCGTACGTGTAGCCCTGGAGCTCGCGCTCCTTGACCCGTTCGACGACGCGGGCGACGAGGGCGCGGTCGTCGCCCAGGTCGACGCCGAGCTCCTTGCCCTTGAGCTCGATCGAGGCGCGGCCTGCCATGTCGGAGACGAGCATCCGCATGGTGTTGCCGACGAGCTCGGGGTCGATGTGCTGGTAGAGGTCGGGGTCGACCTTGATGGCGGAGGCGTGGAGCCCGGCCTTGTGCGCGAAGGCGGAGACGCCGACGTACGGCTGGTGGGTGGAGGGCGTGAGGTTGACGACCTCGGCGATGGCGTGCGAGATCCGGGTCATCTCGGCGAGGGCGCCCTCGGGGAGGACCTTCTTGCCGTACTTGAGCTCCAGGGCCGCGACGACGGGGAAGAGGTTGGCGTTGCCGACCCGCTCGCCGTAGCCGTTGGCGGTGCACTGGACGTGGGTGGCGCCGGCGTCGACGGCGGCCAGGGTGTTGGCGACGGCGCAGCCGGTGTCGTCCTGGGCGTGGATGCCGAGGCGGGCGCCGGTGTCGGCGAGGACGGTGGCGACGACGGCCTGGACCTGGGCCGGGAGCATGCCGCCGTTGGTGTCGCAGAGGATGACGACGTCGGCGCCGGCCTCGTGCGCGGCGCGGACGACGGCCTTGGCGTAGTCGGGGTTGGCCTTGTAGCCGTCGAAGAAGTGCTCGCAGTCGACGAAGACGCGGCGGCCCTGGGAGCGCAGGTGGGCGACGGTGTCGCGGACCATCTCCAGGTTCTCGTCGAGGGTGGTGCGCAGGGCCAGTTCGACGTGCCGGTCGTGGGACTTGGCGACCAGGGTGACGACCGGGGCGCCGGAGTCCAGGAGGGCCTTGACCTGCGGGTCCTCGGCGGCCTTGCCGCCGGCCCTGCGGGTGGCGCCGAAGGCCACGAGCTGCGCGTTCTTGAACGCGATCTCCTGGGTGGCGCGGGCGAAGAACTCCGTGTCGCGCGGGTTGGCGCCGGGCCAGCCGCCCTCGATGAAGCCCACGCCGAACTCGTCTAGGTGCCGGGCGATGGTCAGCTTGTCCGCGACGGTGAGGTTGATGCCTTCACGCTGCGCCCCGTCGCGCAGCGTCGTGTCGAAGACATGGAAGCTGTCGTCGACGTGGCTGTCGCCGAGGCGCGAGCTCTCGCCGTTCTCCGTGGTCATGACTGTGATGGCTCCTGTCGGATGTGGCTCCGGAAGGTCTGGATCCACTTGCCCCCATTCTCACGCGTCGTCCGCTTCCGGCATGGGTGGGGCCGGAAAACGAAAAAACCCCTCGCGGGTGCGAGAGGTCTGCGCGCGGGTCTGAGGCACGGTGTCCACTGCCGCGGGGGTCGTGCCGCGATTCAGTGGCCACTGCGGACCGGCGCGCTGCTGCCGATAATCATCGTGGTAGCAAGCACGCCGGAAGTCTGACACAGGTGGAGGGCCGGCGGGACGCCGGTCTCACGATACGGGCAGCTGATCCCGCTTCTGCCCCGGCACGACGGCCTCGCCCGTCCCGACCCGGCCCAGGTCGATGTCCCGGGTCTCCCGCATCGTGAGGTAGACGACCAGGGAGACGGCCGCGCAGCCCGCCACGTACCAGAAGAAGCCCGACTCGATGCCGGCGTCCTTGAACCAGAGGGCCACGTACTCGGCGGTGCCGCCGAAGAGGGCGTTGGCGATCGCGTACGGCAGGGCGACGCCGAGGGCGCGGATGCCGGTGGGGAAGAGCTCGGCCTTCACGCAGGCGTTGATGGAGGTGTAGCCGGTGATGACGACGAGGGCGAGGAGGGAGAGGCCGAGGGCCGGCCAGAAGGAGCCCGCGTGCTTCAGCATCGTCATGATCGGCACGGTGAGGAGGGTGGAGCCGACCGCGAAGGTGATGAGGAGCGGCCGGCGGCCGATCCGGTCGGAGAGGCGCCCGGCCAGCGGCTGGAGGCAGGCGAAGACGATCAGGGCGCAGAAGGAGACCAGGGTCGCGGTCTGCTTGGGGAGCCCGGCGGAGTTGGACAGGTACTTGGTGAGGTAGGTGGTGTACGTGTAGTACGCCACGGTCCCGCCCATGGTGAGCGCGATGACGAGGAAGGCCTCGCGCCTGTGCGCCCAGAGGGCCTTGAGGGTGCCCTTCTGGTCGCCCGCGACACCGGCGTCGGCGCTCTCCTCGTACACCTCGGTCTCCAGCATGGTGCGGCGGAGGTAGAAGACGACGGCCGCACCGAGGGCGCCGATGACGAAGGGGATGCGCCAGCCCCAGCTGTGCAGGGCCTCGCTGGACAGGGCCTGCTGGAGGATGAGCAGCAGGCCGAGGCCCAGGATCTGCCCGGCGGTCATCGACACGTACTGGAAGCTGGAGGCGAAGCCGCGGTGCTTCGGGTCCGAGGCCTCGGTGAGGTAGGTGGCGCTGGCGGCGTACTCGCCGCCGACGGAGAGTCCCTGGAGCAGGCGGGCGACCAGGAGGACGGCGGCGCCGCCGTAGCCGGCGACGGAGTAGGTGGGCGCGACCGCGATGAGGAGGGCTGAGGCGGACATCAGGGTGACGGTGAGGGTGAGGGCCGCCTTGCGCCCCTTGCGGTCACCGACCCGGCCGAGGAGCCAGCCGCCGACGGGCCGCATGAAGAAGCCGACCGCGAAGATGCCGGCGGTGTTCATGAGTCTGGCGGTGTCGTTGCTCTCGGGGAAGAACGCTCCCGCGAAGTAGGTGGCGAAACTCGCGTACACGAACCAGTCGAACCACTCGACCATGTTGCCCGCGGATCCGACCCAGATCTTCTTCCACTGATCTCGTCCCATGGTCCGGAACCGTGCCGGAGATCACGCGCCGACAACAAGGCCGCAGCCCACAACGATCAGGTCTACTTACGTGCGTTACGGTCGCGACACCAGATCCTGATCAATGAACTCCCGTACGTGAACGAGGACTTGCTCCCTCCCGGTGCCCGGAATGCCCACGGCGACGTGCACGCTGAAGCCGTCGAGCAGGGCGCGCATCCGGGTGGCGAACCGGTCCGGGTCGACCGCCCGGAACTCGCCCCGCGAGACGCCCTCGGCGAGGATCGCGACGAGGTCCCGGTGCCAGGCCCCCTCGATGGCGGCCTGGCGCGCGCGGGCGTCGGCGTCGGCGTTCTGCGACCGGTTCCAGACCTCCAGCCAGAGGGTCCAGTGCGGGTCGCGCGGCCCGTCGGGCACGTACACGTCGACGTACCCGTCGAGCCGCTCGCGCGCGCTCCCGGGCCGGGAGAGCAGCGCGCTGCGCTCGGCACCGAGCCGGCCCTCGCTCCACTCCAGGGTCTGGAGCAGCAGCTCGTCCTTGGTGCGGAAGTAGTAGAGCAGGTGCCCACTGCTCATCCCGACCTGCCGCCCGAGCCCGGCCATGGTGAGCCCGTCGAGCCCGCGGTCGGCGATGGTGTCCATGGCCGCGGCGAGAAGCTCCTCACGGGGCGGGGCGGCCTGGTTGCGGCGGCGGGGATGGGGCGACGGGCTGCTGCTCTGACTCACTCGTACGTTCTACCGCATGCCCGGCGGGCTCAGACCTTCGGCTGCTGCTGGGTGATGCAGTGGATGCCGCCGCCGCCCGCGAAGATCGTCCGGGCGTCGACGAGGACGACCTCGCGCTCCGGGAAGAGGCGGCGGAAGATCTCGGCCGCCAGTTCGTCGTGGGGGTCGTCGAAGGCGCAGAGGACCACGCCGCCGTTGCACAGGTAGTGGTTGATGTACGAGTAGTCGACCCAGTCGCCCTCCTCGTCCTTCAGGACGGTGGGGGCCGGGATCTCGACGACCTCCAGGGGGCGGCCCTGGGCGTCCGTCTGGCCGCGCAGGATGTTCACGTACATCCGGGACCGCTCGTAGTCGGGGTGGGCCGGGTTCTGCTGGCTGTGGACGAGGACCGTGCCGGGCCGGGCGAAGGCGGCGACGATGTCGACGTGGCCCTGGGTGCCGTAGAGGCCGTAGTCGCCGGTGAGGCCGTTGGGGAGCCAGATCGCCTTGGTGGTGCCGAGCTTGGCGTGGATCTCGTTCTCGACCTGCTCGCGGGTCCACTCGGGGTTGCGGCCCGAGCCGAGCTGCACGGTGTCGGTGAGCAGGACGGTGCCCTCGCCGTCGACGTGGATCGCGCCGCCCTCGTTGACGAGGGAGGAGGCGAGTACGGGGACCTGCGCGAGGTCGGCGACATGGCGGGCGATCTTGGAGTCGTGCTCCCAGCGGGCCCAGTCCTGGGCACCCCAGCCGTTGAACACCCAGTCCACGGCGGCCAGTTCGGTGCCGTTCGTGACGAACGTCGGGCCGATGTCCCGCATCCAGGCGTCGTCGAGGTCCCGCTCGACCAGGTCGATCTCCGGGCCGAGCAGCGCGGCGGCCGACGCGGCGTCGCCGGGGGCGACCACCATCGTCACCGGCTCGAAGCGGCGTACGGTGCGGGCCACCGACGCCCAGGCGGCGCGGGCCTCGGCGAGTTCGTCCTCGTTGGTGAAGGTGGGGTTGGTGCTGGGCCAGGCCATCCAGGTGCGCTCGTGCGGCATCCACTCGGCGGGCATGCGGTAGCTCATCGACAGGTCCTTAGCGGGGTCAGAGGAAGTAGAGGCGGTTGAGGGAGACGGACTCGACCGCCTCGGAGCGGATCGGGGAGCCGTCGAGCGAGACGAGTCCCGTGCGGTCGTCGACCTGGACGTCTCCGACCCGGGAGTTGAGCAGCAGGTCCGCGGGGCCGATCCCACGCGTGCCGCGCACCGGGACGCGGCGGCGCCGGGTCGGCATCTTGTCGGCGCCGAGGTCGACGGCGGCCTGGGCGACGAACGCGACGGAGATGTCGGCGGCCGTGGCGCCGTGCCCGCCGAACAGCGGGCCGAGGACGAGCGGTTCGCAGGTGTCCGTGGCGGCGTTCGGATCGCCCACGACCCCCCACGCGGGGAAGCCGGACTTCAGCACCAGCTGCGGCTTGGCGCCGAAGAACTCGGGCCGCCACAGCACGATGTCGGCCAGCTTCCCGGCCTCGATCGAGCCGATCTCGTGGGCGAGGCCGTGGGCGATCGCCGGGTTGATGGTGAGCTTGGCCAGGTAGCGGAGCACGCGCGCGTTGTCGTCGTGCGCGCCGTCGCCCTCCATGGGGCCCAGCTCGGCCTTCATCTTCCCGGCCATGGCGAAGGTCCGGCGTACGGTCTCGCCGGCCCTTCCCATCCCCTGCGCGTCGGAGGAGGTGATCCCGATCGCGCCGAGGTCGTGCAGGACGTCCTCCGCGCCCATCGTCCCGGCCCGGATCCGGTCGCGCGCCATGGCGGCGTCGCCCGGCAGGTCGGTCTTCAGGTCGTGGACGGAGACGATCATCCCGTAGTGCTCGGCGACCGCGTCGCGGCCGAAGGGCAGGGTGGGGTTGGTGGAGGAGCCGATGACGTTCGGCACGCCCGCCATCTTCAGGACGTTGGGGACGTGGCCGCCTCCGCAGCCCTCGATGTGGAAGGCGTGGATCGTACGCCCGTCGAGGACGCGCAGGGTGTCCTCGACGGACAGGCACTCGTTGAGGCCGTCGCTGTGCAGGGCGACCTGCACGTCGTGCTCCTCGGCCACCCGCAGGGCGGTGTCGAGGGCGCGGGTGTGGGCGCCCATGTCCTCGTGGACCTTGAAGCCGGACGCGCCGCCCTCGGCGAGCGCCTCGACAAGCGGCGCGGGGTCCGAGGAGGAGCCGCGGGCGAGGAAGCCGATGTTGACCGGCCAGGCGTCGAAGGCGCTGAACGCGTGCCGCAGGGCCCAGGGCGAGTTGACGCCGACGCCCCAGACCGGGCCGAACTCCTGCCCGATGACGGTGGTGACACCGCTCGCGAGCGAGGCCTCCATGATCCGGGGGGAGAGCAGGTGGACATGGGTGTCGACGGCTCCGGCGGTGGCGATGAGGCCCTCGCCGGAGACGATGGAGGTGCCGGTGCCGACGACGACGTCGACGCCGTCGAGGGTGTCGGGGTTGCCGGCCCGCCCGATGGCGTGGATCCGGCCCTCGCGGATGCCGATCGACACCTTCCGGATGCCGAGGACGGCGTCGAGCACCAGGACGTTGCTGATGACGACGTCGCAGGTCTCGCGGACGGCGGCGGCCTTGAGGTGGAGCCCGTCGCGGGCGGTCTTGCCGAAGCCGGCGAGGAACTCGTCGCCGGGCTGCTGGGAGTCCGACTCGACCCGGACGACGAGCCCGGAGTCGCCCAGGACGACGCGGTCGCCGGCGCGCGGTCCGTGCACGGATGCGTACTCGTACGGGTCCATCAGACGTCGTCTCCGCTCTCGGTACCCAGGTAGCCGCACGCCCGCGCCCTGCGCAGGGCCTCTTCCTTCGCGCCGGGCGCGTCCAGCGGGCCGTCGACCAGGCCCGCGAAGCCGATGGCGACGCGGGCGCCGCCGATCGGTACGAGCGGGACTTCGGCCTCGCCGCCCGGGTCGAAGCGGAAGGAGGCCCCGGCCGGGATGGCGAGCCGCATGCCGTAGGCGGCGTCCCGGTCGAAGTCGAGGCGCGGGTTGGCCTCGAAGAAGTGGAAGTGGGAGGTGACGCTCACGGGGACGGTGGCCGCGTTCCGTACCGGCAGGGTGAGCGCTGGCTCGGTCTCCGGGTGTCCGGGGCCGGGCAGCAGCGCGCCGGGCGCCGCCGGGCCGAGGCCGCCGCCGCCGATGGGGTCGGAGACGACCGCGAGCCGCGAGCCGTCGTCGAAGACGGCTTCGACATGGACCTCGGTGACCACGTCGGCGACGCCGGGGAGGACGTCGGCGGGGCCGAGGACCGAGCGGGCGGCCTCGATCGCCTCGGCGAGTCGCTTGCCGTCGCGGGCGGCCTCGCAGACCGTGTCCGCGATGAGCGCGGTCGCCTCGGGGACATTGAGCCGCAGGCCCCGGGCCCGGCGGGCACGGGCGAGCTCGGCGGCGCCGAAGAGCAGCAGCCGGTCGCGTTCCGTGGGGGTCAGTCGCACGTCCGAAACACCTCCTATTTGAGTGACACTCTAAATGTTGAGACGCGGGGATCCAAGCATTGACTCGCCAGCGGACTCAGGTCACATTGAGTGTCACTCTAAATCTGTCACCCCCCAGCCCCGCCGCTCCCGTCCCCAGGAGTCCCCATGCCGATAGAACAGCGCGGAGTCGACACCGTCCCCGAGGCGGAACGCACCAGCGGCCCCCGCGATCTCGTCTCGATCCTGCTCGGATCCAACCTCTGCCTGGGGGTGATCGTCTTCGGCTGGCTCCCCGTCTCCTTCGGCCTCGGCCTCTGGGCCTCGGTCGCCTCCGTCGTCGCCGGCACCCTCGTCGGCGTCGCCGTCACCGCCCCGCTCGCGCTCGTCTCGCTCCGTACCGCGACCAACCTCTCCACCTCCTCCGGCGCCTTCTTCGGCGTCCGGGGCCGGCTCGTCGGCTCCGTGGTCGGACTGCTGCTCTCGCTGGGCTACACCGCGCTGACCCTCTGGATCGGCGGCGACGTGATGGTGGGGACGCTCGCCCGGCTCACCGGCCTGCCGACCGGCGACGCCACCCACGCCGTCGTGTACGCGCTGCTCGCCGCCTGCACGGTGGTCGGCGCGGTGTACGGCTACCGGCTGCTGCTCAAGCTGAGCAAGGCCCTCGCCTTCGGCATGACCGCGCTCCTCGCCCTCGGAGTCGTCGCCTACGCCGGTGACTTCACCACGGCGGCGGTGCCGGACACCCCGTACCTGCTCGGCTCGTTCTGGCCCACCTGGCTGCTCTCCGCCGTCGCGGCCGGCCTCAGCGGACCGGTCGCCTTCATCACCCTGCTCGGCGACTACACCCGGTACGTCTCCCCCGAGCGGCACAGCTCCCGCACGGTCCTGCGGGCCACCTGTCTCGGCCTGGTCGTCGGCCTCCTGATCCCCCAGCTCTTCGGTACGTTCACGGCGCTCGCCGCCCGCGGATCGCTCGACTACGCGGGGCCGCTCGTCGCCGCCTCGCCCGTCTGGTACCTGGCCCCGCTGCTGATCGCGGCCACCGCGGGCTCCGTCGGCAACGCCGGTCTGATGCTGTACTCGATGGGGCTCGACCTGGACGCGATCCTGCCGAAGGCCACCCGGGCCCGCGCCACCCTGGTGGTCGCGGCGGTCGCCACCGGCTTCGTCTTCCTCGGCCACTTCGCCTCGGACGCGCAGACCGCGATGACCTCGTTCGTCCTGCTGCTCACCGCGATCGGCACCCCGTGGGCGGTGATCACCCTGATCGGGCACGCGCGCTGCGGGGGCGCGTACGACCCGGAGGCGCTCCAGGTCTACAACCGCCGTGCGCGCGGCGGGATCTACTGGTTCTCGGCGGGCTGGCACCCGCGCGCCACCGCGTCCTGGGCGATCGGCGCGGCGGCCGGCCTGGCCTCGGTGTCGACGCCCCTCTACGAGGGACCGCTGCTCGCCCTGACGGGCGGGATCGACTGCAGCTTCGTGGTGTCGGGGATCGTGGGCGGCGCGCTGTACGCCGTACTGACGCCGAACAGGGCTCCCACGACCGTCACTGCGACGGCCCCGGAAGCCCTGGCGGCTACGGAGTAGCGACTAGGGCGTGTCCGGCGGATCGGGGCCGGGGTCGCGACGCCTGGCACGGCACCTCGCCGCGTTGCCGAAACGTCCGCACAGCTCCGCTATGAGGACGCTCCGGCGCCTTGCGAGGCGTCCCCTGGGCCCTGCGGGCCTGGGGAGACCCCATGCACCAGACGCCGCGGCCTGTCCGACCCTGATCCGCCGGATACGCCCTAACCCAGCTCGTGCATCCAGCCGTGGACGTCCTCGGACTTGCCCGTCTGGATGGCGAGCAGCGCCTCGCGCAGCTTCATCGTGACCTCGCCGGGCTCGCCGCCCGACTGCTGCCACTCGCCCCGCTCGGACTTGACCGTGCCGACCGGGGTGATCACGGCGGCGGTGCCGCAGGCGAAGACCTCGGTCAGGGTGCCGTTCGCGCTGTCGGCCTGCCACTGGTCGATGGAGACGCGGCCCTCCTCCGGCTCCAGGCCGAGGTCCGCGGCGAGCTTGAGCAGCGAGTCACGGGTGATGCCGGCGAGCAGCGAACCGGTGAGGGTGGGGGTGACCAGCTTGGGCTTCTCATTGGACTCAGCCCCGTACACGAAGTACAGGTTCATGCCGCCGAGCTCCTCGACCCACTTGTGCTCCACGGCGTCGAGGTAGGCGACCTGGTCGCAGCCCTTCGCCGCCGCCTCGGCCTGCGCGAGCAGGGAGGCCGCGTAGTTGCCGCCGGTCTTGGCGTCGCCGACGCCGCCGGGGACGGCGCGGACGCGGTTCTCCGAGAGCCAGATGGAGACGGGCTTCACGCCGCCGGGGAAGTACGGACCGGCCGGGGAGGCGATGACCACGAAGAGGTACTCGTTGGCCGGGCGGACACCGAGGCCGACCTCGGTCGCGATCATGAACGGGCGCAGGTAGAGCGAGGCCTCGCCGCCGTGCGCCGGGACCCACGCCTTGTCCTGCTGGACGAGTGCGTCACAGGCCGCGACGAAGGTCTCGACGGGCAGCTCCGGCATGGCCAGGCGATGGGCGGAGGCCTGGAAGCGGCGGGCGTTGGCGTCCGGGCGGAAGCTGGCGACCGAGCCGTCGGGGCGGCGGTAGGCCTTGAGGCCCTCGAAGATCTCCTGCGCGTAGTGCAGGACGTTCGTGGCCGGATCCAGATGCAGCGGGCCGTACGGCACGAGCTGACCGTCGTGCCAGCCGCGGCCCTCGGTCCACCGGATGGTGACCATGTGGTCGGTGAAGTGGCGGCCGAATCCGGGGTTGGCCAGGATCGCCTCGCGCTCCGCGTCGGACAGCGGGCTGGAGGAGGGCTTGAGCTCGATCGTGGGCGTCGTCATGAGTGCGTGTCCTTCACCGGTTGTGTGTGTAGGACCGCGTCACGCCTCCGTCATCGACCGAAGTCCATGATCGTGTGGACGTCCGAGCATGCCCGTATGGCACGGCCCCACGTCCGATTATCGCTCGCGGGGACCGGTGTACGGAACGGGTGAACGCGGTCCAGGGTTCGATGGTGGCACCCTGCGGCCGCACAGGTACAGCCGCCGGGCGCAGGTTGCGACCCGGCGGCTGCTGTCAGAAGTCAGTCGGCGCGGGTCAGCTCGCTACTCGCGCGGCGAGCGCGTCGCCGATCTCGTCCGTCGTGCGGACGGCGTCGCCACGCTCGGTGAGGTCGGCCGCGACGGCCTTCTCGACCCGGGCGGCCTCGGTCTCGTAGCCGAGGTGGCGCAGCAGGAGGGCGACGGAGAGGACGGTGGCCGTGGGGTCGGCCTTGCCCTGGCCCGCGATGTCCGGCGCGGAGCCGTGGACCGGCTCGAACATGGACGGGAACTCGCCGCTCGGGTTGATGTTGCCGGAGGCGGCGACGCCGATGCCGCCGGAGACGGCCGCGGCGAGGTCGGTGATGATGTCGCCGAAGAGGTTGTCGGTGACGATCACGTCGAAGCGGGCCGGGTCGGTGACGAGGAAGATCGTCGCGGCGTCGACGTGCAGGTAGTCGGTGGTGACCTCGGGGAACTCCTGGGCGACCCGGTTGAAGATGTTCGTCCAGAGGTGGCCGGCGAAGGTCAGCACGTTGTTCTTGTGGACCAGCGTCAGCTTCTTGCGCGGACGGGCCTGGGCACGGGCGAAGGCGTCCCTGACGACCCGCTCGACACCGAAGGCGGTGTTGACCGAGACCTCGGTGGCGACCTCGTGCGGGGTGCCCTTGCGGATGGTGCCGCCGTTGCCGGTGTACGGGCCCTCGGTGCCCTCGCGGACCACGACGAAGTCGATCTCGGGCTGCCCGGCGAGCGGGGTGGCGACGCCGGGGAGCAGCTTCGAGGGACGCAGGTTCACGTGGTGGTCGAAGGCGAAGCGGAGCTTCAGGAGGAATCCGCGCTCCAGGACGCCGGAGGGCACCGACGGGTCACCGATGGCGCCCAGCAGGATGGCGTCGTGCTTCTTGAGGGAGTCGAGGTCGGCGTCGGTGAGGGTCTCACCGGTGGCGTGGTAGCGCTTGGCGCCGAAGTCGTACTCCTCGGTCTCCAGCTTCACGTCCTGGGGAAGGACGGCCGAGAGGATCTTGAGGCCCTGGGCCACGACCTCCTGGCCGATGCCGTCGCCGGGAATGACTGCGAGATTGATGCTGTGAGACATGTCGGCACCCTACTCTTCGTCCCATCGTCTGACACGCTCCGTCCATCATGTGGACGAACCGCCATGTCGGACGGGTGTGCCTCAGTGCCCGGTGGAGCCGCCGTTGTCACGGCGGTCGAGGGCTCGCTGGAGGGCGGCGGCGGCGTTCTGGCGGGCCTCGTCGCTGGGGCGGTGGACGGAGTGGCGGACGCGGGGGGCGGTCTGAGCGGCCATGGGGGATCGACTCCTCGAGATCAGTGGTGATCGAAGGCGCCGGAAGGGGCGGGGAGCGCGGCCGCAGGGGTTGCCTGCTCGGGGCGTCGCGCTCGCGTCCGCCCTGCGCTCGATGGAGCGGGACGTTCGGCTCCTACAAAGCTAGGACAGGAACGCGCATCTGTCTCCACAGTTACTCGGACTTCCTACTATCTGAGACGACCCGAGTGTGGCGCTGTCACGGCGTGTCTATCTAGCTTGCATTCCTACCTAGCTGGTGATGCAATACGTCCATGGCCGCAGACCGCAGATCCAGCTGGCTCAAGGGAGTCCTCGACCTGCTCGTCCTCTCCCGCCTGACCGACGGAGAGAGCTACGGGTACGAGATCGCCAAGGCGCTCGCGGAGGCGGGACTCGGCGAGATCAAGGGCGGGACGCTGTACCCCGTACTGAACCGCCTGGAGGAAGCCGGTCTAGTGGAGGCCGAGTTCCGGGCCGCCGAGCGCGGCCCCGGACGCCGCTACTACCGGCTCACCGCACAAGGGCGCGAACACCTCGCCGCCGAGAGCCGCGACTGGCTGCGCTTCCACCGCGCCGTCGAGACCACGCTCCACCCAGGGGGAAGCACGACATGACCGAGGACTCCGACCGCTACTTCGCCACGCTCGCCGACACGCTGCGCGCCTCGGGCGTGCCGGACGAGCAGATCGCCGCCACCGTGGAGGACCTGCGCACCCACCTCGCCGAGTCCGGGACGGGCCCCGAGGAGGAGTTCGGCCCCGCCGCCGCCTTCGCCGCCCAGCTCGGCGGGCTCGTGCCGCCGCCGGGCGAGCCGGACGACGCGGCGGAGAGCTGGACCTGGACCGCCGACCTCTTCAACGACCGGCGGATGCTGGCCGTCCACGGCGACCAGGGCTGGGAGGTGGAGTCGCTCGACGCGATCGGGCGGTTCGTCTGCCGCCGGGCCCCCGGGGCGGCGCTGCGCTGGGAGTACCGCCGCGAGGTCCTCAAGGGCGGGCGCCGCGAGCGGGTCCTCGGCGAGCTCGAGCCCGAGGGCTGGGAGCTGTGCGGCGAGTGGATGATGTACGGCTACTTCAAGCGCCCGAAGGCGGCGACCGCCGGCCCCGAAGGGGGCCTGGAGGCACTGCCCGCCCGACCGCGCGGGTGGCTGTTCCTCGGCGCCCGGGGCAAGGTGGCGCTGGTGATCTGGGTGCTGGCCCTGCTCGGCATGGTGGGGGTGTCCCTGACGGGCCTCGGGCTTCCGGGGTACACGATCGCGCTGCTCGGCGTCGGCTGGGCGATCGGCGCGACGTACACGGCGAAGCTGGAGACGGACAAGGGCCACGTCCACCGGGACCGCGAGGCCGCACGACGACGCGGCGACGGCCGACACCCACGCAGGGGCGAGGGCTGACGCTCCCTCACATCACGTCGCCGTCGCGCCAGTCGAAGACCAGCGGGGCGGCGGGGTCCGGCAGTTCACGGCCTGCCGCCGGGCGCAGGAGGACGAAGCCCTCCTCCTCCGCGAGATGGACGAGCCCCTCGGGGCCGAGCGCTTCGAGGCGCCCCTCCCAGACGTGCCAGCCGCGCGCCCGGTAGAGCGCGGCCCCGTCGTCCGTCGCGCCGAGGGCCCCGAACACGTACGCCCCGTCGATGACCCGTTCCAGCTCGGCCATGACCGCCCCGCCGAGCCCCCGCCGCCTGAGACCGGCCCGTACGGCGACCCCTTCGACGTATCCGACGCGGTGCGAGCGGCCGCGATGGAGAGCCCGCCGCATCACGACGGCGCCGTGGGCGGCCATGCCGTGCTCGTCCTCGACCCAGGCGTGGACGCCTCCGAGGGTGTGGTCCCAGTCGTCGTCGCCGAAGTCGCCCTCGAAGGCGGCGTCGAGCAGCTCGCGTACGGAGCGGAGCCGAGCGGCCCCGAGTTCATGGGTGTGCGCGATCCTCACGGTCATGCGCCCAGCCTTCCACACTCACCTAACTGCTAAAGAGCCATTGACAGGTTATAGACGGGACTGGTTAGCTCGACCCATAACCAGCTAACAGCACTTAAGGGGTTAGAACGATGTCCGTACTGCCGACCCGCCACCGCACCGTCGCCGTCCGCGGCCACCAGATCGCCTACCGCGAGGCCGGGCCGGCCGACGCCCCCGTGCTCCTGCTCCTGCACGGCTTCCCCACCAGCTCGCACATGTTCCGCGACCTGATCCCGCCGCTCGCCGGCCAGGGCTACCGGCTGATCGCCCCCGACCACCTGGGCTTCGGTCGCAGCGACGCCCCCACCGCCGCCGAGTTCGACTACACCTTCGCCGAACTCGCGGCTCTCACCGCCGAGTTCACCGAGGCGCTCGGACTCGACCGGTACGCGCTCTACATCCAGGACTACGGCGCCCCCATCGGCCTCCGCCTCGCGCTCGCCCACCCCGAGCGCGTCACCGCGATCGTCACCCAGAACGGCAACGCCTACACCGACGGCCTCGGCGCCGAGGCCTGGGCCCCGGTCCTCGCCCTGATCGAGAACCGCACCCCCGAGACCGAGGAGCCGGTCCGCGCCATCCGCTCCCTCGACGGCATCAGGTGGCAGTACGAGACGGGCGTCCCCGCCGAGTACCGCGAGCTCCTCAGCCCCGACGCCTGGCACCACGACGCCGCCCTGATGGCCCGCGAGGGCCAGGACGGGATCCAGCTCGGCCTGATCGCGGACTACGGCTCCAACTTCGACCTGTACCCCGCCTTCCAGGAGTACTTCCGCACCAGCGGGGTCCCCCTGCTCGCCGTCTGGGGCGAGGGCGACCAGGTCTTCGTCCCGGCCGGCGCCGAGGCCTTCCGCCGCGATCTCCCGGACGCCGAGATCCACCTCCTCCCCACCGGCCACTTCGCCCTGGAGACCCACGCCCCGCGGATCGCGGAGCTGATCGGCGACTTCCTCAAGCGGAACGTCCGGAAATGAGAACCGCCCCCGTCCTGGTTTGGGGGTCCAGGAGGGGGGCGGTGATCAGGGGGTGCTACGGGCGTGTCAGCCCATGTGCGGGTAGCCGTACTCGGTCGGCGGGACCAGCGTCTCCTTGATGGCGCGGGTCAGCGTCCAGCGCATCAGGTTCTGCGGGGCGCCGGCCTTGTCGTTCGTACCCGAGGCGCGGCCGCCGCCGAAGGGCTGCTGGCCGACGACGGCACCGGTCGACTTGTCGTTGATGTAGAAGTTGCCCGCGGCGAAGCGGAGCTTCTCCATCGTGTACGCGGCGGCGGCGCGGTCGCCGGAGATGACCGAGCCGGTGAGGGCGTAGTCCGAGACCGACTCCATCTGGGTCAGCATCTCGTCGTACTTCTCGGCAGAGCTGTCGTCGTATACGTGGATCGCCAGGATGGGGCCGAAGTACTCGGCCTTGAAGACCTCGTTCTCCGGGTCGGTGCAGGCGATGACGGTCGGGCGGACGAAGTAGCCCACCGAGTCGTCGTACGTGCCGCCGGCGATGATCGTGCAGGCCGGGTCGGCCGCGGCACGGTCGATCGCCGCCTTGTTCTTGGCGAACGAGCGCTCGTCGATGACGGCACCGATGAAGTTCGACAGGTCGGTGACGTCACCCATGGTGATGCCGTCGACCTCGGCCGCGAACTCCTCCTTGAAGCCGTCGTTCCAGATGGACGCCGGGACGTAGGCGCGGGAGGACGCCGAGCACTTCTGGCCCTGGAACTCGAAGGAGCCGCGGGTCAGCGCGGTCTTCAGGATCGCTCGGTCGGCGCTCGGGTGGGCGACGACGAAGTCCTTGCCGCCGGTCTCGCCGACGATCCGCGGGTACGAGCGGTACTTCTCGATGTTGGTGCCGACCGTCTTCCACAGGTGCTGGAAGGTCTTGGTGGAACCGGTGAAGTGGATGCCGGCCAGGTCGCGGTGGTTCAGGGCCACCTCCGAGACGGCGATGCCGTCGCCGGTCACCAGGTTGATGACGCCCTTCGGCAGGCCGGCCTCCTCCAGGAGCTCCATGAGGAGCACGGCGGAGTGGGTCTGCGTCGGGGACGGCTTCCAGACCACCACGTTGCCCATGAGGGCGGGGGCGGTGGGCAGGTTGCCCGCGATGGCCGTGAAGTTGAACGGCGTGATCGCGTAGACGAAGCCTTCGAGCGGGCGGTGGTCGAGACGGTTCCACACGCCCGGGGAGTTGGCCGGGGGCTGCTCGGCCAGGATCTGGCGGGCGTACGCCACGTTGAAGCGCCAGAAGTCGACGAGCTCGCACGGGGTGTCGATCTCGGCCTGCTGGGCGGTCTTCGACTGGCCGAGCATGGTGGACGCGGCCAGCGTCTCGCGCCACGGGCCGGCCAGCAGCTCGGCGGCGCGCAGGATGATCGCGGCACGGTCGTCGAAGGCCATCGCGCGCCAGGCCGGGGCCGCGGCGAGGGCCGCGTCGATCGCGTCCTGGGCGTCCTGGGTGGTGGCGCCGCGGAAGGTGCCGATGACGGCCTTGTGGTTGTGCGGCTGGACGACCTTGAACTCCTCGCCGCCGCCGAGACGCTTCACGCCGCCGATGGTCATCGGCAGCTCGCGCGGGTTCTCGGCCAGCTCCTTGAGCTTGACCTCGAGGCGGGCACGCTCCGGGGAACCGGGGGCGTAGCTGTGCACCGGCTCGTTGACCGGAGCGGGGACCTGGGTGACAGCGTCCATGGTTCTCGATACTCCTTGTGAGAGGTGGGCTCAGCCCTTGGTGAGGATGGAGCGGACGAAGAAGAGCAGGTTGGCCGGCTTCTCCGCGAGACGGCGCATGAAGTAGCCGTACCAGTCGGTGCCGTACGCGGTGTAGACGCGCATGCGGTGGCCTTCGGCGGCGAGGCGCTGCTGCTCCTCGGAGCGGATGCCGTACAGCATCTGGAACTCGTACTCGTCCAGCTTGCGCCCGGCACGGCGGGCGAGCTCCTGGCCGACGGCGATCAGGCGCGGGTCGTGGGACCCGATCATCGGGTAGCCCTCGCCGTCCATCAGGATCTTCATGATCCGGACGTACGCCTTGTCGATCTCGGGCTTGTCCTGGATGGCGACGGACGCGGGCTCCTTGTAGGCGCCCTTCACGATCCGGACGCGGGAGCCGCCGGCGGCGAGGCGTCGGGCGTCGTCCTCGGTGCGGAAGAGGTACGCCTGGATGACGCAGCCGGTCTGCGGGAAGTCCTTCCGCAGCTCCTCGTGGATGGCGAACATCGAGTCGAGGGTGGTGTGGTCCTCGGCGTCCAGGGTGACGGTGGTGCCGATCTCGGCGGCGGCCGCGACGACGGGCCGGACGTTCGCGAGGGCCAGCTCGTGGCCGTCCTCGAGGGACTGGCCGAACATCGACAGCTTCACGGACATCTCGGCGCGGGCGCCGAGGCCCAGCTCCTTGAGACGGCCGATGAGCTCCAGGTAGGCGTCCCGGGCGGCGTACGACTGCTCGACGGTGGTGATGTCCTCACCGACGACGTCGAGGGTGACCTCCAGGCCGCGGTC
This sequence comes from Streptomyces griseoluteus, assembly GCA_000717735.1. GTDB lineage: Bacteria > Actinomycetota > Actinomycetes > Streptomycetales > Streptomycetaceae > Streptomyces > Streptomyces griseoluteus_A. The sequence goes on along the minus strand of JOBE01000034.1, from coordinate 46,308 downwards.
GCTCAGCTCCTGGACGATCGGGACGACGTCGTCGACCGACTCGCCGGCGATGAAGCGGGCGACGACCTGCTTGGTCCCGGGGGCGGCCGACACGAAACGGCGCATCTTGTCGCTGCGCGACGCGGCGAGGATCACGGGACCCAGCACGGGGGACCTCCAGAAGGACAGGTGACGAAGGATGCCGTACCCGCTCTTTCGTAAGAAACCGGGAACAGCACGAAGAACCACCGTGAAACCTATGGATCGCTCCGATCGTCCGCCATCTACAGCTGTCACGCATCCGTGGACAGCGGCTCATACATTTGTCTGAGAGGGGTGCGAGAATGGCGCTGTGAAAGGCGATTACCAAGAACTGGTGGACGAGATCTCGGCGCTGCTCGGCGCCCCGGCGACGCTGGAGAACCGCGATTTCGGACTGATCGCCTTCGGCGCCCACGACAGCGACGACGACACCGCGATGGACCCGGTCCGGACGCGGTCGATCCTGACCCGGAAGTCGACCCCCGCGATCCGCGCCTGGTTCGAGGGCTTCGGCATCACCCGGGCGACCGGCCCGGTCCGCATCCCGGCCGCCCCCGACGCCGGGGTGTTCCGGCACCGCCTCTGCCTGCCCGTACGCCACCGGGGCGTCGTCCTCGGATACGTCTGGCTGCTCGACGCCGAGCCCGGCCCCACGCCCGCCCAGCTCGACGCCGCGATGGAGGTCGCCACCCGGATCGGCGACCTCCTCGCCGGCGAGGAGCGCGCGGACGCCGACCTCTCGCGCGAGTTCGCCGCCGTCCTGACCGCCGGGCGCGGCTGGCAGAGCGACATGGCCGTCGCGGCGCTCCGGGCGGCCCTCGGCCCCAGCGCGGACGGTCTGCACACCGTCGTCTGCGTGACCCCCTGGCGGGGCGAGGCCCCCTCGATCCGGGCGGTCCCCGGCGCGGCGGCGGTCACCACCCTCCCCGAGGGCGAGTCGCTCGCCGTCCTCGTACGGCTGCGCACGGCCGAGGACCTCTCCCCCGCCCACACGGCCGCCGACCGGCTCCGCGCCGCCGCCCCGGCCGGCATCGCGACCCCCCGCCGGGGCCTCACGGAACTCCCGGCGGCCTGGCGCGAAGCCAACACGGCGGCCCGCGCGGCCACGGCACAGCCGAAGCTCGGTCCCGTCGCGGAGTGGTCCGGCATCGGCCCGTACCGTCTGCTGGCGGCGCTCTACCACCCCGAGATCGACCCCGTCGTCGCACCGCTGCTCACCCCGGCCCACGCCGAACTCGCCCGCACCGCAGAGGCGTTCCTCGACAACGCGGGTCAGGCAGGCCGCACGGCGGCGGCCCTCGGCATCCACCGCCAGACCCTGTACTACCGGCTGTCCCGGGTCGAACAGCTCACGGGCCTCGACCTGGACGACGGCGAGGACCGCCTGCTCCTCCACATGTCCCTGAAGTCCGCCCGGCTCTGAAGTCCGCCCGGCTCCGAGGGCCGGGCCCCACGCCTCCGGGCCCCACGCCGCCCGGCACCGGCCCCTCCGGCCCGCTTTGTAGGATCGCCCCATGACCACGGGGAGTTGGGCACCACCGACACACACCGAGCGACAGCTGTACGAGGCCGGGGCGCGCGAGGACCGAACCGCCGTCCTGGACGCCCTCGGGCGGACCCGCCTGTACGTACTCGTCGCACGGCTGCACGCCGACGTGCCCGGCTTCACCACCCCCCTCCCCTCCCAGCGCGACAAGGCCGCCCGGCGCACCGTCGTACCGGTCCTCACCGAGGGCATGCTGCCGCCCTGGCACCCGGACTGGGTGTTCCGGCAGATCACCCTCGACGCGCTCGCCGCGGCCTGGCCGCACGACAGGTGGTGGCTCGCGGTCAACCCGGGGACCCCGTTCGAGGTCGCCCTGCCCGGCCGACCGGCCGACCGGCGGGCGTGGCAGGAGGCGGCCGGACGGGGCGGCGGCCCCGCGCGGCTGCGGCTGCTCACCCACGCCGGCGAGCACCTGCACGGTCCCGTCGCGCACGCCCTCGCGCTCGGCGCGCACCTCGCCGTCCTCAACGGCCTGGTGTGGAACGGACTCGGCGCCCAGTACGAGGACTACCCCACCGACATCGCCCGGCTGCGCCGGCCCTGGGCCGTCCACCACCGGGCGGACTTCCGGGACAAGCTGCGGCTCCTGATCGACACCCGGCTCGTCGGGCGGATCCCCGAGTCCGTCCTGGGGATGCGGCGCCGTCTCACCGCACGCCTCGGCCACCCGCCGACCGCCGTGCAGTGGGACTCGATGGTCACCGTGAACTTCGAGCGGGACGACCCCTACGGCGAGGACCGGGCCGAGGCCGCGGAGTTCCTGCGCCGGATCCTGCACTACGAGGAGCGGTTCCGCGCCGACGGCCTCCTCCCGCCGGACGGCCGGGTCGACACCCTCGCCGCCTTCGACCACGGCCGCGCCGTGAACGTCGTACGCCTCGCGCTCGGCGCGCGGTACTGCGACCCGCAAGAGGCGGAGCAGTCCGTCCTCGCGGTCCTCGGGGCCGCCCGGCAGGCGTACGACTCCTGGGAGGCGTTCTCCCTCGGCTATCTGCTCGCCCGGCTGATCCACTTCGACGAGGGCGACGCCGAGCCGACGTACCAGGAGTCCGTGGCCATCCACCGCATCCTCACCCAGGACCCTTCGAGCCCCTACCGGAACATCCCGTGGTCATGAGCCCCCACCGCCGTCCCGACGCCCACGGCGCCCCGTGGATCCCACCCTCCGAGATCGAGCAGCTGCTGCACGAGGCGGGGCTGCGCGGCGACGAGGCCGAACAGATCCGGATCCTCGCCGGGGCCGAGCTGTTCATCGCCGCCCCCAGGGCCGAGGTGGACGCCGAACCCGACGCGGTCTACTGGCGGCCCCAGCAGGTGGCGAAGGGGCTCGTCGTCCGGCAGGTCCTCACGCGCGGGATGCTGCCGCCCTGGCATCCGGACTGGGTGTTCCACCGGATCACCCTGCGGTGGGCGGCCGAGTTCGGCTGGCGCGACCCGCGCGTGCTCCTCGCCGTGAACGGCGGCACCCCCGGGCAGTTCCTGCTGCCCACCACGCCCGAGCACCGGGCGTGGTGGCTGCGCGCGTACAGGGAGAACGAGCGGGGCACGGACGACCGGTTCGCCGCCCTGCGCCACGGGCCGCTGCTCGGCCCGCTCGCCTTCGGCCTCGCCTGCGGCGCCCATCTGGCGTTCCGCAACGGCGTCCCGTGGAACGACGTCGGTTCGGTCTTCACGGGGTACACCGACGAGCTCGAATCGCTCCGCGACGCCTGGGGCGTCACCGACCGGGCGGGCTGGCGCAAGCAGCTCGACGCGCTGCTCGACGGGCGCAACAGCCCGCCGGAGCCGGACTTCGCCCTCCGGGTCCGCGAGGAGCTGCGCATCGGGCGGGGCGAGGTGCCCTCGGCCGACGAGTGGCGCGAGACCGCCGCCGGACACGCCCAGGACCTGGGCGCGAGCCCGTCGTCGGTGCGGCACATCGAGGAGCTGGTGCGCCGCATCCTGCGCTACGAGGCCCGGTTCCGCGCCGACGGGCTGCTGCCCCCGCAGGGACGGGTGCTCAAGACGATCGCGTACGACTACGGACGGGCGGTGAACCTGGCCCGCTGGGGACTCTCGGCCCGCTTCTGCGCACCCCCGGAGGCCGAACAGGCGATCGTCCACGCGGGCGCGCTCGCCCGGTCGGCCTACGGGTCCTGGCAGGACTACGCGGCGGGGTACGCGCTCGGGCGGGTGCTGCGCTTCGACGGCGAGGAGTACGGCCACTTCCACGAGCAGTGCGTGGCCGCCCACCGCGTCCTGACGGAGCACGAGGGCAGCCCCTGGCTGCACATCCCCTGGCGCTGAGCCGCAGGCTGAAAATCGGACAGGCCCTACTCCCCCATCAGGACCCTGAGCCCCTCCGTGAGGTCGTCGGCGCTCGGTGCCGTGTCCGGATCGACCATCCACTGGATCATCACGCCGGTCGCCAGGGCCTGGCAGAGCAGTCCGGCCACCCGCGCCTTCTCGGGGTCCTCCTCCGGGTCGATGCCGAGCATGCCCTCGGCGATGCCGAGCCGGCCTTCCCGCTGCGGTTCCTTGATGGCCTCGCGCAGCTTCTCGTCGTCGTCGAGCCGGGTGACGACCTCGGTCTGGAGCTTCCAGACCGGCCGGCTGGCCTCGGCGGCGCCGATGAGCTGCGCCCACATCGCGCGGAAGCGCTCGTACGGATCGGCCGCGGGGCGTACGGCACCCTCGCCCGCGTCCGGGACCGTGACCCGCTCGCCCCACTCCTCCGTGAGCGCGAGGAAGGCCTGCTGGAGCAGGGCGTCCTTGGAGCCGTAGTGGTAGCCGATGGAGGCGAGGTTGGTGCCCGACGCGGCGACGATGTCGCGGGCGGTGGTGCGCCCGTACCCCTTCTCCAGGAGGCAGCGCTTGGCGCCCTCCAGGAGATCTTCCTTGTGTCCCATGACAGCACTGTACCCGGCCACTAGACGCTTGTGTAAGACGAGCGTCTAACGACCGGGTACGAGGCTGTGGAGCCGTGCGTCAGACCAGGTTGACCGAGCGGGCCGAGGTGGCGCCGATCTCCGTCGCGATCTCCGCGAGCACCGGAGCCGGGAGCGTGTCGTCGACGGTGAGCACGACGAGCGCCTCGCCGCCCTCCTCCGCGCGGGAGACCTGCATGCCGGCGATGTTCAGACCGGCCTCGCCGAGGATCCGGCCGACGGTGCCGACGACACCCGGGCGGTCCTCGTAGCGCAGCACGACCATGTGGTCGGCGAGCGCCAGGTCCACGTCGTAGTCGCCGACCGCGACGATCTTCTGGAGGTGCTTCGGACCGGCCAGCGTGCCGGAGACCGCGACCTCCTCGCCGCTCGAGAGCGTGCCGCGCACGGTGACCACGTTGCGGTGGTCGGGCGACTCGGAGCTCGTGGTCAGCCGCACCTCGACGCCGCGCTCCTGCGCGAACAGCGGGGCGTTGACGTACGACACGGTCTCGTCGACGACGTCCTCGAACACGCCCTTGAGCGCGGACAGTTCGAGCACCTTCACGTCGTGCTGGGTGATCTCGCCGTACACCTCGACGTCGAGACGGGCCGCGACCTCGCCCGCGAGCGCGGTGAAGATCCGGCCGAGCTTCTCGGCGAGCGGCAGACCCGGCTTGACGTCCTCCGCGATGACACCGCCCTGGACGTTGACCGCGTCCGGGACCAGCTCACCGGCGAGCGCGAGGCGCACCGAGCGGGCGACCGCGATGCCGGCCTTCTCCTGGGCCTCGTCCGTGGACGCGCCGAGGTGCGGGGTGCAGACGACCTGGTCGAGCTCGAAGAGCGGGGAGTCCGTGCAGGGCTCCTTCGCGTACACGTCGAGGCCGGCGCCGGCGACCCGGCCCTCCTTGAGCGCCGAGTACAGCGCCTCCTCGTCGACGATCCCGCCGCGCGCGGCGTTGACGATCCGGACCGAGGGCTTGACCTTGTGCAGCGCCTCGTCACCGATGAGACCGAGGGTCTCCGGGGTCTTCGGCAGGTGGACGGTGATGAAGTCGGCGACTTCGAGCAGCTCGTCCAGGGCGAGGAGCTTCACGCCCATCTGGGCGGCGCGGGCCGGCTGCACGTAGGGGTCGTACGCGACGATCTTCATGCCGAAGGCCGACATGCGCTGGGCGACCAGGACGCCGATGCGGCCGAGACCGACGACGCCGAGGGTCTTCTCGCTCAGCTCGACGCCCGTGTACTTGTTGCGCTTCCACTCGCCGTTCTTCAGGGCGGTGTTGGCCTGCGGGATGTTGCGCGCGGTGGCGACGAGCAGACCGCACGCGAGCTCGGCGGCGGTGACGATGTTCGACGTCGGCGCGTTGACGACCATCACGCCGGCCTTGGTGGCGGCGGAGACGTCGACGTTGTCCAGACCGACACCGGCACGGGCGACGACCCGCAGCTTGTTCGCGGCGGCGAGGGCCTCGGCGTCGACCTTGGTCGCGGAACGGACCAGGATCGCGTCCACGTCCGCGATGGCGGGGATCAGCTCGGCGCGGTCCGCGCCGTTGCAGTGCCGGATCTCGAAGTCCGGGCCCAGCGCGTCGACGGTGGCGGGCGACAGCTCTTCAGCGATGAGTACGACAGGTTTCGAGCTCACGTGAGTCCTCACAGATCCAGTGCGGACGGCCGTCCCGACGGCCGCAGGCGGTGGAGGGGGCTTGCCGCGTGAAAGCGCACGACGCTGTGGGCCTGAACGCGAATGTTGTTGAGAAGTGTAGTGGTGCTCAGGCGCACTTCATGCGCCTCGTTGGAAGGATCACCCGTCCGTGGTTGGACGGGGTGTCCAACGATGCGGGCGGGGGCCGGACACAGTGTCCGGCCCCCGCCCCGGAGGCTTACGCCTCCTCGTCGTTCACCCAGCTCATGAGCTTGCGCAGCTCCTTGCCGGTGGTCTCCAGGAGGTGGTTCTCGTCCTGGGTCTTGTACTCGTTGTACTTCTTCAGACCGCCGTGGTACTCGGCCATCCACTCCTTGGCGAAGGTGCCGTCCTGGATCTCCGCGAGGACCTTCTTCATCTCGGCCTTGGTGGCGTCCGTGATGATCCGCGGGCCGGTGACGTAGTCGCCCCACTCGGCGGTCTCGGAGACCGACCAGCGCATCTTCTCCAGGCCGCCCTCGTACATGAGGTCGACGATGAGCTTCAGCTCGTGCAGGCACTCGAAGTAGGCGATCTCCGGCTGGTAGCCGGCCTCGGTCAGCGTCTCGAAGCCCGCCTTGACCAGCGCCGCGGTACCACCGCAGAGGACGGCCTGCTCACCGAACAGGTCGGTCTCGGTCTCCTCCTTGAACGTCGTCTTGATGACGCCCGCGCGGGTGCCGCCGATGCCCTTGGCGTACGAGAGCGCCAGCGCGAAGGCGTTGCCGGTCGCGTCCTGCTCGACGGCGGCGATGCACGGAACGCCGCGGCCCTCCTCGTACTGACGGCGGACCAGGTGACCCGGGCCCTTCGGGGCGACCAGGGCGACGTCGATGCCCTCGGGGACCTCGATGAAGCCGTAACGGACGTTCAGGCCGTGGCCGAAGAAGAGGGCGTCGCCCGCCTTCAGGTTGTCCTTGATGGACTCCTCGTAGACCTTGGCCTGGATCGGGTCCGGCGTCAGGATCATGATGAGGTCGGCCTCGGCCGCGGCCTCGGCCACGGAGACGACGCGCAGGCCCTGCTCCTCGGCCTTGGCCTTGGACTTCGAGCCCTCCTGGAGACCGACGCGGACGTCGACACCGGAGTCACGGAGCGACAGCGCGTGGGCGTGGCCCTGGCTGCCGTATCCGATCACCGCGACCTTGCGGCCCTGGATGATGGACAGGTCGGCGTCGTCGTCGTAGAACAGCTCGGCCACTGGGAATCTCCTTGAGGTGCTGGTGTTGCGTCCCACCGTACGGCGGGGAGCGGGAGGAAGGTTTTCGGGTCTCGTCAGTCGGACCGCCGGATGGACCGGCGGTTGACCTTCGATGACTCTCAGGCGCTGCGGTCGAGGGCCCGCAGGGACCGGTCCGTGATGGACCGGGAGCCACGCCCTATGGCGATCGTGCCGGACTGCACGAGCTCCTTGACGCCGAACTGCTCCAGCATCTTGAGCATCGCGTCGAGCTTGTCACTCGAACCGGTGGCCTCGATGGTGACCGCCTCGGGCGAGACGTCCACGGTCTTGGCGCGGAACAGCTGCACGATCTCGACGATCTGGGAGCGGGTCTCGTTGTCGGCGCGGACCTTCACCAGGACGAGCTCGCGCTGGATCGCGGCGCTGGGCTCGAGTTCGACGATCTTCAGGACGTTGACCAGCTTGTTGAGCTGCTTGGTCACCTGCTCGAGGGGCAGGTCCTCGACATTGACCACGATGGTGATGCGGGAGATGTCGGGGTGCTCGGTGATGCCGACGGCGAGGGAGTCGATGTTGAAGCCGCGGCGCGAGAACAGGGCGGCGATCCGGGCGAGGATGCCGGGCGTGTTCTCGACGAGAACGGAGAGCGTGTGCTTGGTGGACATGGTCTGGGTCTCTTCCTTTTCGCTCTGCTTCGTTCCGCGCTTCAGTCGTCTTCGCCGTCGCCGAAGTCGGGGCGCACGCCCCGCGCGGCCATGACCTCGTCGTTGGAGGTGCCGGCGGCGACCATCGGCCACACCTGGGCGTCCTCGTGGACGATGAAGTCGACGACGACCGGACGGTCGTTGATGGCGTTGGCCTGGGCGATGACCTTGTCCAGGTCGGCCGGGTCCTCACAGCGCAGGGCGACACAGCCCATGGCCTCGGAGAGCTTGACGAAGTCGGGGACGCGCGTGCCCTTGTTCGCCTGGACGTCGTCCGGGCCGGAGTGCAGGACGGTGTTCGAGTAGCGCTGGTTGTAGAAGAGGGTCTGCCACTGGCGGACCATCCCGAGGGCGCCGTTGTTGATGATGGCGACCTTGATCGGGATGTTGTTCAGGGCGCAGGTCGTGAGCTCCTGATTGGTCATCTGGAAGCAGCCGTCGCCGTCGACCGCCCAGACCGTGCGGTCCGGCATGCCGGCCTTGGCGCCCATCGCGGCGGGGACCGCGTACCCCATCGTCCCGGCGCCACCGGAGTTCAGCCAGGTGGCCGGCTGCTCGTAGTCGATGAAGTGGGCGGCCCACATCTGGTGCTGGCCGACGCCCGCGGCGAAGATCGTGCCCTCGGGGGCGAGCTGCCCGATGCGCTGGATGACCTGCTGCGGCGAGAGGCTGCCGTCCTCCGGCAGGTCGTAGCCGAGCGGGTAGGTCTCGCGCCAGCGGTTCAGGTCGCTCCACCAGGCGGTGTAGTCGCCCTTGTTGCCCTCGCTGTGCTCGGCCTGGACCGCCTGCACCAGGTCGGCGATGACCTCGCGGGCGTCACCGACGATCGGGACGTCGGCGGCGCGGTTCTTGCCGATCTCGGCCGGGTCGATGTCCGCGTGGACGATCTTGGCGTACGGGGCGAAGCTGTCGAGCCTGCCGGTGACGCGGTCGTCGAAGCGGGCACCGAGCGCGACGATCAGGTCGGCCTTCTGCAGCGCGGTGACGGCGGTGACCGCACCGTGCATGCCGGGCATGCCCACGTGCAGCGGGTGGCTGTCGGGGAAGGAGCCGAGGGCCATCAGGGTGGTGGTGACCGGGGCGCCGGTCAGCTCGGCGAGGATCTTCAGCTCGGCGGTGGCGCCGGCCTTGATGACGCCGCCGCCGACGTAGAGGACCGGGCGCTTGGCGGCGCTGATCAGCTTGGCGGCCTCGCGGATCTGCTTGGCGTGCGGCTTGGTCACCGGACGGTAGCCGGGCAGGTCGGTCTGCGGCGGCCAGCTGAAGGTGGTCTTCGCCTGGAGGGCGTCCTTGGCGATGTCGACCAGGACCGGGCCCGGGCGGCCGGTGGAGGCGATGTGGAAGGCCTCCGCGATCGTCCGCGGGATGTCCTCGGCCTTGGTGACCAGGAAGTTGTGCTTGGTGATCGGCATCGTGATGCCGCAGATGTCCGCCTCCTGGAAGGCGTCCGTGCCGATCGCCTTCGAGGCGACCTGGCCGGTGATCGCGACGAGCGGGACGGAGTCCATGTGCGCGTCGGCGATCGGGGTGACGAGGTTGGTCGCACCGGGTCCCGAGGTCGCCATGCAGACGCCGACCTTGCCGGTCGCCTGGGCGTAGCCCGTGGCGGCGTGGCCCGCGCCCTGCTCGTGGCGGACCAGGATGTGACGCACTCGCTTGGAGTCCATCATCGGGTCGTACGCGGGAAGGATCGCGCCGCCGGGGATGCCGAAGACGGTGTCCGCGCCCACTTCCTCGAGAGAACGGATGAGGGACTGCGCACCCGTGACGTGCTCGACGGTGGCGGCGGGCTGCCCGCCGTTACGGGGCCGCGGCTGCGGATGGTGCCCGGTGGCCTGCTCGGTCATCAGCATCTCTTCTCGAAGCAGAGGGTTTTTGCGAGGTGTTTTACGAGGGTTTGCGGCGACTTGGGGGTGAGCCGGTGCAACAAAAAACCCCTCGTGCCGTGAGGCAAGCGAGGGGAGCGCGTCGGGTGCTTTCTAAGCCGGGCCTACGGTGGGCCCTGCTTCAGCCGACGCGCTTTCCAAGTACGAGAATTCGGGTGCGCATGGCACTGACCCTCCCTCTCGGGCCTCACCACTGTCAAGTGGGTGGGACAGGCGTCTCAGTATTTGAGCGGAACGGGGGACGGTTTCCGACACGGAGCGGGACCGCGCCGGGCAGCGGGTACTCGTCCCGCACCAGGGCTCTGCGCAGCCGGTACTCGTCGAGCGGGCCCGCGAAGGCCATGCCCTGGGCGTGGCCGCAGCCCATCGCCCGCAGCGCGATGACCTGCTCCGGTACGTCGACTCCTTCGGCGACCGTCTGCATCCCGAGTTCACCGGCGATACGGAGCACCCCACGGGTGATCTTGCGGAGGCGGGCCGACTCGACCACGCCCTCGACCAGGCCCCGGTCGAGCTTCAGTATGTCGACGGGAAGCCTCCGCAGGGCGTTGATCGCCACGTGTCCGCTGCCGAATCCGTCGAGCGCGATCCGCACCCCGAGGCGGCGCAGGGTGATCAGACGCTGTTCCAGCTCGTCGAGCGGGATCCGGGGGTCGCTGTCGCCCAGCTCGATGATCAGCGAACCCGACGGCAGGCCGTGCCGGGTCAGCAGGGACTCGACGGAGCCGAGCGGGAGCGAGCGGTCGAGCAGGCGGCTGGCCGGGAGCCGGATGGACACCGGCGCATGGTGGCCGATTCCCGCCCGCTCGGCGGCCTGCTCCACGGCCGATTCGAGCAGCCATCTGCCCAGCTCCGCGGTGCGGTCGCCGTCGTCGGTGACGCGGAGGTACTCGGCGGGGGTGAAGAGGATGCCCTGGGTCGAGCGCCAGCGCGCCTGGGCGCTGACGGCGGAGATCCGTCCGGTGGCGAGGTCGACGACCGGCTGGTGGAGGAGGGCGAACTCACCGTCGTGGAGTGCGGTGCGCAGCCGGGCGGCCAGCTCCGTCCTGCGCACCACCTCGGCCTGCATCTGGGGCGCGTAGAGCTCGACGCGGTCCTTGCCCGCCGCCTTGGCCCGGTACATGGCGAGGTCGGCGTTGCGCAGGAGGTCGCCGGCCTCTATGCCCGCTTCGGCGAAGGCGACGCCGATGGAGGCGGCGACCCGTACCTCGTTGCCCCCGTCGACGCGGTACGGGCGGGAGAGCGTGAGCCGGAGCCGGTCGGCGATCTCCTGGACCTGGCTCCGGCGGGCGGCCTGGTCACGGCTGCCGTCGCCGAGGATGAGGGCGGCGAACTCGTCGCCGCCGAGCCTGGCGGCCGTGTCCCCTGCCCGTACGGAGTCGTGGAGGCGGCGGGCGGCCTGGACGAGGAGGTCGTCCCCCGCCTGGTGGCCGAGCCGGTCGTTGACGCCCTTGAAGCCGTCGAGGTCGATGAAGAGCACGGCGGTGCCGGGGTCGGTGGCGCGCCGGCCGCCGAGCGCCTGCCGGACCCGCCGGGTGAAGAGCGCCCGGTTGGGCAGGTCGGTGAGCGGGTCGTGCTCGGCGTTGTGCTGCAACTGGGCCTGGAGCCGGACGCGTTCGGTGACGTCCCGGCTGTTGAAGATCAGGCCGCCCTGGTGCCGGTTGACGGTGGACTCGACGTTGAGCCAGTCTCCCCCGCTCTCGGCTTCGCTCGAGCGGGAGGTACCCCCATGGCCCGAGCGGAAACGGCACTCGATCCGGGTGGTGGGCTCCTCCGCGGGCGAGGCGGCCAGGAAGCGCCGTACCTCGTGGACGACGGCGCCGAGGTCCTCGGGATGGATCAGGCTGGCCAGCTCGGAGCCGATCAGCTCCTCGGCGTCGCGCCCGTACACCCCGGCGGCGGCCGGGCTGACGTAGCGGAGGATCCCGGTCGGCGCGGCGATCATGATGACGTCGCTGGATCCCTGCACGAGCGACCTGAAGTGGTTCTCCTTCTGGGCCAGTTCATGGGTGAGGGCGATGTTGTCGAGGAGCATGATGCCCTGCCGGACGACGAGGGCGAGGACCACCGTGCAGCCCGTGAGGACGACGACGCGGTCGACCCTGCGCCCCTCGACGACGTTGTAGAGGATGCCGAGGGTGCAGACCGCGGCGGCGAGGTACGGGGTGAGGGCGGCGAGCGAGCCGGCGACGGGACGGCTGTGGAGCCGCGGTCCGCTCTCGGCGGCCGAGCTGTCCGGCAGTCGGCGCGCCCCCCAGGGTGCGTAGGCGAGCAGCAGGGAGCCGGCGAACCAGCCCGCGTCGAGCAGCTGGCCGGAGGCGTAGTTCTCCCGGAGCAGCGGCGAGGTGAACAGGGCGTCGCACAGGACGGTCAGGGCGAGGGCGGCGATGGCGGTGTTGGTCGCCGACCGGTTCGCCTGCGAGCGGCGGAAGTGCAGGACCAGGACCATGCTCACGAGGACGATGTCGAGGAGCGGGTACGCGAGCGACAGCGCCGCCTGGGCGACGGGTTCGTCCTGGAAGTGCGCGGTGTGGGCGAGGGCGAGACTCCAGGAGAGCGTCAGGAGGGAGCCCCCGATGAGCCAGGCGTCGAGGCCCAGGCAGACCCAGCCGGCCCGGGTGACGGGCTTCTTGGCCAGGACGAGGAGGCCGACGATGGCGGGCGGCGCGAAGAGTAAGAAGAAGAGGTCGGCGACGGAGGAGTCCGGCACCTCCATGCGCAGGACGACCTCGTACCAGCCCCAGATGGCGTTGCCCACGGCGGCCATGAACGAGGAGAAGGCGAAGAGCAGCCAGGCGGGGCGGGCGCTGCCACGATGGGTGCGGCTGTAGAGGAAGCAGGAGACCGCGGCGGTGAGGGCTGCGGCGCTGAGCCCGAAGTCCCCCATGAAGAGCGCGAGTCCGGGCGAGCCCCAGCCGAGCGAGGCGCCGGTCGTGTATCCCGCGCAGATGAGTCCGAGGGCGATCTGGGCGAGGATCCCGCCGGAGCCGGGGCCCCCGGGGTCCGGATGGCCGGAGTCGCCTCCACCGCCGCCGCCGACGGGGCGGCGCTCGAGGACCACCCCGGGCGCGCTCACCGGGCCCTCCGGCGCCGCACCACCGCACGCGGCCGCGTCGTGCGGGCGCGCCTTCGGCTCGTCGGCGCGCCCGGGGGCGTGCCCGTCGCAGTCGTGGGGCCCTGCCGGGTCCCGCACGACAGGGGCGACGGGCTCCGGTGCTGCGGCGCCACCGGCCTCACACGCGCCGGAAGGCACGGGGGCACGGGGGCAGGGAGCGACAGGAGAACAGGGCGTCCCGCCGTCGCCGTCACCCGCGCCGCGGTCCGGTGGTTCGGCGACGCGGCCTTCGGCGCCGGCCCCGGACGGGACCGGCGATGCGGCGCCCGGTCCGGGTTCGTCCAGTGGCCCGACGCGCGGCCCGGCGTCCGGTTCGGTGGCCGGCGGCTCGGCGGCGCGGGGCGCGCGGTGGGGCGCGGCCTGGTCCGGCACGGCGTGCGCGAGGCCCGCGGCGAGGCGTGGAAGGTGTGCCGGCGGCGGCGTCGCCGCGTCGGATCGTCGGTCCTCCGGCCGTGCTTCACCCGTCGCCCCCCTCGGAATCTGATATCCCGTCACTTCGCTCCCCAGCGTCAGCCCGTACTCGACGCAGTCCCCCGCTCCGGGACGATACACCAGGACCGTCACTCAGGGACAGGGTCGCAGTACTCTCCGTGACGACCTGGGGGCTTGTACGCGGCGCGTGTCGGGGGCGCTCTCACCCGACCGGCCCAGGCGCGGCCCGGCCGACCGGCCGTACGCCCTGCCCGACGGCCGGTGGGCGCCGTCCTGCCGCCCCTGCGCGCCATCCGCGGTTCAGCCGGTGGTGAGGAGGACGTTCGCCAGTTCCTCACCCGCCACGAACCGGCGCAGCTGTCCCGCGATCAGCCGCTTCGCCCGCGGCATGAAAGCCGAGGTGGAACCTCCCACATGGGGACTGATCAGGACACCGGGAGCGTGCCACAACGGGTGCCCGGCCGGCAGCGGTTCCGGATCGGTGACGTCGAGCGCCGCCGTGATCCGGCCGCTCTCGACCTCCTTGAGCAGCGCCGACGTGTCCACGACCGGTCCGCGGGAGACGTTCACGAGGAGCGCCCCGTCCTTCATCCGGGACAGGAACCCGGCGTCGGCGAGATGCCTGGTCGCGGGCGTGAGCGGAGTGGAGAGCACGACCACGTCCGCCTCCGGGAGCAGCGCCGGCAGCTCCGTCAGGGCGTGGACAGGACCGCGCGCTGTGGTGCGCGCGGAGCGTGCGACGCGCGCTACCCGCGCGCACTCGAAGGGCGCGAGCCGGTCTTCGATGGCGGCGCCGATCGACCCGTACCCGACGATCAGGACGGACTTGTCGGCGAGGGCCGGGTAGAAGCCGTCCCGCCACTCCTCGGCGTCCTGGCCGCGCACGAAGCCCGGGATGCCGCGCAGCGAGGCCAGGATCAGCGCGAGCGTGAGCTCGGCGGTGCTGGCCTCGTGGACGCCCTTCGCGTTGCAGAGGGCGACCCCGGGGCGCAGCGAGCCGATGCCGGGCGTGACGTGGTCGATGCCTGCGGACAGGGTCTGCACGGCCCGGACCGAGGTCATGGCGGCCAGCGGCCGGACGGCGATCTCGGTGCCCTTCATGTAAGGGACGACGTAGAAGGCGCAGCGGGCCGGGTCGGCGGGAAACTGCGGTCTGCCGTCCCAGAAGCGGTAGTTCAGGCCCGACGTGCCCGGTTCGGGGAGTCCTTCGATCTCGCCCGCGGGAATCGGAAGCCACACGTCGGTGGTCATGTCTTCGAAGCTCATGACCGGGAGGCTATGCGAAGAATCCTTTGCGCCATTGGTTACTTTGGGGGACGGCACAGGGGAGGGGTACCGGCAGGTGGAGCGCAGGACTATCGGGGCGACAGCGCTCGACGTGGGTGCGATCGGCCTGGGGTGCATGCCGATGAGCTGGGCGTACAGCCGTTCGGAACAGCGGGGGGACCGCTCGCTGCGGACGGTGCACGCGGCGCTCGACGCCGGGGTGAGCCTGCTCGACACCGCCGACATGTACGGACCGTTCACCAACGAGCTTCTGTTGGGGCGGGTGTTGAAGGAGCGACGGGCGGAGGCGTTCGTCTCGACGAAGTGCGGGCTGCTCGTCGGCGATCAGCACGTGGTCGCCAACGGCAGGCCGGGATACGTGCGTCGGGCCTGCGACGCCTCGCTCCGGAGGCTCCAGACCGACGTGATCGACCTGTACCAGCTGCACCGCGCGGACCCCGAGGTGCCGGTCGAGGAGACCTGGGGCGCGATGGCCGAGCTGGTCTCCGCGGGCAAGGTGCGGGCCCTCGGACTGTGCGCCGTCGGCTCCCGGTCGGCCCGCAGGGGCGCGACGGGCGTCAGCCGTGACGGCTATGAGGGAACGATCCGCCAACTGGAGCGGGTCCAGCAGGTCTTCCCGGTCGCCGCGGTGGAGGCCGAGCTGTCGGTGTGGTCACAGGAGGCGCTGGTGCGGCTGCTGCCGTGGTGTGCGGCGCGGGGCGTCGGGTTCCTGGCGGCGATGCCGTTGGGGAACGGGTTCCTCACGGGGACCCTCACCCCGGGCGGCGGTTTCGAGCCGGACGATCCACGGGCCCGGCATCCCCGGTTCACGGCCGAGATGATGGCGGCGAACCAGCCGCTGGTGGTGGGGCTGCGACGGGTGGCCGCGCGGCACGGACCGGACGTCACGCCGGCGCAGGTGGCACTGGCGTGGGTGCTCGGCCGGGGGCCGCACGTCGTGCCGGTGCCGGGCGCGAAGCGGGAGCGGTGGGCGGTGGAGAACGCCCGGGCCGCCGGGCTGCGGCTGACGCCGGTGGACCTGGCGGAGCTCGCGTCGCTTCCGGCGCCCCGGGGGTCCTGGGACTGAGAGCGTCGCCGGGAGGTCGCCCCGGACGGCCTCCGAGGCGACACCGAGGGGCGGGCCGGGGCGGTCGGGAACCTGATCGGGTCGAGCGGTGTATCAAGAGTGAAGGGATGCCGCTCGACTCGTCGAAGGGGGACCGTGCCATGAGCCGTCCTGCTGTTGTGAAGGCCCTGTGGGGCACTGCCGTGCTGATCCTGGTGGCGGGCTGCTCCTCGGGAGGCACCGAGGACCGCTCGGGTACGGCTCCACCGAGGTCGTCGCCTCCTTCGGCCTCCGCGTCCTCCCCCGCTTCCGCCTCGCCTCCGGGCTCGTCCTCCGCGCCCGCCGGTGGCCGGGTGACGGTGTCGGGCACGCTGACCGAGGGGCTGAAGTCGCCGTGGGGGCTCGCGGAGCTGCCTGGCGGGGACCTCCTCGTCTCCTCGCGGGACGAGCGGACGATCACCCGGGTGGACGGGCGGACCGGGGCGAAGACGTCGCTCGGCGAGGTGCCGGGGGTGGTTCCGGGCGGCGAGGGCGGGCTCATGGGCCTCGCGGTGCGGGACGGCTGGGTGTACGCGTATCTGACGGCGGAGTCGGACAACCGCATCGTGCGCATGCGGTACGAGGGCGGGGACGGCGACCGGCTCGGAGCGCCGCAGCCGGTGCTCACGGGCATCCCGAAGGGGGTCGTGCACAACGGCGGCCGCATCGCGTTCGGGCCGGACCGGATGCTGTACGCGGGGACGGGCGAGACCGGCAGGACGGGCCTCGCGCAGGACCGGGAGTCGCTCGGCGGGAAGATCCTGCGGATGACACCGGAGGGCCGGCCCGCGCCGGGCAATCCCTTCGCCGGTTCGGTGGTCTATTCGTACGGCCACCGCAACGTGCAGGGCATCGCCTGGGACACGGCGGGCCGCCTGTGGGCGGCGGAGTTCGGGCAGAACACCTGGGACGAGCTGAATCTGGTCGAGGCCGGCAAGAACTACGGCTGGCCGGAGGCCGAGGGGCAGGCCGGGCGGGAGGGGTTCGTGGACCCGGTGGCGCAGTGGCGCACCTCGGAGGCCTCCCCCAGCGGAATCGCCTACGCGAAGGGCGCGATCTGGATGGCCGGGCTCAGAGGCGAGCGGCTGTGGCGGGTCCCGCTCTCCGGCGCGGAACGGTCGGGGAACCCCGAGGCGTTCCTGACAGAGGAGTACGGACGCCTGCGCACGGTCCTCGCCGGGGGCGGCGGGCGGCTCTGGCTGGTGACCAGCGAAACCGACACCCGGGGCACTCCCGGGCCAGGGGACGACAGGATCCTCCGGCTGGAGGTGAACTGAAGGAGGCGGGTGACCGTGTTCGACTCGATGGCGGAGCTGTTCGCGCCGGGACGCAGGCACACCGAGGAGGAGCTGCGCAGGCAGGCTCTGACCAGGGAGGATCCGGGCGACGCCGATCCTTCGCGCGGACCGATAGACCTGACCTCGGGCCGGGTGACGATACGGGCGCCCCGCCCGGCCCCGGGGGAATCAGTGGACTCAGTGGGCTTAGAGAGTGGTGTCGAGGAGGTGGAGGCGGTGGGCCAGGGCGGCGGCCTCGCCACGGCCGGCGACGCCCAGCTTGGCGAGGATGTTGGAGACGTGGACGCTGGCCGTCTTGGGTGAGATGAACAGTTCCTCGGCGATCTGACGGTTGGTGCGGCCGGCCGCGACCAGGCGCAGGACCTCCTGCTCGCGAGGGGTCAGGCCGAAGGTGTCGTCGGCGGCCTCGGCCGGTGCCGCGGCCCGCTTCTCCGGTGTCAGGGAGAGGCGGGCGCGGGCGGCGAGGAGTTCCACGTCCTCGCGGAGCGGGCGGGCGCCGAGGCGGGCGGCGGTGGCGTGGGCCTCGCGGAGCAGGGCGGCGGCCTCCTCGCGGTGGCCTCCCTCGACGAGGAGGGCGTCGGCGAGGCGGTGCCGGGCGCGGGCCAGCTGGGCGGGGCGTTCCAGCGGTTCGAAGGCGGCGACGGTCTCGGCCCAGCGGGCGGCGGACTCGCGGCCCTCGGCGCGGGCGATCTCCTCGGAGACCTGCTGGGCGTGGGCGGCCCAGACGGGGGCTGGCGTGGCGAGGCGGCGGACGCAGGCGCGGATGGTGTCCAGCGCCTCCGCGCGGCCCTCCGCGGCGGCGGGCAGTCCCCGACTGTCGGCCTCGGCGGTGGCCGCGGTGAGGACGAGCGGCCAGCCGTAGCGGTGGGTGCCGGGCGGGAAGCCGGCCTGTTCGACGGCGGCGAGCCGGGTCCTGACGTCCGCGAAGCGGCCCTCCGCGGCGGCCACGGCGATCTCGATCTGCCCCATGAGCAGGGTGTACTGCGGGATCGGGTCGCGGGCGCCGTAGGCGGCGCGGGCGTCGGCGAGGTGGCGGCGGGCCGCGTCGAGTTCGCCGCGGGCGACGGCGAGCTGGGCGAGGCGGAGGGAGGCCGAGCCTCGGGGCTTGCTGCTGGACGCCGAGCGGAGCAGCCGTTCGGCGGCCTCCTGGGTCTCGTCCCAGTGCCCGAGGGAGAGGAGGGACTCGGCCCGGTTGGCCTCGATCCAGCTGACGCTGTCGACGAGGCCGTAGGTGCGGGCGAGACGGACGCCGGAGTCGGAGAGTTCGACGGCCTCGCGGGAGCGGCCGAGGGCTTCCAGGGAGGAGGCGATGTTGATGTGGGCGCGGGCGGCCTCGGTGAACTGGCCGAGGGCCGTGGTCCGTTCCCGTACGTCGTGCATCTCGGCGAGGCCCGTCTCGACGTCCCCTGCCGCGGTCATGAGGGTGCCGAGGGTGAGGCGGGCGTTGAGCTCGATCGACTCGGCGTTGACGTGGCGGGCGTATTCGACGGCGCGTTCGGCGGCCGTGAGGGCCTCGGGTCCGGGGTTGCGGAGCATGCCCCAGCCGGCGGCGCCGACGAGGACCGCGGCGTGGACGGCGGACGGCGGCAGGCCCTTGACGAGTTCCTGGGCGCGGGAGATCTCCTCCCAGCCGTCGCCCCGGCCGAGGTTGGACTGGAGGCGGGCCCGCTCGGTCCAGAACCAGGCGGCGCGGAGCGGGTCGTTCTCGTCCGCGCCGTCGAGGAGGCGGAGCGCCGTCTTGCCGATCTTCAGGGCGCGTTCGCGGTCGCCGCTGAGCCGGGCGGCGACGGCGGCCTCGGCAAGCAGATCGAGGTACCGGAGCGGGGTGGTCTCGGGGTCGCAGCCGCAGGGCGGGTAGGCCTCGGCGTAGTCCATGGGTCGCAGCGAGCGGCGGATCTCGGCGGGGGCCTCGTCCCAGAGTTCCATGGCCCGTTCGAGGAGGCGCAGTTGTTCGGCGTAGGCGTGGCGCTTGCGGGTGGCGACGGAGGCGCGGAGGACGGCGGGCAGGGCCTTGGCGGAGTCGTGCGCGTGGTACCAGTAGGTGGCGAGCCGGGTGGCGCGCTCGTCGGCCCTGACGAGCCCGGGGTCGGCCTCCAGGGCTTCGGCGTAGCGCCGGTTGAGGCGGGATCGTTCGCCGGGCAGCAGGTCGTCGCTGACGGCCTCGCGGACGAGGGAGTGGCGGAAGCGGTAGCCGTCGCCGTCGGGGACGGCGAGCAGGATGTTGGCGCCGACGCAGGCCCGGAGCGCCTCGATGAGTTCGTCCTCGGTGAGCCGGGCGACGGCGGCGAGCAGACCGTACTCGACGGTGGAGCCGCCCTCGGCGACGATCCTGGCGACCCGCTGGGCGTCCTCGGTGAGCGTCTCTACCCGGACGAGCAGGAGGTCGCGCAGGGAGTCGCTGAGCTGGCCGGGGGCGCAGCCCGCCTCGTGGGAGACGACGAGTTCCTCGACGAAGAAGGCGTTGCCGTCGGAGCGTTCGAAGACCTCCTCGACGAGGCCGGGGTCGGGTTCGGCGGCGAGGATGCCGGTGAGCTGGCGGTGCACCTCGGTGCGGGTGAAGCGGGCGAGTTCGATGCGGCGGATGGTGCGGAGCCGGTCGAGTTCGGCGAGGAGGGGGCGCAGCGGGTGGCGGCGGTGGATGTCGTCGGCGCGGTAGCTGGCGACGACCACGATGCGGCCGCGGCGGAGGGTGCGGAGGAGGTAGGTGAGGAGGTGGCGGGTGGAGGCGTCGGCCCAGTGCAGGTCTTCGAGGACGAGCACGATCGTGCGGTCGGCGGCGAGCCGTTCCAGGAGCCGTACGGTCAGTTCGAAGAGGCGGGCGGTGCTGTCCTCGTCGGAGGATTCGTGGCTGCCGGGTTCGCCGAGTTCGGGCAGCAGGCGGGCGAGTTCGCTCTCCTGTCCTTCGGCGGCCGCGGTGAGTTCGTCGGGGAGCCGGCGGCGCAGCGAGCGCAGTGCGGCGGCGAAGGGGGCGAAGGGCAGTCCGTCGGCGCCGAGTTCGACGCAGCCGCCGAGCGCGACGACGGCGCCCCGGTCGCAGGCCGTGTCGAGGAACTCCTCGATGAGCCGGGTCTTGCCGACCCCCGCCTCGCCGCCCACGAGCAGGGCCTGGGGCTCTCCCGCGGTCGCGCGGGAGAGCGCCTCGGTGAGGGCGGTGAGTTCGCCGGCACGGCCGACGAACACGGGGCTGACTGACCTGGTCTCCACGGCGCCGAGCATCGCACAGCCGTCCGTACTGTCGCCCATACGGGGGTCACGCGGCCCGGACGAAGCGGCTGCGTCCGCCGTCGCTCACCCGCCCCTCAGCGTCCTGGCCGCCGCTCCGCCGGCCGAGGCGGCGCAGGCCCCGGGCGGTGGAGACGGAGTCGGCGGCCTGGCGGGACAGACGCTGGGCGGCGGCCTCACGGACGAGTTCGGCGTGGTTCAGGCGGTGGAGTTCGTACGCGAACATCGGGTGCTCCTGGTGTCTCGGTCTCGGCATCGCTCCTTGCGATGTCTCGACCTTCGTCTCCCAGGGGGTGCGGCCACATCGGGCGAGTGCCGCATGTTCGGGGTACGGGGGGCCTTAGGCGGTCCTCAGGGGGGCCTTAGGCACCGCCTGAGGGATCAGGCCGGGGCGTCAGGATCCGGCGGTCGGGAGGCTCAGGAACAGGTCGAAGTAGGTACCGACCGACAGGAGCAGTCCGAGGCCGCCCAGGACGGCGCCCGCGACGGCGACCGCGCGGACCCAGGAGGGGCGCCCGGGAAGGACGAGCACGAGGACGGCCACGAGCAGGGCGACGAGCGAGAAGACGCCGTTCACCACGGCGACGCTGTGCCAGGCGTCGCCGTAGATCTCGGAGATCTGCTGGGCCGGGGTGCCGGATCCGGAGGTCTTGATCTGACCGATGAGGGTCTCGCGCTCGGCGACGACCTTGCCGGTCCAGGTGCCGGTGAGCGCGACGACGCCGAGGGCGGCGGACACCACGGCCGCGGCGGCGCCGCCGATGCCGGCGGAGGCGGGAGCGGGGGCCTCGTCCGGGAACGGCGCCTCGTCGTCCTCGTCGTCGTCCTTGTCGATCTCGTCGGCCGGATCGAGGTCGTCGGCGTCCAGCGGCTCCACGGCGGGCGCGGTCTCAGCCGCCTCGGCGGTCTTCGCGGTCTTCGCGGCGATGTCCGCCCCGGCGCTCTCGGGGCTCTCGGCGCCGTCGCCGGTCTCGCCGGTCTTCTCTGTCGTCGTCTTGGTGTCCATGCGGCGCACGCTAGGCGGCGCACATGAGAACCGTCTTAAGACGCCGCCCCGGCCTTCGCCGCCCGCCACTCGGGGGCCAGAACCGCCCAGACCTCCGTGTCCGTGCGCGTGCCGCGGTGCGGGTAGTTCTCCCGCAGGACGCCCTCCCGCGTCATGCCCAGGCGGCGGGCGACGGCGATGCTCGCCCCGTTCTTCACGGAGGCGTGCCATTCGACGCGGTGGATGCCGCGCTCCTCGACCGCCCAGTCGATGATGATCCGGCAGGCTCGGGTGATCAGGCCGTTCCCGGCGGCGGAGGGCTCAAGCCAGCAGCCCGCCTCCGCGGTGCCGGAGGTGGCGTCGAACGTCCGGAAGAGGACGCCGCCGACGAGGGTGCCGTCGGTCCAGATGCCGTAGATCCGTCCGGTGTCGCTCGCGGCCTTCTCGGCGTACGAGCGCAGGAAGGAGCGGGCGGAGTCCAGGTCGGCGACGAAGTCCGGCAGGGCGATGTGCTGCCCGATGAAGTCCCGCCCCCGGTCCATGTGCGCCAGGAACTCCTCGGCCCGCCAGGGCTCCAGGGGCCTCAGCTCCGCGCCGTCGTCACCCAGCGATATCGCGAACATCCTCGATCCTCTCCTCCACGGCCGGAACCGTCACGCACTGCGTGGGGATCTTCGCACGCGCGTCGGCGGCCTCGCGGCACTCGGGCGGTTCGATGCTGATCCGGGGCAGCAGGCGGTCGAGCCATCGGGGCAGCCACCAGTTCGCCCCGCCGAGCAGGTGCATGAGCGCGGGAACGAGGAGGGTGCGCAGGACGAAGGCGTCGAGGGCGACGGCCGCCGCGAGCGCGATGCCGAACATCGCGATGACCCGGTCGCCGGAGAGGACGAAGGCGAGGAAGACGGAGATCATGATGACGGCGGCGGAGTTGATCACCCGGCTGGTCTCGGCCAGACCGACCCGTACCGCGCGCCGGTTGTCGCCGGTCTCCAGCCACTCCTCGTACATCCGGCTGACCAGGAAGACCTGGTAGTCCATGGAGAGTCCGAAGAGGACGGAGACCATGATCACCGGGAGGAAGGGTTCGATCGGCCCGGCGCTGCCGAGGCCGAGGAGCTCGCTCCCCCAGCCCCACTGGAAGATCGCCACGACGACACCGAAGGCGGCGGCGACGGCGACGACGTTCATGGCGGCGGCCTTGAGCGGGATGCCGATCGAGCGGAAGGCGAGCAGGAGCAGCAGACAGCCGAGGGCGATGACGACGCCGACGAAGAGCGGCAGCTTGCCGACGATGATCTCGGCGAAGTCGTCGTACGAGGCGGTGACACCGCCGACGTGCACGTCGAGGGAGGTGCCGGCCTCGGTCCGCGGGAGGACGTCCGAGCGGAGCCGGTCGACGAGCTCGCTGGTGGCCTTCGACTGGGGCGAGGACTCGGGGACGACGGTGAGGACGGCGGTGTCGCCGGAGCTGTTGTACGTGACCGGGGAGACGGAGGCGACTCCGCGGGTGGCGGAGAGCGCGGCGGGCAGCTGGTCGAGGGCGACCCGGTCGTCGGCGCCGTCGAGCCCGGCGACGAGGGTGAGCGGACCGTTGACGCCGGGCCCGAAGCCGTCGGCGATCAGGTCGTACGCCTGCCGCGTGGTCGCGGTCGCCGGGCCGTTGCCCTGGTCGGAGGTGCCGAGGTGGAGCGAGAGGGTGGGCAGGGCCAGGAAGCCCATGACGACGACGGCGACGGCCCCGAGCAGCTTCGGGTGCCGTTCGACGAAGGCGGACCAGCGGGCGGCGAAGCCGGTGGGCAGTTCGGGCTGCGGCCCGTGCTCGGCGAGCGTCCGGCGTTCGCGCCGGGACAGCGCCCGCGTGCCGATGAGGGAGAGCAGCGCCGGAAGGAAGGTGACGGAGGCGGCGACGGTGAGGACGACGGTGAGGGACGCGGCGATGGCGACGCCGTTGAGGAAGCTGAGCCGCAGGATCAGCATGCCGAGCAGCGCGATGCAGACGGTGGCTCCGGCGAAGACGACGGCGCGGCCGGTGGTGGCGACGGCCGTCTCGGCGGCCTCCGCGACGGACAGGCCGCGTTTCAGGCCTCTGCGGTGCCGGGTGACGATGAAGAGGGCGTAGTCGATGCCGACGCCGAGCCCGACGAGCATGCCGAGCATGGGGGCGAAGTCGGCGACGGTCATGAGGTGGCCGAGGAGCACGATCCCGGAGTAGGCGATGCCGACGCTGACGAGCGCGGTCGCGATGGGGAGCGCGGAGGCGGCGAGGGAGCCGAAGGCGAGGAAGAGGACGACGGCGGCGACGGCGACGCCGACGACTTCGGCGATGTGCCCGCCGGGGGCCTCGGTGAGGGCGACGGCGCTGCCGCCCAGCTCGACCGCGACGCCGTCGGCCTCGGCGGCCTTCGCGGTGTCGACGAGGGCGCGGGCCTGCGCCTGGGGGATGTCGTCGGCCTGCTCGTGGAAGGTGACGACGGCGTAGGCGGTGTGGCCGTCCTCGCTGACCTGTCCCGGGGTCTCGCCGTACGGGGAGGTGACGGCGGCGATGCCGGGCAGTTCGGCGACCTCGTCGAGCATCGCGCTCATGCGCTTCTCGACGGCGTCGGCGCGGACGCTGCCCTGGTCGGTGTGCCAGACGATGGTGTCGCTGTCGCCGCCGAGGCCGTGGAAGCCCCGTTCGAGGAGGGCGGTGGCACGGCCGGACTCGGTGCCGGGGACCTCGTAGTCGTTGGAGTACGCGCTGCCGGCGACGACGGCCGAGGTGCCGACCCCGCCGAGGGCGAGGAGCCACAGGAGGACGACGACGAGGCGGTGCTTGATGCACCACCGTGCGATGGCTGCCAAAGGACGTGCTCCCTGGGTGGTTCGTGGATCTTTCGCGGGAACAGCCCGAGAAGAACGCATGACCGACACGCATGACTACGTGGGCCCACTGTGGCAGCCGAACGTGATCGTTTGCCCGTTTCGTGTCGATACTCACAGGCATGCCCGGGGGTCGGGACGAAGGTCCTGAACCCCGGGCACGGAAGGTCACGGCGGGTGCTCAGCCGGAGACGCTGGCGCGACCGTTCTCGATGTGTCCCATGAGCCGGCGGCGGAAGCCGCCGGGCGCGGTCACCTCGACGTCGTACCAGCCGTGCGCGTCGGCGGCCGAGTGGACGACGGTACGGGTCTTCCCGGGCTTCACGGTGACGGTGCGGGTCCAGTCGCCGAGGTCGTCGAGGTCTTCGGGGTCCACGTACGCGAGCGGCCTGACCGTGAAGGAGACGGCGGCCGATCCGGTGTTCCGTACGGTGAGGTGCAGGTCACGGTCGTGGTGGTCGATGCGGGAGCCCAGCTCGGCGCCGCCCGTCGCGGGGCCCTCGAACTCGCGGCGGAAGCCGTTGGGGCCGGTGATCGTGAAGCGGTAATGATCACCCGGAACGGGGACGGTCCACTCCCCCGTACCCCTGACGTCCTGGTGCTGGGGGACGGCGAACTCGCCCGCGTACGGGTAGAGGGCGAAGTGCGCGCTCGCCCTGCCCCTGTTGCTGAGCGCGACCGTCACCGCGCCGGTGCCGGTGGTCGCGGCGGCGTCCGGCTGGTACGGAAGCGGCCGGGCGGGGCGGACGCCGGGCTCCTGCACGGGCATCCGCTGCACGGCCGGGGGCTGCGGCCGCCAGCGTCCGGTGAAGGGCGGGATCGGGCCCGGCTGCTCGACGGGCGGCTGCCTGCGGCCCCGCTTGAAGTCGAAGGCGGAGGTGAGGTCGCCGGTGACGGCCCGGCGCCAGGGGGTGATGTTGGGCTCCTCGATGCCGGTGAGCTTCTCCAGGAACCGGATCACCGAGGTGTGGTCGAAGGTCTCGGAGCAGACGTAGCCGCCGACCGACCAGGGGGAGACGACGAGCAGCGGGACGCGGATGCCGAGGCCGGTGGGCTGGCCCTTCCAGCGCTCGTCCGTGTTGTCGGCGGGCGGCACGGGCGGCGGCACGTGGTCGAAGAAGCCGTCGTTCTCGTCGTAGTTGATCAGGACGACGGTGTGGCGCCACACGTCCGGGTGCGCGCCGAGGGCGTCGAGCACCTTGTAGACGAGGGTGGCGGAGGCGATCGGCGAGGAGGAGCCGGGGTGCTCGGAGTCGATCGCCGAGGGCACGAGGTACGAGACCTCGGGGAGGGTGCCGGCGGCGACGTCGGCGCGGAAGGCGTCGGCGAGGGTGCCGCTCTCGACGCGGCGCAGTCCGCGCTCGAAGAGGGAGCGCTCGGCCTCGGTGAGGGTGGCGACGCCCTCCTCCAGGAGGCCGAGGAGCCGCGCCCGCTCGGTGGCGTCGCCGGTGTCGCGGACGGCGGCGTAGAAGGACTCCATGAAGGTGTGCCCGCCGGTTCCGGCGAGCGCCTTCCGCGCGATCTTCTTGAAGGTGGTGAAGAACTCGATGTTGTTGTCGGTGAAGTTCTCCCACTCGGTGTACGTCTTCCAGCTGCGTCCGGCGGCTTCGAGACGCTCGGCGTAGGTGGGCCAGCCGTAGCCGGGGTGGGTGCCCTCGGCGTACGCGGCGTTGGTGACCGCCCGGCTGCCGTCGGCCTCGAAGCCGGTCCAGCCGGACCAGAGGTGGTTGCGGTTGGGGCTCGTCGAGGTGTGGACGGACGAGTGGTAGGCGTCGCAGACGGTGAAGGTGTCGGCGAGCTCGTAGTGCAGGGGGATGTCCTGCCGGTCGTAGTACGCCATGGTGGCGGCGGTCTTGGCCGACACCCAGCCGTCCATCCAGCCGCCGTGCCAGGCCTTGCCGCCGCCGCTCCAGGAGTGGTCGAGGTCCCCGATGTACTGGAGATCCTTCTTCTGGGTCTCGGCGGCGCCGCGGATCGGGAAGGGCAGCACGGTCCGGCCCAGGGCGGCGGGCTGCTCGAACACCGACGTGCCGGAGGGCAGCTCGATGGCATTGCGGTCGCCGAATCCGCGGACGCCGCGGAGGGTGCCGAAGTAGTGATCGAAGGAACGGTTCTCCTGCATCAGGATCACCACGTGCCGGACCGCCGACATCCCCCCGGCCGGGGGCTCCGCGGCCATGGCGGCCTGCAGCGACGGCGGCAGCAGCGAGCCGGCGGCGACACCGAAGGCGCCTCCACCCAGCGCGAGGAGCCTTCTGCGGGACATCTCGGGGGACTTCTCGGGGGGCAAGACCGACCTCCAGTCGACGGCCAATGGTTCGCCTTCGAGCCATTGGGTACGCGAGGGACGGTAGTGAGGCCGGATGACGCCGACAAGACCCCGTGACGGCGCGGTGGTGAACGGTCCGTCAGTCCGTACGCAGCGCCTTCCGGCCGTGCAGGAGCTCCTTCGAACGGCGGAGCACCTGATCGGCGGAGGTTCCGCAGGTCGCCCAGCAGAGGACGCCCGTCGCATCGAGAGCCACCCCGCCGAAGGCAGCGCCTCCGTCGACCGGGCGCCGGACGCACTCTCTCAGACGGGCCGCCAGCGCCTCGGCCCTCGTGGCATCGAGGTCGTGGGCGAGGACGACGAACTCGTCACCACGGATCCGGGCGACCTCCCCGTCCGCGTCCCACGACGCCAGCTCCTCCCGGAGCCGGTGGGCGATCTCGGTCAGTGCGGCGTCACCGGCCCCGAGCCCATGGCGGGCGTTGTACGCCTTGAAGGCGTCGATGCCGAGGTGCAGCAGCGCCAGCGTGGAGCCGCGTTCGGTCGGCAGCCGCTTGTGCCGGTGCGGATCGTAGGTGTACGCCGGCTGCGGCCGCGCTTCCGCCTCCGCCGCGGTCTCACCGTTCTGGTTCTCGTTCTCGCACAACTGGCGACCCAGCCGGAGCCGCAGCTCCGACTCGGACAGCAGCCCGGTGAGTTCGTCACGGCTCGCACGCTCCTCCAGCGCGTACTCGCGGTGCTTGCGCTCCTCGATGTCCTCGACATGGGTCAGGAGGAAGCGCGGCCCGTCAGAGGTGTCGGCGACGACGGAATGGGAGACCGAGACCCATACGTAGGAGCCGTCGCGGCGCCCGAGCCTCAGCTCGGCCCGCCCGCCCTCGGCCGGGGTGGAGAGCAGGACACCGACGTCCTCGGGGTGCACCAGGTCGGCGAGGGTGTACCGCCGCAGCTGGGAGGCGGGCCGGCCGAGAAGCCGGCACAGGGCGTCGTTGGTCCGCAGCAGCCTGCCGTGCTGGTCGCCACCCAGTTCAGCGATGGCCATACCACCCGGCGCGTACTCGAAGGCCTCCCGGAACGACTGCTCACTGGCGCGCAGGGCCTGCTGCTCACGCTCCAGCCGCAACAGCGCCCGCTGCATGTTCGCCCGCAGGCGCGCGTTGCTGATGGCGATGGCGGAGTGGAAGGCGTACGTGCGCAGCGCGTTCCGGCCTCCGACGCCCGGGCGACGGCCGTCACCCGGGCGGTCGACGGAGATCACGCCGATCAGCTCGCCCTGGGGCGAGTACATCGGCGCGTAGAGCCGGTCCTCGGGATGCCAGCCGCCCTCCTGCTCGGGCACGGGGCCTTCGGTGTGCCACTGAGGCACGTCGTCGTCGGTGAGCACCCAGCCTTCCGTGTGCGGGATGAACCGCAGACCGTCCCAGTCCTCGCCCATCGCCAGCCGCCGTTCCCAGGAGGCCCGGGAGCCCACCCGGCCGGTCAGCAGCGCCTCCGCGGCCGGACTGCCGGCCAGCGCGGCGACGACGAGGTCGCCGTCGGGGCGGACGAGGTTGACGGCCGCCAGCTCGTAGCCGAATCCGGAGACGGCGGCGTCGGCGATGGCCTGGAGCGTGTCGGCCAGGCTGCGGGCCGTGTAGATCTCGGCGACGGCCTGATCGGTCCGCGGGGGCTCCGGCGC
This sequence comes from Streptomyces griseoluteus, assembly GCA_000717735.1. Lineage (GTDB taxonomy): Bacteria > Actinomycetota > Actinomycetes > Streptomycetales > Streptomycetaceae > Streptomyces > Streptomyces griseoluteus_A. Next base: position 18,143 of record JOBE01000034.1, on the reverse strand, counting down.
CTGGGGCGCGCCGCCGGCGAGGGTCGGCTCGGGCGGCGGTATGTAAGCGGGATTGCGGATGAAGGGTGCCTGCCCCAGCTGGTTGCGGCACAGCCGGTGCGGCTCCGGACGGTCGCGGGTGACCAGCCGCGTGCGGAGCCGGGTGAAAAGGGTGTCGAGGTCCAGATACTCGGGTCCGCCCGGCACGCCCTCCTTCATCAGCGTGACCAGCTCACCGGTGAACGCGGTCAGCGGCTCACCCGGCGGCGAGAGGGCGACGGCCGTCTCGGCGGCGGCGGCCAGCAGGTAGGTTCCGTCCACCTCCAGGGCGGCGGCGGCCGACTGGGCGCCGAAGGCCCGGGCGCTGTAGCAGCAGTCGAGGATGACGATCCGGCGCATGGCCGGGCTCTTCTCGACCGGCCAGCGGATCCACTCGTAGGGCGTGGCGGTGTCGTGGACCGACGCGCGGTCGCTCGTCTCGGTGGCCAGGTGCAGTTTCCCGGTCCGGGGATCGAGCAGGCCGTGCCCCGCGTAGTAGACGAGCAGGGTGTCGGTGGCCGCGTCGACCACCTCCTGGACGGCCCTCGACAGGTCACGGGGAACGGACGGGTTCGCGACCACGGTGACGTGACGGGGCGGCAGGTTCCAGCTCTTCATGAACAGCTCGCGCAGCAGCGTGAGATTGCCCGCCACGGCGGGCAGGCCGTCCAGGGATGTGAACTCGCTCGCGCCGATGAGGAGGACCCGCGTCCCGGCCGGATCGGGCAGTTCGGTCAAGACGCGGTGTCGTTCTGCTCGCCGTCGCCCAGCAGCCTGCGCATCAGCTTCTCCGACTCCTCCAGGGACTGCCCGCTGATCTCGACGCGCGTACCGTCCGGCCGCTCCACGACGAGAGTCGGCGGCTTGGGACGGGTGCCCCGCCAGGAGGCGAGCGCGGCCGCCAACGACGCCGTACTGAGGCCGCTGCTCAGAACGAGGGAGAGGATGTCGATGCCGTCTCCCTGCTGTCCGGGTATGACGGGAAGCGCACTGCCGAGCTCGGCCCTTACGTGTCGGCGTACGGCCCGATCGGCTTCCAACCAAGCGGCGAGGGAACGCAGTTCGTCCTCGACCGAGTCACCGTCACAGCGCAGCGAGATCTTCATACCGGCAGCATAGGAGCCCACCGCCCACCGCGGGCGAAACTCGCACCGGACGAACGTGCGGCGACGAAGGCGGCGCCCGCGTCGGGGTCGGACTCCTAGGCGGGGATGCGCGGGCTTCCGCCCTCCAGGAGGGCGAGGCCGAGGTCGGTGACCGAGTGGAGCGTCACGTTGCGGTGGCGTTGGCCGGCCACCAGCGCCGCCTCCCGCAAGGCCGTGATGTGTCGGCCGGCGTTCGGCGCGGTGGCCGCGCGACGGGCGAGCCGGCCCGTGGTCGCGACACCGTCGGCCAGCGCGCACAGCAGGGTGGCCCGGGTCGGGCCGAAAGGCGGCCCCCCACCGGAGTTCCGGTGGGGGGCCGCCCTCGTACGCGTACGGGAAGCGGGATCAGCCCTCGCTGACGCCCAGCTTCTCCAGGATCAGGTCCTTGACCTTCGCCGCGTCCGCCTGGCCCCTGGTGGCCTTCATGACCGCGCCGACCAGGGCGCCGACCGCCGCGACCTTGCCGCCGCGGATCTTGTCCGCGATGGCCGCGTTGCCCGCGATGGCCTCGTCGACCGCCGTGCCGAGCGCGCCGTCGTCGGAGACGACCTTCAGACCGCGCTTCTCGACGACCGCGTCCGGGGTGCCCTCGCCGGCGAGAACGCCCTCGATGACCTGGCGGGCCAGCTTGTCGTTGAGGTCGCCGGAGGCGACCAGGGCCGAGACCCGGGCCACGTCCGCCGGCGTGATCGCCAGCTCCTCCAGGGAGACGCCCTGCTCGTTGGCGTTACGGGCCAGCTCGCCCATCCACCACTTGCGGGCCGAGGCCGCGTCGGCGCCCGCCTCGATCGTGGCGACGATCGCGTCGACCGCGCCCGCGTTGAGGATGGACTGCATGTCCAGCTCGGACACGCCCCACTCCTCGCGCAGCCGGTTGCGGCGCACGCGCGGCAGCTCGGGAAGGCCCTTGCGGAGCTCCTCGACCCACTCGCGGGCGGGGGCCACCGGCACCAGGTCGGGCTCCGGGAAGTACCGGTAGTCCTCGGCGTTGTCCTTGATGCGGCCGGAGGTGGTGGAGCCGTCGTCCTCGTGGAAGTGACGGGTCTCCTGCACGATCGTGCCACCGGAGGTGAGCACGGCCGCGTGGCGCTGGATCTCGAAGCGCGCCGCCCGCTCCACCGAACGGAGCGAGTTGACGTTCTTCGTCTCCGAGCGGGTGCCGAAGGTCTTGGTGCCGTGGGGGCGCAGCGACAGGTTCACGTCGCAGCGCATCTGGCCCTTGTCCATGCGCGCGTCGGACACACCGAGGGCGCGGATCAGCTCGCGCAGCTCGGCGACGTACGCCTTGGCGACCTCGGGGGCCCGCTCGCCCGCGCCCTCGATCGGCTTGGTGACGATCTCGATGAGCGGGATGCCCGCCCGGTTGTAGTCGAGCAGGGAGTGCGAGGCGCCGTGGATGCGACCGGTCGCGCCGCCGACGTGCAGCGACTTGCCGGTGTCCTCCTCCATGTGGGCGCGCTCGATCTCCACGCGGAAGATCTCGCCGTCCTCCAGCTGGACGTCCAGGTAGCCGTTGAAGGCGATCGGCTCGTCGTACTGGGAGGTCTGGAAGTTCTTCGGCATGTCCGGATAGAAGTAGTTCTTCCGGGCGAAGCGGCACCACTCGGCGATCTCGCAGTGCAGCGCGAGGCCGATCTTGATGGCGGACTCGACGCCGATCGCGTTGACGACGGGCAGCGAGCCGGGCATGCCGAGGCAGGTCGGGCAGGTCTGCGAGTTCGGCTCCGCGCCCAGCTCGGTCGAGCAGCCGCAGAACATCTTCGTCCGGGTGCCGAGCTCGACATGGACCTCGAGGCCCATGACGGGGTCGTACTCGGCAAGCGCCGCTTCGTACGACAGCAGTTCAGTGACAGTCACGGTGAGACTTTCCCTCTCAGCCCAGCAGGACGTCGTCGTCGCCCAGGCGCTTCAGCTCCCGGTAGAGGATCGCCAGGCCGGTAACGATGGCGGCGGCGGACACCGCGGCGTCGACGAGCCGCAGCATGTCGCCGTCGTTGCGGGCCATCTTGGCCTGCTTGGCGACGCTGACCGCGCCGAACGCGGTGGTGGCCAGCGAGACGTAGACGCCGGTCTTCGACTTCTTGAAGTTCTTGGCCTTCTTTGCCATGGCACTCACAGCGACGGAGCCTCCTCAAGCAGCGGATGCCCCCACTTTTCCACGAACGCGGCCTCGACGGCGGCGCCGACCTTGTACAGCCGGTCGTCCTTCATGGCGGGAGCGATGATCTGCAGGCCGACCGGCAGACCGTCCTCCGGCGCCAGGCCGCAGGGCAGCGACATGGCGGCGTTGCCGGCCAGGTTGGTCGGGATGGTGCACAGGTCCGCGAGGTACATCGCCATCGGGTCGTCGGCGCGCTCGCCGATCGGGAAGGCGGTGGTGGGCGTCGTCGGGGAGACGATCACGTCCACCTCCTCGAAGGCCTTCTCGAACTCGCGGGTGATGAGCGTGCGGACCTTCTGGGCCGAGCCGTAGTACGCGTCGTAGTAGCCGGAGCTGAGCGCGTACGTACCGAGGATGATGCGGCGCTTGACCTCGTCGCCGAAGCCGGCCTCACGGGTGAGGGCGGTGACGTCCTCGGCGGACCGCGTGCCGTCGTCGCCGACCCGCAGGCCGTAGCGCATGGCGTCGAAGCGGGCCAGGTTCGAGGAGCACTCGGACGGCGCGATCAGGTAGTACGCCGAAAGGGCGAGGTCGAAGGTCGGGCAGTCCAGCTCGACGATCTCGGCGCCCAGCGCCCTGAGCAGCTCGACGGACTCGTCGAAGCGCTGCACGACACCGGCCTGGTAGCCCTCGCCGCGGAACTGCTTGACGACGCCGACGCGCATGCCGCCGACGGAGCCGCTCAGGGCCGCCTCGACGACCGGCGGGACCGGGGCGTCGATGGAGGTCGAGTCGAGCGGGTCGTGCCCGGCGATGGCCTCGTGGAGGAGGGCCGCGTCCAGGACCGTACGGGCGCAGGGACCGCCCTGGTCGAGGGAGGACGAGAAGGCCACCATGCCGTAGCGGGAGACGCCGCCGTAGGTCGGCTTGACGCCCACGGTGCCGGTGACGGCGGCGGGCTGGCGGATGGAGCCGCCGGTGTCCGTGCCGATGGCGAGGGGGGCCTCGTACGCGGCGAGCGCGGCGGAGGAACCGCCGCCCGAGCCGCCGGGGATCCGGGTCAGGTCCCAGGGGTTTCCGGTGGGGCCGTACGCGCTGTTCTCCGTGGAGGAGCCCATCGCGAACTCGTCCATGTTGGTCTTGCCGAGGATGACGACGTCGGCGGCCTTGAGGTTCTTGACCAGGGTCGCGTCGTACGGCGGGATCCAGCCCTCCAGGATCTTCGAACCCACGGTCGTCGGCATGCCGACGGTGGTGAAGATGTCCTTGAGCGCGAGCGGCACACCGGCGAGCGGGCCGAGCTTCTCGCCGCGGGCACGCTTCTCGTCCACGGCGCGGGCCTGGGCGAGTGCGCCCTCACGGTCGACGTGCAGGAAGGCGTGGACCTTCTCGTCGACGGCCTCGATGCGGGCGAGGTGTGCCTCGGTGACCTCGACGGCCGTCAGGTCGCCTGCGGCGATCCTGCGGGCGATCTCGGCCGCGGTGAGCTTGATGATGTTGTCCGTCATGACTGTTAGTCCTCCCCCAGGATCTGCGGCACCTTGAAACGCTGCTGCTCCTGGGCCGGGGCGCCGGAGAGCGCCTGCTCGGGGGTGAGCGACGGACGGACCTCGTCCGCGCGCATGACGTTGGTCAGCGGCAGCGGGTGGGAGGTCGGCGGTACGTCTTGGTCGGCGACCTCGGAGACGCGGGCGACCGCGCCGATGATGTCGTCGAGCTGGCCGGCGAAGTGATCGAGTTCTTCGCCCTTCAGCTCCAGACGCGCCAGCCGTGCGAGGTGGGCGACCTCCTCGCGCGTGATGCCAGGCATGCGGATCCTCACGGGGTGAGCTTGATGGTGTGGCCCCATCCTATGGGGCCGGTGCCGCTGCCCGTGAAACGGTTTGCCCGGCGTCCGCGTGCCGGGCGGGGCCGTCCTACGGGACGACCTGGCCGGAGGGCTGGTCGAGCCGGCCCGCGGCCTGGTCGAGCTCGGCCTGGGCGGCGATGTCGGCGGGGCGGCGCCAGCCGTGCTCGCCGCGGGCCAGGAGCCAGGCGGTCGCCTCGACGGGCGGCATCGCGGCGGCGACCAGCCAGCCCTGGACGGCGTCGCAGCCCAGGTCACGCAGGCGTTCCCAGGTCTCGTCGTCCTCCACGCCCTCGGCGACGACGAGGAGGCCGAGGGAGTGGGCGAGGTCGACGGTGCAGCGGACGATCTCGGCGTCCTCGGTGTCGACGGCGAGCCGGGCGACGAAGGAGCGGTCGATCTTCAGCTCGCTGACGGGGAGCCTGCGCAGATGGACGAGGGAGGAGTACCCGGTGCCGAAGTCGTCGAGGGACATCTTGACGCCGTGGCCGGTGAGGCCGTTGAGCGTGTCGGCGGCCCGCTGGGGGTCCTCAAGGAGCACGTGCTCCGTTATCTCCAGCTGGAGCGCTCCGGCCGGGACGCCGTGGCGGGCCAGCCGGGCGGCGACGGCGCCCGCGAACCCGGGGGTGTGCACGTCGCGCGGCGAGACGTTGACGGCGACCGGGACGTTGAGCCCCTGGGCGCGCCAGCGGGCGACCTGGGCGAGGGCGGTCTCCAGGACGTACTCGGTGAGGTGGGGCATCAGTCCCGAGGACTCGGCGATGGCGATGAACTCGTCGGGCGGGACCTTTCCGCGCTCGGGGTGCACCCAGCGGACGAGGGCTTCGAGGCCCGCGACCTGGCCGTCGAAGCGGACCTTGGGCTGGTAGTGCAGTTCGACCTCGCCCGCGTCGAGGGCGCGGCGCAGGTCGCCGAGGAGGCCGAGCCGGTCCGGCGTGTTGGAGTCGCGCTTGGACTCGTAGACCTCGACGCCGGTGCGGTCCCGCTTGGCCTGGTACATGGCGACGTCGGCGCGGCGAAGAAGCCCTTCGGCGTCGAGGGCGTGGTCGGGGAAGACGGCGACGCCGGCGCTGGCCTCCAGGACGAGGGTGAGCCCGTCGAGGTCGAGCGGGGAGGAGAGCTCGGCGACGAGGTGGCGGGCGACGCGCTGGGCGCTGGTGGTGGAGTCGGCGGTGGGCAGCAGGACGGCGAACTCGTCGCCGCCGAGCCGGGCGGCCTCGGCGCCGCGGGGCAGAGCGAGGCGGAGCCGTTCGGCGATCTGGAGGAGCAGCCGGTCGCCCGCGAGGTGTCCGAGCGTGTCGTTGACCGATCGGAAGCGATCGAGGTCGATCAGGACGAGGGCGGCGCGGGCTCCCTGGCCCTCGGCCTCCTCCAGGGCGGTCCAGGCCCGCTCCAGGAGCCACTGGCGGTTGGGCAGCCCGGTCAGCGGGTCGCGCAGCTGTTCCTCCGCGCGGGCGCGGGCGATCCACAGGGTGGAGTCGAGGGCGATGAGGGGGACGGCGAAGAGCGGCAGCAGGACCGGTCTGCTGACGGCGACGACGCAGATCAGCGGGGTGATGCCGAGGAGGGCGACGGCGACGAGGCCTTGCCGGAGGAGGGCGGTGCGGGCGACCGTGGGCAGTCCGCGGCCCTGGGGCGCGAGCGTGTACCACAGGAGGAGGCGGGTCACCACGAGGTAGGTGGCCGCGGCGAGCACGACTTCCGGGAGGTCCCCGATCGTCCAGTCGAGGGGCTGCCAGGGCTGTTCGACGCTGGGTACGTCTCCGAAGACGGCGAGGACGAGGGCGGCGGCGGCGACTCCGATGACGTCGGCGGCGCCGTGCAGCAGGCCCTGGCGCCAGCGGTGCCTGCGGGCGGCGCCGACCAGGGCGACGACGGTCAGCGAGACGAGTCCGGCGGGCACCCAGCCGTACAGCAGCAGGACGGCGAGGGTGAGGGCGGCGCCGGAGCCCGTGCCGCCCCACCAGCGGTCGCGGCCGAGGGCGACCAGATGGCCGACGATGAGGCCGGTGAGGACGGCGAGGGACCAGCCGACCACCCCGGCGGGGAAGAGTCCGTGGCCGGTGCTCAGGGCCCGCTGGAGCCCCGCGACGAGCACGACGGCGGCGATGCCCACCACGGCTGCGGGCAGCCGGGAGGTGAAGCCCAGGGAGACCACACGGCCGTACGGCCGTGCGACCGGGGCGGCGCTCTCGGTCGGTTCCATTCCCGTCCCTCTCACAGGCGGCGGTGCCGTCGGTGTGCGATGGGCCGCGGTCACGCGGCCGTCCGTCGTCCGGCCGTCCGCCGCACGTCGGCCGGCCGAGGGCTCAGCCGGTCGGTCCTCGTGCCTCGGGGCCGTCGTCCTGACGCCACGACCGGCAGAGCCCTCGCGCGGCCGTGCAGGACGAGACGCACGGTCACCACACTAGGCCGCCGAGGGCTCCGACGGGCAGCGCTCTCCCTGTCTTGCCCGAATGCGGCCCGCCCACCCGTAACGATCTGGTATGCGCCGAACGGGTGAGCTTCGCAAGAGGTTGCGGGTCCCTAGCCGGCGACCGGGACCGCAGCCTCCCGGGCGGCCTCGGGCCCTTGTTCGAGCAGGACCGCGAAGCCGTCCTCGTCCAGAACCGGAACCTTCAGCTGCATCGCCTTGTCGTACTTCGAACCAGGGTTTTCACCGACGACCACAAAGGCGGTCTTCTTCGAAACGGAACCGGTCACCTTCGCTCCGAGCCTCTGCAGGGACTCTTTTGCGCCATCTCTGGTGAAGTTCTCCAGGGTGCCGGTCACCACGACCGTGAGCCCTTCCAGCGGACGCGGACCCACGTCCTCGCCGGCGCCCTCGTCCTCCAGGGTGACCCCGGCCGCGCGCCACTTGCGCACGATCTCCCGGTGCCACTCCTCGGCGAACCACTGCTTCACCGCGGTCGCGATGATCCCGCCGACCCCGTCGACGGCAGCCAGCTCCTCCTCGCTCGCCTGCTCGATCCGCTCCAGGGAGCGGAACTCACGGGCCAGCGCCTCGGCCGCGACCGGCCCCACGTGGCGGATCGAGAGCCCGTTGATGAAGCGCGCGAGCGGGCGCTCCTTGGCCGCCGCGATGTTCTCCAGCATCGCCAGGGCGTTCTTCTTCGGCTCGCCCTTCTGGTTGGCGAAGACCGTGACGATCTTCTCCTCGCCGGTCTTCGGGTCCCGCCGCGGCAGCCTGCTGTCCGGGTCCAGGACGTACGCCTTGATCGGCAGCAGCTTCTCGATGGTGAGGTCGAAGAGGTCGCCCTCGTCGGTGAGCGGCGGCTCGGCCGGCTCCAGGGGCTGGGTCAGGGCCGCGGCGGCCACCGCGCCGAAGTTCTCGATGTCCAGGCACTGGCGCCCGGCGAGGAAGAAGAGCCGCTCGCGCAGCTGGGCCGGGCAGGTGCGGGCGTTCGGGCAGCGGAGGTCGATGTCGCCCTCCTTCATCGGCTTCAGCGGGGTGCCGCACTCGGGGCACTCCGCCGGCATGACGAACTCCCGCTCGCTGCCGTCCCGCAGGTCCGCGACGGGCCCGAGGATCTCCGGGATCACGTCACCGGCCTTGCGCAGCACGACCGTGTCGCCGATCAGCACGCCCTTGGCCTTCACCACCTCCTGGTTGTGGAGGGTGGCGAACTCGACCTCGGACCCGGCCACGGTCACCGGCTCCACCTGCGCGTACGGGGTGACGCGCCCGGTCCTGCCGACGCCGACCTTGATGTCGATCAGCTTGGTGTTGACCTCCTCCGGCGCGTACTTCCAGGCGATGGCCCAGCGCGGGGCGCGCGCGGTGGAGCCCAGCCGGCCCTGGAGCGGGATCTCGTCGAGCTTGACGACGACCCCGTCGATCTCGTGCTCCACCGAGTGGCGGTTCTCCCCGAAGTACGCGATGAACTCCCGCACCTCCGCGAGCGAACCGACCACCTTGTTGTGCCGGGCGGTGGGCAGTCCCCACTCGCGGAGCAGGCCGTACGTCTCCGAGAGCCGGGAGATCTCGAAGCCCTCGCGGGCGCCGATGCCGTGCACGACCATGTGGAGCGGGCGGGAGGCGGTGACCTTGGGGTCCTTCTGGCGGAGCGAACCCGCCGCCGCGTTCCGCGGGTTGGCGAAAGGCTTGTCGCCGGCCTCCACCAGGCGGGCGTTGAGCCCCTCGAAGGCCTCCATCGGGAAGTAGACCTCGCCGCGGATCTCCACCAGGTCCGGGACGCGGTCCCCGTGCAGCCGGTCCGGGATGTCGGCGATCGTCCGGACGTTGGGCGTGATGTCCTCGCCGGCGCGGCCGTCGCCTCGGGTGGCGGCCCGGGTCAGCCGCCCGTGCTCGTAGGTGAGGTTGACCGCGAGTCCGTCGACCTTCAGCTCGCACAGGTAGTGGAAGTCGGGGGTGCCGACGTCCCGGGCGACCCGCTCGGACCAGGCCGCCAACTCCGCGTCGTCGAAGGCGTTGTCGAGGGAGAGCATGCGCTCGCGGTGCTCGACGGAGGTGAACTCCGTCTCGTACTGCCCCGCGACCTTCTGGGTCGGCGAATCCGGCGTGCGCAGTTCCGGGTACTCCTCCTCCAGCGCCTCCAGGGCGCGCAGGAGCTTGTCGAACTCGCCGTCGCTGACGACCGGCTGGTCCTTCACGTAGTACCGGAAGCGGTGCTCCTCGACCTGCTCCGCCAGATCGGCGTGCTTCTCCCGTGCCTCGGCGGGCAGGGCCCCCTGTTCGACTGCCACCTTCGTCCGTCCTCCCGTGCCTCGAAACCCGGTCACTCTGGGTTGTCCGCGAGCGATGTCGCCGCCCGGGCGCAGTGGGCGAGCGCCGTGCGGGCGTAGGCGGGCGAAGCGCCCGCGAGCCCGCACGTGGGAGTGATGACCACGGACTCCGCGAGAGTCCCCGGATTCAGCCCCAGCCTGCGCCACAGCGTCCTGACACCCATGACGCTACCGCCCGGGTCCGACAATGCCGTGTCGGTGGACGGGACCACACCGGCGAGGAGCTTCGTACCGGACTCGACGGCCTCGCCGATCTGTTCGTCGTCACGCTCGGTGAGCAGCCCGAAGTCGAACGAGACCCCGGCTACGCCGGCCCGCCGCAGCAGCGCGAACGGGACGTCGGGTGCGCAGGAGTGGACGATCACCGGTCCGTCGTGGACCGCGATCACCTCCCGCAGCGCGCTCTCGACGACCTGCCGGTCGACGGCCCGGTAGGTGCGGTAGCCGCTGGCGGTGCGGACGTGGCCGCGCAGGACGGCGGTGAGCGAGGGCTCGTCGAGCTGGAGCACGACCTGGGCCCCGGGGATCCGCTTGCGCAGGTCCGCGAGGTGACCGTGGAGTCCCTCGGCGAGCGAGCCGACCAGGTCGCGGCAGGCGCCCGCGTCCCCGAGCGCCGACTCGCCGCCGCGCAGCTCCAGGCCCGCGGCGAGCGTCCACGGGCCCACGGCCTGCACCTTGAGCGGACCCTCGTACCCCTGGGTGAACTCCTCCAGGGCGTCCAGGTCCTCGCCGAGCCAGGAACGGGCCCGCCTGGTGTCCCGGCCGGGCCGGTCGCTGATCCGCCAGCCGCTCGGCTCCAGGTGCGCGTACAGGTCGACGAGCATCCCGAGCGTCCGGCCGATCATGTCGGCGCCGGGGCCCCGGGCGGGCAGCTCGGCCAGGAACGGGAAGTCCTCGAAGGAGCCGGTGGCCGCCCTCGCGGCCTCGCGGGCGTCGCCGCCCGGCAGGGAACCTACGCCGGTGGCGGGCCCCCACAGCTTCGTGTCACTCATGTCCGATGTGCTCACGTCTACCGTCCCGGACGGACGGTGAGGTCGTTGATCTCGGCGTCGCGCGGCAGGTCGATCGCCGTGAGGATCGCCGTGGCGACCGACTCGGGGTCGATCCACCGCGACGGGTCGTACTCCTTGCCCTCCTGCTGGTGCACCTTCGCCTGCATCGGGCTTGCGGTCCGGCCCGGGTAGACCGAGGTGACCCGCACCCCGTTGGCGTGCTCCTCGTGCCGCAGGGAGTCCGCGAGGGCCTTGAGGCCGTGCTTGGAGGCGGCGTAGGCGCCCCACTCGGCGTGCGCGTTGAGCCCGGCGCCCGAGTTCACGAAGACGACGTGGCCCTGCGAGACCCGGAGCTGGGGCAGGAGGTGCCGGGTCAGCTCGGCGGGTGCGATCAGGTTGACGTTGAGCTGGTGGTGCCAGGTCTTCGGGGTGAGGTCGCCGATCGGACCGAGGTCGACGACGCCCGCGATGTGCAGCAGGCTGTCCACCCGCTCGGGCATGGTCTGGTGCGAGAACGCCCAGGAGAGCCGGTCCGGGTCCGCGAGATCCCCCACGAGCGTCCGGGCCCCGGGGAACTCCCCGGCGAGCTCCTTGGCGCGCCCCGCGTCGCGCGCGTGGAGCACGAGTTCGTCCCCGCGCGCGTGGAGGCGGCGCGCGACGGCCGCGCCGATGCCGGAACCGGCTCCGGTGATCACATGTGTAGCCATGGGAGCCATGCTCGCATCAGCGGGAGGCGATGTTCTCCTCCAGGTGGGCGAGTGCCGTCGGGGCGTCGTCCGCGAAGAAGACGAGGCCGGTGAGGGGGATCGGGAGGAAGCCCTCCTCGTTCATGCGGTGGAACTGGGTCTTCAGGCCGTCGTAGAAGCCCGCCGTGTTCAGCAGGACCACCGGCTTCGCGTGCTTGCCGTGCTTCTTCAGTTCCAGGATCTCGGTGGCCTCGTCGAGGGTTCCGGTGCCGCCAACCATGATCACGATCGCGTCGGACTTCGCGAGGAGCAGCGCCTTGCGCTCGGCCAGGTCGCCGGCGATGACCATCTGGTCCGCCTGCGGGCGGGCCTTGTGGGCGAGGAAGTCGACGGAGACACCGACGAGCCGGCCGCCGGCCTCCTCCACGCCGTCCGCGACGACCTTCATCAGACCCGTGTCGGAACCGCCCCAGACCAGGGTGTGGCCGGCCTTGCCGAGGAGGCGGGCGAATTCCCGGGCCGGGGCCGTGTAGCGCTCGTCGAGGTCGGCCGCGGAGAGGAAGACACAGATGTTCATGGCCCCACCGTAGGCCCTGACCAGGGACTTCCAAGATTTTTCGGGAAAACCCGCCGTACGGCGATGAGTTCCGGTGACGGGCCGGGTCTGCCCTGCCATGAACGAGGTGGACATCGCGCTGCGCAGGCTCCGGGGACGGGTCACGTCACAGGACGGGACGCCGATCGCGTACGAGAGGTACGGGGACGGGCCGCCGCTCGTCCTGGTGGGCGGGGCCCTGGGGACGGCCGCGACCGATCGGCCGCTCGGCCTGCTGCTGGCGCGGCGCTTCTCGGTGCTCGCGTACGACCGGAGGGGCCGCGGCGGGAGCGGTGACACCGGGCCGTACTCGGTGGAGCGGGAGTTCGAGGACCTGGCGGCGGTGGTCGCGGAGGCGGGCGGCGAGCCGGCTCTGCACGGGACGGGGACGGGGGGCGCCCTGGTGCTCAGCGCGCTGGCGGCCGGGCTTCCGGCCGGGCCCGTATCGGTGTCGGTGTACGAGCCGCCCTACTCGGCGGAGGCCGCCGCGCGGCACCGCGGGGCGGTGGCGCTGCTCGACCGGGGGCGGCGGGGCGCGGCGCTCGACCTGTTCCTCGCGGACTCGACGGTGCCGGCGGAGCTGCGGCCGGGCGTCGCGGAGCTCGCGCACACCCTCGCGTACGACCATGCCGTCCTGGGCGACGGGACGGTGCCGGCGCGGCACCTGGCCCGGGTCCACGCGCGCGTACTGGTGGTCGACGGGGGCGCGAGCCCGGCGGGGGCCCGTCGCGCGGCCCGCGCCCTGACGGCGGCCCTCCCCCGGGCCCGCCACCGCACCCTGACGGGCCAGACGCACGAGGTGGCCCCGCACGTCCTGGCCCCGGTCCTGGAGGAGTTCCTGGCGGAGGAGCGGGAGACGAGCGAGGCCGCTTGAGGGCCTGTCTTTGGGATCATGCCGGGCTCGCGGGGCCCGGCACGCGCGCTCGCCGCGTTGTCGTCGGTCCCCAACGCTCCGCGTCGACTCCCTCCCCCGCCTTGCGATCACACGCACCAGGCCCCGCTCCCTGATCCCGCCTGATCCACAAGACAGGCCCTAGGCGGTCGCGCCCTGCTCCGCCGTGCGGCGGGTCGTCGTCGCGATCGTGGCGGAGCCCACCACGCGCGTGCCGTCGTAGAGGACGATCGCCTGGCCGGGGGCCACGCCCCGGACCGGCTCGGCGAAGGCGACCGTGAGTTCGCCGTCCGCCAGGGACGCCGTCACCTCGGTCTCGCCGCCGTGGGCGCGGAGCTGGGCCGTGTAGCGGCCCTCGCCCTCCGGGGCGGTGCCGCACCAGCGGGGCTTGATCGCCGTCAGGCCGGTGACGTCCAGGGCCTCGACGGGGCCGACCGTCACCGTGTTGTTCACGGGCGAGATGTCGAGGACGTAGCGGGGCTTGCCGTCCGCCGCCGGGTGCCCGATCCGCAGGCCCTTGCGCTGGCCGATGGTGAAGCCGTACGCGCCCTCGTGGGTGCCGACCTTCGTACCGGCCTCGTCGACGATGTCGCCCTCGGCCTTGCCCAGGCGGGAGGCCAGGAAGCCCTGGGTGTCGCCGTCGGCGATGAAGCAGATGTCGTGGCTGTCGGGCTTCTTCGCGACCGCGAGGCCGCGCCGCTCGGCCTCGGCCCGGATCTCGTCCTTGGTGGTGAGGGTGTCGCCCAGCGGGAACATCGCGTGCGCCAGCTGCTTCTCGTCGAGCACGCCGAGGACGTACGACTGGTCCTTCGCCATGTCGGAGGCCCGGTGCAGCTCGCGGGTGCCGTCCTCGTTCAGGACGACCGTCGCGTAGTGGCCGGTGCAGACCGCGTCGAAGCCGAGGGCGAGCGCCTTGTCGAGCAGCGCCGCGAACTTGATCTTCTCGTTGCAGCGCAGGCACGGGTTGGGGGTGCGGCCGGCCTCGTACTCCGCGACGAAGTCGTCGACGACGTCCTCCCGGAACCGCTCGGCCAGGTCCCACACGTAGAAGGGGATGCCGATGACGTCGGCGGCCCTGCGCGCGTCACGGGAGTCCTCGATCGTGCAGCAGCCGCGCGCTCCGGTCCTGAAGGACTGCGGGTTCGCGGAGAGGGCGAGGTGCACGCCGGTGACGTCGTGGCCCGCTTCTGCGGCACGGGCGGCGGCGACGGCGGAGTCCACTCCACCCGACATGGCGGCGAGTACCCGGAGGGGCTGGGTGCGGGGGCGCTGGGGCGGGGTCTGAGTCATAGCCCTACCAGGGTACGGGGCGCCGGGAACCACAGTCGCGGTAGTAAGCGTTCTGGGTGGCATGGGGAGCGAGTCGAGCGGGGCGGACCAGTCGGACGGGTCCAGCAGGCGGGTGGGGCGGCGCGCGGTGCTGCTCGGCGGCGGGGCCGCGGTGATCGGCGCCGCCGTGCTGGCCAGGGACGAGCTGGCGCGCGCCTGGTGGCGGCTGCCGGGGATGGAGAAGAAGCGGGTCGAGGGCGAGCTCGACCACCGGGCGGCCGAGTGGACCTCGGCCGCGCGGGCGAACTGGCGGCGGGCCGACCGGCCGGACGACTACCGGATCGACCGGGTCGTGATCCATGTCGTCCAGGGCAGTTACGCGACCGCGCTGAAGGTCTTCAAGAATCCGGGGCACGGCGCCGCCACGCACTACGTCGTCCGCAAGGACGGTCATGTGGCGCAGATGATCCGCGAGCTCGACGTCGCCTTCCACGCCGGCAACCGCGACATGAACGAGCGCAGCATCGGCATCGAGCACGAGGGCTTCGTCCACCGGCCGCAGGACTTCACGGCGGCGATGTACGAGGGGTCGGCGCGGCTCACGGCCGACATATGCGCCCGGCACGGGATACCCGTGGACCGGGAGCACATCATCGGGCACGTGGAGGTCGAGGGCACCGACCACACCGACCCGGGGCCGCACTGGGACTGGGACCGCTACATGAAGCTGGTGCGTGAGGCGTCCAAGACACGCGTCTGAGGGCCAGGGCCGGGACCCTGGACGGGACTCAGGTGCTCACGTGAGGCCGGCGGTCCTGGCGCGTTCGACGGCCGGGCCGATCGCCCCGGCGACCGCCGCGACGTCCTCCTTGGTGGAGGTGTGCCCGAGGGAGAAGCGCAGGGTGCCCCGGGCGAGGTCCGGGTCGGTGCCGGTGGCCAGCAGGACGTGGCTCGGCTGGGCGATGCCGGCGGTGCAGGCAGAGCCGGTGGAGCAGGCGATCCCGGCGGCGTCGAGCAGCAGGAGCAGGGAGTCGCCCTCACAGCCGGGGAAGGTGAAGTGGGCGTTCGCGGGGAGCCGCTCGACCGGGTCGCCGCCGAGGATCGCGTCGGGGGCGACCGCACGGACGGCGGCGACGAGTTCGTCGCGCAGTGCGCCGACCTCGCGGGCGAACTCCTCGCGGCGCTCGGCGGCGAGCCGGGCGGCGACGGCGAACGCGGCGACGGCCGGTACGTCGAGGGTGCCGGAGCGGACGTGCCGCTCCTGGCCTCCGCCGTGCAGTACGGGTACGGGGGTGTGCTCGCGGCCCAGGATCAGGGCGCCGATGCCGTAGGGACCGCCGATCTTGTGACCGGACACGGTCATCGCGGCGAGCCCGGAGGCGGCGAAGTCGACCGGGACCTGACCGACGGCCTGGACCGCGTCGGCGTGCAGGGGTACGCCGAACTCGGCGGCGACGTCGGCGAGTTCACGGACCGGCATGATCGTGCCGATCTCGTTGTTCGCCCACATGACGGTGGCCAGGGCGACGGAGTCGGGGTCCCTGGCGATGGCCTCGCGCAGGGCGTCGGGGTGGACGCGGCCGTGGCGGTCGACGGGGAGGTACTCGACGGTGGCGCCCTCGTGGGTGGCGAGCCAGTCGACGGCGTCGAGCACGGCGTGGTGCTCCACCGGGCTGGCCAGGACGCGGGTGCGACGGGGGTCGGCGTCGCGGCGGGCCCAGTAGAGGCCCTTCACGGCGAGGTTGTCGGCCTCGGTGCCGCCGGAGGTGAGGACGACCTCGCTCGGCCGCGCGCCGAGCGCGGCGGCGAGCGTCTCGCGCCCTTCCTCGACGGTCCGCCGGGCCCGCCGTCCGGCGGCGTGCAGGGAGGAGGCGTTGCCCGTGACGGCGAGGTGGGCGGTCATCGCCTCGATCGCCTCGGGCAGCATGGGCGTGGTCGCGGCGTGGTCGAGGTAAGCCATGGTGGGTCGATTCTACGAGCCCGTGATGGGGGGCCCGGCGGGTGGCCTGATTACGCCGCCGCCCGGAGGCGGTTTCGGGGGCCGGACCGGCGCCCGAGTGACGTCCGGCCGGTGGAGCGGCCCGGGAGCGCCGCCCGCTTCGGGCCCCGGTGTCCGGGGCCCTCGTCCCTCGTACGGGTCAGTCGCGCGGCGCGCGGGCCAGCTGGCGGGACTGGGCCACCAGGCGGTCCGCGCTGTCCCAGACCTCCGCGTCCTCCT
Organism: Streptomyces griseoluteus; assembly: GCA_000717735.1. Classification (GTDB taxonomy): domain Bacteria; phylum Actinomycetota; class Actinomycetes; order Streptomycetales; family Streptomycetaceae; genus Streptomyces; species Streptomyces griseoluteus_A. The sequence goes on along the minus strand of JOBE01000034.1, from coordinate 1,635 downwards.
CCAGGAAGCCGCCCGCCAGGTTGCGGGTGGTGATGGAGACCCGCAGCGGACCGGGGGCCGGGCGGCAGCGGACGTGGGTCGTCAGCTCGACGGTGGGGGTCCAGCCCTTGAGGCCCAGCTCGAAGGAGGTCGGCGGCAGGGCGTCGACCGTCAGGAGCAGGGTCAGCGCGTCGGGCTCACGGCCGTCGGCGAGGCCGAACCAGGCCCGCATCTCGCCCTTGCCCGAGGGTGCGCCGACCGCCCAGCCGACGCAGGCCGGGTCGAGGCGGAGGTCGAGCCGGTCGGCGATGGCGGAGGAACCGGGGATCCTCGGGGCCGGGTTGTCGGCGGCGCTGAAGCAGTTCTCGATCGGGGCCATCGCCGGGGGCGTCGCGGTGGTGCGGACGTCGTCGGCGAGGGCGTCGAGGTCTCCGTACGAGGCGAGGACCCGGATGCGCTCGACCTCGGTGCCGTCCTCGGCGTACTGGAAGAGGGAGGCCTGCCCGGTGGACAGCGTCCGGCCGGTACGGACGGTCTCCGTCCTGATCACCGCGGGGCCCGGCACGGACGGCGTGAGGTAGTGCGCCGAGATCGTGAACGGGTCGGGGTGCGGGAGGTGCTCGCCGAGCGCGCGGCCGAGCAGAGCGAGGAGGTAGCCGCCGTTGACCGCGTGGATGATCGTCCAGCCGGCGGACAGGTCGGCGTCGTAGACGCCGGGCTCCCGGAGGGTGACGGCGGTGTCGCGGTCGAACTCGCTCGGCGCGGGGCCGGTCGCCGTGTCCGTCGCGATGTCGGTCGCCGCCTCCGTCGCGGGGCTCGCTTCGGTGCTCGTCTCGGTGCTCGTGCTCATGGTTTCGACGGTACCGCAGCTACCTACTGAGCGGTAGCTTTTTCCGGCTCCTCGCGGGCGGAGGAGCGGCGGTTCCAGGCGCGGGGGGCGCGCCAGTGGTAGCGCATCGCGAGCAGGCGGAGGAGGAAGGCGGTCAGGACGGCGGCCCCGCTCGTGAACGCGTTGAGCGCGTCGAACCTGATGAACAGCACCACCATCGCCGCCCCGACGATCGCCGGGACCGCGTACAGGTCCCGGTCCCAGCGCAGCAGCGACGGCACCTCGTTGGCGAGCACGTCGCGCAGGACGCCGCCGCCGACGGCGGTCGCAAGCCCCAGCGCGGCGGAGGAGGTGAGGCCGAGACCGTATTCGTACGCCTTCGTCGTGCCGGTCACGCAGAACAGGCCCAGGCCGGCCGCGTCGAAGACGTTGACGGCGGTCTGGGTCCGCTCGACCTCCGGGTGGAGGAAGAAGACGAGGACCGTCGCGACCAGGGGCATGACGAAGTAGCCGAGATCGGTGAACGCGGCCGGGGGTACGGCGCCGATGATCAGGTCGCGCAGGAGACCGCCACCGAGGGCGGTGACCTCGGCGAGGACGGCGATGCCGAAGACGTCGAAGTTCTTCCGGACGGCGAGGAGGGCGCCGGAGATGGCGAAGACGAAGATGCCGACGAGATCGAGGGCGTGTTGGACGGAGGGGGTGAACAGGTCGTGGAGCACCGCCCAATTGTGCCGGTTGCGCCCGTGGGGGCCGGGACCCCTCCCCCCTGTCTCTTATACACATCTGACGCTGCCGACGAATAGAGAGGTGTAGATCTCGGTGGG
>JOBE01000033.1 GCA_000717735.1 Streptomyces griseoluteus | reverse complement strand
GCGCCCCACCACCCACAACACCCCCCCCGCCCGGGGGGGGGGGGGGGGGGGGGGGGGGGGGGGGGGGGGCGGGGGGGGGGCCCCCCCCCCCGCCCCGCGGCCGTCCCACCCGGGCGCGGCGCGGTTCAGCCGGCCTCCACCAGCTCCGCCGCCCGCTCCGCGCAGCCCCAGGCCACCGTCACCCCCGCACCCCCGTGCCCGTAGTGGTGCACCAGGCGCCCGCCGCCCGGCAGCGGCACCGCCTCGATCCGCACCCCGCCCACCCGCGCGGGCCGCAGCCCCACCCGGTGCCCCAGCACCCGCGCCCGCGCTATCTCCGGACGCACCCGCGCGCACCGTGCCACGATCGCCGCCGCCGTCGCCTCGTCGGGCGCGAGCCGTTCGTCGTCCTCCTCGGCCGTCCCGCCGAGCACCAGCCGCCCCGGCTGGGGGAAGAAGTACGTCGTCTCGCTCGCCCCGGCGTCCGCCGAGGTGAACCACTCCTCGATCCCCGGGTTCTCCACGATCACCAACTGCCCACGCACCGGCCGGAGGCCGGGATCCGGTACGAGTTCCCGGGCGGCCGCACCGGTGCAGTCGACGACCACCCGCGCCAGGGCCGCCGCGGCTCCGAAGCCGGTGACCGTCCGCCGCTCGAAGACCCCGCCCGCGGCCAGGAACCGTTCCCGCAGCCACGCCAGATGGACCGGCATGTCGATCAGCGGCAAGCGCGCCGCCAGACCCACGTCGTACGGGCCCGGCACCTCCGCCGCCGTCAGCTGCCGAAGGCCCGGCACCTCCCGCGCCCAGGAGCCGAGACGTTCCAGGACGGTGTCCGCGTGGACCCCGGCCACCCATCGCACCCCCGTCCGCTCCGGCTCCGCGGCCAGCTCCCCGTACACGCGCAACGAGACCAGCGCCCACATCCCGGCGTCGGCCTCCGGCTCGATCCGGTACGGCCACCACAGCGCCCCCGCCACCGCCGAGGTCGTCGCCGTCACCTCGTCCCGCGACCAGACCCGTACCCGCAGCCCTCGCTCCGCAAGGGTCACCGCCGTCGTCAGACCGACGACCCCGCCACCCACCACGATCACGTCGCTCTCCATCCGCGGACCGTACCGGGACCGGGACATTTCCGGTACGGCTCAGCCATGGAACAGGGCTCCTGACCGGGGAATGCTTGGCTGCATGCCGGCCGCGTACACGACCCTCGACCTCGCCCCCGCCGCCCTCCCCGGCGGCACCCCTCCAGGGGGCTTCGCCCATCCCCGCTCCGACGCCCTCGACCTCGTCGTCGACGGCAGGCCCCTGCTCCACCGGCTCGACGAGGCCGAGGGCGCCGACGTGGTCTCGCCCCTGGCGGCCGACCTGCCGCCCACCCTGCGCGCCGCGCACGTGCGACGGCTCCTCGACCCGACGCCCCCGCTCGCGGACGGGCGCCAGGTGATCTACTCCTGCCCCGACTGCGAGGACCTCGGCTGCGGAGCCGTCACGGCCGTCGTCGAACGCCACGACGAGGACGGGAGCGACGGCGAGGACGGCGGGAGCATCGTCTGGCGCGACTTCGCCTGGCAGACCGGCCCGACCGCGGACCCGGCCCGCGACGGCTACCCCGGCGTCGGCCCGTACCGCTTCCACGGCCCCACCTACCGCGCCGTCCTGCTGCGCCTCGGCGCGGGTTCCTGACGCCGTGCGGACCGGGGCTCCCGCAGAGCCCGGCCCCCGCCCAGCCCCGGGCCCCCGCCCCGCGCCCGTGGGCAGGTCCTTCCGTCGCCTAGGATTCGTTCCCTGATGACTGCAACCCTCGTCGCCAAGGACCTCGCCGCCGGCCACGGCGAACGCACCCTCTTCGCCGGGCTCGACCTGGTCGTCGCCCCCGGCGACGTCATCGGCCTCGTCGGCGTCAACGGCGCCGGCAAGTCGACATTGCTGCGGCTGCTCGCCGGCATCGACACCCCGGAGGAGGGGGAGCTCCGGCTCTCCCCGCCCACCGCCGCCGTCGGCCACCTCCCGCAGGAGCCGGAGCGCCGCGCGGGCGAGACCGTGCGCGAGTTCCTCGCCCGCCGGACCGGTGTCGCCGCCGCGCAGGCGGCCATGGACGAGGCCACCCAGGGCCTCGTCGACGGCACCCCCGGCGCCGACGACGCGTACGCCCTCACCCTGGAGAGCTGGCTGAACCTGGGCGGCGCCGACCTGGACGAGCGCGCCGAGGAGGTCGCCGACTCCCTCGGCCTCACCGTCGGCCTCGACCAGCCGATGACCTCCCTCTCAGGCGGCCAGGCCGCCCGCGCCGGTCTCGCCTCGCTCCTCCTCTCCCGCTACGACGTCTTCCTGCTCGACGAGCCCACGAACGACCTGGACCTCGAAGGCCTGGAGCGCCTCGAGTCCTTCGTGAAGGGGCTGCGGGCCGGGACGGTCGTCATCAGCCACGACCGCGAGTTCCTCACCCGTACCGTCACCAAGGTCCTCGAACTCGACCTCGCCCAGCAGCAGATCACCCTGTACGGCGGCGGTTACGACGCGTACCTGGAAGAGCGGGACAGGGCCAGGCGGCACGCCCGCGAGGACTTCGAGGAGTTCGCGGGCAAGAAGGCGGCCCTCGAAGCGCGCGGCCACATGCAGCGGTCCTGGATGGACAAGGGCGTCAAGAACGCCCGCCGCAAGGCCACGGACGGCGACAAGCTCGGACGCAACGCGCGCAGCGAGGCCAGCGAGAAGCAGGCCGCGAAGGCCCGCCAGACACAGCGCATGATCGAACGCCTCGACGTCGTCGACGAGCCCCGCAAGGAGTGGGAGCTGCGCATGGAGATCGCGGCCGCGCCGCGCTCCGGCTCGGTCGTCGCGACCCTGCGCGAGGCCGCGGTGCGCCGCGGCGACTTCTCCTTCGGCCCCGCCACCCTTCAGATCGACTGGGCCGACCGGGTCGCCGTCACCGGGGCCAACGGCGCCGGGAAGTCGACGCTGCTCGCCGCCCTGCTCGGCCGCCTGCCGCTGGACTCCGGTGACGCGTTCCTCGGCTCGGGCGTCGTCGTCGGCGAGGTCGACCAGGCCCGCAAGCTGTTCCACGGTACGGAGACGCTCCTCGAGGCGTTCTGCGCGGCCGTCCCCGAGACGGAGCCCGCCGAGGTCCGTACCCTGCTCGCCAAGTTCGGCCTCAAGGCCGTCCATGTGATGCGGCCCGCCACCACCCTGTCCCCGGGCGAGCGGACCCGCGCCGCACTCGCCCTGCTCCAGGGCCGCGGCGTGAACCTCCTCGTGCTCGACGAGCCGACCAACCACCTGGACCTCCCGGCCATCGAGCAGCTGGAGTCCGCGCTCGACTCGTACACCGGCACGCTGCTGCTCGTCACCCACGACCGGAGGATGCTGGACGCGGTCCGCACCACCCGCCGCATCGAGGTCGCGGACGGAAAGGTGACCGAACTCTGATGACGGTCTCCTTCGGCTGGGGCCCCGTGGAGGCGGGGGTCCTCGCCGCGCGGGCCGCCTGCGTGGTCGTGGTGGACGTGCTGTCCTTCACCACGGCCGTGGGCGTCGCCGTCGAGGCCGGCGCGGCCGTGCACCCGTACCGCCGGCGGGACGCGACGGCCCTCGCGTACGCGGAGAGCGTCGGGGCCGCCCTCGCCGTGGGCCGCCGTGAGGCGACCCCCGAGCATCCGTGGACGCTCTCCCCAGCCGCGCTGCGCACCGCCCCGATGCCGGAGCGTCTGGTCCTGCCCTCCCCGAACGGCTCCACGATCGCGGCCGAGGCCGCCTCGTACGGCGCGGCCGTCGTCGCGGCGTCCCTGCGCAACCACGCGGCCGTCGCCCGGTTGCTTGTCGACCGGGGCTACGGCACGGCGGACCGCCCGCTCGCCGTCGTCGCCTCCGGCGAGCGGTGGCCCGACGGCTCGCTGCGCCCGGCCCTCGAAGACCTGCTGGGCGCGGGAGCGGTGCTCTCCGCCCTCGCCGGGACGCACACCCTGACCCCGGAGGCGACCGCGGCGGCCACGCTGTGGACGGCGACCGAGGACCCGGTCGCCGCCTTGCACGGCTGTGACTCGGGCCGTGAACTGTACGAGTACGGCTTTCCCCAGGACGTGGCCGTGGCCGCCGAGGTCGACAGCTCGACGACCGTCCCCGTCCTCGTGGACGGCGCTTTCCAGGAGGCATCATGACCGACCTACTGACCCGGCTGACCGAGATGCTGGACGATCTCGACGCGGACGTCGACGAGACGATCGACCTCGCCGACGAGATCGCGGCCTCGGGCGACGCCGGTCTCCTGCCCCGCCTCCAGGCCGAGCTGGACCGCGCCCTCACCGAACGGAACGCCTACGCCCGGGAGCTCCTCGGTGGTGTCGTCGCCGCCATCGGAGGCCCGGACGCCCTCCCCACCCTGATCCGCGCCTCCGCCGTCGATCTCGGTGACGACCAGGACGGCCTGGCCGCCGAGATCGTCGACCTGGTCCAGGCGGACCCCGGGACGGCCCGCGGTCTCCTCCAGCCGCTCACGGAGGACGACGACCTCTCCGTCGCCAACCGGGCCGACTGGGCGCTGCGCTTCCTGCCGTAGCCGGGACGTACGCGAAGAGGCGTACGTGAAGAGGCGTACGTGAAGAGGCGTACGTGAAGAGGCCACGGCCCGGTGGGCTGTGGCCTCTTCACGTGGACGCGGGGGTCGGCGGTCTACCAGAAGGTGCTGCAGTCGACGTCACCCGTGCCGGAGTCCTTGATGCAGACGCGGTAGTAGTAGCTGCTGCCGCCGAGCATGTTCGACCAGTCGCTGCCCGGGTTGGGGAAGGTGACACTGAGGCTGCGTATGAAGCCGGTGCCGGCGCCCGACCACTTCTCGATGTAGCCGTACTTGGGCCACCACTGGCCGCCGGAGGAGTCGGTGACGCGGACCCAGCCGGCCTGGCACGTGGAGGACCAGCGCAGCTCGGCCTTGAGGCCGCCGTCGGCGGTGGCGGTCCGATACGTCACGGCGCCGGCGTCGCAGCCCTGTGAGACGGGGCCGAGGTTGTCGCAGCCGGAGCCGGAGCAGCCGGCGGCGTACGAGGTGCCCGCGAGCGGGACCAGGGCCATGGTCATCGCGGCGGCCGCGACGCCCGCCATCTTGGCGATCATGCGCTTCATCTGGTGTTTCTCTTCTTCCGGGGGTGAGAAGTGGCTTCGTTCACGTGGACGCGCGGGCCGCGGTCTACCAGAAGGTGCTGCAGTCGACGTGGTTCGTACCGGAGTCCTTGATGCAGACGCGGTAGTAGTAGCTGCTGCCGCCGAGCATGTTCGACCAGTCGCTGCCCGGGTCGGGGAAGGTGACCTGGAGGCTGCGCAGGAAGCCGCTGCCGTAGCTCGACCACTTCTCGATGTAGCCGTACTTGGGCCACCAGGCGTTGGGGCCCGACGGGTCGGTGACGCGCACCCAGGCCGCCTGACACGCGGGCGACCAGCGCAGCTCGGCCTTGAGGCTGCCGTCGGCGTAGGCGGTCGCCTTGGTGACGGCGTCGCCGTCGCAGCTCTGCGAGACGGGGCCGAGGTTGTCGCAGCCGGCGCCGTAGCAGCCGGCGGCGTACGAGGTGCCGGCCAGCGGGATCAGCGTCATGGTCAGTGCGGCGGCGGAGACCGTGGCCATCTTGGCGAGGACGCGCTTCATCTCTTGTTTCTACCTCCGGAAGCAGGAACGGGATGCGACCTCCGCGGAGGCCGGAGCCGATCATGGTCGCTTGGCATGCCCGCGTCAATGCCTGCTCGGGCCGGCTGCCGATCGGCGGCGGTGCGGGGGTGGCGGTCTACCAGAAGGGGGTGCAGTCCACGTCGTTCGTGGCGGCGGGGTCGCTGATGCAGGCGCGGTAGTAGGCGGTGGGGCTGCCCAGCATGTTGGTCCAGTCCGTGCCCGGGTTGGGGAACGTCACCTGGAGGCTGCGCTGGAACCCGGTGCCGTGGCCCGACCACTTCTCGATGTGGCCGTACCGCTCCCACCACTGCTCACCGGTGGCGGTGACCCGGGCCCAGGCCGCCTGGCAGGTGGGGGACCAGCGCAGCTCGACCCGGAGGCCGGAGTGGGTGCGGGACGTGGCGCTGCCCTTGGTGACGGCGTCGCCGTCACAGCCCATCGAGACGGGGCCGCGGTTGTCGCAGCCGGCGCCGTAGCAGCCGGCGGCGTACGAGGTGCCCGCGAGCGGGACGAGGGCCATGGTCATCGCGGCGGCCGAGACCGTCGCCATCTTTGCGATCGCGCGCTTCATGGTTGCTGGAACCTCCAGGAGCAGGAACATCGTGTGCCCCCCCGTGGAGGCCGAAGATGATCATGGTGGCCTGTCCTGTGCGCGTCAATGGGTAAAACGGGCGACTCTGCGCGATGACCCGTTCACACCAAGTCGTCCCCGTCGCCCGGTTCGGGGCGTACGGGGACGACTCAGGCAGTCCGGTCGGCGGTCGCCTCCGACCGTGCGTCATTATCGGCGCTTGCCGCCGCCCTCGCCCAGCAGGCCGGCCTTGCGCAGGGCGTCGGCCATCGCGCTGTTGGCGGGCGCGGCGGCGGGGGAGCGGTCCCGGCCGCCCCGGTCGGACTGTCCGCCCCGGCCGGCGCCGGCCCCCTGGCCGCCCTGTCCGCCCTGGCCGTTCCGCCCACCCTGGCTGTTCTGACCGCCGCGGCCGCCGCCCTGGCGCTGCTGCGGCGGCCGTCCGGAGCGGTCGCCGCCCTGCTCGCCCCGCTCGCCCCGCTCGCGCTTGGGCGCGCCGCCCTGGCCGTCCGTGCCCGCCTCGTCGTCGAGCCGCAGCGTCAGCGAGATCCGCTTGCGCGGGATGTCCACGTCCTGGACCTTCACCCTGACCACGTCGCCGGGCTTCACCACGTCGCGCGGGTCCTTGACGAACGTCCTGGACATCGCCGACACGTGCACCAGGCCGTCCTGGTGCACGCCGATGTCCACGAAGGCCCCGAAGGCGGCCACGTTGGTGACGACCCCTTCGAGGATCATGCCGGGCTCCAGGTCGCCGATCTTCTCGACGCCCTCCTTGAAGGTGGCCGTCTTGAACGCCGGACGCGGGTCACGGCCCGGCTTCTCCAGCTCGCGCAGGATGTCCGTCACCGTCGGCAGACCGAAGGTCTCGTCGACGAAGTCGTCCGCCCGCAGCGAGCGCAGCCTGCCCGTGTCGCCGATCAGCGCCGCGACCTCGCCGCCGGTCGCCTTCACCATCCGGCGCACCACCGGGTACGCCTCCGGGTGCACGGACGAGGAGTCGAGCGGGTCGTCGCCGTCCCGGATGCGCAGGAAGCCCGCGCACTGCTCGTACGCCTTCGGGCCGAGCCGGGCCACGTCCTTGAGCGCCCGGCGGGAGCGGAAGGGGCCGTTGGCGTCCCGGTGCGCGACGATGTTCTCCGCGAGGCCGGAGCTGATGCCGGAGACCCGGGAGAGGAGTGGCGTGGAGGCCGTGTTGACGTCGACGCCGACGCCGTTCACACAGTCCTCGACGACCGCGTCGAGGGAGCGCGAGAGCTTCACCTCGGCCAGGTCGTGCTGGTACTGGCCGACGCCGATGGACTTCGGGTCGATCTTCACCAGCTCCGCCAGCGGGTCCTGGAGCCGCCGGGCGATGGACACGGCTCCGCGCAACGACACGTCGAGATCCGGGAGCTCCTGCGAGGCGAAGGCGGAGGCCGAGTAGACCGAGGCGCCCGCCTCCGAGACCATCACCTTGGTCAGCTTCAGCTCGGGGTGCTTGGCGAGGAGCTCGGCCGCCAGCTTGTCGGTCTCGCGGGAGGCCGTGCCGTTGCCGATCGCGACCAGCTCGACCGCGTGCTCCTTCGCCAGCCGCGCCAGCCGGTCCAGCGCCTGGTCCCACTTGTTGGCGGGCACGTGCGGATAGATCGTGTCGGTGGCCACCACCTTGCCGGTCGCGTCGACCACGGCGACCTTCACGCCCGTACGGAAGCCGGGGTCGAGGCCCAGCGTCGCCCGGGTGCCGGCCGGTGCGGCGAGCAGCAGATCGCGCAGGTTCGCCGCGAAGACCCGGACCGCCTCGTCCTCCGCCGCCGTCCGCAGCCGCAGCCGCAGGTCGATCCCGAGGTGGACGAGGATGCGGGTCCGCCAGGCCCAGCGGACCGTGTCCTGGAGCCACTTGTCCCCGGGGCGCCCCCGGTCGGAGACCCCGAAGCGGTGCGCGACGATCCCCTCGTACGAAGAAGGGCCCTCCGTGGGTTCCTCCGGCTCCAGGTCCAGGCTGAGCACGTCCTCCTTCTCGCCGCGCAGCATGGCGAGCACCCGGTGGGAGGGCAGGGCGGTGAAGGGCTCGGTGAAGTCGAAGTAGTCGGCGAACTTCGACCCCGCCTCCTCCTGGCCGTCCCGCACCTTGGCCACCAGCCGGCCCCTGCCCCACATGCCCTCACGCAGGTCGCCGATGAGGTCGGCGTCCTCGGAGAACTTCTCTGCGAGGATCGCCCGCGCGCCCTCCAGGGCCGCGGCGGCGTCCGCGACGCCCTTGTCCGCGTTCACGAAGGCCGCGGCGGCGGCCGCCGGCTCCACCGACGGGTCGGCGAGCAGCCCCTCCGCGAGCGGTTCGAGACCGGCCTCGCGGGCGATCTGGGCCTTGGTCCGCCGCTTCGGCTTGAAGGGGAGGTAGATGTCCTCGAGGCGCGCCTTGGTGTCGGCGGCCCGGATCCGGGCTTCCAGCTCCTCCGTCAGCTTTCCCTGCTCGCGTACGGAGTCGAGGATCGCCGACCTGCGGTCCTCCAGCTCGCGCAGATAGCGCAGCCGCTCCTCGAGCGTGCGCAGCTGCGCGTCGTCCAGCATCTCCGTCGCTTCCTTGCGGTAGCGCGCGATGAACGGCACGGTCGAACCGCCGTCGAGCAGCTCGACGGCTGCCTTCACCTGTCGCTCGCGTACGCCGAGTTCCTCGGCGATCCTTGCTTCGATGGACGTCGTCACGGTGTCCCGACTCGCCTTCTCGTGCCTCAAGCTTGCGAGTGCATTGTGCCGGGTCGGTCACCCGTACGCGGTAACCGACCCGTCCCGCGCGCGTCCCCGGCGTTCGCCGCCGGTTCCCGCGCGCCCCGGCCCGTGCCGATCGGATCGGCTCAGCCCTTGCTGATCAGGTCCGCGGGGAAGGCGCCCGCGCCGGCCGCCGAGACGGCGAAGTCGCGCGCGAGTCCGGCGAGCCGCTCGACCCCCGTGGCGCCGAGGTGCTCGTACGGGGCGGTGTCCAGCCGGTCCGTGATCTCCTCCAGCTCCTCCCGCAGCCGGGTGCCGGCCTCCGTCAGCTCGCCCTCGGCGTCGAGCAGGCCGCGCTCGCGCAGCCGCCCGGCCGCCGCGTCCCAGTCGGCGCGCCGCCAGCCGCGGCTGCTCAGGAACCAGCGAGGGCTCATGGCCTTGCCGGTCGCGGTGTGCGAGACGACCGCCTCGACCGGGTCGAGGCCCAGCGAGAGCAGGGCCGTGAGGTGGCCGTCGCCCCGGTGTTCGCGCAGCAGGGTCGCGGCGTGCCAGTAGGCGAGGTGCGGGGCGTCCGGCACGGGCAGGTCGGCGTTGGCCGAGTAGAGCGGTCGGGCGTGCCGGGTGCAGGCCTCGGCGGCGCGCAGGGCGAGCTCGGCGGCCTCGCCCATCTCCGGGGAGGCGACGGTCTCCTCGCCGAGCAGCCGGCGCAGGGTCGCGTCGACGGCGCGCAGCCGCCCGTCGAGGACGGCGGCGGGGGAGGCGGTCTCCCAGACGGCGGGGAGGTGCCGGGCGAGCAGCTCGTGGTTGTAGTTGTAGAAGGTCGCGGCGACGGTGCCGGCACCGACCGCGCCGAGGGCGGCGCTGCGCGCGGCGAGTCGCGCCGCGGCGGGGTCGGTGATGCCGAGGGCGCCCATCTCGCGGTCGAGGTCGGGCGAGAAGTAGAGCGTGGAGTGCACCGTGTTGACGACGTTGTGGCAACGGCGTCCGGCGCGCGGGGGGAGAGAGGTCGTCATGCTCCCGAACGTTACCGACTGGTCGGTACGACGGGAACAGGCGGGTCGTCGACGGTCGGCCGCGATGGCAGGAAGGGTGGGTTCTCCGTCATTGCGGACGCCCCCGCCGCCGCGAAGGATGGAGGCATGACGCAGCGACCCGTTCTCGTCGTCCTCTTCGACGACGTCCAGAGCCTCGACGTCACCGGCCCCTTCGAGGTGTTCGCCGGTGCAGCCCGCGCCGCCGGGGATCCGTCCGCGTACCCCCTCCGCACCGCCTCCCTGGACGGCGGGCCGGTCCGGACCCACAGCGGGTTGCGCATCCTCCCCGACACCACGCTCGCCGAAGCCGTCGCCGGCGGCGCCCCGCACACCCTCGTCGTGCCCGGCGGCGAGGGCACCCGCCGGCCCGACCCCGCCCTGATCGACTGGCTGCGCGTCCACGCCCCGCGCGCCGAGCGCCTGGTCTCCGTCTGCACCGGCGCGCTGCTCCTCGCCGATGCGGGACTCCTCGACGGGCACCGTGCCACGACCCACTGGGCCGCCTGCGAGCACCTCGCCCGCCGCCACCCCGAGGTCGAGGTGGACCCGGACCCCATCTTCGTGAGGGAAGGGCGGCTCTCCACCTCCGCCGGGGTCACGTCGGGCATCGACCTGGCGCTCGCCCTCGTCGAGGAGGACCTCGGCCGGGACGTGGCCCTCACCGTCGCCCGCCACCTGGTCGTCTTCCTGCGCCGCCCCGGCAACCAGGCCCAGTTCAGCGCCCAGCTGTCCGCCCAGACGGCCCGCCGGGAGCCGCTGCGCGACCTCCAGCAGTGGATCACCGAGCACCCCGGCGCGGACCTCTCGGTCGAGGCGCTCGCCGCCCGTGCCCGGCTCTCGCCCCGCCACTTCGCCCGCGCCTTCCACGAGGAGACCGGCATCCCGCCCGGCCGCTACGTCGACCGGGTCAGGCTCGAACACGCCCGCCGGCTCCTGGAGGAGACCTCGCGGGGTGTCGAGGAGGTCGCCCGCGCCTCGGGCTACGGCACGCCCGAGACGATGCGCCGCGCCTTCCTCAGGGCCCTGGGGACCGCCCCGGCGGAGTACCGCCGCCGCTTCCACTCACCCGTCAAGCGAAACGACTGAAAGGGACCACCGTGCAGATCGCCGTCCTCCTCTACCCGGGCTTCACCACGCTCGACGCCGTCGGGCCGTACGAGCTCCTCGCCCGCCTCCCGGGAGCCGAGACCGTCTTCGTGGCCAAGGAGACCGGGCCCGTCCGCAACGACCAGGGCAGCCTCGCGCTTGTCGCCGACAGGACCCTCGCCGAGGTCCCGGGGCCGGACATCGTCCTGGTGCCCGGCGGGCCCGACTCCCGGCAGGCCATGAACGACCCGGAGATCCAGGCCTGGCTCCGTATCGCCGACGAGACCAGCACCTGGACCACCTCGGTCTGCACGGGGTCCCTGCTCCTGGGCGCCGCCGGGCTGCTGAGCGGCCGTCGCGCCACCACCCACTGGCTCGCCTACGAGGAGCTCAGGGCGCTGGGCGTCGAGCCCACCGGCGAGCGGGTCGTCTTCGACGGCAAGTACGTCACGGCGGCCGGGGTCTCCTCAGGCATCGACATGGCGCTGCACCTGCTCGGCCGGATCGCCGGCGACGAGACCGCCCAGACGATCCAGCTGCTCACCGAGTACGACCCGCAGCCCCCGTACGACGCGGGTTCCCCGGAGAAGGCCCCGGCCGAGATCGTCGCACGGTGGCGCGGGCGGCCCACCGAGTCGCTCGTCCGCGAGAAGTGACGCTCAGAGCCCGTACGTGAAGCGGGGCGCGCGGCGTTCCAGGAAGGCGGCGACCCCCTCCGCGGTGTCGCCGCTGCCCCGTGCCTGTTCGGCCCAGTGGGCGTCCCTGTCAAGACGCCCGCCGGCGAACTCCTTGGCCGCCGCCTGGGTGAGCAGGGAGCGAGAGGCCAGCACCCGGGCGAACTCGGCCACCCGCTCGTCCAGCGCGCCCACCGGGTGCAGCTCGTCCACGAACCCGGTCCGCAGCGCCCGCTCCGCGTCGATCAACTCGCCGGAGAACAGCAGGTACTTGGCGGCCGAGGGCCCCACGAGGGCGGTGAGCCTGCGGGTCGAGGAGGACGGGTAGACGATGCCGAGCTTCGAGGGGGTGATCCCGAAGCGGGCGCCCTCCTCGGCGAAGCGCAGATCGCAGGCGGCGGCGAGCTGGCTGCCGCCTCCGACGCAGAAGCCCCGGACGGCTGCCAGGGTCGGCTTGGGGAAGGCGGCGAGGGCCTCCTCCGCCCGTACCGCGAGCGCCTGCTGCTCGTCCCCGGGCTCCCGCAGGGCCGAGATGTCGGCCCCGGCGCAGAACGTGTCGCCCTCGCCCGTCAGGACCAGGACCCGCACCGCGGGGTCGGCGGCGAGCCGGTCCAGTACGCCGGGCAGGTCGCGCCACATGCCGGCGCTCATCGCGTTGCGCTTGGCCGGGTTGGCGATGACGACGGTGGCGATCCCGTCCGTGACGCCGTCCTTCAGCTGGGGCTCCATGGGCCGGATGCTATCCGCGGTACCCGAACGTACGATCAGGAGGGGGCCGCCCCGAGGAGGCGCCGCATGGCCAAGGACACCCGCGAGACGCACGAGGAACCGGACCCGCTCCGGGACATGGCACGCGAGGGGAAACGGCTCAACCGCAGCTTCGGCTGGCTGGCCGCGCTCGGCATCCTGCTCGTGATCGGCGGTGTCGTCGGTCTGGTCTACACGGGCCTCGCCACCCTGACCTCGATGCTGCTCTTCGGCTGGCTGCTGCTGGTCGGCGGTGTGGTGGGCCTGCTTCAAGCGATCCAGTCGCGGGGCACCAGCTACTTCTGGCTCGCGGTGGTGGTGGCCGCCCTGAACATCGCCGCGGGCGTCGTGGTGATCCGCCACCCGGAGGGCTCGGCGGAGGCGCTGACGATGTTCGCCGCCCTGCTCTTCCTGACCGGCGGCCTCTTCCGGCTCGTCGGCAGCGTGGTGGTGCGGGGGCCGCAGTTCGGCTGGACCCTCCTGCAGGGGGCCTTCGGCCTGCTGCTCGGTCTGCTCGTCCTCTTCGACTGGCCGGACAGCAGCCGGTACGTGCTCGGGGTCTTCTTCTCGCTCGCGCTGCTCTTCGACGGCCTGGGGCTGATCGCGATCGGGGTGGGCGGGCGACGGATCGTCAGCATGGTCACCCCGGAGCCGGGTTCGGGGACGCCTCCGGAGTCGTCAGAAAGCGCGCCGGATCAGTCGAACAACTGACGTCGGCATAATCAACCGATCAGAAAGCGGCCGATAGGTGTCGACTTCTGGTCAGTAGGCCGGTCCACCCCTGCGCATTGCCAAGACTCGATCCGTGGCGAGAATCGAGCACGAGGGTGGGAACCGTACCGTGGACACCCACGGAGGTGGCCCCGCCCGGCAACCGTCCTACGAAGGAGTCTGGCGCTTCACCGCTGCCGCGGTCGACGTCTCCGTCCCGCAGGCCCGGCACGCCGTACGCGACCTGCTGGTCCGCCAGGGCGTCCCCCTCCATGAGGAGATCATGGACGGCCTGCTGCTGATCGTCTCCGAACTGGTCACCAACGCCGTGCGGCACGCGGCGCTGCTGTCCCCGGAGATAGCGGTGGAGGTGGCCATCGGCCCCGAGTGGATCCGGGTCTCCGTCGAGGACAATCACCCGTACCGCCCCAAGGCCCTCGAGGCGGACTACGGGCAGACGGGCGGCCGCGGACTGCTCCTGGTCCGCGAGATCGCCCTGGAGGCCGGCGGCGCCTGCGACGTCGAGCACACCGCGAGCGGCGGGAAGATCATCTGGGCGGCACTGCCCCTGGCCCCGATGACACCGGGGCCGGGGGGCGCGCCTCAGCTGCCGGCGGTCACCAGCCCCCGGACGGACCCGTCAGCTCCCTGATCGCCGGGCGCGCCGCGTCGAGCACCGTCATGAACCAGGCGGAGAACGGCGCGGCGGCGTGCCGCTCGGCCAGCTCGTCGGCGGTCACGAAGGCGGTGTCCTCGATCTCCTCCGGGTCGGGCCGCGGTTCGCCCTGCACGAGGCCGACGAAGAGGTGGTTGAACTCCTGCTCCACCAGGCCCGAGGCCGGGTCCGGGTGGTTGTAGCGGACGGTGCCCGCCTCGGCGAGCAGCGTGGGGGAGACGCCGAGCTCCTCGAAGGTCCGCCGGGCCGCCGCCGCGAACGGCGCCTCGTTGGGGTAGGGGTGGCCGCAGCAGGTGTTCGACCAGACGCCGGGGGAGTGGTACTTGCCGAGCGCCCGGCGCTGGAGCAGCAGGCGGCCCGACTCGTCGAAGAGGAAGACGGAGAAGGCGCGGTGGAGCAGGCCGGGCGCCTGGTGGGCGGCGAGCTTCTCGGCCGTCCCGATCGTCGTCCCGTCCTCGTCGACCAGTTCGAGCATGATCGGCGCCGCGATTCCGGACGGCTGGACACCGTTCGACATGATCTCCGGCGAGATCTGAGCCGCGGTGGCTGGTGTGGTCGGCATACCCATCCTTCGCATCGGTCCTCGGCCCGGTGGGGCCACCTCAGTCTGCCGCACGAAACCGGCTTGTCCGTACTTCGGCGGCCGGACGTGGCCGCTCCCGCCGCACCGGAGTACCACCGGCGCGGCGGGAGCGGAGGGGTGACGCGAGGAGACCGGGGCCGCCTAGACCCCGAAAGCCGCCGGATAGACGAGCGTGCCCGGCGGAACGGGGACGGAGTCGTCGAGGACGAGCGCCATCATCGCCTCGTCCGGAGCCTCGAAACCTGGCTTGATTCCATACGCGGACGCACGTACGAACCCGAACCTCGGGTAGTACTCCGGGTGGCCCAGGACGAGGACGAGCGGCTCACCCCGCAGCCGGGCCGCGTCGAGCACCGCCCGGACCACGGCCTGCCCGGCCCCCGTCCGCTGGTACGCGGGAGCGACCGACACCGGGGCGAGCGCCGCCGCGGGGGCGTCGCCCACCCGGCAGCGGGTGATCAGCGCGTGCGCGGCGATCGTGCCGTCCGGTGCCTCGGCCACGTAGGAGAGGCCGGGCAGCCAGGCGTCGGGGTCGAGGCGGAGCGCGTCGACCAGATCCGCCTCGCTCGCGGAGACCGCGGCCTCCGAACCGAAGGCCGTCGCCACGACCCGCCGGATCGCCTCGGCGTCCCCGGGAGTCTCCGTCCGGGTGCGCCAGCGCGGATCGGCCGGACGCAGCGCGAAACCGGCGTATCCGTAGTCGGAGCCGTGCTCGCGCCGGAGCGCGATCTCGGTGCGCGCGCCCGCCACCGCCTCTGCCATGCCGGGCACGGTGGTGTCGGCCGCGTCGGCGTGGGCGGCGAGCGGACCGTAGTACTCGTCCCAGTCGCTCTCCGGCTGGGGGACGGTACCCAGGACGTGGTAGCCGGCCCCGACCGCCGCCGCCGCGTTCCCGGCGACGGTACGGAGCGTGTAGTGCTCCTCCCAGAAGGCGCGGGCCGCCGGGCCCGGCTCCTCGGTGGTCCAGACGCACTCGGTGAGCACCAGCGTGCCCCCGGGCGCGAGGAGCCGGCGCCATTCGGCCAGCGCCCGGTCGAAGCCCAGGACGAAGACCGAGCTCTCGGCCCAGACCAGGTCGAACGAGCCGTCGGGGAACGGCAGTGCGCCCATGTCGGCGCGGAGGGTGTGGATCGAACCGTCGAGCCCGCGGTCGGCGGCGGACCGCCGCAGCTCCGCGAGGAACGGCTCGTGGGTGTCGACCGCGGTCACCTCCGCCCCCGCCTCGGCGGCGAGGAGCAGCGCGGAACGGCCGGGACCGCAGCCCAGGTCGAGGACGCGCGGACGCTCCGGCAGCTTCCCCGCGAGTGCGAGGAGCCGTCGGGTGGTGGTGTCGGAGCCGGGGCCCTGCCGCGGAAGACCGTGGTGCAGGGCGAAGAAGGAGTCGTGCAAGGCGTTGTCGGACAACGTGGGAAACCCTTTGTGAGAGGGCTCCGGCCGACGACGTGAAGGACCGGTGGGAAGACCGGGATCAGGTCAGCCGGAGACCCGGAGGCTGAGGGACGACCGGGCGCTGCCGCTGCGGGCAGCCTCCATCGCGACGGTCATCAACCTCAGCTCCTCTCTCCACACGTTCGTACGAAGAGATTAACAGTCCCCCAGCGGTCAGAGGCAGAGTTTCGCCTCGTGCTCCGCGTGCCCGGCGGGCTCCAGCTGGAAGGTGCAGTGCTCCACGTCGAAGTGCGAGCCCAGGCATCCCTGGAGGGCGTGCAGCATCTTCTCGTGGCCGACGGAGTCCAGCGCGCCCTGGTCCACGACCACGTGGGCCGAGAGCACCGGCATCCCCGAGGTGATCGTCCAGGCGTGCAGGTCGTGCACGTCCTCGACCCCCGGCAGGGCCAGGATGTGCGCCCGCACCTCCGCCATGTCGACGCCCTTGGGGGCCGCCTCCAGGAGCACGTCCAGGGTCTCGCGCAGCAGCTTGACGGTACGGGGGACGATCATCAGGCCGATCACGATCGAGGCGATCGGGTCGGCGTACTGCCAGCCCGTGGTCAGGATGACGCCGGCCGCGACGATCACGGTGACCGACCCCAGGGCGTCCGCGAGCACCTCCAGATACGCCCCGCGCACGTTGAGGCTGTCCTTCTGGCCGCGCATGAGGAGTGAAAGCGAGATCACGTTGGCGACGAGGCCGATCACCGCGAACGTGATCGTCAGACCGCCCTTGGTCTCGGCGGGCTCCATGAACCGCTGGATCGCCTCGTACAGCACGTAGCCGCCGACGCCGAGCAGCAGCAGACAGTTGGCGAGCGCGGCCAGGATCTCGGCCCGGGCGTATCCGAAGGTGCGGTTCCCCGAGGGCGGCCGGTTGGCGAAGTGGATCGCGAGCAGCGCCATCGCGAGGCCGACCGCGTCGGTCGCCATGTGGGCGGCGTCGGCGATCAGGGCGAGCGAGTCGGCGAGCAGGCCGCCGATGATCTCGATCACCATCACGGAGAGCGTGATGCCGAGCGCGATCCGCAACCGGTTCTTGTACGCGGCCCCGGCGGTGCCCGTCGGCGGCGGGCCGCCGTGACTGTGCCCGTGGTCGTGTCCAGCCCCCATGGAATGGCCTCCAGATCGAGTCGTCCGCGTCCGCTCGGTGGTCTCCGACGGGGCAAGTGAACTACGGGTGGGGGGTATACGCAACACGGTACTGAACACCGTTGTCATATGCTCTGACCTGCGGTGATTACATCAGGACCGGCCATGGCCAGAAGTCGGCCGCGCGGGCTTGGGTCGCGGGCGGCGGCCGGGGTTTGTGGGGCGGGCCGACGATCACCCATGATGATCACCGTCAGGGCGAGGCGCACCCATGAGGACACGGGTGGGCCCGGGGGAGTCCTGCCCGCGAAGCCTCGGTGAACTCGCACTTCCGTTCATCCGATAGCCTCAGCCGACGTGTCGCCGCCCCGTGCCGGGCCGCACCGCCGCGCCCGGGGCCACCATGGGCCCCGCCGGCCCCTCCGTCAGCTCCAAGGAGTGAGTTCGCCTGTCGACCGCCATCCTCACCGGCCCGCCGGCACCCGGATCCTCGCTCGACGGAGATCTGCGGTCGCTCGGTTTCGACGTCCGGACCGCCTCGGACGCCGATGAGGCCGGAGCCCTCCTCGCCACGGTCCCGGCGGGGGAGCGCGTCGCGCTCGTCGACCCCCGGTTCGTCGGTCACCTGCACGCACTGCGCCTCACCCTCACCGACCCCCGGTTCCCCGCGGCCGCCGCACCCGGCGCGCTCACCGCGCAGAGCGGGGCCCGCCCCGCGCTCGTCCGCGCCCTGACCGCCGCATGTGCCGATGGCGTCGCCGACGGCACCGGCGACCTCACCGGCACCGTCGCCGACGCCCTCGACGCCGACGGCGTCGCCGTGCACCGGCCCCAGCTCGGCACGCTCGTCGCCGCCGTGCCCACCGACGCCGAGGCCCGCCACCGGGCGCGCGCCGCCGTCGACGCCGTCGACGACGAGGCCGTACGCCTGCGCTCGGCCGTCAAGGCCCACGACGGCTTCTTCACCACCTTCTTCATCAGCCCGTACTCGCGCTACATCGCCCGCTGGTGCGCGCGCCGCGGACTGACCCCCAACCAGGTCACCACCGCCTCGCTGCTCACCGCCCTGATCGCGGCCGGCTGCGCGGCGACCGGAGAGCGCGGCGGCTACGTCGCCGCCGGCGTCCTCCTCCTGGTCTCCTTCGTCCTGGACTGCACCGACGGGCAGCTAGCCCGGTACGCGCTGAAGTACTCGACGATGGGCGCCTGGCTCGACGCCACCTTCGACCGCGCCAAGGAGTACGCCTTCTACGCGGGCCTCGCCCTCGGCGCCGCCCGCAACGGCGACGACGTATGGGCCCTGGCGCTCGGCGCGATGGTCCTCATGACCTGCCGGCACGTCGTGGACTTCTCGTTCAACGAGGCCAATCACGACGCCACCGCCAACACCAGCCCCACCGCGGCCCTCTCCGACCGGCTCGACAGCCTCGGCTGGACCGTCTGGGCCCGCCGCATGATCATCCTGCCGATCGGCGAGCGCTGGGCGATGATCGCCGTCCTCACCGCCGTCACCAACCCCCGGATCGTCTTCTGGGCACTGATCATCGGCTGCGCCTTCGGTGCCTGCTACACCACAGCGGGCCGCGTCCTGCGCTCCCTGACCCGCAAGGCGAAGCGCACCGACCGCGCCGCCCGGGCCCTCGCCGACCTCGCGGACTCGGGCCCGCTCGCCGGCGTCGTCGGCCGCGCGCTCGGCCGTACCGGCCGGCTCGCCCCCGGCGTCGTCCTCGCCGCCATCGCGACCGGCGCGCTGCTCGCCGGCGTCCTGGCCCGGCCCTTCGGGGACCGGCAGACCGTCGTCGTCGCGGTCCTCTACGTGGTCCTCGCCGGCGCGGCCGTCGCCCGCCCCCTCAAGGGCGCCCTCGACTGGCTCGTACCCCCGCTCTTCCGCGCCGCCGAGTACACCACCGTCCTCGTCCTCGCGGCCCGCTCCGACTCCCCGCACGCCCTCCCCGCCGCATTCGGGCTGGTGGCGGCCGTCGCCTACCATCACTACGACACGGTGTACCGCATCCGCGGCGGCACCGGCGCGCCGCCCGCGTGGCTGGTGCGCGTCACCGGCGGACACGAGGGGCGCACGCTCCTGGTGACCGTCCTCGCCGCCCTGCTGGCGGACCGCGGTGACGACTTCACCCTGGCACTGACCGCGCTGGCGGTCGCCGTCGCGCTGGTGGTGCTCGTGGAGTCCATCCGCTTCTGGGTCTCCTCCGGAGCACCCGCCGTTCACGACGAAGGAGAAACAGCATGATCGGTCTCGTACTGGCAGCCGGTGCCGGACGCCGTCTGCGCCCCTACACCGACACCCTTCCGAAGGCCCTCGTGCCCGTGGACGGCGAGACCACGATCCTCGACGGGACGCTGAAGAACTTCGCCGAGATCGGCCTCACCGAGGTCGCGATCGTCGTCGGCTACCGCAAGGAGGCCGTCTACGCCCGCAAGGAGGCCCTGGAGGCGAAGTACGGCCTCACCATCACCCTCGTCGACAACGACAAGGCCGAGGAGTGGAACAACGCCTACTCCCTGTGGTGCGCCCGTGAGGTCCTCAAGCGCGGTGTGATCCTCGCCAACGGCGACACCGTCCACCCGGTCTCCGTCGAGAAGACCCTGCTCGCCGCCCGCGGCAAGGGCCAGAAGATCATCCTCGCCCTCGACACGGTGAAGAACCTCGCCGACGAGGAGATGAAGGTCATCACCGCCGAGGACAAGGGCGTCCAGCGCATCACCAAGCTCATGGACCCGGCCACCGCCACCGGTGAGTACATCGGCGTCACGCTGATCGAGCCCGAGGCCGCCGAGGCCCTCGCCGACGCCCTCAAGGCCACCTTCGAGCGCGACCCCGACCTGTACTACGAGGACGGCTACCAGAAGCTCGTCGACGACGGCTTCACGATCGACGTGGCCCCCATCGGCGACGTCAAGTGGGTCGAGATCGACAACCACGACGACCTCGCGAAGGGCCGTGAGATCGCGTGCCAGTACTGACCCGGCTGATCCCCTCGCCGGTCGTCGTCGACATCCGCAGGGGAGCGCTGGACGACCTGTCCGCGCTCCTCGCGGACCAGCGGATCTCCAGCAACGGCAAGATCGCCGTCGCCATCAGCGGCGGCTCGGGCCTCAAGCTGCGTGACCACTTCGCCCCCGAGCTGCCGGGTGCCGACTGGTACCCGGTCGCGGGCGGCACCATCGACGAGGCCGTGAAGCTCGCCGACGCCATGCGCGGCAAGCGGTACGACGCCGTGGTCGCCCTCGGCGGCGGCAAGATCATCGACGTGACCAAGTACGCGGCGGCCCGGGTCGGGCTGCCGCTGGTGGCCATCGCCACCAACCTGTCGCACGACGGCATCTGCTCGCCGATCTCCACCCTGGACAACGACAACGGCCGGGGCTCCTACGGTGTCCCCACCCCGATCGCCCTCGTCATCGACCTGGACGTGATCAGGGACGCCCCGGTCCGCTTCGTCCGCTCCGGCATCGGCGACGCGATCTCCAACCTCTCCGCCATCGCCGACTGGGAGCTCTCCCACCAGGTGACCGGGGAGCCCGTCGACGGCCTCGCGGCCGCCATGGCCCGCAGCGCCGGCGAGGCCGTGCTCCGCCACCCCGGCGGCGTCGGCGACGACGACTTCCTCGTCACCCTCTCCGAGGGCCTGGTGATGTCCGGCATCGCCATGTCGATCAGCGGCGACAGCCGCCCCTCCTCGGGTGCCTGCCACGAGATCAGCCACGCCTTCGACCTGCTCTTCCCGACCCGCGCCGCCAGCCACGGCGAGCAGTGCGGCGTCGGCGCGGCCTTCGCGATGCACCTGCGCGGCGCCCACGACGGGTCCGCGCAGATGGTCGAGACGCTGCGCCGGCACGGACTGCCCGTCCGGCCGGAGGAGATGGGCTTCACCGTGGACGAGTTCGTCCAGGCGGTGTCCTTCGCCCCGCAGACCCGGCCGGGCCGCTTCACCATCCTCGAACACCTCGACCTGTCCGACGACGAGATCAGGGACGCGTACGCCGACTATGCCAAAGCCATCCGTAGCTGAGCTCCGCCCGGTCGTCCACCCCCCGGGCGTCAAGGACCGGCGCAGCGGAGAGCACTGGGGCGGCCGCCTGTACATGCGGGAGATCTCCCTCAGGATCACCCGGCAGCTCGTCGGCACCAGGATCACGCCGAACCAGCTCACGTACGTCATGACCATCGCGGGCGTCCTCGCGGCACCCGCCCTGCTGGTGCCCGGGATCCCGGGGGCGCTGCTCGGCGCGCTCATGGTCCAGCTCTACCTGCTGCTCGACTGCGTCGACGGCGAGGTGGCCCGCTGGAAGAAGCAGTTCTCGCTGGGCGGCGTGTACCTGGACCGGGTCGGCGCCTACCTCTGCGACGCGGCCGTGCTCGTCGGCTTCGGCCTGCGCGCCGCCGACCTGTGGGGCACGGGCCGGGTCGACTGGCTGTGGGCCTTCCTCGGCACGCTCGCCGCGCTCGGCGCCATCCTGATCAAGGCCGAGACGGACCTCGTCGGCGTCGCCCGCCACCAGGGCGGACTGCCGCCGGTCAAGGAGGCGGCGTCCGAGCCGCGCTCCTCCGGCATGGCGCTGGCCCGCAGGGCCGCCGCGGCGCTCAAGTTCCACCGGCTCGTCCTCGGCATCGAGGCCTCGCTGCTCATCGTGGTCCTGGCGATCGTCGACCAGGTCCGCGGCGACCTGTTCTACACCCGGGTCGGTGTCGCGGTCCTCGCCGGCATCGCGCTGCTCCAGACCGTGCTGCACCTGGTGTCGATCATGGTCTCCAGCAGGCTGAAGTGAGGCCGGCCGTGAGTTCGCCGCTCAAGGTGGGAGCCGTCGTCATCACGATGGGCAACCGCCCCGACGACCTGCGCGCGCTGATCGACTCGGTCGCCAAGCAGGAGGGCGACCCCGTCGAGGTCGTCGTCGTCGGACAGGGCACCCCGGTCACCGGGGTGCCCGCCTGGGTGCGGACCGTGGACCTCCCGGAGAACGTCGGCATCCCCGCCGGCCGGAACGTCGGCATCGAGGCCTTCGGCCCCGGCGGCACCGACGTCGACGTCCTGCTCTTCCTCGACGACGACGGGCTGCTCGCCCACGCGGACACCGCCGAACTCGTCCGCCAGGCCTTCACCGCGGACCCGCGCCTCGGCATCATCACCTTCCGGATCGCCGATCCGGAGACCGGGGCCACCCAGCGCCGGCACGTGCCGAGGCTGCGTGCCTCCGACCCGATGCGCTCCTCCCGGGTGACCACCTTCCTCGGCGGCGCCAACGCTGTCCGCACCAAGGTCTTCGCCGAAGTGGGCGCCCTGCCGGGCGAGTTCTTCTACGCGCACGAGGAGACCGACCTCGCCTGGCGCGCGCTCGACGCCGACTGGATGATCGACTACCGTTCCGACATGGTGCTGTTGCACCCCACCACAGCCCCGTCCCGGCACGCCTCGTACCACTTCAACGTGGCCCGCAACCGAGTGTGGCTGGCACGTCGCAATCTGCCCGCGCCCCTGGTGCCGGTCTACCTCGGCGTCTGGCTCCTGCTCACCCTGGTCCGGCGGCCCTCGCTCCCCGCGCTGAAGGCGTGGTTCGGCGGATTCCGCGAGGGCTGGACGACCCCCTGCGGACCGCGCCGCCCCATGAGGTGGCGTACGGTGTGGCGGCTGACCCGGCTGGGTCGCCCCCCGGTCGTCTGACATCGTGGTACCGACGTGCCGCGCATCTTGAACACGAAAGTTTCGACTTGTGAGTGACACACAGCAGGGCGGGGCGGTCGCGACGAGCGCGCCCCCGTCCGTCGACGAGGGCCTGACGCCGGCCGCGCTGGCCGCGAAGTACGGCCTCTCGGTCAGCGGCGCCAGGCCCGGCCTCGTCGAGTACGTCCGTGAGCTGTGGAGCCGCCGCCACTTCATCCTGGCCTTCTCCTCGGCGAAGCTGACCGCCCAGTACAGCCAGGCGAAGCTGGGCCAGGTGTGGCAGGTGGCGACCCCGCTCCTGAACGCCCTCGTCTACTACCTGATCTTCGGGCTCATCCTGGACGCCGGCCGCGGCATGACCAAGGGGGTCTACATCCCCTTCCTGGTCACCGGCATCTTCGTGTTCACCTTCACCCAGAGCTCGGTCATGGCCGGCGTCCGGGCGATCTCGGGCAACCTGGGCCTCGTCCGGGCCCTGCACTTCCCCCGGGCCACGCTGCCGATCTCGTTCTCCCTTCAGCAGCTCCAGCAGCTGATGTTCTCGATGATCGTGCTCGTGGCGGTCGCGATCGCCTTCGGCAGCTACCCCTCGCTCCGCTGGCTGCTGCTGATCCCGGCACTGTTCCTGCAGTTCGTGTTCAACGTCGGACTCGCCATGATCGTGGCGAGGATGGGCTCCAAGACGCCCGACCTCGCCCAGCTGATGCCGTTCGTCATGCGCACCTGGATGTACGCCTCCGGCGTGATGTTCTCGATCCCGGTGATGCTCGCCGACAAGCCGGCCTGGATCGCCGACGTCCTCATGTACAACCCGGCGGCCGTCTACATGGACCTGATCCGCTTCTCCCTCATCGAGGGCTACGGCGCGGAGAACCTGCCGGCGCACGTCTGGATGACCGCGCTCGGCTGGGCGCTGGCCTTCGGCATCGGCGGCTTCGTCTACTTCTGGAAGGCCGAGGAGAGGTACGGTCGTGGCTGATACGAACACGAACACCGACCGGTCCGACGTTCCCACCGTCATCTGCGACGACGTCCACATCGTCTACCGGGTCAACGCCGGTGGCGGAGGCAAGGGCAGCGCCACGGCGGCGCTCAGCCGGATCGTCGGCCGCGGCAAGGCCGAGGTCACCCGGGGCGTCCGCAAGGTCCACGCGGTCCGCGGCGTCACCTTCACCGCCTACCGGGGCGAGGCCATCGGCCTCATCGGCTCCAACGGCTCCGGCAAGTCCACCCTGCTCCGCGCCGTCGCCGGTCTGCTCCCCACCGAGAGCGGCAAGGTCTACACCGACGGGCAGCCCTCGCTCCTGGGCGTCAACGCGGCGCTCATGAACGACCTCACCGGTGAGCGCAACGTCATCCTCGGCGGCCTCGCCATGGGCATGAGCCGCGAGGAGGTCCGCTCGCGCTACGAGGGGATCGTCGACTTCTCCGGCATCAACGAGAAGGGCGACTTCATCAGCCTGCCCATGCGCACGTACTCCTCCGGCATGGGCGCCCGGCTCCGCTTCGCCATCGCGGCCGCCAAGAACCACGACGTCCTCCTCATCGACGAGGCGCTCGCGACCGGCGACCGCAAGTTCCAGATCCGCTCCGAGGAGCGCATCCGCGAGCTCCGCAAGGAGGCCGGCACGGTCTTCCTGGTGAGCCACAGCAACAAGTCCATCCGGGACACCTGCGACCGGGTGCTCTGGCTGGAGAAGGGGCAGCTCCTGATGGACGGCCCCACGGACGAGGTGCTCAAGGCGTACGAGCGCGAGACCGCTCGCTAGGGCCTGTCGTTCGGATCCCGCGAGGGGCCCCTGCCGGATTCATCCGGTAGGGGCTCTTCCGTTTTTCGCGCGTCGCGCCGCCACCTGGAATGTTCATGCGGTCAACATCGGGCAGGATGAGCCCATGGCAGCGATCTCGGGGGGAAACACCTATCATCACGGCGATCTGCGCAACGCGCTGATCTGCGCGGCCGTCGCCCTCGCCACCGAGGGCGGCCCCGAGCGGGTCGTCCTGCGCGAGGCGGCCCGCCGGGTCGGCGTCTCGCCCACCGCCGCCTACCGGCACTTCGACGGACGCGGTGAACTCCTGCGCACCGTCAGGACCCACGCCCGGCGCGAACTCGCCGACTCCATGGAGCGGGCCGCAGCCCGCGAGCCGGGCGCCGACGACCCCGCCCTGGCGGCCGAGCGCCGGGTCGCCGCCCTCTGCCGGGGGTACGTCGGCTTCGCCGTCGAGCAGCCCGGCCTCTACCGGGCCGCGTTCTGCGTACCCCGCCCCGGTGCCACGGACGAACCGGCGCCGGAGCGGCCGCAGACCGAGCCCGAGATCCGCGCCTTCACCCTGCTGAGGGAGGCGCTGGAGACGCTCGCCCGGTCCGGCGCCGCCCGGCCCGGCACCCGGCCCGCCACCGGCGCCGCCGCGTGGTCGGCCGTGCACGGACTGTCACTCCTCCTGGTCGACGGGCCCCTTCGCCGCCTTCCCGTGCAGCGCAGGAACGCCGTCGTCGAGACGACCCTCGCCATGGTGGTCTCGGGCGCACGCGCCCTCTGAGCCCACTGCAAGCCGAACTCCCTTTCCTCACCGGCGGGTTGATGGCCCGTACGGGTGAGCTTGCCGCCGCCCGGCACCCCGTAACGCCGACGGGCGTCGTACAACGTAAGCTGGAGCGGTCTGTTTCGCGGCAAGTAGGGCGATACCCCACGGCCATCGAGCCCCCGGGCGGCAGCCCTATGGACGGGGGTCGGCGGCGTGTCCGAAATGGGATGGATTGGATCGGCAGTGTAGAACGGGAGACGTGACGGCCATGACGCAGAATCTCCAGCTCCACGAGGGTGTCGCCGTCCCTCCGGCGGGCAGTGACCTGTGACGGACACCAGGCAGGCGCGCCCCGACGCCTCCTCGCACGCCACACTCGGCAAGGCCGCGGACGAGAACTTCCCCGTGGCCCCCTTCTTCCTGCCGCGGGCCTGGCGCGACGACCTGATGGCCGTCTACGGCTTCGCCCGCCTCGTCGACGACATCGGCGACGGCGACCTCGCCCCCGGCGGCGCCGACGCCATCCACCTCGGCCTCGACCCGGAGACCGCCGAGGACCGGCTCGCCTTCCTCGACGCCTTCGAGGCCGACCTCCGCCGTGTCTTCGACGGCAGCCCGCGCCACCCCCTGCTGCGGGACCTCCAGCCGACCGTCCGACGGTGCGGGCTCACCCCCGAGCCCTTCCTCGGCCTCATCGCCGCCAACCGCCAGGACCAGCGGATCGGCCGCTACGAGACGTACGACGACCTCCTCGCGTACTGCGAACTCTCCGCCAACCCCGTCGGCCGGCTCGTCCTCGCGATCACCGGCACCGACACCCCCGAGCGGATCAGGCGCTCCGACGAGATCTGCACCGCCCTGCAGATCGTCGAGCACCTCCAGGACGTCGCCGAGGACCTCGGACGCGACCGGATCTACCTCCCCGCCGAGGACCTGAAGCGGTTCCACGTCACCGAGGCCGACCTCGCCGAGCCCACCGCCGGCGCCTCCGTCCGCGCCCTGATCGCCTTCGAGGCCGAGCGGGCCCGCGCACTGCTGCACGCGGGCAGCCCGCTCGTCGGCAGCGTCCACGGCCGGCTCCGCCTCCTCCTCGCGGGATTCACCGCCGGAGGACTCGCGGCGCTCGACGCGATCACCGACGCCGGGTTCGACGTACTGACCGGCCCACCGAAGTCCACCAAGCCGAACCTGATGCGCCAGGCGGGAGCGGTTCTGCTCCGCGCGCGGAGAGAGGGGTGAGCGCGACCGTGGAGGGACACCCCCAGTCGTCCGCACCGGTACAGGCCGCCTACAGCTACTGCGAGGCGGTCACCGGACAGCAGGCGCGCAACTTCGCCTACGGGATCCGGCTGCTGCCGGCCGGGAAGCGCCAGGCGATGTCCGCCCTGTACGCCTTCTCCCGGCGCGTCGACGACATCGGCGACGGCACGCTCGCGCCCGAGGTCAAGCGGGAGCGCCTGGAGGCCACCCGCACCCTGCTCGGCCGGATCCGCGCCGGAGAGGTCGAGGAGGACGACACCGACCCCGTCGCCGTCGCCCTCGCCGACTCGGCCCGACGCTTCCCGATCCCGCTCGACGGCCTCGACGAACTCATCGACGGCGTCCTCATGGACGTCCACGGCGCCACCTTCGAGACCTGGGACGACCTCAAGGTCTACTGCCGCTGCGTCGCCGGGGCGATCGGCAGGCTCTCCCTCGGCGTCTTCGGCACCGCGCCCGGCGCCCAGGGCGCCGACCGCGCCCCCGAGTACGCGGACACCCTGGGCCTCGCGCTCCAACTCACCAACATCCTCAGGGACGTACGCGAGGACGCGGAGAACGGGCGGACCTACCTGCCGGGCGACGACCTCGCCAAGTTCGGCTGCGGCGAGGGCTTCGGCGGCGAGACCCCGCCCGCCGGCGCCGACTTCGACGGCCTCGTCCACTTCGAAGTGCGGCGCGCCCGCGCCCTGTTCGCCGAGGGCTACCGGCTGCTGCCCATGCTCGACCGGCGCAGCGGCGCCTGCGTCGCCGCCATGGCCGGCATCTACCGCCGCCTCCTCGACCGGATCGAACGCGACCCCGGGGCCGTGCTGCGCGGCCGGGTCTCGCTGCCGGGCCGCGAGAAGGCGTACGTCGCGGTGCGCGGCCTCTCCGGCCTCGACACCCGCCACATCGCCCGGCGTACGGTCAGGAGGCGTGCATGATCGTTC
The DNA here is from genome assembly GCA_000717735.1 of Streptomyces griseoluteus. GTDB lineage: Bacteria > Actinomycetota > Actinomycetes > Streptomycetales > Streptomycetaceae > Streptomyces > Streptomyces griseoluteus_A. Next base: position 55,492 of record JOBE01000033.1, on the reverse strand, counting down.
CGTACGCCCCGGCCCGCCGGGCAACCCCGGACGCCGTCCCGGCGTCCCTGCCCGCGACGACCCGAACGGAGGCCGAGTGACCCACGAAGGAACCGAGCGCGACGCCCGGCAGCCCCACGCCGTCGTCGTCGGCGGCGGGCTCGCCGGGATCACCGCCGCGCTCCAGCTCGCCGGGGCCGGTGTCGGCGTCACCCTCCTCGAAGGCAGGCCCCGGCTCGGCGGCCTCGCCTTCTCCTTCCGCCGTGGCGACCTCACCGTCGACAACGGCCAGCACGTCTACCTGCGCTGCTGCACCGCCTACCGCTGGTTCCTCGACCGGATCGACGCCGCCAGGCTGGCACCCGTCCAGGACCGCCTCGACGTGCCCGTCCTCGACGTCGGCCATCCCCGCGGACCCCGGCTCGGCCGGATCCGCCGCGACAACCTCCCCGTACCGCTGCACCTGGCGCGCAGCCTCGCCACGTACCCGCACCTCTCGCTCGCCGAGCGTGCCTCCGTCGGCCGGGCCGCGCTCGCCCTGAAGAAGCTCGACCCCGCCGACCCGGCGCTCGACGGCGTCGACTTCGCCACCTGGCTCGGCCGGCACGGGCAGTCCCCGCGGGCCGTCGAGGCCCTGTGGGACCTCGTCGGCATCCCGACCCTCAACGCCCCCGCCCCGCAGGCCTCCATGGGCCTCGCCGCGATGGTCTTCAAGACCGGTCTGCTCTCCGAGCCCGGTGCCGCCGACATCGGCTGGGCCCACGTCCCGCTCGGCGAACTCCACGACACCCGGGCCGCGAAGGAGCTCGACGCCCTCGGCGTCCGCACCCTGCTCCGCACCAAGGCCGACCGGATCTCCCGTACCGACGACGGCCGTTGGACCGTCGACGTACCCGGCGAGACGATCACCGCGGACGCCGTCGTCCTCGCCGTACCGCAGCAGGAGACCCACGGACTGCTGCCCGAGGGCGCCCTCGACGACCCCGACCGGCTCCTCGACATCGCGACCGCCCCCATCCTCAACCTGCACGTCGTCTACGACCGCAAGGTCCTGAAGCGGCCCTTCTTCACCACCCTCGGCTCCCCGGTCCAGTGGGTCTTCGACCGCACCGACTCCTCCGGACTCACCGGCGGCGGACAGTACCTCGCCGTCTCCCAGTCCGCCGCCCAGGACGAGATCGACGAACCCGTCGCCGCCCTGCGCGCGAAGTACCTCCCCGAGCTGGAGCGGCTGCTGCCCGCCGCCCGCGGTGCCGGGATCCGCGACTTCTTCGTCACCAGGGAGCGGACGGCGACGTTCGCCCCCGCCCCGGGCGTCGGCCGGCTGCGCCCCGGCGCCCGCACCCGGGCCCCGGGGCTGTATCTGGCCGGGGCCTGGACCGCCACAGGCTGGCCCGCGACCATGGAGGGTGCCGTCCGCAGCGGTTTCAGCGCCGCGGGCGCCGTGCTCTCCACCCTCGGCCGCCGCCATGACCATCCGCTGCAGGAGGCGGTATGAGTGTGAGTACCGGAACAAGAGGAGAGACCGTGCCGACAGCGCCGCCGGGTAATCCGGCCGTCGACACCGCGGACGTGTCCGCACTGCTGGAGCGGGGGCGGACCCTGTCCACCCCCGTACTGCGGGCGGCCGTCGACCGCCTCGCGCCGCCCATGAACACCGTGGCCGCCTACCACTTCGGCTGGATCGACGCCCACGGCAGGCCCGCGGACGGCGACGGAGGCAAGGCCGTCCGCCCCGCGCTCGCCCTGCTGTCGGCCGAGGCCGCGGGCGCCGCGCCCGAGGTCGGAATCCCCGGCGCCGTCGCCGTGGAACTCGTCCACAACTTCTCGCTGCTGCACGACGACCTGATGGACGGGGACGAACAGCGCCGCCACCGCGACACCGTGTGGAAGGTGCACGGCCCCGCGCAGGCCATCCTCGTCGGCGACGCCCTGTTCGCGCTCGCCAACGAGGTCCTCCTCGAGCTCGGCACGGCCGAGGCGGGCCGCGCGACCCGCAGGCTCACCACCGCCAGCCGGAAGCTCATCGACGGTCAGGCCCAGGACATCTCCTACGAGCACCGCGAGCGGGTCACCGTCGAGGAGTGCCTGGAGATGGAGGGCAACAAGACCGGCGCCCTGCTCGCCTGCGCCGTCTCCATCGGCGCCGTGCTCGGCGGGGCCGACGACCGCACCGCCGACAAGCTGGAGGAGTACGGGTACCACCTGGGCCTGGCCTTCCAGGCCGTGGACGACCTGCTCGGCATCTGGGGCGACCCGGAGTCCACCGGCAAGCAGACCTGGAGCGACCTGCGCCAGCGCAAGAAGTCCCTCCCGGTCGTCGCCGCCCTCGCCGCCGGCGGCGACGCCTCCGAGCGGCTCGGCGAACTGCTCGCCGCGGACGCCAAGTCCAACGACCTCGACGGTTTCTCCGAGGAGGAGTTCGCCTTCCGGGCGGCCCTCATCGAGGAGGCCGGAGGACGCGAGTGGACCTCCCAGGAGGCCCGCCGCCAGCACGCGGTCGCGGTCGCGGCCCTGGACGAGGTGGACATGTCCGCCCGCGTACGGGCGCAGCTCACCGCGCTCGCCGACTTCGTGGTCGTACGGAAGAGATGATCACCATCACCCTGATATGAGTTCGCGGTCGCCGGCCGGTGCCCTCCGGCGCCGGCCGACGGCAGACCCGCAGAAGCAGAAGACACCGACTGCCAAAGGGGAAGCCATGACAGCGACGACCGACGGGAACCCCGGGGCCGCGAGCCCCGGGGCAGCCGCGGCCAGCACGACGCACGAGCCCCGACGTGGTGGCGGCGCCGCGTCGGACCTCGACGGGACCGCCGCGCGCGCCGCGGAGCGGGCCGTCGAGCACCTGCTCGCCCGACAGGATCCAGAGGGCTGGTGGAAGGGCGACCTGGAGACCAACGTCACCATGGACGCCGAGGACCTCCTCCTCCGCCAGTTCCTGGGCATCCTCGATGCCGACACCACCCGCGCCGCCGCCCTCCACATCCGCCGCGAGCAGCGCGAGGACGGCGCCTGGGCCACCTTCTACGGCGGGCCCGGCGAGGTCTCCGCCACCGTCGAGGCGTATGTGGCCCTGCGGCTCGCCGGAGACCTGCCCGAGGCCCCGCACATGGCACGCGCCGCCGCCTGGGTGCGCGCCAGGGGCGGCATCGCCGCCGCCCGGGTCTTCACCAGGATCTGGCTCGCCCTCTTCGGCTGGTGGCGCTGGGAGGACCTGCCGGAACTGCCCCCGGAACTGCTCTTCCTGCCGAAGTGGTTCCCGCTCAACATCTACGACTTCGGCTGCTGGGCCCGGCAGACGATCGTGCCGCTCACCGTCGTCTCCGCGAAGCGGCCGGTCCGCCCCGCGCCCTTCCCGCTCGACGAGCTGCACACCGACCCGGCCCGGCCGAACCCGCCACGGCCCCTCGCCCCCGCGACGGGCTGGGACGGGATCTTCCAGCGGCTCGACAAGGCGCTGCACGCCTATCACCGGGTGGCGCCCCGCGCCCTGCGCAGGACCGCCATGAACGTCGCCGCGCGCTGGATCGTCGAACGCCAGGAGAACGACGGCTGCTGGGGCGGCATCCAGCCCCCCGCCGTCTACTCCGTCATCGCCCTCCACCTCCTCGGCTACGACCTCGGGCACCCCGTCATGCGTGCCGGTCTCGAATCGCTCGACCGGTTCGCCGTGTGGCGCGAGGACGGCTCCCGGATGATCGAGGCCTGTCAGTCGCCCGTCTGGGACACCTGCCTCGCCACGATCGCGCTCGCCGACGCCGGGCTCCCGCCGGACCACCCGGCCCTGGTGAGGGCCGTCGACTGGATGCTCGACGAGGAGATCACCAGGACCGGGGACTGGGCGGTACGGCGGCCCGAACTGCCGCCGGGCGGCTGGGCGTTCGAGTTCCACAACGACAACTACCCCGACATCGACGACACCGCGGAGGTGGTGCTCGCCCTGCACAGGGTCCGGCACCCCGAGCCCGCACGGGTGGAGGCGGCCGTCGCCCGGGGCACCCGCTGGACGCTCGGCATGCAGTCGCGGGGCGGCGCCTGGGGCGCGTTCGACGCCGACAACACCAGTGCCTTCCCGAACAAGTTGCCGTTCTGCGACTTCGGCGAGGTGATCGACCCGCCGTCCGCCGACGTCACCGCCCACGTGGTGGAGATGCTGGCGTACGAGGGCCTCGCCCAGGACCCCCGTACCCGCAGGGGAATCGAGTGGCTGCTCGCCGAACAGGAGCCGAACGGCGCCTGGTTCGGCCGCTGGGGCGTCAACCACGTGTACGGCACCGGCTCGGTGCTCCCCGCGCTGACCGCCGCGGGGCTGCCCGTCTCCCATCCGGCCGTCCGCCGGGCCGTCGGCTGGCTCGGGTCCGTACAGAACGAGGACGGCGGCTGGGGCGAGGACCTCCGCTCCTACAGCGACCCGGGGTGGATCGGCCGCGGCACCTCCACCGCGTCCCAGACCGCCTGGGCGCTGATCGCCCTCCTCGCGGCCGGCGAGCGCGACTCCGAGCCGGTCCGGCGGGGCGTCGCCTGGCTCGCCGCGACCCAGCGCGAGGACGGCTCCTGGGACGAGCCGTACTTCACCGGCACCGGCTTCCCCTGGGACTTCTCCATCAACTACCACCTCTACCGGCAGGTCTTCCCCCTCACGGCGCTCGGACGCTACGTGTACGGGGAGCCCTCGCCCGGCAAGGAGCGCTGATGGGCCGCGAGCCGGACCCCGCCGCCCCGCCGCCGCTGCTCATCGCCTGCGCGCTCGGCATCGAGCAGCTCGCCCTGCGCAGCGGCGACCGAGGCGGTGCCCCCGGGGCGGTGACCGTGCTCCGTACGGGCATGGGACCCGACCGGGCCCGCCGGGCGGTCACCCGGACGCTCGGGGAGGAGCGGTGGCGGGACGCCGCCGTCATCGCCTCCGGCTTCTGCGCGGGGCTCGCCCCCGGCATGCACCCGGGGGACCTGGTCGTCGCCGACGAGACCCGCGGACCCGACGGCACGACCTCCTGCAGCGGCACCGAGCTCCTGGTGAAGGCCCTGGTCAAGGCGGTGCCGGGGCGGGCCGTCCACACCGGGCCGCTGACCGGCTCCGACCACGTGGTGCGCGGCCCCGAGCGGGCCGCCCTGCGGGCCACCGGGGCGATCGCCGTCGACATGGAGTCCGCGGCGACCCTGCGTACGGCCCGGGGAGCCCTCCCGGGCGCCGGCGCGGGGCCCGATGCCCGCCCGGTTGCGGCCGTCCGGGTGGTCGTGGACGCTCCAGAACATGAACTGGTCCGGATCGGCACGGTACGCGGGGGAATATCGGCCTTCCGTGTTCTTCGTGCCGTCCTTCCCGCATTCTTCGAATGGCACCGTTCTTTGCTGCTCCCCAGGAGGTGAACGAGTTATGGCCATGCCGCTCCGTCAGTCCATCCGGGTCGGGACCTACCTCTTCGAACAGAAGCTCCGCAAGCGGGAGAAGTTCCCGCTGATCGTCGAGCTCGAACCGCTCTTCGCCTGCAACCTCAAGTGCGAGGGCTGCGGCAAGATCCAGCACCCGGCGGGTGTCCTCAAGCAGCGCATGCCGGTCGCCCAGGCGGTCGGCGCGGTCCTGGAGTCCGGCGCCCCCATGGTGTCCATCGCCGGCGGCGAGCCGTTGATGCACCCTCAGATCGACGAGATCGTGCGCCAGCTGGTCGCCAAGCGCAAGTACGTCTTCCTCTGCACCAACGCCATGCTGCTCCGCAAGAAGCTGGCGGACTTCACCCCGTCCCCGTACTTCGCCTTCGCCGTGCACATCGACGGCCTGCGCGAGCGGCACGACGAATCCGTCGCCAAGGAAGGCGTGTTCGACGAGGCGGTGGCGGCCATCAAGGAGGCCAAGCGGCGCGGCTTCCGCGTCACCACCAATTCCACCTTCTTCAACACCGACACCCCGCAGACCATCATCGAGGTGCTCAATTACCTCAACGACGACCTCCAGGTCGACGAGATGATGATCTCGCCCGCGTACGCGTACGAGAAGGCCCCCGACCAGGAGCACTTCCTCGGCGTCGAACAGACCCGCGAACTGTTCAAGAAGGCCTTCGCGGGCGGAAACCGGCGCCGCTGGCGGCTCAACCACTCGCCGCTCTTCCTGGACTTCCTGGAAGGAAAGGCGGACTTCCCGTGCACCGCCTGGGCCATTCCGAACTACTCGCTCTTCGGCTGGCAGCGCCCCTGCTATCTGATGAGCGACGGATACGTGCCCACGTACCGCGAACTCATCGAGGACACCGACTGGGACAAGTACGGCCGCGGCAAGGACCCCCGCTGCGCCAACTGCATGGCGCACTGCGGCTACGAGCCCACCGCCGTCCTCGCCACCATGGGCTCCCTCAAGGAATCCCTGCGCGCGATCAGGGAGACCGTCTCGGGGAACAACGGGTGAGTGCCTCGTGAAGGGTGAGGACGAGCCTCTCGTGAAGGGCGAGGACGAGCGTCCCGTGAAGGGCGGGTTCGACCTGCGGGCGCTGCTCGCCGAGCGCGGCGGCGAGCGGTACGAGCTGCACGCCAAGTACCTCAACCACCAGCTGCCGCGGATGCTCCACACCATCGGCTTCGACAAGGTGTACGAGCGGGCCGAGGGCGCCCACTTCTGGGACGCCGACGGCGTCGACCACCTCGACATGCTCGCCGGCTTCGGCGTGATGGGCCTCGGACGGCACCACCCCGTCGTCCGCAAGGCCCTCCACGACGTCCTGGACGCCCAGCTCGCCGACCTCACCCGCTTCGACTGCCAGCCACTGCCCGGACTCCTCGCCGAGCGGCTCCTCGCCCACAGCCCGCACCTCGACCGGGTCTTCTTCGGCAACAGCGGCACGGAGGCCGTGGAGACCGCCCTCAAGTTCGCCCGGTACGCCACCGGGCGGCCCAGGGTCCTCTACTGCTCCCACGCGTTCCACGGCCTGACCACCGGCTCCCTCTCCGTCAACGGCGAGAAGGGCTTCCGGGACGGCTTCGCCCCGCTGCTGCCCGACACGGCGATCGAACTCGGCGACCTCGACGCCCTGGAGCGGGAGCTGCGCAGGGGCGACGTGGCCGCCTTCGTCGTCGAACCCATCCAGGGCAAGGGGGTCCACGAGTCCCCGCCGGGCTTCCTGCGCGCCGCCCAGGAGCTGCTGCACCGGCACGGGGCGCTGCTGATCGCCGACGAGGTGCAGACCGGCCTCGGCAGGACCGGCGACTTCTACGCGTACCAGCACGAGGAGGGGGTCGAACCGGACCTGGTCTGCGTCGCCAAGGCGCTCTCCGGCGGGTACGTGCCGGTCGGTGCCACCCTCGGCAAGGACTGGATCTTCAAGAAGGTCTACTCGTCGATGGACCGGGTGCTCGTCCACTCGGCGAGCTTCGGCGCGAACGCCCAGGCCATGACCGCGGGACTCGCCGTCCTGTCGGTCATGGAGAACGAGGGGACGGTCGCGCACGCCCGCCGGATCGGCGACCTGCTCTCGGGCCGGCTGAAGGAGCTCGTGCCCCGGTACGAACTCCTTCACGAGATCCGCGGCCGCGGTCTGATGATCGGCATCGAGTTCGGCCGGCCGTCCTCGCTGGGGCTCCGCGGGCGCTGGACGATGCTCCAGGCGGCCCGCAAGGGTCTCTTCGCCCAGATGGTCGTGGTGCCGCTGCTCCAGCGGCACCGGATCCTCACCCAGGTCTCGGGGGACCACCTGGAGGTGATCAAGCTGATCCCGCCGCTGATCATCGACGAGGCGGACGTGGACCGGTTCGTCACCGCCTTCACGGCGGTCATGGACGAGGCCCACGGCGGCGGCGGGCTGATGTGGGACTTCGGGAGGACACTGGTCAAGCAGGCGGTCGCGCAGCGCTGACGCTCGCTTTCGACGGCTTTTGCCTCTGAGGCAAGAAACTTGCCTCAGAGGCACGAAGCTGGCGGAATGGACGCATGGACCACGTCCCCGGGGACACCTCCCCGGACCCTGCCACCCCCGCCGACCCGCCCGACGTCGCCCCGCAGCTGCGGGCCCTGCGCCGGCGGAGGGGACTCACCCTGGAGGCGGCGGCCCAGCGCGCCGGCCTCTCGCCGGCCCATCTGTCGCGACTGGAGACCGGGAACCGGCAGCCCTCGCTGCCGATGCTGCTCGGCCTCGCCCGCGTCTACGGTACGACGGTCTCCGAGCTGCTCGGTGAGGCGCTCCCCGAGCGCGACCCCGTCGTCCGGACCGGCCGCTCCGAACCCGTCGAGGCCGACGGCTGGATCTACCGCCAGGTGGGCGGCGCCGGGCGCGCCCTCCAGTGCCTGCGGGTCCACGTACCGCACGCCACCCGGGCCGACATCGTGCGCGTCCACCCGGGAGAGGAGTGGATCCACGTGCTCGAGGGCCGGGTGCGGCTCGCGCTCGGCGAGGCCGTCCATGTCCTCGACCCCGGCGACAGCGCGCACTTCGACTCGCTCACCCCGCACCGGATCGGCGCCGCCACCCCGGGCGGGGCGGAGCTGCTGTTCGTGCACACCCTGATGCAGAGTCCCGCGGCCGAGCTGTGCCTCGGCGACGGGACCCCGCACCGGCGCTGAGCCCCGTGGCCCTGCATTCCCTCGAAAGGATCGATATGCCTGAGATGTCTAAGATGCCCGACAAGTCGCGACCGGGCACCGGTGAGGAGCGCGGGGAGGGCAAGTTCCCCAGGGGGTTGGTGCTCCGGCTGTTCGCCTACCTGGTCGCCGGTCACCTCTTCGCCGGCTTCCTCTACCTGCTTTTTATGCTGGGCGGGCAGAACCAGTAGGGCGCGCGGGGGGAGCCGGGGCGGCCGGGTGGAGCCGTAGGGGCACCCGGCCCGGCAGGCGGCCCGCTCACACCTCGGTGAGCAGGCGCTCCCGGAGGCGCTCAAGGGTCTCGGGGGCCAGCTTCAGGCCCTCCGTGAGGTAGGTGTCCACCGAGCCCCAGGTCGCCTCGATCGTCTCGAAGGCGCCCCGCAGGTACTCGACCCGCGCGTCGAAGAGCGGGCTCAGCAGCTCCATCACCTCGGGCGACATCGCGTCCGGTGCGGTGGAGCTGCGGCGCACCTTGTAGCGGCGGTGCGGGTCGTTCGACTTCACGTAGTCGGCCTCGATCGCCTCCCGCTCGACCCCGAGGGCGAGCAGGGTGATCGCTATGGAGAGCCCGGCGCGGTCCTTGCCGGCCGCGCAGTGCATCAGGGCGGGGAGGCTGTCCTCCGCCATGGAGTGCAGGATCCGGCTGTGCTCCGCGGTCCGCTCGATCACCATCTTCCGGTACGAGTCGGACATTCGGGCGGCGGCCTTGCCGTCGCCGAGGATCTCCCGCAGCTGCTCGATGTCGCCGTCGCGGACCAGCTTCCAGAACTCCTTGCCGTCGGCCGGATCGTTGAGCGGTACGTTCACGTTCCGCACGCCGGGCAGCTCGACGTCGGGGCCCTCGATCTTGCGGTCGGCCACGTTCCGGAAGTCGAAGACGGTGTGCAGTCCCAGCGAGTCGAGGAAGGCGACGTCCGTCTCGGTCGCGTGGGCGAGGTGGCCGCTGCGGAAGAGGCGTCCGGGGTGCACGGCGCGCCCGTCCCTCGTCGGCAGGCCGCCCACGTCCCGGAAGTTGCGGACCTCGGCCAGCTCGGGTTCGGTCAGTTCGACGGGCGGCAGCTGCTGCGTCACGGATGCTCCTGGTGGTCGACGTTCGGGTGTCCCGACGTGAGATCGGTTCCAGGGGCAATCATCCAGGCGGGACGGCGGCGGCGCACCCCCCTGGACGGGAATGGGTGATCTGTCCGTATTGAGGCCTTGCGTATAACGCGCCCTGATTACAGGTGAGATGGGTCCGGGCGCGTGAGCAGGGTCATAAAGGTGACGGATCGTGGCCGGAGGCCCGGAGCAATTGCCGTGCGCAAAAGGGAAATCGAAGGACCGTCATCCACGGAGGGTGACCGTAATTCGGGGCGAAAGCCGGGGCGGGGAAAGCCGATGGAAATCAGTGGCTTGTTCGTGCCGACCCCGCTCGTCTAGCGTCACCGTCAATCCGGTCGGACCGCCGAATCCTGCCACCGTCCGGAATTCCACTCATCCCATGCGTGGCAGGAGCGGGGGACCCAAGGAAGTACGCCGGTCCCGCGACGCAGGACGGCTCGGGGTGAAGCCGCGTGAGAACGCGGCCGGGCATCTCCAGTCCGAACCCGACAGCTCACCTCGCAGGCGCCGGAGAGGAATTCGCCATGCCCGCGAAGGGTAAGCACCGCCGCATCACGTCCAACCGTCTGACCCGCGGAATCGCCGCCGCCGGTACGGGAGGCGCCGTCGTCGCCCTCCCGCTCCTCGGTGCCACCGGGGCCCACGCCGCCCCGGCCGCCGTCCCCGGTCAGGCCGTCACCGCCGCCGCCCAGGTCGCGGCCCCCGCCGCCGTCCAGGCCGCGCCCGCCGCCGTGAAGGCCGCGCCGAAGACGTACTCCGTCGTGCCCGGCGACTACCTGTCGAAGATCGCCGCCGAGCACGACCTCACCGGCGGCTGGCAGAAGCTGTACGCCGACAACCGCCAGGTCGTCGGCGAGGACCCCTCGCTCATCCTGCCCGGCATGAAGCTCACGCTCGGCGCCAAGAGCACCGCTGCCGCCCCGAAGAGCGCCGCGCCCAAGGCCGCCGCCCCGAAGAGCACCCAGAAGAGCTCCGCCGGGTCCTCCGCCAAGAACGGCGACACCCCGCGCGCCTCCCGTGGCAGCGAGCGTCCCGCCGCCCCCGCCGCCACCACGGAGTCCTCGGCCCCCGCCGCCGAGCAGTCCACCGGCTCCTCCAGTGTCTCGACCTCCTCCGGCTGGGTCGCCCCGGTCGGCGGCGGCGTCTCCACCCCGTACCGCGCCTCCGGCTCCATGTGGTCCTCCGGCTACCACACCGGTGCCGACTTCATCGCCTCCTCCGGCACCACCGTCCGCGCCGTCGGCGCCGGCACGGTCGTCTCGGCCGGCTGGAGCGGCGCCTACGGCAACGAGGTCGTCATCCAGCACGCCGACGGCAACTACTCCCAGTACGCCCACCTCTCCTCCCTCGCCGTCTCGGCCGGCCAGGCCGTGACCGGTGGACAGCAGATCGGCCTCTCCGGTTCGACCGGCAACTCCACCGGCCCGCACCTGCACTTCGAGATCCGCACCTCGCCGAGCTACGGCTCGGACATCGACCCGCTGGGCTACCTGCGCCAGCACGGCGTCTCCATCTGACACCGGCAGGTCCTTCCGGCGCGCGCACGCGTCAACTCCCGTGTGGCCCGGCACTCCTGTGCCGGGCCACCGGCGTGTTCCCGTCCCCCTTCTATTCCGGCTTGGCAAATTCTTTATCGGTGGCATATGTCACCCGTCGTCAACCCCTCCTTACGGTCGCGTAGGTCACATCCGAAAGGGAAGGATGTGCTCCCGTGGCAGACGATTCGAGATCAAGAGACAAGAACGCATTCGGGTCGTACGCGGCGATCGGTGACAGCTTCACCGAAGGCGTCGGAGACCCCGGACCCGACGGGACGTACGTCGGCTGGGCGGACCGTTTCGCGGTCCTCCTCGCCGACCAGCTGCCGGAGCACGACGCCTTCCGCTACGCCAACCTGGCCGTACGCGGGCGCCTCCTCGACCAGATCGTGGCGGAACAGGTCCCCCGGGCGAAGGAACTCGCCCCCGACCTGGTGACCTTCTGTGCCGGCGGCAACGACATCATCCGCCCCGGCTCGGACCCCGACGACGTGGCCGAGCGCTTCGAGCGCGCCGTCGCCGAACTGACCTCCGCCGTCGGCACCGTCATGGTGACCACCGGCTTCGACACCCGTGACGTCCCCGTGCTCCGGCACCTCCGGGGCAAGATCGCCACCTACACCGCCCACGTCCGGGCCATCGCGGACCGCTACGACTGCCCGGTCCTCGACCTGTGGTCCCTGAAGTCCGTGCAGGACCGGCGCGCCTGGGACGACGACAGGCTGCACCTCTCGGCCGAGGGACACACCCGGGTGGCCCTGCGCGCCGCCCAGGTCCTCGGCCTGCCGGTGCCCGCAGACCCGGACCAGGCCTGGCCGCCGGTTCCCCCGCGCGGCACCCTGGAGGTGCGCCGCGACGACATCCAGTGGGCGCGGGAGTATCTGGTGCCCTGGATCGGGCGCCGGCTGCGGGGCGAGAGCTCCGGCGACCACGTCGAGGCCAAGCGTCCCGATCTCATGCCCCTCTGAGCTGCCCGGGCACGGACGTACCGCCGGCCGGGATCCGCTCCAGGACCCCGCCGGCGAACACGTCGTACAGCGGAAGCGTCTCCAGATGGACGTAGCCGATGTGGCAGTCGCAGAGGGCGAGGGGGCAGGCGCGGGGACGCAGGGCGGCGCGGTACGAACCGTCGTACAGGTTCCCCAGCTCGGCCTTGACGAAGTGGCAGCGCCGCACCGTCCCCTCGCCGTCCACCGAGATCACCGACTCCCCGGTCCGGCAGGGCAGCCCCGCCGAGCGGTGCGGGTGGCGGCTGTACGGGAAGAGCGGGTCGATCCCCGTCCACTCCTCGGCCTCCGCGTCGGTGTACGTGTGCCCGTCGGCCGCGTTCACCCACAGGTAGACGTGCGCCGGCAGCGCGGCCCGCAGCCGGCGGGCGTGCTCCGCGTGCTCGGGCAGACCGACCACACCGACACTGAACCGGACGCCCCGCTCCGTCAGCTCCCCGCACTTGGCGAGGAAGCGCTCGTACGGAGTCTGCCCGGGGTGGTACGTGCACCAGAGCGCCACACGCTCCGGATCCGCCTCCGCCAGCCAGTCGGTCCGGCAGCTCAGATTGGTCTGGATCGCCACCCGCTCGACGTGCGGCAGCCGGGAGAGCTCGACCAGGGCGCGCCGGTACCAGGAGCGGACCAGGCCCTCGCCCCACGGGGTGAAGAGGATCCGCAGCCGGTCCCCGCTCTGCCCGGCGGCCCACCCGGTGAACCGTTCGAGCGCCGCCCGGTCCGCGCGCAGCTGCTCACGGCTGTCCCGGCGCTTGGCGAAGGGGCAGTACGGGCAGTCGAAGTCGCAGGAGGAGAGCGGCCCCCGGTAGAGCAGTGTCAGGTTCATGCCCCGTGTCAGGTCCATGCCCCGTGTCAGGTCCATGGCTTCCCCCTACTTCGGCTCGTACGCGGCCATCGCGGCCCGCACCGAGGGGGAGAACAGCTCGGGGCCGAGGCCGTCCGAGTGGGCGAGCCCCTCCGGCGACAGCCTCAGGAGCCCGGCCGGGGCATCCCCGTCCAGCCAGCCGAGGGCCTCGAACCGGCCCAGTTCCTCGGAGAAGTCCGCGAACGGCGAGGAACCGAACCGCTCCTCGTACCCGGTGAGCGGCAGGCCGTCGGCCTGGAGGAGCGACTGGAGCAGATGGCGGCGCCGGGCCTCCTCCTCGTCCACCGCGCGGCCCACCTCGGCGCGTGAGAAGTCCTCGGTCTCCGTGTACGTGTCAATGATGGAGCGGATCTCCCGCATGTCGACCGCGTAGTCGAAGGAGTAGTGGAGGGCCGAGGTGTACGAGCGGGCCCCGCAGCCCAGGCCGATCATCCCGTCCGTCTGGCAGGCGTGGTCGTCGGGGCCCAGCGGGACGGAGTCCGCCCGCCGGAACATCCGCATCGACACCTGCTCGTAGCCCTGTCCGAGAAGGTGATCCCGGCCGTACCGGTACAGGCGCAGCCGCAGCTCGTCCCACTCCCGGTCGGCCCGCCGCCGCTCGGCGGGGGAGATCCGGCCGAGACCGGTGAGCGGGCGGACGTACAGCGGGTAGAGGTATAGCTCCTCCGGGCGCCAGGCCAGGGCCGCGTCGAGCGAGGAGCGCCAGGAGTCCTCGGTCTGGCCGTCGATCCCGTAGATCAGGTCGATGTTGAGCACGGGGACGCCCGTGTCCCGGATCCGGCCGAGCGCGGCCTCGACGTCCGCACGGCGCTGCGGCCGGACGGCCGCCCGCGCCTCGGCCTCCACGAAGCTCTGTACGCCGATGCTCAGCCGGGTCGCGCCCCGCTCGGCGAGGAGCGTGAGCCGGTCGGCGGTCGCCGTCGCCGGCGAGGTCTCCACGGAGAGCGGCACCGCCCGCAGATCCACGCCCATCCGCTTCTCGGCGATGTCGCAGAGCCGCTCCAGTTCGTCCGCGGAGAGGAACGTCGGCGTGCCACCGCCGAACGCGGCCGTCGCGAACCGCACGGGCTCCTCGTCCCCCAGGGCCTCGCGGACGGCCGTGGCCTGGCGGTCGAGGGCGTCGAGGTAACGGGTGGTCAGCTCGTCGGGGGCGCCGATCCGGGTGAAGAGGTTGCAGAAGCCGCAGCGGACCTCGCAGAACGGTATGTGCGCGTAGAGGGAGAGCGCGTCCTTCGGCTCGTTCCGCCAGAGTCCGGCCAGCGTCGGCGCCGGGTCGGGGAGCGGCCGGTACGCCGTCTTGTGCGGGTACGCGTAGACGTAACTGCGGTACGGGCGGGGCGTGCCGTCGCTCATGCCACGGTCTCCCGCTCCGCGCCCGCGAGGACGAACTGCGCGTACGGGACGGTCCACACGACCTCGTGGCCGAGCCGGTGCCCGGTGTGGCCGTCCTCCCCGTACGCCGTGCCATGGTCCGAACAGACGATCGCGAAGCACGGGCGGCGGCTGCTCATCGCGGCGAAGAGCCGCCCGATGTGCCGGTCGACGTACTCCAGGGCCGCCGCGTGGGTGGCCCGGGAGTCCCCCGTCTCGCGGGTGGCCCCCGGTAGATGGAACCAGTTGGGCTGGTGCAGCGCCGACACGTTGACGAAGAGGAAGAGCCGCCGCTCGCGGGGGAGCCCGGCGACGACCTCCTCGGCGCGAGCGACCTGGGACTCGAAGGAGGTCGGGGAGGCGACGCCGAAGGCGGGCTCCCAGTGGCTCTCCTGGAACAGGCCGGGGAGCACGGTGCCGAGGGGAGGCTGCCGGTTGAAGAAGCCGACCCCGCCGACGCAGACCGTGCGATAGCCCTCGCCGGCGAGGGCGGACACCAGGTCGGGGGTGTCATGGACGAAGGTGCCGTCCGCGGTCGACTCGCTGCCCGCGAAACGGGCCGCGAACAGGCGCGGGTGCGGCCCCGGGGCGTCCGGGGTCGGCAGGAAACCCGCGAACATCGCCTGGTGCGAGGCGTACGTGAAGCTCCCGGGCGCGTGGCGCCGCTCCCAGACACCGCCGGGCAGATGCCGCGCCAGGTTCGGGATGCGGCCGGCGGCGGCGAGCTCCACCGCCACGTCGTACCGCAGCGTGTCGAGCGTGACCAGGAGCAGGTCGTGGCTGCCGACGATCGCGTTCATGTCGGGCTGGTTCACGTGGTGCTCGTTCCTGTGGTGCGGGGGATCGCGTGAGTGGGGCGGGTGTCGGTGCGGCCGGTCCGGGTGAACTGCGCGGCGACCTGGGCCCCGTACGTGTCGAGGCCCTCCGCACCGCTCCCCGGCAGGCCCATGAGGCCGGGCAGCAGATCGCCGAAGGCGTTGACCTCGCCGACCGCGAAGCGGCGCCAGCCCGCGGTCGGCAGCAGGTCGACTCCCACGCAGCGGGTGCCGGGGAAGACGGCGGCGGCCCGCTCGCACACGTCGAGCGCGTCCTTCCACCGCCCGCCGGACGCGGCGATCGCGGCGCGGGCCGCGTCCAGATCGCCCCGGGCGCCGCCCAGATGGAGATTGGTCATGGGGGAGCGGCTGGTGCGGAGCACGGCGTGGGTGGCCCGGCCGTCGATCACCACCACCCTCAGGTCGGCGGCCCTGCCGTCCTGCGTGGCCTTGGGCAGCCAGCGCTCGACGTGCAGGCCGTCAGGGGCGAGGGCGTCCACAACTGCGGCGACCTCCCGCTCGCTCGTGTAGCGCCGCACCCGCAAGGAGTTGAAGAGGCGCCCGTCGGGCCCGCGCTCCACCGACGTGGTGGTCTGCACCCGGCCCGCGCCGTTGGTCTCCAGCGCGAGCACCCCGGAGGCGGAGGAGCCGTGCGCCGGCTTCACGAAGACCCGGCGCATGCCGGCCTCGGCCATCAGCGCCCCGAGGTGCTCCCAGCCGCGCACCACCGGGGCGGCCGGCCCGGAGGTCGGCGACTGGGGCACCGGCACCCCGGCCGCGTGCAGCAGGCCGTGGCTCAGCCGCTTGTCGAACAGGGCCGCAAGCTCGGCCGGGTCGTCGACGAGTGCGGCCCCGGCCTCGGTCACGGACCGGGCGAGACCCGCCACGGCTTCGGTGAACCGCTCGTACCAGAGGCCCGTTCCCTCGACCCGGGCGGGATCGTCGACGTCCCGCAGCAGCCGGTCCGCCTCGGCGTCCTCGCCGGGCGAGTCGATCCGTACGGTCTCGCCCGACGCGAACCGCGCGCTGCCGCGCAGCACCTCGGGCCAGGACACCACCCGCGCCCCGGGCAGCCCGGCGGTCCGCAGCGCGTCCTGGAAGAACGCGACGCGGCGGCCCGCCGGATCGCCGACGACCACGAGACGCGGGGCGGGTGTCATTCGGCGACCGCGACGAACCGGTAGACCACGCCGTTGTACTCCTCCGGCTCCAGCGCGTCGTCGAGGACGACGGTCACACCGTGCGGGGCGAGCGCGGCGAGGACCCGCTCCCGCATGGCCTCCGACAGGAAGTGGTGGGAGAGGTCGAGGTGGGCGAGATGCGTCAGCGGCTGACCGTCGAGCAGGGCGGCGGCCCCCTCGTCGGTGAGCACGCCCATCGACAGGTTCAGCCGCTCGATCCGGGCGACGACGGGGGCGCTCGCCACGGCGGCGGCGATCTCGTCCTGGATCACGCTGTTGCACAGACCGAGGCTGCGCAGGGCGGGGAAGGACGACCCGGAGAGCAGGGGAGCCAGGTCCTCCGGCGTGCTGTCCGCGCCGTAGGTGTCGGTACCGAGCCAGAGTTCCAGGTTCTCGAGGGCGGGCAGGTCACTGCCCGCGATCCCGCGTACGACGTCGGCACCGAGACCGCCCGTCTCCACGACCAGGGTCTCGAGGCCCGTGTGCCGGATGGAGGGGAAGGCGAGCTCCGAGCCTCCGCGCACCCCGAACTCCCGCAGCGCCGGGTAGGCGGCCAGCAGCGGCGTCACATCGGACTGGATGATCCAGGAGATCTCGCAGTCCTCGGAGTCCATGTCCCCGAGGAAGACCGCCTCCAGGCCGGTGAGCCGGTTGTTGGCGCCGATGAGCGCCGTCACGATGTCGGCCGACGAGTTCTCGTACGCCTCGTCCCAGCCGCCGACGACCACCGCGCGCACCCGCCCCGTGTCGACCGTCTTCAGGAACCGCTCGAAGAGCGGCTCCCACAGCTCGTCCTCGGGCTCGGAGTACGTCGGCGCGGAGAGCCGCCAGGCGACGGCCGCCGCGTCGGGCAGCTCGACGCGGGCGTCCTCGGCCGGGAATTCGAACACGGGCAGGTCGTGGAATTCCCGCATGTGGTGGCCAACGGTCATGACTGTGCTCCCGGACGACGGACGGCGTTGATCGGCTGATGCCAAGAGTTCTACCAAGCGGCACCGACAACGCTCCGCGCCGGGTCGGTCCCCGAGGTGCCGGCGGCCGGTTGTCAGACCCGCCCCCTAGCGTCGTTCCCGTTCGGCCGTACCGCGCCGAACGGGAAGGGGAGAGCCATGTACCGGCAGGGAGACGTGCTGATCGCGCCCGTCGAGGAGACGGCCGTTCCGGCGCGGGCGAAGACGGCGGCGGGGGAGCCGAGGGACGCCAGGGGGCGCCTGGTCCTCGCCCTCGGCGAGGTCACCGGGCACGCCCACGCGATCCCCGGGCCCGGCCGGCTCGTGCGGGAACCGGGGCCCTTCGGCCCGTTCCTGCTCGAACTCCCCGAGGGCGGCCGGGTGGTGCACGAGGAGCACGCCCCGATACCGCTGCCCAAGGGCTGGTACCGGGTGGTGCGCCAGCGGGAGTACCTGCCGGGCGCGTACCGGATCGTCGCGGACTGACCGAGAGAGACCTGGGGGACAACGGATGAACCACGCCGACACGAAGCACGCAGACAGGGGCCGGGCCGATACGGGTCGGGTCATGAAACAGAGCACCGCGCAGGAGAAGTGGCGGTCCGTCGCCGCGGCCACCGGGCCCGCCGACCGTACCGCTGCCGAGGAGGGCGTCCGGCTCGCCTACCGCGAGGCGGGACTCGCCGAACCCGGGCGCGTGCTCTGGACCGACTCGCCGCTCTCGGCCGTCACGCTCGTACGGGGCCTGACGGACCAGGGGCGTTCGGTACGGGACGCGGTGCGCACCCGGCCGTGGGCAGACGAGCGCCGTCGCCTCCACGACGCCCTCGGCCCCGCGGGCTGGGCGGCCCACTGGCAGTCGACGGGGGCCCACCTCTGGGACCTCACCCGGAGCCTCGCCGACCGGATACGGGCCGGGGTGACCGAGGCCGTCACGGGGACGGGGGACGGAGCGGGTCCCGAGGCGACCGCCGTCCGGCTCGTGCTGCTCGACGCGGTGCTCGGCCAGCACGACGCCGCCTGGCTGGCCGCCTTCGACGGCCACGGCGACCGGCTGGCCGGCCTCGCCGCCGTGGCCGAACACGCCGGCTGGTGGTGGCCGTACGAGAACGTCGCGGTGGTCTGCGAGCGGCCGGTCGAACTCCACCGGGACGAGGCGGGGCGGCTCGACCGGGGCGACGGCCCCGCGCTCGCCTTCGCCGACGGATTCGCCCTGCACGCCTGGCGGGGCATGCCCGTGCCCGCCACGTTCCTCGCCGGTCTCGCAGGCCTCACCCCGGAGCGGATCAGGGACGAGGAGAACGCCGAACTGCGGCGCGTGATGCTGGAGTACTACGGCTACGAGCGCTATCTCGCCGCCTCGGGAGCCCGGCACGAGCACCGTGACGGGACGGGAGTGCTCTGGCGCATCGAGCTGGCCGACGACGAGGACGTGGTGATGGTCGAGGTCGTCAACTCCACGCCCGAGCCGGACGGCACCCACCGCACGTACTGGCTCCGGGTGCCTCCGGGGACCCGGACCGCACGGGAGGGCGTCGCCTGGACCTTCGGGCTGCACGCCGACGCGTACGAACCACTCGTCCAGACCTGAGCGTCCGGCGCGTGAGGGCTTGGCCCGGGTCCTCGACGGCGCCCGGGATGGTACGGAGAGGTGAAGGGAGCCGCCGGTCAGGAGTGGCGTACGGGAGGCGGCGGCGACGGGTGCTGGGATGTGCCCGCCGGAGCCCCGGCACCCAGCACCGAAGGGACCGCCTGTGACGATCCGCCGGCCCAGCGCCGCCCGCACCGCCCGTCTGCTCGCCGCCACCGCCCTGCTCGGCGGCCTCCTCGCCGGCACCGCGGCCCCCGCCCTGGCCGCCGCGCCCGAGCGGGTGGCCCTGCGCGGTGCCGTCCGGACGGAGGCGCCCGCGACGGTCACCGTCAGCGGCAACGGCCGGGCCGCCGCCGCGCCCGATCTCGCGATCCTCTCCGTCGGGGTCGAGGTCACCCGCAAGACCGCCAAGGAGGCGATGGCCGCGCAGAACACCGCCGCCGAGGCCCTCCTCGGGATCCTCGGCAAGCAGGGCATCGCCGGACGCGACATCCGTACCGACAGCCTCTCGCTGTCGCCGGTCTACACGCAGAACGCCCAGGGCGAGAGCAAGGTGACCGGATATCAGGCCGGGCAGTCCTTCTCGGTCAAGGTCAGGGACATCGACACGACCGGGCAGGTGATCGGTGCCGTCAACGACGCCACGGGGGACGCGGGCCGGATCAACGGCGTCGTCTTCGACGTCGCCGACCCGTCGGCCCTGCGGGTGAAGGCCCGGGAGGCCGCCTACCGGGACGCGTACGACAAGGCGGCACAGCACGCCCGGCTCAGCGGCCACCGTCTGGGCCGGCTCGTCTCGCTCAGCGAGGGTGAGTCCGTGCGCCCCGGCCCCGGTGCCGCCCCGGGCGTCTCCGCCGACGAGGCGAGCGTCCCGCTGGCTCCGGGCGAGATCGAGGAGCAGGTCACGGTGTCGGCGGTCTTCGAACTGCTCTGACCGGGCCGCTCAGGCCGGTACCGCTCCGACCGGCGGGCGGGGTCAGCCCTGACCCGGCTCCCGGCCCTCGCCCCCGTGGCCGTCCTCGCCGTCGTCCTCGTCTCCGTCCCCGGTTTCATTCGGCAGGTTCAGCTCCCGTACGAGGGCGGCGTCCGCCCATCGCAGCATCGCGGTGCGGGAGAGGGATCCGGCGTAGGCGGTCGTCTGGACCGCGAGGCCGTCGAGGAAGGCGGTGAGGCGCCAGGCCGCCCCGGCCGGGTCCGCGCAGTGGAACTCGCCGCCGGCGGCCCCCTCCGCGATCACCCGGGCCAGCGCGGTCTTCCACTCCTGGTCGAGGGCAGCGGCGACCCGGCGCAGTTCGGGGTCGCGCAGGGAGGCCGCCCAGCCCTCGATCCACAGGCGCCAGCCCTTGGCCCGGCCGGTAGGCGCGTACCAGCGCACCGCCGCGCGCAGCCGTCGCACCGACGTGGAGCGGCGCCCGAGGATCCGTCGCAGCCGGCCGAGATCGGCCTCGGCGGCGTGCGCGAAGGCAGCGGCGACCAGCTGTTCCTTGGAGGAGAAGTGGTAGAGCACCAGGGCGTTGCTCACCCCGAGGGCGGCGGCCACATCGGAGATCCGGACGGCCGCCACACCGCGCGCCTCGATCTGCTCGACGGCGGCCCGCAGCAGTTCCTCCCGCCGCTCGGCCACGCTCAACCGCACTCTCGCCACGCCGTGCAGCCTACACAGCACATGACAAGGGCATGATCGTCAAGAGCTGCGGTGTGCGGCGGGTCGCTCAGTACCAGCCGTGACGTTCCGCGATCAGCGGCAGCCGCTCCGCCACCAGCGCGTGCGCGGCGGCGCGCGGGCTCGTACCGTCCGCCTCAGCCCGGTCGAGCATCCCGCCGACGAGCATCCGCATGGCCAGGCGTACCCGGTCGAAGGCCTGCTCGGCGTCGGCCTCGATGTCGCCGAAGAGCGTCCACCACCACCAGGCGTTGGTGCACGAGTTCACGACCACGTCGGGCAGCACGGTCACCCCGCGCGCGGAGAGCGCCTCCTCGGCCTCCGGCAGGACCGGCATGTTGGCGGCCTCGGCGATCCAGCGGGCCGTGATCAGCCCCTGGTTCCCGGCGTCGATTGCGTACGACACGGCCGCGGGCACCAGCACCTCCGCCTCCGTCGTGAGCCAGGCGTCCCCGGGCTCCTCCCGGTCGCCGGGGCGCAGCGCGGAGCGGTCGACGGTGCCGTGGGCGTCGCGGGACGCGAGCAGCGCCTCGACGTCGAGTCCGCCGGGGTTCACGATCGTGCCCAGGACGTCGGCGACGGCCACCACGCGCAGTCCGGCCCGTGCCAGGAACCGGGCCGTCGCCGCGCCCATCGTGCCGAGCCCCTGCATCGACACCCGGGTCCCGGCGTACTCCCGGCCGGCCCGGTCGAGGGCGACGAGCACGGACTCGGCGACCCCGAGGCCGCCGACCAGCTCGTCGAGGCCGATGCCGTCGACCTCGATCGCGAAGGCGTCGGCGAGCCGCTTCCGGGCGGACGCCTCGTCGTCCAGGAGCGGGTACACGGCCTGGATCGAGGAGACGAGCCCCGCCTCGGCCACGGCCCGGTCCACCAGGTCCTGGGTGAGCCCCAGGTCCTCGCCGGTGGTCCAGAACCGCTCCACGTACGGGCGCATGGCACGCAGATAGCGCACCAGGACGCCGTACGCCTCGGGGGAGCGGGGATCGCAGTCGATGCCGCCCTTGGCGCCGCCCAGCGGGACGTAGCGGGCCCGCGGGTCGTAGTGCAGGGCCTCCTTCATGGTCATGCCGCGCGCGAGCCCGGCCACCTCCTCAGCCGTGCAGCCCTCCCGCATCCGCAGGCCGCCGCTGGCCACCCCGCGGACCAGCCGGTCGACCACCAGATGGCCCCGGCGCCCGGTCACGTGATCGGTCCAGCCGACGGCAAGCAGGGGTGCGGCAGTCATCGTGACTCTCCTCGGAAAGGCGGGCGGACCGGAGGCCGTACTGAACGGCGGTTCAGTATGGCCGACCGCCCCGACCGTTCGGGGCTCGGGCCGCCCATAATGGAACGACCCCCAGAGATCAGGAGGTCCTGTGACCGGTACCGGCTCCGACCGATCGCCGCGGGCCCGGCTGCGCGAACTGCGCCCCGAGTCCTTCGGCGCGGATCCCACGGGCGAGCGCCTCGCCCGCATCCACCGCTCGCCGAACTTCGCGGACGGGATCTTCCAGAACCCCGAACCCGCGCGACGCGGTCCCTCGGGCTCCGGCATGGAGTTCGCCAAGATCTACTTCGACAAGGAAGGGCGGTCGCGCCGAGCCCCCACCGGCACGATCCCCGTCCACCCCACCACCGTCGCCGATCTGGCCAGGCCCCCGGCCACCGGTCTGCGGCTGACCTGGATGGGGCACTCCGGCGTCCTGGCCGAGATCGACGGCCATCGGGTGCTCTTCGACCCTGTGTGGGGCGAGCGCTGCTCCCCGTTCCCCTTCGTGGGGCCCAAGCGGCTCCACCCGGTGCCCGTGTCGCTCGCCGCCCTCGGCCCGGTCGACGTCGTCGTGATCTCGCACGACCACTACGACCACCTCGACCTGCCGACGATCAAGGCGCTCGCCACCACCGACACCGTCTTCGCGGTGCCGCTGGGCGTCGGCGCGCACCTGGAGCGCTGGGGCGTACCCGCGTCCCGGCTGCGCGAGCTGGACTGGAACGAGTCCACCGAGATCGGCGACCTGCGGCTCACGGCGACCCCGGCCCGGCACTTCTGCGGTCGCGGCCTGCGCAACCGGCAGATGACCCTGTGGGCCTCCTGGGTGGTGACGGGACCCGCCCACCGGATCTTCCACAGCGGGGACACCGGCTACTTCTCGGGCTTCAAGGACATCGGCGCGGCCCACGGGCCCTTCGACGCCACGATGATCCAGATCGGCGCGTACTCGGACTTCTGGACCGACATCCACATGACCCCGGCGGAGGGCCTGCGGGCCCACCTCGACCTGCAGGGAGGCGGGCCGGGCGGGGTGCTGCTGCCGATCCACTGGGGCACCTTCAACCTGGCGCCGCACGCGTGGGCGGAGCCGGGCGAGTGGACGAAGGACGCGGCCGAGGAGGCGGGCCAGGCGGTGGCCTTCCCCCGCCCCGGTCAGCCGTTCGAACCCGCGGGCAAGCTGCCGGAGGAGCCCTGGTGGCAGCGGGTGTCCCACCCGGCCGCACATCCGTGGCGGCGCCCCCGGGGCGTCGAGGTGGCGACCGAGGAGACGCGCAGCGACGATCTCGACCTCGCGGGCGAGCGGTGACGCCGGTCGGGAAGCCGTCGCTCGGCACTTCGGACCGTTGCCGACGTGGCAGGGACCGTCGCGAGTAGTGGTCAGCACGCACCTCACGTGCCGCTGATTCCGAGGTTGGCGGGGACTCCCCGCCAACCCGCGCATGGTCATGCCTGAGGCGCGCCTTCTTGGGTCAGGTCTTTGTGGCGCCGCGCTGCCACGTCGAGAAGTACGGACCGAAGCGACTCCCGGGAGCGTCCGCGCGTCTTGACGGCGTGACAGTTGGGGCACAGGGCGACCATCTGCTCGGGGTGGTCGCGGCCGCCGGCCGCCGACTATGTGGTCCACCTCCAAGATCGGCTGTCCGCTGTCTGTCACATCCGACGGCTGTCCGGCGCAGCCCGGGTTCTCGCAGTGACCTCCACTCCGCACAAGGACGGCCTCGCGCGCATCCGGACGCCGCTTGAGGCGCTGAATCGTCTGCTCCGCACGACGGGGTCCTGATTCTTCGACCGCCTCCACGGAACGCACCAGCGCACGGTAGAGCGCGTGGTCAGCATGCTGCGGACGCGCGGCAGGCGGTGGGTCGGCGCTCTCTCGGGCCAGGGACCTTCCTTCGCACCGCTGATGACGGGTCCGGCCCTCGACAAGCCCTTCCCTGAGACAGACCGGGCAGACACGTGCCTCTATCCGCGGTTCGCCGAGGGGGGTGCGAGCCAAGAGCAACGCCGGTCGACCGTCACCCGCCGCCCGGACGTCGAGTCCGGCGGCCGTGTACGTGACCAGGAGACGGCGCGTGCCGTCCTGGCCGTCCCGATCGGCGTGTGTGCGCCTGGAGAGAATCGGTTGGAGAAGATCGAGTTCGCGGACATCGTCCAGGTGTATCTCCGGACGGTGCCGCACGCCGCCGAGGTGCTGCGGGACGTTCCCGAGCCGCAGCGAGCGAGTTTCGAGGCCTGGCCCGAGGAGGAGACCGATCTCTTCGACTTCCTCCCCATGGCGTTCATGCGTCCGATCGTGCTCCCCGCCCTGAGGGAAGTGACGCCCGACCCGGAACTCCTCGGCCCCTGCTTCGACTTCGTCGAAGGACTGGCCCGGAACCCGAACTCGTACCTGCAGAACGCGCTGCACTACGAGGTGTACGAGCAGTTCCTCGAAGGCCGCGAGATCCTGCTGAAGGCGTGGCGGTTCTGCGGCCCGGTCTCGGGTGCGGCCCTTCTCCAGACGCTCAAGGAGAACCACCCGGCGACGCTGGAGAAGCTGACGGGGGAGTCCGAGCCCGACCGGCCCTGAGCGGGAGGACGGTTCGCCCCGGTATGCACGGCGCACGGTGCGGGGTTCTGAGCGCCCATGGGATCTCCGCGCGCCCTACCGGGGTCCACGGGGAGCGGGAAATGATGAGCGCACCGCACATCTGCAACCGCACATCCCCAACCGCACGTCCGCACCACACATGCACCACACATGCACCGCACATGCACCGCACATGAACCAGGCGATCCGCGTCCGCGTCCCTCGGGCAGGGCATGCGGCGGAAGGAGCTCATGGTGTTGCTTCTCATCTCCCCGGACGGTGTCGAGGAAGCCCTCGACTGCGCCAAAGCGGCGGAGCACCTCGACATCGTCGACGTCAAGAAGCCCGACGAGGGCTCGCTCGGCGCCAACTTCCCCTGGGTCATCCGAGAGATCCGCGACGCCGTACCGGCGGACAAGCCGGTGTCCGCCACCGTGGGTGACGTCCCGTACAAGCCCGGCACGGTGGCGCAGGCCGCGCTCGGCGCGGTCGTCTCCGGCGCCACGTACATCAAGGTCGGCCTCTACGGCTGCACGACGCCCGACCAGGCCATCGAGGTCATGCGGGGGGTCGTCCGGGCGGTCAAGGACCACCGCCCCGACGCGCTCGTCGTCGCCTCCGGTTACGCCGACGCCCACCGCATCGGGTGCGTCAACCCGCTCGCCGTGCCCGACATCGCCGCCCGCTCCGGTGCCGACGCGGCCATGCTGGACACCGCCGTCAAGGACGGGACGCGGCTGTTCGACCACGTTCCTCCGGAGGTCTGCGCCGAGTTCGTGCGGCTGGCCCACGCCTCCGGTCTGCTCGCGGCCCTCGCGGGCAGCGTCACGCAGGCCGACCTCGGCCCGCTGACCCGCATGGGCACGGACATCGTGGGCGTGCGGGGAGCGGTCTGCGAGGGCGGCGACCGCAACGCCGGCCGGATCCAGCCGCACCTGGTGGCCGCCTTCCGGGCGGAGATGGACCGGCAGGCCAGGGAGCACGCCGCCGGCGCCCCCGCCGTGAACTGACCGCCGGCATGCCGACGCCCGAGGCCGACGGCGTCCCCGGACGCCGGTCACGCTTCCCCGTCGTCGACCCGGCCACCGGGGAGACCTTCGACGGGGCCCCCGACCAGCAGCCGGACGAGTTGGACGACGTGGTCGCCCGCGCCCGGCAGGCCTGGGGCGGCTGGCGCGCCGACCCGGCGGCCCGCACCAGCGCCTTGCTCGGTGCGGCCGACGCCGTGGACGCGGCCGGCGACGACCTCGCCCGGTTGCTCACCCGCGAACAGGGCAAGCCCCTCGCCGAGTCGTACGCGGAAGTCGCCCGTACCGCGGCCCGGCTGCGCTACTTCGCCGAGCTGGCCCCCCGAACCCGCCGGATCGACGACGGCCGGCCCGTGCACAGCGAGATCCGCTGGCGCTCCCTCGGCCCCGTCGCCGCCATCGTGCCGTGGAACTTCCCCCTCCAGCTCGCGGCGGCGAAGTTCGCGCCCGCGCTCGCGGCGGGCAACACCATGGTCCTCAAACCGTCGCCGTTCACCCCGCTCGCCACCCGGCTGCTGGGCTCCGTCCTCGCCACCGCCCTGCCCGAGGACGTACTGACCGTCGTCACCGGACGCGAACCCCTCGGTGCCCGCCTCGCGTCCCACCCGGGCATCCGCCACGTCACCTTCACCGGTTCGGTGCCCACCGGGCGGGCCGTCGCCGGAGCGGCGGCTGCCTCGCTCGCCCGGGTCACCCTGGAGCTGGGCGGCAACGACGCCGCCGTCCTCCTCGACGACGTCGACGTGGACGGGATCGCGGACCGGCTGTTCTGGGCGGCGTTCCGCAACTGCGGGCAGGTCTGCATGGCGGTCAAACGCGTCTACGTCCCGGCCCGGCTCCACGCCGGGGTCGTCGAAGCCCTCGCCCAGCGCGCGAAGGCCGTCACCGTCGGGCCAGGACTCGACCCCGGAACCCGGCTGGGACCGGTCAACAACGCCCCACAGCTGGCCCGGGTCGAACAGATCACGGAGCGGGCCCTGGCCGACGGCGCCCGGGCGGCGTCCGGCGGCCACCGGCTGGACGGGCCCGGATACTTCTTCGCCCCCACGGTCCTCACCGACGTCCCGCCCCGCAGTCCGGTGGTGACCGGGGAACAGTTCGGACCGGTGCTGCCGGTCCTGCCGTACGGCAGCCTCGACGAGGCAGTCGACGCGGCCAACGGCACCGGCTTCGGTCTGGGCGGCTCCGTATGGGGCACCGATCTCGACCGGGCCGAGGCGGTGGCCGACCGGCTGGAATGCGGCACGGCCTGGATCAACCACCATGCCGAACTGTCCCTCCACCAGCCCTTCGCAGGCGTCAAGGACAGCGGGGTCGGCGTCGCGGGCGGACCGTGGGGGCTCTACGGCAACCTCCGGCCGTTCGTCGTCCACCGCCCGCAGGAAGGGTGACGATGAGGTTCCAGGCGGCCGTACTGCGTTCGTACGAGAGACCGTTCACGGTCGAGGAGGTGACCCTGCGGACGGAACCCGCCGACGGCGAGATCCTGGTCGAGATCGCGGGCGCGGGCATGTGCCGGACCGATCTGGCGGTCCGGCGCTCCGCAGGCCGCAGCCCGCTGCCGGCCGTCCTCGGCCACGAGGGCGCCGGGGTCGTGGTGCGGACGGGCGGCGGCCCTGACCCCGCGATCGACGTGGGTGACCACGTCGTGCTGAGCTTCGACTCCTGCGGGCACTGCCGGAACTGCCTCGGCGCGGCCCCCGCCTACTGCGACTCCTTCGCCTCCCTCAACCTCTTCGGAGGACGCGAGGAGCAACCGCCCCGGCTCACCGACGCGGCCGGGAAGGCACTGGCCCCCCGATGGTTCGGCCAGTCCTCCTTCGCCGAGTACGCGCTCGTCCCGGCCCGCAACGCCGTCCGGGTCGACCCGGCACTGCCGCTCGACCTGCTCGGGCCCCTCGGCTGCGGCTTCCTCACCGGCGCCGGAGCCGTACTGAACACCTTCGGAGCGGGCCCCGGCGACACCCTGGCGGTCCTCGGCGCCGGAGCCGTGGGCCTGGCCGCGGTGATGGCGGCCACCGCCGCCGGCGTCCTGACCGTGGCCGTCGACCGGCATCCCCAGCGGCTCGCCCTGGCCGAGCGGTTCGGCGCGATCCCGCTGCCCGCCGGAACGGCCGGGCTGCCCGAAGGGATCCGGCGGGTGACGGACGGCGGCGCGCAGTACGCCCTGGACACCACGGCCTCGGCCCCGCTCATCAACACCGCGCTCCAAGCGCTGCGCCCCACCGGCAGCCTCGGCCTGGTGGCCCGCCTCCACACCGCGCTGTCGCTCGAACCCGGCACGCTCGACCGGGGCCGCCGCATCCGCCACATCTGCGAGGGGGACGCCGTACCGGGACTCCTGATACCCCGGCTGACCCGGCTGTGGCAGGCCGGCCGCTTCCCCTTCGACCAGCTGATCCGCACCTACCCGCTGGCCGACATCAACGAGGCCGAACGCGACTGCGAAGCGGGCCGCGTCGTCAAGCCCGTCCTGCTCCCGGAGAGGAAGAGCCGATGAGCGAGGCGCGCGGAACCCCGGGCCCACCCCGCCCGACCAGCGGACCCCCCGAACTTCGTACTCCCGCCCACGGAGGAATCATGGCCGGCACGGCGTCTCAGCAGTCAGACGTGGAAGGTGTGGACGGAGGCGTGGGCCTGACCGCCCTCCTGGTCGCCGCCGCACGGGCGATCGAGACCCACCGCCACGACAGCCTCGCCCGGGACGTCTACGCGGAACACTTCGTGCGCGCCGCCCCGGCGTGCGCGGACTGGCCGGTACGCATCGAGCAGGTCCCGGAGGGGGACGGCAACCCGCTGTGGGGGCGGTTCGCCCGCTACTTCGGCCTGCGGACCAGGGTCCTCGACGACTTCCTCCTCCGGGCAGTGCGTACGGACGTCCCGCAGGTGGTCCTCCTCGGCGCGGGCCTGGACACGCGCGCGTTCCGGCTGGACTGGCCGTCCGACCTGGTGGTCTTCGAGATCGACAGGGCGGGCGTGCTGGCCTTCAAGCAGCGGGTGCTCACGGACCTGTCGGCCGACCCGAAGGTGAAACGCGTCCCCGTACCCGTCGACCTGCGGGCGGACTGGGTCACCGCGCTGACCGCCGCCGGCTTCGACCCGGGCGTGCCGAGCGTCTGGCTGGCCGAGGGGCTGCTCTTCTACCTGCCGGGCCCCGCCGAGACGTACCTCGTCGACACGGTGGACAGGCTGACCACCGGAGGCAGCGCGCTGGCCTTCGAGGCCAAGCTGGAGAAGGACCTGTTGGCGTACCGCGACAGCCCGATCTACACGGCGACGCGCGAGCAGATCGGCATCGACCTGCTCGGCCTCTTCGACCCGGGCCCACGGCCCGACTCCGCGGGCGCCCTGGCGGCCAGGGGCTGGTCCACCTCGATGCGTACGCCCTTCGAGTTCAGCCGCCGCCACCGACGCGGCCCCCTCCCCGAGCCGAACGACGCGCTGGAGGGGAACCGGTGGGTGTTCGCGCACAAGCCGAGGCCGTGACGGCCTCGGCTTGTCAGACGGCTCGGGCGGTCACCAGCCGGTCGCCCGGGATCCCGGCCATGTCCGGCGCGTAGTAGTCCTCGATGCCAGTGGCCCATGTGGTCACGAGGATGCGGTCGTCGGCGTCCGGGCCGAAGGCGTCGAAGAGGGCGTGGATGTTCTCCACCTCGAAGCCGATCGCCGTCATCAGCGACACGAAGAGCGGGCGTTCGATCAGACCGTCCCCGTCGGGGTCACCGAGTGCGGCGAGCGCCCCGGCGAACTCGGTGATCGTGGGACCGAAGCGCTTCGGGTCGAGCACGAACGGACGGAACTCGTCGAGGGTGATCACACCGTCGCCGTCGGCGTCCAGTTCCATGGCCAGCGTCGTCCACCAGCGGCGGAACGCGGCCCGGATGGCGGCCTTGGCGCCGTCGTCCGACGCGACGGCCGCCTCCAGGACACGGCCCGTCATGAGGTCGAAGTCGTCGGAGTCGATGACTCCGTTGCCATTGGCGTCGAAGAGGGAGAAGACCAGCTCGACCCGCTTGGCGGCCTCGGTTCGCATGTCCGTCACCTGTCGTTCGCGGCCCGGCGGTCCCGGGCCTGGCTGAATGAGTGCCCCTACGTAACGGTGCGGGGAGGCAGGCGTGACGGTGAGGCGGTCTCCGTCAACCGGAAGGAGTAACTCCGCCTCCCTGTTGTGGTCAGGCCTCCGACTGACCTGGTCCACCTGTCTATTGACGGACAATCACTTAATCGCACAGTGATACGATCTGCGCGCAAGCGGGGCGGGCGGATGAGCGCAGGACGACACCTCGGACTTCAGGGGTGTTCCGGGCACGCGTCCCGATGCGGGCGATCCGCCGGTGCACCCAATTGACGGGAATTCAGCAATTGACCGTCGGTCGCCTGAAGAGAGTCTTATGACGGAATACATACAGAACCCGGTGCTCTGGGCTCTGTCGCTTCTCGTTCTCGCCGCCATCGCCGTCATCGTCCGCCAGCGCAAGGCGGCCCAGGCGTTGAAGCGGCAGATCGGTGGGCTCCGGAGCCATTACTCCGACCTGGAGAACCACTACACACAGTCCGTCGAGACGGCGCAGGAACAGGCCGAAGAGGCGACGAAGACCGTCCTGAAGTCCGCGATGCGGACGCTTCAGGGCCTCGCCGCCGAACAGCAGCTGGTCGTCTCCCGGCTGCAGACCAAGTACGGCGAGTCCGCCATGCTCCAGGACCTGCTCGAGATCGACCACACCAACTCCCAGTTCGGCCGGCGCGCGCAGTCCATCGCCGTGCTCTGCGACGGCTGGCTCGGCCGCCACCGCGACGCGGCGTCCGTGTACGACGTGGTCCGCAGCGCCCAGGGCCGGATCCGGCACTTCGGTCGCGTGGAGATCCTCTCCCGCGTCGACTTCGGCATCACCAGCCGCGCCGTGGAACCCGTGGCGCTGGCGCTCGCCGAGCTCCTCGACAACGCCACCAGCTACTCCAGCCCGGACACCGTCGTCGAGATCAACACCCGCACCGTGCCCAAGGGCGTGTGCATCGTCGTCGACGACGCGGGTGTCGGCATGAGCGACGAGGAGCGGACCCGCGCCGAGGGCCTGCTCGCCAGCAACCGCGTCACCGGCGTCTCCGGACTCGGCAACCCGCCGCAGTTCGGCTTCGCGGTGATCGGCGTCCTGTGCGAGCGCTTCGGCTTCGAGGTGTCCGTGGACTCGTCCTCCCCCTACGGCGGCGTCCGCGCGGTCGTCCTGCTGCCGCACGAGCTGCTCACCAGCGTGCCGGTGCAGAAGCCGACGGCGCCGCCGGCGACCACTCCCGCCGTACCGCACCCGGCCGGGCCCGAAGCCGTGCCCGCGCCCGCCTCGACCAGCGACGGCCTGCCGAGGCGGCGCCGCAAGCGGCCGATGGCCATCGTTCCCAGCGACACGCCCGCACAGGCTCCGAGCCGCTCCGACGCCGAAGCGGCGGCGATCATGGGTGCCTTCCAGCGAGGCACGCAGTCCGGCCGGGCCTCCTTCCCGGAGGCGCCGGACCGGACGAGCAGCACATCTCGTGCAAGCAGCGAAGGACATGAGGTCTCGTGAACGACGATCTGTCATGGATGCTCGACAGCGCCCTGGAGATTCCCGGGGCGCTGCACGCGGTCCTGATATCCGCCGACGGCCTTCTGATGGCCAGGTCGAACGACTACGACAAGGACAACGCCGACCGCGTCGCGGCCGCGATGAGCGGCGTGCAGTCGCTGAGCCGCTCCCTCGGCTTCTTCTGCGAGGACCCGCGCGCGCAGTGGCGGCAGACCCTGGTCGAGTTCGACGGTGGCTGGGTCTTCCTGATCTCCGCCGGTGAGGGCGCCTACCTCGGCGTCTCCGCGTCCCCGGACGTGGACATGGCGGACATCACCTTCCGGATGCAGCAACTCGTCGGCCAGCTCGGCAAGGTGCTCATGACGCCGCCGCGCGAGAACCTCGGCACGCGCTCATGACGGGACGCGAGGACTGGGAGCCGGAGGCCGCCGAGCTGGTCCGGCCGTACGTCATCACCAAGGGACGCGGCCTGCCCGACGAGGAGCAGCTCTCCCTGATCACGCTGGTGACGGTGGCACCGGAGGAGGGCCAGCGACCCACCCGGCTCTCCCCAGAGGAGCAGCGGCTCCTCGACATCTGCGCCGCCGGCTACCTGTCGGTCGCCGAGATCGCGGGCCACACCCGGCTGCCGCTCGGCGTGGTGAAGATCCTCCTCGCCGCCCTGACCGAGGGCGGCTACCTCGTCACCCGCTCGCCGGTGCGCCGGGCCGTCCTCGCCGACCGGGAAATCCTGGAGGAGGTGCTGAATGGTCTCCGCTCCAAGTTTGGGTGAGCAGGACTACGTACGCGGTGGGGCTTCGCAGATCCCGGTGAAGATCCTCGTCGTCGGGCACTTCGCGGTGGGCAAGACCACGTTCATCGGCTCGATCTCCGAGATCGAGCCGCTGACCACCGAGGAGCGGATGACGCAGGCCGCCGAGCACGTCGACGACCTCAAGGGCGTCCGCAGCAAGACCACCACCACGGTGGCCATGGACTTCGGCCGGCTGACCATCAGCGACCGCATCGTGCTCTACCTGTTCGGCACCCCCGGCCAGCAGCGGTTCGTGCAGATGTGGGAGGACCTCGCACGCGGGGCCCTCGGCGCGCTGGTCCTGGTCGACCCCGACCGGCTCGCCGACTCCTTCGGGGTCATCGACCTGATCGAGCACTACGGCCTCGAATACGCCATCGCCGTCAACCACTTCGACGGCTCGCCCCTGCGGGACGAGGCGGCGCTGCGCGAGGCGCTGGACCTGCTCGACGACACCCCCGTCGTCACCTGCGACGCGCGCGACGAGAAGTCGTCCGCCGACGCACTGACCACCCTGGTCCGCTTCTTGCTGGACCGCGCCCGACAGGAGCAGTAGCCGACATGGACACCCACACCCCCGCCCCGGTGCCCCCGCCCGGCTGCCCCGCCCACGCCTCCGGTGCCCGGGTCCCGCTGCACGGACCGGAGTTCGCCGCGGACCCGCAGGCGTACTACGCCTACCTGCGCCACTTCGGGCCCACCGCGCCCGTGGAGCTCGCCCCCGGGGTGGACGCCACGCTCGTCACCGACTACGCGACGGCCCTCCATCTGCTCCAGGACTCCGCGTCCTTCCGCAAGGACGCACGCCTGTGGCGGGACTTCAGCGAGGGCCGGGTCCCCCGGGACAGCCCCGTCGTGCCCCTCCTCGCCTACCGCCAGAACTGCATGTTCAGCGACGGCGGCGAACACCTGCGGCTGCGCCAGGCGATCACGGACAGCATGGCCAGGGTCGACTCGCACCGGCTGGCCCGGAGCACCGAGCGGATCTCGGAGTACCTGATCTCCCAGTTCGGCTCCCGCGGCTCGGCGGACCTGCTCGGCGACTACGCCAAGCAGCTCCCGCTGTTCGTCTTCAACGAGCTCTTCGGCTGCCCGGCCGGCGTCGGCGACCGGGTGCTGTTCGGCATCACCGGGATGTTCGACGGGGTGAACGCCGAGAAGGCGACCGCCGTGCTGTTCGGCGCCGTGCAGGAACTGGTCACGCTCAAGCGGAGCCGGCCGGGCGACGACGTCACGTCCTGGCTGATGCAGCACCACGCCAACCTGAGCGACCAGGAGATGGTCGACCAGCTCGCCCTGCTCCTCGGCGCGGGCGCCGAGCCGCTGCGCAACCTCCTCGGCAACACCCTGCACCGGCTGCTCACCGACGACCGCTACGCCGACGGCGGCGGTCTGATCGGGGAGGCCCTCGACGACACGCTGTGGGGCAACCCGCCGATGTCGAACTACGCGCCCCACTACGCGGCGGCGGACATGGAGTTCGCGGGCGAGAAGGTGCGGGCAGGGGACCTGATGCTGGTGAGCTTCGCCGCCGCCAACTCGGGCCTCGCGCTCACATCCGCCCGTACGGCCGGCAACAACCGGTCCCACCTGGCGTGGAGCGCCGGCCCGCACGGCTGCCCGTCCAAGGAGCCGGCCCGGCACATCACCGTCACGGCCATCGAGCACCTGCTCAACAGGCTGCCGGACGTCGAACTCGCCGTTCCCGAGGACAGCCTGACCTGGCGTCCGGGCCCCTTCAACCGGGCCCTGGCCGCGCTGCCCGCCAAGTTCACCCCCGTCCCGTCCTCGGTACGCGGCGAGGCGAGGTCCGGCGCGGCCGGCACGGCGCCCGCCGCGTTCGGCGACCAGCCGGGCGGGGACGGCAAGGGCGAACGGAAGGGCCGCTGGAGCCAGTTCCTGTCCTGGCTCACCAACTGATCCACGAATCCTCCATCGCCTCCTCGTTCTCTGCATACCTGTTCGATCATGCGGGTAGTGATCCGCGGTATCAGTGTTGCGTAAGAGGCAGAGGAGCTGTCGTGGACCACATATCCACCGACACCGCTTGGTCAGAGCCACCATCCGGTGTCGGTGCGCACCGGGATACCCGCCCTTGCCGGCGGGTATCTTCATGCGCACCCCGATTTCTGGCGGGGGGCCGATGACCGGCTTGCTGCCCGACATCACCCCGGATCCGCCGGCCGGCACACTCGGCGCCTTCACCCGGGCTCAGTTGGTACGCCTCTGCGAGATCGCGGGGCTCTCCCCGGCCGACACGGAGGCGTACGCACAGACGTTGGTGGAGGCGCTGGGCCCGGCCGCCGAGCGGTCGCTGGCCCTGCCGCCCCCGACGCGGACCTTCCTGTCCGACGACCACACCCCCGTGGAGTACTCGCTCTCCTTCAGCCCCGGCCGGGCTCCGGTGCTGCGCGTGCTCGTGGAACCGGGCTGCGGCGCGGACACCCGGGCGGAGAACGGCCGGATCGGTCTGGACGTCGTCCGCGCGATGGCCCGGCGCTGGGACTTCTCCACCGAGCGGCTCGACGAGATCGAGGACCTGTTCTTCCCTGCCCAGCCGAAGGGCCCGCTGGCCCTCTGGATCGCGCTGGAGCTGGTGCCCGGGGGCGTGCCGAAGGTCAAGGTGTACCTGAATCCGGCCGCGTCAGGGGCGAAACGATCCGCCAAGACCGTGCGGAAGGCCCTGCGCCGACTCGGTCACAAGCGGGCGTACGCGGCGCTGCCGAAGGCCGACGGCCACCCCTTCCTCGCCCTGGACCTGGGCCGGTGGGAGACGCCGCGGGTGAAGGTCTACGCCCGGCACATCGACCTGTCGGCCGCCGAGGCGGGTGGCCTGTCCCGTACGGGCTCCGGCCCGGGGCCGGCGGAGATCCAGGAGTTCTTCCGGGCCGCCGCCGCCACCGACGACCTCGACCGGCGGCCGGGCCTGTCCTGCCACTCCTTCACCGAGACGGAGACCGGCCGCCCCAGCGGCTTCACCGTCCACATCCCGGTGCGCGACTACGCCCGCGACGACAGCGAGGTCCTCGACCGGGCGGTGGACGTCCTGCGGACCCACGGCATGGACCCCGCCCCGCTGGTCGGCTCGCTGTCCGCGCTCACCACGCGACGGCCGGAGGACGGAGTGGGCCTCATCGCCTACCTCGCGCTCGCCCACCAGCAGGGCCATCCGCCCCGGGTGACCGCGTACCTCTCGTCGGAGGCCTACGCCGTCCGGCCGCCGACGAAGCAGGGGCGCCGCGCGCCGGCGGAGGTCGGGGCGGAGCTCTAGTGGCACCGCGACGGTGAAGCCCCCGGTGGACACCCACCGGGGCTTCACCGTCAGGGATTCACGGCCGGGTCCTGCGCGACCCTCAGACGCTCTGGAGCCCGCGCATCTCCTGGAGGTAGGGACCGACGTCGACCTGGATGGAGGTGCCGCCCTCGGCCGTGCCGTAACGCGCGGAGATGCCGCCCAGGTACGTGTCGATCTCCTCGCGCATCGCGTCCGCGTCCGGCAGGGCGACCTCTCCGCCGATGATGCGCGCGACCCAGTGCGTCTGGCCCTCCACGAGCCGCGTGATCGCGCCCATCGGGCGGACCAGGCCGACGAAGTACAGCCCCGGCCGGCCGGGCGCGACGATCCGCCGGTACAGCTCGACCGACCCGCCGGGACCGACCGGGCATCCCTGGGGCAGGAACGGGAAGTCCATGCGGTAGCCGGTGCAGTAGACGATCGCGTCGGCCTCCTCGGACGTCCCGTCGGTGAAGACCACCCGCCTGCCGTCGAGGTGGTCGATCCCCGGCCTGGGCGTCACCGCGCCGTGGCGTATGCGGCTGAGGATCTCGTCCGAGATGGTCACGGGGGAGGAGAAGAGCGGGTGGTCGGGCTCGGGCAGGCCGTAGTCGGAGAGCTTGCCCCGCGCGACCCGCAGGGCGTTCTCGGCGAACTCGACCTGCTCGGGCAGGGACATGGCGGTGAACCACGGCACCTCGGCCATCTCGTCGACCGACATGCCGTAGAGCTGCTTGGGAACGATGTGGAGGCCCCGGCGCACCGAGAGCACGGTGCGGGCGGCATGCCGGGAGAGGTCCGCGGCGATGTCCACCGCCGACGCTCCGAGGCCCACGACGACGACGCGCTGCCCGGCGAAGTCGGATCCGTCCTGGTAGTCGAGGGCATGCAGGATCCTGCCGGCGAACCCGTCCGAACCGGGCGGCGCAGGCTTCGGCAGCGTCGGGACCGTGTTGTGCCCCGAGGCGACGACGACATGGGCGAACCGCCGCGACCGCAGGGCCCCGTCCGCCCCCCGGCTGACCACCGTCCAGGACGCGTCGTCGCCCTTGTCGCCCTCGTCGCCCGCCGGCTCCCGCACCGACACGACCTCGACGCCGAACTCGACGCGGCCCAGCACCCCCGCCCATTCGGCGAAGGAACGCAGATAGGCCGCGACCTCGCTGTGCCGCGGATAGAGGGGGTACGCGTCGGGCATCGGGAACGCGGTGTACCCCGTGAGCTGCTTCGCGGTGTTCAGGTGCAGCGACTGATATCCGGGCCCCGGCTCACCGTCCCCCGGCTGCCGCCAGATCCCGCCGACGTCGACCGCCCGCTCCAGACAGACGAAGTCGATCCCCTTGGCCGCCAGAGCGTGTGCGGCCGCCAGCCCCGACAGCCCCGCACCGATCACGCACACACTCAAGGCTTCTCCCACAGAACAGACACTCTTCACTCGAACCATCATTCACTGCCCACGTGCCCTACGCCTCACACGCGCACCACCGCAAGGAACCCGTCACACCCGTCACACCGGTCACCTGAGTCCCACCGTCGCGTACGGCGGCAGGCTACCGGCTCGCATGAATGATCGACCTCGCGGCGTATGCTGACGCCACGTCGATCGCCGGGGGGCGTATGCGACCCGGCGGACCGGCCGGACCACGCACGGGAGGTCGCGCGCCGGCTGCGGTCGATCCGCGCCACGGCGGCGGCCGCGACGGTGACCGGCACGGCCGCGTCACCCGCGGTCGCTCCGGCCCCGCCCCGGCGAAGACGTCAAGCCCTCGTGTCCGGTGCGGTGGCGGCACTCGCCGTGCCCGTGATCGCCGTCGCGGTCTGGCAGCAGGCGCCTTTCGGCGCGGCCGGTGCGGGCCGCGCGGCCAGGACGCCGGACAGCGCCACGACCGGCACGAACGCGCCATCCTCCGTCGTCCCGCCCTCGGCCGGCCCGTCCTCAGAGGGCCCGTCCTCCACCAGGCCCAGCGCCACCGCCTCGCCGTCGGTGAGCGCGAGCACCGGCGCACCGCCGACGCCTTCGGAGCCGCCTGCCACCTCGGCGCCGAAGCCGCAGCCCACGCCCACTCCCACACCCACGCCCAAGCCCACCCCGACTCCCACGGCGGCGCCCCAGCCGCCTCCCCTGCCGACCGGATGGATCCGGCTCACGAACGCGGCGTGCCGCATGTGCCCGGCCGTGCCCGACGGCAGCCGGCAGGCGGCCGAGGGCCTGGTCCAGGCGCGGTGCAACGGCGGACCCGAGCAGTTCT
This sequence comes from Streptomyces griseoluteus, assembly GCA_000717735.1. GTDB lineage: Bacteria > Actinomycetota > Actinomycetes > Streptomycetales > Streptomycetaceae > Streptomyces > Streptomyces griseoluteus_A. The sequence continues at coordinate 18,145 of JOBE01000033.1, read as the reverse complement.
GGGAGCTCACGAAGGAGAGTGGCCGCAGCGGGACGGTCTACTCGATCCGCAACGGCGCCGGCGGCCAGTGCATGTCCGTCGACGCGGCCCGCAAGCAGGAGGGCGCGCTGGTCACCCAGTACCTGTGCGGTGACGAGAACGGACTCTTCGCCGACCAGTTCTGGACGTTCCGCTACGACGGATCCCACCGCGCCTGGCAGTTGGTGAACTCCAACAGCGCCAAGTGCGTATCGGTACGTGAGGGCGGCGGGGACATGGAACAGGCACTGCAACTCGCCTGCGGCAGCGCCGGATGGGGGCTCTGGCGTACGTGACCCGCTCTCTCACCGACGGTCACGAGCAGGTCCGCGGCGGGGGTGTGCGGCATCGCCGAAGGGAACACCGGCACGGGTGCCGGGCAGGCGTACGGCGAACCCGGCGCGGACGGCGGCCGGGGTGTGCCGGAGGCGTCGCGAACCCCTGACGTCATGAGCGGGCCTTGAGGCCGGCACCTCTCCGGGGGATTCCGGTCGAGGACCGTTTCTGTGGAGGGTGGAGGCGTGGAGACGCCTCCACCCTCTTCCGTTCCGGGGGCCCGAGGGCCTTCCCACGTTGTGACATCGGGTTTCGGCCAAAGGCTCTCGGCCTGCCGTACGAGAGCAATACCAGACCGGGCCGATCTCCGGGTAAGTTTGCCAACTGCGCGCCGCACATGAACGGTTGACGACTACAGTGTGTGGTTGCTGATCATCGGTAGGCTCATCGCACCCTTGTCGTCCACACCCCCCGAACGCACCGCAGTACGCCGATTCCTGGGCACGTACCAAGGACACTCATGTCTCAACTTCGCGCACCCGCCTCGCGGCCAGATCGACGCGAGGGCGGGCGGCACGGCCGGTCAGGCACCCGCTCCGCTCCCGGCGGCGGCACCAAACCCCCGGCGCAGTCCTCCGCGCAGCACACGACGGAAGCCCGCATACGCCCCCAACTCCTGCGCACGTCCGTGCTCCCCGCCGTCGCGGTGGCACTGGGCGGGGCCGCGGCCGTCCTCTTCACCATCCGCTCCACCGGCGCCAGCCCCACCCCCGGCCTCTGGGCCGCGCTCACCGGTGCCGCGGCGCTGACCGTCGCCTCGGTGACGGCCGCGGCGCTCGGCGCGGACCGGGCCGCGAAGGCGGTGCTCGACCGCTGCAACGCCCTGCGCCGCACCAGCGCCCGCGGCCAGAGCGAACTGCGTACGGTCGTCGAACAGTTGCGCAGGGGAGAGGGGCTGCCGCCCCGCCCCGCGCTGCCGGGCGGCGCCGCCTCCGGCGACGAGTTCGACCTGCTCTCCCACGAGCTGACGCGCTCGCACGAGGCCGCCGTCGCAGCTGTCGTGCAGGCCTCCCGGCTCTCCAGCAGCGTCGGCAACGAACAGAAGGTCGAGGTCTTCGTCAACCTCGCCCGGCGCCTGCAGTCCCTGGTCCACCGAGAGATCCAGCTCCTCGACGAGCTGGAGAACGAGGTCGAGGACCCGGAGCTGCTCAAGGGCCTGTTCCACGTCGACCACCTGGCCACCCGCATCCGCCGGCACGCCGAGAACCTCGCCGTGCTCGGTGGCGCCATCTCCCGCCGCCAGTGGTCCAACCCGGTCACCATGACCGAGGTGCTGCGCTCCTCCATCGCCGAGGTCGAGCAGTACCCGCGCGTGAAACTCGTACCGCCGATCGACGGTACGCTCCGGGGTCATGCCGTGGCCGACGTCATCCACCTCCTCGCCGAACTGGTCGAGAACGCGACGCTGTTCTCCGCGCCGCACACCACGGTGCTGCTCCGCGCGCAGTACGTCACGGCAGGCCTCGCCATCGAGGTCGAGGACCGCGGTCTCGGCATGCCCGTCACCGAGCAGAACAAGATGAACGCCCTGCTCGCCGACCCCGACCAGGTCAACGTCGCGCATCTGCTCCAGGACGGCCGCATCGGCCTCTTCGTCGTCTCGGCGCTCGCGCGCCGGCACGGCATCGCCGTACGACTGCAGTCGAACATCTACGGCGGAGTCCAGGCAGTCCTCGTGCTGCCGCAGGGCCTCCTCGGCGCCGACCCCGAGGGTCTCGCCCAGCACGAGCGCCAGGCCGCCGCGACCGCCGGTTCCGCCGCGGTCCCGCCGAACCAGGTGCAGATGCAGCCCCAGCAGAACGGGCAGCCGCAGCCCCACACGCCGCCGCAGCCCGCACCCGCGGTCACCGCCCCGGTCACCGCCCCGGCCCCCATGCCGGCCCCGCCCACGGCACCGGCCCACCCCCAGGCGCCCGTGCCCGTGGCCATGAGCGCGGTCGCCCCCGCGTTCGTACCGCAGCCCGCGCCCTCCCCGGAGCGGGCCGCCGTCCGCCACGAGGAGACTCCCGCCTCCGGCCCGTACGCCCCTCCCCGTACGAGCGAGCGGTCGGACGGGTACGCGGACTCCGGTCGCACCCCCGCGATACCGGCCCGGTCGGCCGGCGCCGAGCACACGGGCCCGCCGGCCTCCCTCATGACGCCGCTCCCCCCGGCGCCCCGGGCCAACGGCAGGCCACTGCTTCCCAAGCGGCGCGCCCAGGAGCACATCGTCCCGCAGCTGCGCGACGAGCCCGCGGCCCGCAAGCCCGAGGAGCACACGCTGCACGACCCCGGCTTGATGGCCGCGTTCCAGCGCGGCATCGGTCTCGCCGAATCCCAGCCCGCCCCCCATGAATCGCTGCGTCCAGGCGACGCGCACAAGGAGTAGATGCACCATGGCGAGCAATGTGCCGACCGGCCATTCCTCGGATCTCGACTGGCTGCTGAGCGGTCTGGTCCAGCGGGTCCCGTACACCCGCAACGCGGTTCTGCTCTCCTCCGACGGCCTCGTCAAGTCCGTCCACGGCCTCGACCCCGACGCGGCCGACCACATGGCGGCCCTCGCCTCCGGGCTCTACTCGCTCGGCCGCAGCGCGGGCGCCCGGTTCGGCGACGGCGGCGAGGTCCGGCAGGTGGTCGTCGAGCTCGACTCGACGCTCCTCTTCGTCTCCACCGCCGGCTCCGGCACCTGTCTGGCGGTCCTCGCCGGACGCGAGGCGGACGCCGCGGTCCTCGGGTACGAGATGGCGATGCTCGTGAAGAGCGTCCGCCCGTACCTGGTCACCCCCGCCCGGCAGGCCGCCGGCGCGGTCGGTGGCACTGGGCAGTGACCGTGACGTCCTCCCAGGAAGGGCCCTGGCTCGACGACGCCGCCGGCCGGCTGATCCGCCCGTACACCGTCAGCGGTGGCAGGACCAAGCCGACCACCGCGCTCGACCTGCTGTCCATGGTGATGGCGACCGGGTCGGCGCCCCAGGCGCACATGGGCCCCGAACACAGCCTGGCCCTCGGGCTGTGCGACGGGCCCACCTCGGTGGCCGAGATCGCGGCACACTTACGGCTCCCGGCCGTGGTCACCAAGGTCCTGCTCTCCGACCTCGTGGACTGCGGGGCGCTCACCGCCCGCGCTCCCCGGTTCCACGCCAATCCAACCGACCGTTCCTTGCTGGAGGCAGTGCTCGATGGCCTACGACAACGGCTCTGAGCGCAACGACAGTTTCGCCGACGACCCGTTCCCCACCGCGCTCAAGATCCTGGTGGCGGGGGGATTCGGCGTGGGCAAGACGACCCTGGTGGGCGCGGTCAGCGAGATCGAGCCGCTGAGCACCGAGGAGCTGCTGACCTCCGTCAGCGCGGGCACCGACAGCCTCGTGGGCGTGGAGTCCAAGACCACGACCACCGTCGCCATGGACTTCGGCCGCATCACGCTCGACGACCGCCATGTGCTCTACCTCTTCGGCACCCCGGGCCAGGAACGCTTCTGGTTCATGTGGGACGAACTCTCCGAGGGCGCGCTGGGGGCGGTCGTCCTCGCCGACACCCGCAGGCTCCAGGAGTGCTTCTCCGCCGTGGACTTCTTCGAACGGCGGGGCATCCGGTTCGTCGTGGCGGTCAACGAGTTCGACGGCGCCTACCGCTACGAACCGGACGAGGTACGGGCCGCGCTCGACCTCAAGCCGGAGGTGCCGGTCGTCCTCTGCGACGCCCGGATCTCCAGCTCCGGCATCCGCACCCTGCTGACCCTCGTCCAGCATCTGATCACCACCATCCCGGCCACCGTGCCGAGCTACGGAGCCACGCCATGACGTACGACCCCACCGGTCACCTCCTGCTCACCCCCGTCGACAAGGACGCGCCGGCCCGTGTGCAGCGGCTGCGCGAACTCGGTCTCGGGGAGCGGCCGGAGCCGGCGTTCGACGAGTTCGCGCACCGCCTCGCCGACATGACCGGGGCCCCGTTCTCGATGGTCAACTTCATCGACGAGAACCGGCAGTTCTTCGCGGGGCTGCACACCCCCGAGGGCACCCACTCGGGCAGCGACCTGGGCGCGGCCGCCGCGGGCGCGGGCGGCGTGAGCCGCTTCATGGCCCGCGACCACGGCTACTGCCCGCACGTGGTGGTGCGGCGCAAGGCGCTCGTCCTCGAGGACGTCTGCGACTACCCGCGGTTCGCGGGCAACCCGGTCGTGGACGAGATCGGCATCCGCTCCTACATGGGCGCTCCGCTGATCGACCGTACGGGAGTGGCCCTCGGCACCATCTGCGTGGTCGACACCGACGTCCGGCCGTGGGGGCGCGCCGGCCTGGAGACGATCAAGGCGATGGCGGCCGAGCTGATGGAGCAGATCAACCGTCGTGAGGACGGCATGTTCTGACCGCCGCCACCAGCGGGAACGCCGGGAGCCCCGGTACGGCCGACAGCCGTACCGGGGCTCCCGGCGTCCGGGGCGTCAGACGTGCACCGGCTCGGGTTCGGGCGTGCGGACCAGCTCGGACAGGCGTTCCGACCAGCTGCCCTTGTCCTGGCCGAGGGCGACCTCGGCCAGCCGCAGGAGCTGGATGTCGGAGGTGCCGGCCGGGGCGAAGATGTGGTGCGCGTCCCGGAGGTACCGTTCGATGGCCCGGTCCGTGAAGAGACCGGCGGCGGCGTGGATCTCCATGGCGTTGCGCCCGGAGTCGATCGCCGACTCGACGTTGACGAGCTTGGCGTTCATCAGCTCGGCGTCGCAGGACAGACCCTGGTCGAGCAGGTGCACGGCGTGGTACGCGGCCAGCCGGGCGGTCATCAGCCGGGACTGCATCTGCCCCAGCTTCAGCTTGACGGTGGGCAGGTCGTGGAGCGGCTTGCCGTACCGGATGCGCTCGGAGGCGAACCGGGTGGTCTCCTCCAGGATCGCCTGGTGGATACCGAGCGAGACGGCGGTGAGGTTGGCCCGTCCGTAGAGCACGCTGGAGGAGTACGCGACGGAGAGGCCGTCGCCCTCGTCGCCGAGCCGGTTGGAGGCCGGCACCCGGCAGTTCTCGAAGATCAGCTCGCCGAAGCTGAAGCCGTGGAGCCCCATGGCCTGCTGCTGCGGACCGGTCCTGAACCCCGGGCGATCGGATTCGACCAGGAACGCGGTGAGTCCCTTCGATCCGGGACCGGTCCTGACCACGACGCCGTGCAGATCGCCGACATGGCTGTTGCCGACGAAGACCTTGCTCCCGTTGAGGATGTAGTCGTCGCCGTCGCGGACCGCGCTGGCGCTCATGCCCAGGACGTGGCCACCGGATTCGGGTTCGGTGACCGCGATGGTCGGCAGGCACTCGCCGGCCGCGATGGCCGGAAGCCAGGTCTTCCGCTGCTCGTCACTGCCGAAGTGCACGATCTTGGCGGTGCCCAGCTGCGAGGCCTGGACCATGGCGCCCATGGCGCCGGAGACCCGGGAGAGTTCCTCGATGATGATGGTCTTGGCCAGATGACCTGCGCCCATGCCGCCGTATTCCTGGCCGATGGTCGCGCCCAGCCAGCCCTGTTCGGCGATCAGCCGGGACAGCTCGTGGTGGACCGTGCGCGCCGCCTCCATCTCGACTATCCGCGGCCGGACCTCACGCTCTGCGAAGTCACGGACCGTCTCCCTGAGCTGATGATGCAGCCGACTGCTGAAATAGCCGTCCATACGAGTCCCTCCCCTGCGAAACGCCTGACCGGTCGTCCGGTCAGGTGGTGCATCGGCAGTGGTCCCGTCCCGAACAGGCCGACCACTTCATGGTGTTGATCTTTCCGGGACGGAGCAATATCGCCACCAAGTTTGTCCGAAAGTCGAGCGGTTGACGATTGAATCTGTCTGTGTTTCGTGTGGTCTTGGCCTGCTCGGCCCGATCCGCAGGACATTCCCCGTGTGCAACTTTCTGCCACATGCCAACGGCAACGAAGTCGTGGGCATATGGCCATGAGGGTGCCCGGGTCGCCACATGCGCACCTTCATCCCCAAAGAGTCGGCATGCCGGAAGCTCCCCGCTCCCGTTCCTGCCCAGGTGGAGCCGCTCTGCGCCCCCGGAACGCTCCGTTCGGGCTCCCGGGGGAGGCGCGCGGGCGCACCCACCGGCGCGAAGGCGCATCACGCAGGGTGAGCGACCCGCTCCCGGCGCGCGCCCGCCTCCCGGGCGCGGGGAAAGGGTTCGTGACCACCAGGGAAAGTGCGGTATTGTTCTCATGCGCGTCCAGCCAGGGGAAACCCCAGGTCAGACGGGCAGCGGGACGTGGCGCAGCTTGGTAGCGCACTTGACTGGGGGTCAAGGGGTCGCAGGTTCAAATCCTGTCGTCCCGACTCGAAAGAGTCGTCGGCAAGGGGCCGTTTCAGAGTGATCTGAAGCGGCCCCTTGATCGTTCTCGGGTCCGGCCGGCCGACCGACCGGATGCCGTCAGCGGGTGACCGTCAATGGGCGGTTGTCACCGGACGGGCGCTTCCTGCGCCGGACGATCTCCATGACGATCGCGCCGAGGACGAGGACGAACCCGAGCAGAGCCGTCAGCCCGGCCCCGAGAAGGCCGGAGCGGTCGTCGAGCGCGCGTGCCAGGACCGCGCCCTCCGCGACGGTGCCCGACCGGTCGTCGAGGAAGTACCGGGAGTCATTCGAGTTCGCCCGGTGGTCGCCCAGCAGGAAGAGCCGCCCCTCCGGGACCACCACGTCATAGGCGGGGGCCGGCCCCGACGGGTCGCCGCCGTTCACGTACGGCTCGGACAGCGGCTCCCCGTTCACGGTCACCGGCTCCCCGGGCCGCTGCGCGACCCGGTCGCCACCGACGCCGACGACCCGCTGGAGCACGGCCAGACCGCCGTAACGCCCGGCGGTCCGCTGGAGCACCACATCGCCCCGCCGGACCGATCCGGCCTCGGTGCGCTCCAGAAGGACGCGGTCGCCGGGCGTGTACGTCGGCCGCATGGCGTCGCTCGACACCTCGGCCGTCGTGTACCCGGTGCCGACGTGCACCACCGCGCCCACTGCCAGGACCAGCCCCAACGCCCCCAGTACCCGGAAGGCCGTTCTCACCGTTCCGCCGGCTCGATCGCCTGGATCATGCCGCCCAGGACGTCGTGGTACGCGTTCCGCCGGAATGAGGGATACCGTTCCGCGATGCTGCGGAGTGCATCGGTCGAGAAGCGATATGCGGTTTCCAGGAACTCCGCCGTTCCGCACGAGCCGGGGACGGGGTCCCATGACCGCAGGACCGTCAGGTTCTCGCCCGCCGGAACGAATTCGATCAGCATGCTGCTCTCGGTGAAACTGATCCGGCCTTGCTGCCCGCCGGAGACGGCTCGTGCCGCCAGGAGAACGCAGTGCACGAAGTCGAGCAGGGTAACCCTCAGCCTCTCGGATTCAAAACCAGCTGCCGCTATGTGCACCCGGGTCCCGAAATAGTCGTAGCGCAGGTTCATCTCACTCGTCTCCGCCAATTCGGCGGCCTGCTTCTCGGACGGCTCCCTGACCGATTCGGGATCGAACGCGAGGAGAAACATAGAATTGTGAAACCTTTCCATTCCATGGCCGAACTGGGCCCATTCCGCGGCCGAACAGCCGCCTGTGCCGGCGGAAATTCCGCCGGCACAGATATTATGGGGCAATATCGCGCAGAGCGACTACGGAATGGGGTGCGCTGTCCGCAGACTTCCGTCGGGATTGAGAATGTCCCTGATCCCGTAGGCCGTCTTGTGAGACATTCCGCGACTCTGCATGTCGCTGAGAATGCCGACACCGTCGGAGCCGGCGTTGACCCGGCCCTCGTGCACCCAGCCGTCACGGCCGTCGGTGTTCGGCTTCGCCTCGTTGTTCTTCACGACCTGCTGGATCCAGGCGTTGACCTTCTTCTCCTTGCCGATGGCTCCCTTGTCCTCCGGGTCGTAGTCCTTGCCGCCGATCCGGTGCCCGTCGAGGGTGTGCTGCCAGCCGTCGTAATCGTCCGTCTTCCACGTGATGTCGGGGTTCTGGGACCACACCTCGGGAGACTTGGACGATCCGGAGCCGCCGCCCCCGCCGGTGCCCTCCATCCGGGCGATGCTGTCTCCGAGACCCATGGCACCGTACACGGAGAAGAATGCCCCCGCGGTGATCAGGGAGGCTCCGCCGGCCGCACCGGCGACACTGGCGATGCAGAGGGTGCCGACCGTCGGAATCGCACCCGCCACGCACACGCCGACGGATCCGGCGACGAGCGCGGCGCCGCCGGCCATTTCGGTTGCCCGTGTACGGGTCGGTGCCGAGGCCCATGTCGGCCAGCGCACCGTTGTACATGTCAGTACGTGACCGTGTCGCCCTTGGCCACCGGTGCGAGCTTTCCCGCACCTTCCAGGCCCAGCGTCACCGCGTGTCCGCGGCCTCGCCCTTCGGGAGCTTCTCCCGGCTCGGCAGCGTCGGAGTGCCGCCGGTGGCGTGCTCCTCGGGCGCGGGCTCTTCCTCGTTCTCCGGGAACCAGCCCTTGAAGGTGTCGAGGATTCCGGTGTCACTGCCCTCGGAAACCTCGGCGGCGCAGGCGGCCTGTGGCAGCAATGTGCTCGCCGGCGCGGACACCGCAAGGCAGGAGACGAATCTCCCGTATCTCACTTTCACGTCCATCCCTTTCGTTGGCCCCGCTCTCTCCGGGGGGAGCGCGGGCACGCCGATGCGTCCGGAATTATCGACCTCTCGAATGATCATGTGTCAACTGCACGGACGAGTCGGCCCAGTTGCACTTCGCCTTCGACAAGCGCTGCGGGGGAGAGGCCGGAAAAAACCCTTGGACGGCTTGTCTGCCCGGGCGGAACACTGTCGACCCTGTCCCCGTTCGATACGACAAGACAGGGTTGGGATGGGAACGCCTGAATCGCGCAAACGTTCACCTGGCAGGGGTCCCGTGCTCCTCGCTCTCCGTTTCTACACACGGGAGTTGGCCCGGCTCAAACACCTGACCGTGCCGGCGATGCTGCTTCCGGCACTGGGTAACATCGGAATCTTCTACATCGTGCCGCTGGTCGTGGCGAAGCTCGTCGGGCACATCGCCGGTGACCCGGGCGGCGCCTTCGGCCCGATGCTGCCCTACGTCCTCGGCTTCGCCGGAGTGCTGCTCCTCGCCGAGGCGCTGTGGCGCGTCGGACTGCACTGTCTGAACCGTCTCGACGCCCTCGGCATCGAGCACCTGTACGTGATCGGCATGGACGAGCTGTTCGCCAAGGACGCCGCCTTCTTCCAGGACAACTTCGCCGGCTCGCTGACCAAGCGGGTCCTGAGCTTCGCCTCCCGGTTCGAGGAGTTCGTCGACACGCTCACCTTCTCGGTCATGGGCAACTTCGTCCCGCTGGTGTTCGCGTCGGTGGTGCTCTGGACGTACGAACCCCTGCTCGTCGTCGGGCTGCTCGTGATGATCGCGGTGACGGCCCTGTGCGTGGGGCCCCTGATCCGTCGCCGCCAGGTGCTCGTCGGGCAGCGGGAGGAGGCGATCGCCCGGGTGTCGGGCCATGTCGCCGACAGCCTGATGAACATGGACACGGTCCGCTCGTTCGCAGCCGAGGAACGCGAGGCCGCCGAACACCGGGCCCGCGTCGCGGAATCGCGCCGCCTCACGCTGCGGTCCTGGGACTACGGCAACCTGCGCATCGACACCCTGGTCGCGCCGATGTCCGTGCTCACCAACGTGCTCGGACTGCTGCTCGCCCTCTCGCTCGGGGCGGGGGAGCACGGAGTCGAGGCCGTCGTGGTCGCCTTCACCTACTACTCCAACGCCACCCGGATCATGTTCGAGTTCAACCAGATCTACCGGCGTCTGGAAAGCTCGATGACCGAGGCCGCGCAGTTCACCGAACTGCTCCTCGTCCCGCCGACCGTACGCGACCCGGCCGTGCCGGAGCCGCTCCGCTCCCAGGGCGCGGACGTCCGCTTCGAGAAGGTGACCTTCGCCCACGCGGGCGCGAAGCCCCTCTTCGAAGGCCTCGACCTGGCGGTTCCCAGCGGGGCGAAGGTGGGATTCGTCGGCAGGTCCGGCGGCGGCAAGACCACCCTCACCCGCTTGCTGCTGCGGATGACGGACATCGACGGCGGCCGGATCACGATCGGCGGACAGGACATCAGCCGACTGCGACAGGCCGAACTGCGCGGTCTGATCGCCTACGTGCCGCAGGACCCGGCGATGTTCCACCGCACGCTGCGGGAGAACATCGCCTTCGCCCGGCCGGACGCCACCGACGCCGACATCCGGCGGGCGGCCGAGGCGGCGCACGTCACGGAGTTCGTCGAGACGCTTCCCCAGGGCTTCGACACGATGGTGGGCGAGCGCGGAGTGAAGCTGTCCGGCGGCCAGCGCCAGCGGGTCGCCCTCGCACGGGCGATCCTGCGCGACGCGCCGATCCTGCTGCTCGACGAGGCGACCAGTGCGCTGGACTCCGAGAGCGAGATCCTCGTACAGGACGCGCTCTGGCGCCTCATGGACGGGCGGACGGCACTCGTCGTGGCCCACCGGCTCAGCACGGTCGCCACCATGGACCGGCTCGTCGTCCTCGACAGCGGGCGCATCGTCGAACAGGGCACCCACCACGAGCTGCTCGCCGCGGAAGGCGCCTACGCCAAGCTGTGGCAGCACCAGTCGGGCGGTTTCCTCGACGGCGCCCCCGCCGGGGCCGAGCGTACGGACGACCTGCCCTCAGCCCTGGTCCAGGGCCGGCTGCCCCGTCAGGAGTAGCCCTTCGTGCCGTCGAGGAGCTCCCTGACGATGTCCGCGTGCCCCGCGTGCCGGCCGGTCTCCTCGACGAGGTGGACCAGCATCCAGCGGAGACTGGCTCCGCCCGACCGGAACTCGGTGTCACGTCCGACGTCGTCCAGGCTCGCGGCGGCGACGATCTCGTCGCTCCGTTCGCACTGCGTCTCGTACGCGGCGAGGAGCTCGGCCAGCGACCGGCCCTCGACCCGCCAGTCGGCGTTCTCCTGCTCCTTGTCGAAGGACGGGTTCTTCGTCTTGTCCCCGCCGAGGAACAGCACCTCCAGCCAGGTGTGTTCGACCCACCGCATGTGCGATATGAGCCCGGCCATCGTCATCAGGGGCGAGGTCGGCAGTACGACCCGGTGCGCGTCCTGATCACTCAGCCCCTCGCACTTCCAGCGGAGTATCCGGCGCTGGAGTTCCAGCCAGCCGAGCAGGGTGGTGCGTTCGTCCCCGACGAGGGGCGGTCGTTCCAGTTCAGCGCTCATGCACCGGCACGTTAGCCGAGCGCCTTCCGCGGGCGCGAGGCCGCGCGGCCCTCAGCTCTTCCGCACCGAGAAGCGGAGCAGCCTGCCCGACCACGTGGCGTAGAGGTGATCGCCGGCGAGGTGGGTCGACCAGGAGCCGGAGCCGCCGTCGGCCGCGTGATGCCAGACCTGTTCGCCGGTCCCGGCACGGAACGCGTACAGACCCTTCTCGGCCGCGACGAGGAAGAAGCCGCCCAGGGCGCCCAGGAGTTCCAGGTCGCCGAGACCGGAGCCGGCCGTCCAGCGTTCCGCGCCGGTCACGGCGTCGATGCCGTGCAGGACCTTCTCGTCCAGGAGGCAGACGGTCGCGCCGGATCGTGCGAAGCCGCGGTTGCCGCGGGCGGCGGTCCGTACGGTCCACAGGGTCTTGCCGTTCTCCGGGTCGAAGGCGACGAGCAGGCCGCGCGTCGAGCCGTTGGCGCCGGTGCCCGGGTAGCAGAACAGGGTTCCTTCGAGCAGGCTCAGGGAGTGGCCCCAGAGGAGGATCTCGCTGTTCGTCGGCGGAAGCTTCGTGGGCGCGCTCCACAGCGTCCTGCCGTCCACGGGGTCGAGTGAGAGCAGGTTCATACCGCCGTCGACGGCGTAGAGCACCTTGCCCTCGTCCGGCGGGTAGAGCATGACGAGGTCCTTCGCCCACAGGGCCTCGCCCGAGTCCGCGGCGAGGGCGGCGTACCCGCTGGTGCTCGCGGCCGGGTCCGTCTTCGAGGAACTGCCCCAGGCGATCACGGCACCGTCCCGGGTGCTGCCGATGACCGAAAGGGCGTTCTTCACGGCGGACGACGTCCAACGCAGCTTGCCGGTCGCCGCGTCGAGGGCCTGGAGCCGGCCGCCGCTCGTCGTGACGACCAGCGTGCCGTCGCCGAGCTCGAGCCGGGGCGCGTCGTCCTCGTCCGGGGCCGCGCTCCACACCTCCTTCCCGGTCCTGCCGTCGAAGGCGTGCACCTTGCCGTCGGTACGTACCGTGTAGACGCGTTCGTCGTCGGTGAGCGCGTCGGTGTTCTGCCCGCCGGAGTCCTGCCACAGCAGCGCGCCCGTGGCCCGGTCGAACGCGGCCCCGGAGGTCTGCTGGGTGCACAGCAGTGTGCTCCGGGTCACCGCGCTGAGGGACATGCCGGGACGGGGAAGGTCACGGGTCCAGTCGAGTACGGGGAGGGCGCCCGCGCCCCGGCCGCCCGGGCGGAGGAACCAGGCCGCGCCGCCGCCCGCCGCGGCCAACGCGAGCACCCCGCCGCCGAGCAGCAGCCGACGGCGGCTGAGCAGCGCGGGGCGTACCGCGTCCTGCAGGGTGCGTTCGTCCTCGGTCACCTGGAGTTCGACCGCGCCGAGCCAGCCCGCGGTGGTCTCCGGCCGGAGCCAGGACTGCAGGTGACCGACGGTGGGGCGCCGGGCGGGATCCTTTTCCAGGCACGCGGTGACGATCCCGAGCAGGCCCTGCGGGACGCCGTGCAGCTGCGGTTCCTCGTAGGCGACCCGGTAGAGCAGGGCGTGGGCCGCGCCGGTGCCGAACGGCGGTATGCCGGTGGCGGCGAAGGCGAGCACGGCGCCGAACGCGAACACGTCGCTCGCTCCCGTGAGGGGTGCGCCCTGCGACTGCTCGGGCGACATGAAGCCGGGCGAGCCGGCGACCTGGCCCTCGGCGGTGAGGACGGTGCCGTCGACGGCCCGGCTGATGCCGAAGTCGATCACCCGGGGTCCGTCGAGGGTGAGCAGGATGTTGGACGGTTTCAGGTCGCGGTGGACGAGCCCCGCGCGGTGGATCGCGGCCAGCGCCTCGGCCAGGCCGCCGCCGAGCACGCGCAACGTGGCCTCGGGCATGGGCCCATGGGCGGCCAGGGCTTCGGACAGCGAAGGACCGGGGATGTAGGCGGTGGCCAGCCAGGGCTGCGGTGCCTCGGGATCGGCGTCGACCACCGGCGCGGTGAAGGCACCGGAGACCGCGCGGGCGGCGTCCACCTCGGCCCTGAAGCGCCGCCGGAAGTCCGGGTCGGCGGCCAGCTCCGGGCGCACGACCTTGACGGCCACCGCACGGCCGCTGCGAGAGGCGGCGAGGTGGACGCGCCCCATGCCGCCCGCCCCGAGTTCACGGATGATCCGGTACGGACCGATGTACGCGCCGGTGGAGCCGGCGCGCGGGGGAGGGCTGGACGGTGGCGGCCCGAGCGGCGGTGGGCTGGACGGTGTCGGTCCGAACGGCGGTGGACTGGACGGTGGTTGGCCGGGCGGCGTGGTCACGAGGTGGTGCTCCGGAATGCGTAGAGGGTGGTCTCGGAAGCGGCGAAGAGGCTGTCGCCGGAGGCCTGCAGGAGCCAGGCGGTCTTGCCCCCGGCCTCGCCGCCGGAGGGCTGGTGCGCCCAGAGCGGCTTGCCGTCGGAGGCGCGCAGGACGACGAAGCCAGGGACGTCACCGGTGGCGTACGTGGCGGCGGCGACGACGGACGAGGAGACGGTGGGGCCCTGGGAGTTCGCACCGCCGGAGGTCGTCAGGTTCAGCGGGCTCGCGGTGTGCCACGCCTGTTCGCCGCTCTTCATGTCCAGGGCGAACATCCTGTCCTGACCGTCGAAGACGTGGGCCCGCCCACCACGGACGGTCGCCGGGCTGAGGTTGGTCGTCTCGTTGACGGCGGTCCACAGCTTCGCGCCGTCGGAGGCACGGAAGGCCTGCACCTTGACGCTGACGACGAGCAGCGTCGTCCCGTCGGAGGCCAGACGCGGGTACGCGCCCGGTTCGATGACGTCCGGGACGCTCCACCGCTCCGCTCCGGAGCGCAGGTCGAGGCCCCGGAGGGTTCCGTTGTCCTGCAGGAAGCAGTGGCGTCCGTCGGCGTGTGCCTGGAAGTCGCTGCCGCGGATCCTGCGGTGCGACCACAAGACCCTGCCCGAGGTGAGGTCGACCGCGACGATTCCGTAGCCGTCGTCGCCGCTGACGGCGAGGACGGCGATCGAACCGGAGACGGACTGGACGCTCTGCACGTAGGGCACGCGGCCGTCGGCGCCGGCCCGGGTGACCGCGTACGCGAACTTCTGCCTGCCCGTGGCGTCGACGCCGAACAGATAGCCGTTCTCACCGCTCCAGCCCTCGGCGAACAGCATCGATCCCTGGACGCCCAGCCACTTCGGCGCACTCGTGACCTCGGAGGGCGGACGGAGCGAACCCGTCCAGCGCTGCTTGCCCGTCGCGGTGTCGTAGCCGATCGCGTCGGTCGAGTCCCAGCGCACCAGTGTGTTGCCCAGGAGCCGCAGTTGCCCGTTGTCCAGCGGTTTCACCGGGGTCTTCCAGCGCGGCTTCGGGCCCGCCGGAATCCTGGGCTCGGCCACACCCGTGGAGCCCGTACCCGCGCCCGTGCGCGTACCGCCGCCGGACCGGGCCGGGTCCTCGCCGGTCCGGGACCGCCATGCGGTCAGCGCGGCGGCGCCCCCCGCCGCCACGGCGGTGGTGCCGCCCGCCGCGATCCACAGGAAGGCACGCCGGCTCGGCCCCTTCGCCGCGGCGGGGACGAGGGCCGGCGCCAGGGGCGTCACGGGTACGGGCGGTGCGGTCACCAGGACGGCGGCGTGCGCCGCCCGCCGCGCCAGGTCCTGCCGCAGGCCCTCGGTG
Source organism: Streptomyces griseoluteus (assembly GCA_000717735.1). Lineage (GTDB taxonomy): Bacteria > Actinomycetota > Actinomycetes > Streptomycetales > Streptomycetaceae > Streptomyces > Streptomyces griseoluteus_A. The sequence goes on along the minus strand of JOBE01000033.1, from coordinate 2,984 downwards.
AGCAGCGCGGCCGGGTCGGCGGCCCCCAGCGTGGCGAGGACCGAGGCGGCGGGCGGCCGGAGGGCGGGATCCTTGTCCAGGCAGGCGTCGATCAGCGGGCCCAACGCCGTTGGGACGCCTTCGAGTCGGGGAGGATGGTGGACGGCCCGGTAGAGGATCTCGGCCGTCCCCCCGGCGCCGAAGGGGCCCTGGCCCGTGGCCGCGAAGACCAGGACGCAGCCGAGGGAGAAGACGTCGGCCGCCGGTCCCGCCTCACGGCTCGACACGATCTGCTCGGGCGCCATGAAGCCCGGTGTCCCCATCACCGCGCCCGTCCGGGTCACCTGGGTCGCGTCCACCGCCCTGCTGATGCCGAAGTCGATGACGCGGGGCCCGTCCTCGGCCACGAGCACATTGCCCGGCTTGAGGTCGCGGTGGACGATGCCCGCCTCGTGGATGGCGAGCAGCGCCTCGGCGAGGCCGGTGCCGAGGGCGCGAAGGGCGGGCTCGGGCAGCACGCCGAAGCCGCGTACGACCTCGTGGAGCGAGGGCGCGGGGACGTAGGCCGTGGCCAGCCAGGGCTGGGGGGCGTCGGCGTCCGCGTCGAGCACCGGCGGCGTGAAGAACCCGCTCACGCTGCGGGCGGCTTCGGCCTCGCGCCTGAAACGCCCACGGAAGTTCGGCGTCTCGGCGTACTCGGGCCGGATCACCTTCAGGGCGACCAGACGCGATCCCGGAGACCTGGCGAGGAAGACCCTGCCCATGCCGCCCTCGCCCAGGAGCTGGAAGACCTCGTAGGGGCCGATACGGGCGGGGCTCGACTGCCGGGGGACCTGGCCGTGCGAAGGCGGCGGGACGATGGTGAACGGCCGGGTGGCCGCGTCCGGCTCCCGCCGGACCGTGGTGAACGGAGGCTGCTCGGCCGTGGGGTCGGCGCCCCCGGAGGAGGGTGTACGCACGTCGTCGGGGCGGGTCAGCTCAGCGAACCGAGGACGTCACGGGCGACGGCGACGACGGCGTCCTCGGCCTGCTTCTGCGTCGTGGTGGAGTCCTTCCGGCTGAAGGTGTAGTCCGAGGTGACCACGGCGTTGCCTTCGCGGACGATCACCTGGGCGTCGTTCAGCGCCCCCTGCGAGTCCCCGGAGTACACGACGAAGGCCTCCTCGCCGAGCCCGTTGACGGGCTTGGAGTCCAGCACCTTGCGCAGGGAGCCCATCTCCCGGAGGGCGACCTTCTTCTTCATGTCGTAGTTGCCCTTCGCCCCCGGCATGACCGAGAGGTGCACCTCCAGCTTCTGGAACGGACCGTCATGGCCCGGCCTCTCCCAGCGCGGCCCCCTCGTGATCATCGACGCCAGGTCCTTGTCGTCGAAGAGACCCGGCGTGCACGCGGCACCCGGCACGATCGCCTCGATCGTGGACGCCTTGACCAGCTCGCACCCCTTGGGCACCTTGGTGAACGCCTTCTCCGTCGGCTCCTCGGCCTTGCCGGCGCCGCCCGGAACACCGGCGGGCGGCGGACCGGACGCCGTGCCCTTGTCGTCACCACCCGACACGGCGACGACCACACCGACGGTCACGGCCACGGCGAGCGCCGCCGCGCCGGCGATCAGCCAGACCCGCGAACCGCCGCGCGGACCTCCACCGGGACCCGCGGGCACCGGCTGGGCCCAGGCCGAGGGCGCCGTCGGCGCCTGCGGCGGCACCGGAGGCGGGGCGTGCGGCGGGACCGGGGCATGGCCGGAGCCCTGCGCCGCGGGGCGCCAGCTCGGATCGGCCTGTCCGAACGGTTGGGTGGGACGGTCGCCGAAGCCCTGCCGGGGGTCCACGGGCGGGGTCTCGCTCACGGGGCAGCCCTCTCTTCTTCTCGTACGGTTCTCGCTCGCGGGCGACGAGGTTGGCCGGATCCCGGCATGACTTGGCAGACTCTGTCGCGTGGTGCTGCGATGCCGATGAAATCCTGCTGAAGCAAGCTGTTGAGAACCGCGCGGTCACGGGGCGCGCGCGGGAGACGTGGGGACTTCGACGTGGGCATGGATCCGGCGGATACGGATACGGATGCGGAAACCGATGCGGATACGGATGCCGGGCGGCTGACGATCGATCTGCTCGGTCCGATGCGGGCGCGCCGCGACGGCGTTTCCCTGTCCCTCGGCCCTGTGCGACGGCAGGCGTTCCTCGCCGCCCTCGTCCTGCGCGGCCCTGACCTGGTGACGTACCGGCAACTCCTGGACGACGTATGGGGTGGCGAACCCCCGGGCACCGGTCACCGCGTCCTGCCGAGCTACGTCTACCCGCTGCGCAAGGCGCTCGACACAGTGGGCGCCGGGCCCGACCGGTCGGTGATCCTCGGCGAGCGCGGCGGCTACCGCTTCGTGGCCGGCTCCGCCGGGACCGACCTCGACGAACTCGCGGACGCGGCCCTGCTCGCCCGGCGGGCCAAGTCCGCCGGAGACCACGACGCCGCGCTCGAACACGCCGGCCGGGCACTCGACCTGTTCCGCGGCGAGCCGCTGACCGGCCTGCCGGGCCCGCTCGCCGACTCCGAACGCCGACGGCTCTCACGGCAGCGGCGCGCCCTGCACCAGGACCGGGTCGAGTGCCTCGTCCTGCTCGGGCGCCACTCGGACGCCCTGGACGAGCTCATGGCCGTGCCCCTGGCCCGGCCGCACGACGAGCCCCTCGCCGCACTGCGGATGCGCGCGCTGTACGGCAGCGGCCGGCAGGCGGAGGCGCTCGCCGTGTACGGGGAGACGCGCGGGCGACTCCTCGACGAGCTGGGCGTGGAGCCCGGCGAGGAACTGCGCCGGATCCAGCAGGCCGTCCTGCGCCGCGACGACCGGGTGCTCCTCGGCCGGCCGGGCGGGCCGGGCGGACCGCGCGCGGCCAGGGCAGCCGTCCCCGCTCCACGGGCCGCCGGGGACGAGAGCACGGAGGACGAGGGCTCCGGGCGCGAGGACGCCCTGCGCCGGCCCCCGGTGGAATCCCCGCCCCATGGCCCTGCCC
>JOBE01000032.1 GCA_000717735.1 Streptomyces griseoluteus | reverse complement strand
ATGTGCAAGGGGGGCGGTCGCTGCGCTCCCTTGGCCCGTGCGGAGCACGGGCCAACTCCCTCCGCTGCGCTCCAGGAGTTGAGGGGGGCCGGCCGCTGCGCGCCCGGCGGGCCGCGCGATGCGCGGCCGGGCCCCTCAGGGTCTGACGGTGCGGCTAGTGGGGCCTCCCGCGCGGGAGTTGAGGGGAGCGTGGGACGCTCCCGGCGGGTCCGCTGCGCTCCCCCGCCTGACGGTCCTTCCGGCTGCGCCTCCAGAACCGTTGGGCCCGCGATGCGGGCCGGGCTGGCTGCGAGGGAGTGGGGTTCGCTCGTTCGTGTGGGTTTCAGTGTAGCGAGTGCATCAGGTTGATGCAGCATGTACCATTGGCGGAAACACAGGACACCCCCCAACCAATCCGGGCGGGGCGCACCTTTTGACGAAACGTCAGCGGCCGTATTTCGCCAACCAGTCATGCGAGGAATTACGAATTGAGCCGGTTCGGGCCTCAGCCACAGAACGGTACCTCAGATATGGGAAAGCGTGAATTCCGGCTTGCGGAGGTACCGGAGCCGAACGGCCCCTCGGGCCGGGCGGCGGAACCCGCCAGAGAGGCCAGCTCCGGTTTCTGGTGCTTGTTCATCACGGTCGGCACCGCCCGAGACCCAGAGCCGCTGGTGCCGCCTACGGTCTGCGCGGGCTCAGGGGCCCACACGCGAAGCCGCCTCAGCCACACGAGGTCCGGCCGGCGCCTGCGAGTGGACCTCAGCCACCTAATACTTACGCAGATCAAGAACCCGCTGGTCAGGGGCCTACACAATCGGCGATCTGTCACCTCAGGAGGTACAGAACGCCTGCGATGTGTACCTCCTGAGGAGTCACATCGCAGGCCGAATGTCAGCCATGCCGACAGTTTTGGATGCGAAACGTCAGCCAGGCCGACGTTTCGCGACGGCGTTCCGTTGAGCGGTCCGGTGTCGGCTGCAGGGGGGAGATCTGTCCCCCCTGGGGGGACACAACACGCCGGAATGTCAGCGAGGCCGACATATTTGTCGGCGTGGCTGACATACTGCTGCCGTCCAAGATCAGCGGAGTGGAGAGCAGCCTCGTGACACCCGAGCCACAGCGCCGTCGTCCCGCACCGAAGCGCGCGCCGCGTCGTACGGAGCTGCCCCTCGGTGATGAGATCCAGGCGTGGTCCAAGCCGGTGCAGCCGGTAGAGGACCTCGACTCGGTCGCTCGCCGCTACCCCCGCCGGAAGCTCTCGCTCAGCAGCGAGCGCAAGCCGATGGAGTTCTACGACACCCCGGAGCGCCCGAAGGCGTTCTCCATGGACTCGCTGGAGTTCTTCTTCCTGATTGCGCAGTACTTCCGCGAGGCCCTGCCGCTGAGGCTGATCCTGCTGATGATCGCCTGCCAGAAGGCCGGCGGGCAGATCCGCCTGACGCAGGAAGAGATGGCGACCGTCCTGGACGTGGCACGCGCGAAGATCAACGAGGCGCTGCAAGAGATCATGAGCCACGGCATCGTCTTCAAGGTGCGCCGCGGCGTCTACCAGTTCAACCCGCCCTACTCGTACCGTGTAGCGGAGTTCATCCCGGGCACGGAACTGGTCGAAGCCGAGTACGTACAGGTCGACCAGGACCAGACGATCGCGAAGATCCGTAAGGATGAGAGCCTGCCGGACCTGGTGCGGTTCCCGTCGCTGGAGCACATGCGCGAGGCGATCGAGGAACTGCGGAAGAACCGGGCCGAAGAACGCGCTGCACGCCGACTGGCCCGTGCGCAGCGCCAGGAGGAGGGATCAGCCCAGTGAGCACCTTGAAGTGGTCGGCGACCAACGCCGACGGTCTTCTCGCAGACCTGGACCTGCCGCCCGCCGCCTACCGGGCGCTGCTCAAGCTCCGGGCACGCAGCGAGGCCGGCGGCCGCATCGCGATGGACCAGGCCACCCTCGGTGAACTGCTCGGGCTCAGCCGCCCCAGCGTGAACGCCGCACTGCGGGAGCTGGAGCTGGCCAAGCTCGTCAAGAAGGTCCGCAACGGCGTCTACCAGATCAACCCGATGCTGGCCGGCTACAACTCCCCCGAGGACGCCCTGGACGCCGTCAAGGCGATGCCCAAGGCAGACCGGTTGGACAGCAAGACCTACGTGGCGGACTACCACCGGGCCGTCGCCGCCTACCAAGACCAGCTCGCCGAGCAGCGCAAGAAGCGGGCGGCCGCGGCCGCCGCGAAGAAGGCCGTGGCCGCCAAGAGGCGCGGTTCGCTGCACGCCGTCAGTTGACCCGGCCGGCACCCTCGCACGGACATTGGCGCTGCGCCCTCCACGGGTGCAGCGCCAATCGCGTTCCCGGTGTCGGCGCCGGCCATCAGCTCGGTCGGCGCACCTGGAGCAGCGAGTGTCAGGTCGCAGTCGGGCGGCTCTTGGCGGGAGGGCGGTAGCACCAGGTGAACCGGTTCGTTCTGGAGCAGCAGAACAAGCGACGACGACTCCGGCGGCCCGCTGCATGCAGCAGCTGTGCATGGATCTCGTGCGGAATATTGCAGATCTGCGAACTTATGCGGCAACCGGGCCCGGTAGTGCGCGCTGCGGGCCTGCTCGCGCGACAGCGGTCGGCCCGCCGACTCGCCGGTTGCAGCAACTGCGGCCGTGTAGCCGTCCCGGAGGCAGCGGGCCACCTGCTGCACGAGTAAGGCCGGCCTTGCTACCTGTGCAGCACCCGTGTGCCGCCTGGCCCGTGCGAATGCTGCGCTGCACTCCTCACGGGCGTGCAGCAGGCGTCTTGCACCCTTCACCACCAGGAGCAGCAGGACGTCGGTGGCCGAGCAGCACGAGGCGCTGCATCCGGCTGTCGGCGGGCCGTCGACGGTCGCGGCCTGGCGAGGGCGGAGCGCGTCTTGCACCCCATTGGTAGGTACTACAGGTAGTACCTACGTGCGGGTTGAGTCTCCTTCCCCCTGAGAGCAGAGCTCGGGCCGGGAGCAGCGACCGGGAGGCGGCGACCGAGGAGGGCGGGCGTGGCGCCCGTCGTGGAGCCGTCGCCGAGGGGCAGGGCGCTTCGCCGCCCCTCGAAGCGCTGTGCGCCGCTGTGAGCGCCTTTCAGGGCCTTGATCGTCGCTCGGGAGTCCGGAGGGCGTCAGGACGCCGCAGACGGCCGTACAGCGCCGGGAAGGATCATGCGCGTCGGACGGGCGAGGTGGGCCTCGGTACAGGTGGCGGCAGGTGGTGGGTGCCCGCGCAGCGAGCTTCGCTCTCAGGGGGAGAGATCTACAACCCGCACATAGGTACTACCTGTAGTACCTACCAATGGGGTGCAAGGCCGTCTCCAGACAGGGCCGCGCCGAGCCGCCAGCGCAGCCGCCGGGGGCAGAGTGCAAGGGTGCAAGGCGGGCTCGGTGGCGAGGTCTCCCCGATCGGCCGTACTTCCGGTACTTCGCCTACGGCGGGTGGGAGAAGCGCGCTCGTCATCGGGTCAGTCAGTCCTAGGTCTTCCTTGTACGCGAGCGATCCCTCATCAGGTGACAGACCCGATCCCTCACCAACCGACGAACACACGGAGAGGCCGGCCGTACGCGGTCGGCCTGTTCCAGGACGTCGCGGGTCAGACCTCGAGGTAGGCGACCACCACCACGGTCCGCAAAGCCGTGACCCAGTACAGGAGGCGCACGCGCTCGACCTCGTCGGCGTACTCGCGCAGCTGGGGGCCGGCGGTGTCGCCGGGGATCGGCTCGCCGACCTCGGGGTCGACGGAGACGACGACCAGGGCGCGGTCCAGGGCGTGGATCTCCGCCTCGCTGGTCAGGTTCTCCAGCTGCTTGGCGGCGGAGTCGGAGAACGCGATCCGGGCGCGGCGGCGGCCGTGCTGCGGGGCCATCAGGCGACAGCCGGGCGCTGGGAGGCGAGGCGGGCGAGGTGGGCCTCGCGCAGCTCCTCCCAGGGGGTGCACTGCTCGGGGTCGGGCAGGCCGTTGGTGGCGATGTCCTCCAGGACGGCGGCGAACCGGTCGGCGTCGGCGCGGGTCTTGGCCGCGTACGCGCGGACGGCGTCGGCGGCCGCGGGCTCCAGCTGCCGGGCGGCGGTGTCGACGGGGGCCGGCTGTTCGCTCATCGAGGGCTCCAGAGGGCAGAACTGGCGTTGCTCACCACGGTATCGCCGGGCCAGGAGGCCCGGGACCACTCCGGCGAAACCGGCCCTCGTGACTACATTCCGTACTGCGCGTAAGCGCTCGGGTGATCAACTCTTATGTGTCACGCTCGGCCCTCGAATCGGCCCTGGAGGCCCCCGAGGACTCCAAAAATCGGACATATAGGGACACATTCAAGGTGGCGTGACGCCTTCCCGGGGGAGCGTGACGGCCGGGTGTCACGCTCACGCTGAGTCAGCGTGACACCCGGCCAGGGCGTGGTGCGGTCAGCTGGCCTTGGAGCGGGCGCGGGCGAGGAACGCGGCGAGGTCACCAACGGCTTCGGGCTCGGTGGTGGCGAGCCGGGCCGCGAAGGCCAGCTCGTCGACGTCGACGCCGGGGAGCAGGAGGGCGAGTTCGGCGAGCAGCGCGGCGTGGGCGAGGACCGGTGGCGGGAGCAGGCCGGCGGCGGCTTCACGGGCGGCCGGGTCGCGGAAGTGCCCGAGGTACGCGGCCAGGGCGTGCGCGAGCCAGGCGTCGACTTCGGCCTGGACGTACCCGCCGGCTCGCCGGGTGAGTTCGTCGCGCACGGCTTCGTCGCCGTCGCGGGGCTCGGTCTGCTCCAGGGTGCCGAGCTCGCGCAGCGCCTGGAGCTCGTCGGCGCGGGCCGCGATCCGCTGCGCCTCGCGTACGGCGGCCTCGCGGTCGGCGGCGGCCGCGGCTTCGGCGGCGAGCTCGTCCTGGACGACGGGGTCGGTGTCCGGGTCGTAGACGGTGCCCGCCGTCGCGGCGGCGAGCAGCTGGTCGAGGCGCTCCCACTCCGCGAGCTCCGCCGGGCCGCGGACGTCGTCGGCCAGGTCCTCGTGGCGGGAGTCCTGCCGGGCGTCGAAGCGGGCGTCCTCGAGGGCCGCCGCGACGGCGGCCGCGTCCATGCCCTTCGCCTGGCGCCGTACGGCGCGGCGGCCGATGCGGGCCGGGTCGACCGGCTCACGGGGCGCGGCGACGCGCGGGGCGAGCGGGCGGCGGGCGGTACGCGGGGGCGGCCAGGGCGTGGTCATCTTCGGCCTCGTATTCGTGGTGCGGATTCGGGAGCGGGCCGCCGTCAGAGCGCTGTGCGACGGCCCGCCGGATATGTTTCTAGCAGGTCGTGAATTCGGCCGGGTCAGAATCGGAAATCTATTTTCAAGACCTGCGTGAAATCCGCGCGCAGGCCAGCTGCACGGGTGCCCCATTCCGTGAAATACGACTCCGTGATGGCCTCCGCGACGATCGGATGCAGGTCCTCCTCCGTCGCACCGGCCTCCCGGAGTTCCAGGATCTTCTTCACGTAGGTGGGCGAGATGTCCGTGGTGATCTGTCGCTGGCGGCCGTCGTCCGAGCTGCCCGTGCACGTGAATCCGAAGTAGGCCGTCACGTCCACCATCATCCCTCTGGAGGTGGCCGCTGCCGCGCGTGCCTGTGCCCTGACCTGGGGTTGCCACTCGGATTCCGTCTCCTCCATCAGGGCTGCCTGGAGGCGCTTCTGCGGCTTCTTCAGCTTCCCGGCGCGGTAGCGCTCGATCGTGCGGGTCGAGGTGCCCACCCGCTCCGCCAGGCTTCTCGCTGACCCCTTCACCCGCGTGAGAAGAAATTTCACCTGTGCATTAGCGGATTTCGGCGCGGGCCGGGTGAAGACCTGCCGCTCCGCCCGTGCGAGGGCCTCCAAGACCTTGCCTCGGCGCGGGATCGGCTGCTGCTGCTCGTGATCGCTCATACCTCCAGGGACCACGGACCGCCTGTGGACAGTGCCCAACGTCCGCGCAGGTCAGAGCGGCGCTGTCGGTGGTGGGTGCGATCCTGAAGAAGTCTGGCGGTGCGCACCGATGCGTCGACGGGCACACCGAGCGATGAAGGAGCGGCAGCGGCATGGAGACGGTGAAGATCACGTGGGTGCAGGACGGGTCCCAAGGGCGGCGGGAGTCCGCGGTCACCTATAGCCCGGCGGCTGCCGAGGACTACAAGCGCTACAAGGAGGCGCAGGATGGCGTCTCCGACGTGCAGATCGTCCCGGCCCAGCCCTGACGGCGCCGGGAGGTCAGCATGTTCAGGATGGTGGTCCGGTTCACGGCCGGCGGACCGGCGGTCACTGGTGAATGGAGCAGCAGCGAGACGGCCGTGCGGAAGTTCCGCTCCTTTGTCGGCCTGTACGGCGACCATGCCACCGTGACCATCACCCTGACCGAATCGGGCCTGGGGCGCCCGCGGGTGCTGAGGACCTGGACCAGGGAGCACGGCGAGACGGTGGTCGCGTGACCGGCGGCGCAACCCCACCCGAGGACTTCTCACCGGTGCCGGTCCGGGTCGTCTTGCCCGATGGCCAGGAGCTCGTCGCCCGCTTGTACGCGCGAGTGCAGTCCCGGACTGGGGCGTGGGAGTACGACATCGGCATGCCGGCGTACCGCAATCCCGAGACCGGCGGCGTCGAGGCCGCGGAGTACAGGGTCTGGGTGGAGGCGCCGGCGATGGTCCGGCCGGTCGACGGCGTCGACTACAGCAAGGTCCCGACGACCCCGCTCCCGCCGCCCTCCGTGATCGCCGAGATCCTCGGCCCGCACCGCCCGTCCGGCTGGGTCCTGCAGAAGACCGGCACCGGCCGCGGCCCCGGCCAAGGCATCGTCCACGCCGTCGACTGCGACGAGGCCCCGAAGGGCGCGCCGCCGCTCGGTTGGGAACGCGCCCTCGAGGTCGCCGAGCAGCCGGGCGTCCGGCTCTGTTCCCTGTGCAGCGCGGCCGCCGAACTCGATCCGGTCCTCAAGGGCTTCGACGCTGGCTTCGAAAGCTGAGGCGTGCGGCCCGAGACGCCACATAATCTGTCGCTGTGCTGCTGACATACGTCGATGAGAGCCACTCGGCTGAGGTGTACTTCCTCGGAGCTGTGCTCTGTCCTGCAACCGAGGCCATATCGCTTACCGAAGCCCTCGATGAGGTGGTTGCGAAGGCCGTTGATGCCTACGGCCAGATACCCCCGGAGACCGAACTGCACGGATATGACATCTTCCATGCCAAGGGGGACTGGAAGCACTTGTCCGGCATGGCCAGGGCGCGGATTGGTGTCTACGCCGATGCCCTCCAGGCCATCGCAGACCACGACGTAAAGATCGTTCTGACTGGTGTGGACCTCGTCGGTCTTCGGCAGCGTTATGGCAGCAATCATGATCACCCGCACTCGATCACGCTTACGCACTTGCTGGAGCGTGTGGACGAGTTCGCCAAGCGGCATGATGAGTTGGCCTTGATCATCGCCGATGAGTGCGAGGGACAGGACAACTACCGCCGAGAGCTGCGGCACTACCGGACTACTGGGACCTGGGGCTACAAGGCTCGGAAGATCACCACCGTGGTCGACACCATGCACTTCGCCTCATCTTCGGCGAGTCGGCTGCTTCAAGCCGTCGACCTCGTTGCCTTCCTCCATCACCGCGTTCACATCGCGGCGGACAACGATCCGCGGGCCAAGAAGGCCAACCGGCGGCTCTGGTCGAGAGTCGAGTCTCGGGTGGTTCATCAGCGCGTCTGGTACCCCTAGACGCACGAAGACCCCGCTCAGTGGCGGGGTCTAAGGCGATACGGGCGACAGCTTGCGCGGCCACCTGCAAGACGAACGCTAGCAGAATCCGTCAGGCTCGGGAAGGGAGTATGCAGCCCACCCGGTCCCTGACCTGCGCCTTTGTGCTCCGATACGGCCGACGGCCTGCTCTCCTCCTACGGGTCGAACTCGAGGCCGCCGACGCGGCGGCCGCGGTTCTTGAAGTAGATCTCACCCTGGACCGGGCCTTGGACGCGTCGCAGCACTCAGGCACCCGGCTGTGCTGCCTGTGCGGGGCCGCTGCCGAACTGGACCCGGTCCTCAAGGGCTTCGACCGCGGCTTCGGCAGCGAGGACTGACCGGCGGCGTTTTCGGCGCCGACGGTGGACCGAGCGCGGAAATCCGGTCCCTCGTGGGCGGGCTTCCGGTGGACAATGCCCGGCATGACCTATGTGAGCCCGTTCGGCGACATGGACTCGGACCACGAGTGGCCCGACGCCCTGTGTCTGTCCCGCGCGCATTCCGCGAACGCGTCCGACGACACGCTCGGTGAGTTCTACGAGGGCGCCGTCACGTTGATCGACGCCGGGATCCCGCAGCCGGCCTTTTTCCTCGCCCGGCAGCTGGCCGAGCTCTCGCTGAAGGCGCTCGTCGGACCCGGGCCGAAGAAGTTCCGGCACGACCTCGGCAAGCTGCTGGCGCATCTGCAGGAGAGCGGCGACGACCTCTTTGCCGCGGGCGAGGACCGGCACCTGGTCGTCGAGTTCATCCGCGACCTGTACGACCGCGACCCGGGCGGCGACGAGGGGCGCTACGCGACCACCATGGGCGGGACTCCCTCGCTAGCCAAGGTGTGCTGTGCGAACCCCCCGCTCTTCCGCCGGTACGTCGACCTCCTGTTCGTCTACACGCAGGAGCGACTCAACCGTGTCGGACAGAAGGTCTGAGGCGCGGAGCAGCACGGCATCCGCTCCTGGGGGTGCGGGGCGGGGCAACGGGCGGGTACGGGTTGTGCGTCAGGTGGGCAACGAACCTGCGTCCCGGGCCGGTGAGCAGGCAGTGTGCGCGGATGGACAAGTTGATCGAGTCGCTCGGCTCGCTCGTTTCGGGTGGCCTCGTCGCCCTTCTGACGTGGTGGCTGACCACTCGCGCCCGTAACCGCCAGGACCAGGAGCGGGAGCGGGAAGCGCTGCGCGGGCACGCCGACGCGCTGATAGTGGCGGTGTCGGACCTGCGGGCGGCGGGCACCGCCAACCAGATGCTGTGGGAGACGCTGGCCGAGCGCGGCCGGACCGTGCTGCTGGCGGGGCTCGCCTGCGTGGGCGGCGCGGCCCGGGCCCGGATCGCCGGCGGCACCGACGTACAGAGCGGCCTGGCGGGCCTCGGGCGCGGGGCGGAACTGCTGGCGCAGGAGAGGATCGTGAGCAAGCAGGCCGCCGCCGCGCTGCGCGAGCCCTTCACCCGGATTGCCACCGCGGCCGCCCCGCTGCTGCGCTGCCCCGACCCGGCTCTCGTCACCGCCACCGAGGAGCTGATGAACGCCGCCGGGAACCTCGAGGACATCGTGCGCCTGGAGGAGAAGCTCGCAGCGTTCGGCCGGGCCGCCGCAGCGGCCACCGCGGCGCCGGCGAGCTGGCGGGAACGCCGCCGCGCTCGGCGAGCTGGCTGACCGTAGGATGCGAAACGTCTGGCCCCCGGCAGCTCCAATGCCGGGGGCCAGGCGCTTGATGCGCGGAGTCGGGCTACAGGTCGAACTCGATGTGCTCGACGTCCGTGAACCGGACCTCCTCCAGGGAGCCGGCGCGGCGGCCGCCGTCCTGGAAGTACACCTCCTTGAGTCCTTCGGCCGCGATTTCCTGCAGCTCGTCGTCGCTGGCGCCGGCCTCCTGCGCGTCGAAGAGGCGGGCGGCGTACTGCGGGGGCAGGGCGACGGTCAGGTGCCGGATGCGGTCCTGGTCCGTGGATCCGATCGGCGCGGTGTAGCCCATGCGGGCGCGGGTGTCGATGACGATGCCGCCGGTGGACGCGGCCTTCGCCCTGGCCTTCGCCCGGATCTGCGGCTGCCAGCGCTTCTTCACCTCGCGCTCCAGGCGCGCGGCGAGATCGGCGCGGGGCTTCTTGATCTGGTCTTTCACGTACCGTTCGACGGTGCGCTGGGAGACCCGCAGCATCTGGGCGACCGTCTGGGTGCCCTTCATCTGCTTGACCAGGTACCGCATCTGCGCGCCGGCGGACTTGGGTGCGGGGCGGGTGAACGCCTTCTGCACCGCGGCGTCCAGGCCGTCGGCGAACCGGTTGCTCATCGGCCTGTCCTACTCTCCGTTGTCGGTGTCGGTGACGTTGCCGTCCTTGATGTACCGGGCGAGGTTGAGCTCCGGGGCGTTGAACTTCTCCCGGACTTCCTCGCCCCACAGGACGGGCTGGGTGCCCTCGTGCTTGACCAGGCCGGGGTTGATGCCGAGCTTGAACCCACCCGGGAGCGGCTTGCCCTCCCGGTAGGGCAGGAAGTCCAGAGGCGAGGGTCCGTTCGCGGCGTAGACGACGCAGTCGGACAGGATCGCGATCGGGTACTGGCCGGTGAACGAGGCGTGCTTGACGATCTTGCGGTGGAGGTTGATCCGGGTGCGGGAGATGACCGCCGCGCGGATGTCCGGCCTCCAGGTCGGGCGGGACAGGGCGCGCCACGGCTCGCCCGGGCGCCAGCCCTCTGCCCGGGGCCGCTCGCGCAGCTTGCCCAGGCCGCCCTTGACCGTCGCCTTGATTGCGGAGACGACGATCGCCAGCTCCGGGTCACGGTCCTTGTAGCCGTCCATCGCCGCGAGGAAGTCCTCGGGGGCGAGGTCGGCGTCGACGCCGAGGTCGGCCATCGTGGCGAGGTAGGCGTCGCGGAGCCGCTGGTACCAGCCGTCCAGGTAGCGGCCGTTGTCGTACCGCACCCACGCCTCGATGGGGCGCACCTCATAGCCGAGCTCCACCGCGTAGGCAACGGTGGGCGTCGAGTACCAGGCCGGGCCTTCGGGCCGCTCGCCCTTCGGCGTGAACGGGGAGGGCAGCAGGCTGCCGTCGAGCTCCACCCACTCCTTGCCGACCTTCACGCGGGACAGGTCGACGTGGGAGAGGTCGGCCAGCCAGGAGCCGGGCAGCTTCGGGTCGAACACAGGGGCCTTGACGTGCGTGGCCTCGCCGAGGCCGACGGTCAGTCCGTTGGCGCCGGCGGCGAAGGCCATGTTGACGTCGATGCCGACGAGGTGGCGCAGGGTGCACTCGGCGTCGGTCATCGGCCGGGCCCAGTCGTACGCCTCCTCGAACAGCTTCTCCGCCGGCCCGCGCACGTGGAAGCGGGGCAGGTCCTTAAGGACGGGGTGGCCGTCGGGGACCTCGCACGGCGGGAAGTTCATCGGGTCGATGGCTTCCTTGCCCAGGCTGCCAGGGTTGTGCTCGGAGTGCCGCTTGCCGTCGGCGTCCGGCGCGGAGGCACGGGTCGGCGGGTGCAGCGTGGTCATCAGCTCCAGGCCGGTCACCGCGGTCGAGCCGCGCGGCGTCATCACGCGGGAGGCGTACACACCGAGGACACGGGCGAGCTCCGCCGGCGGGAGCTGCCCGGCGGTGCCCCAGAACCGGGTGTCGAGCGCGTTCCACGACGGGATGCACAACTGCACGCAGGCCCGCTCGGAGCCGGTCGCGGGACGGTAGATCCGCGCCCACGGGCCGAAGCCGCGCTTGGTCAGCTGCCACTCCGCGCGCGCGAGCTGCTTGATGACCTTGTGGCCCTCGGGGATCCGCCCGGCGGTCCGCTCCTCCTCCGTGAGCGTGACGGGCAGGCCGTAGCGCTCGCACGCGGCCTCGGTGAACACGATCAGCGGGTCGGCGTCCTTGCCCGGACCTGACAGCTTTGGAGCACCGAGCTTGGCCTCGCGCAGCGTCCAGTCGACCAGGGCCGGGATGCTCTTGGCGGGCACGTCCAGGACCAGGCCGCCGGTGCAGTACGCCAGCACCTTGCCGTCCTCGACGTCGACGACCGCGAGCGGCCCGTTCTCGAACCGCGGATCGGTACCGCCCGCCGGGGTTCCGGCCGGGGCCGCCTTCCTCGCACCGGGACGGCGCGACGTCGACGACGTTCTGGTGGTGCGCGCCGGACGCGTCGCGACCGCCGGAGCATCGGCGACGGGAGCAGGGGCGGGGGGCTGAGTGTTCTCGGTTGCAGTCATGACCGCAGCCTCGGACGCCTCCCCTGTGGACAGAGTTCGGGCTTCCGGCGCCGGGGTCACGGGGCCAGCGAACGTTGCCGGTACCGCCGCATCCTCCTCCGCCGCGCCGGTGTTGGCCGGGGCGGGGTAGAGCTTCGCGAGTCCGTCGAGGAGCCGCGCGTAGGCGTCGCGCTCCGGCGGGCGGGGCTCGGTCTTTCCGGACTCCCAGCCGGACACCGTGGCCCGGCGCACCTGCAGTGCGGTGGCCACCTCGTCGATCGTCAGGCCGTGCGCGGCGCGCAGCCGCTTGCGCTCCGCCGGCGGCGGGAGCGTGGCGCGGGACGCGAGCAGCGCGTCGACCGCGTCGAACAACTCGGACATGGAGCACCTCCTGAGCAACACCTTACCTCATGAACCGTACGAATGGCGCACGTTTACCGTACGAATCGCGTACGAACCGCGTACGCGTGCTACCTTCTCCTTGATCCGAAGCAAGAACGAACGGCACGGAGGGCTAGTTGGGCGAGACCGCAGCGGCGGTGTTAGGCGAGGAGGAGCACCAAGACGTGCTGCACCGGCTGATCCTCCCGGCAGCAACGAAGAACGCCGTTCCGCAGGACAAGCCAGTGGTGGTGGTCGTCAGCGGTCCGTCCGGAGCCGGGAAGACCGAGGTCGGCGATCTGGTCCAGGCGGCCCTCGACCGCCGGGGCGGCGCCGTACGCGTCGGCCGCGACCTCTACAAGCCCGTCCACCGCCACTACCCCGCCCTCCTGGAGGCGGACGTCCGCACCGCCGGCGTGCGAGTCCGCCCGGACACCATCAGGTGGCAGGCCGAGGTCGAGGAGTACGTCCGGGCGCACCGGCTCGACGCGGTCGTCGAGTCCGCCCTCGCATCTGAGGACGAGTTCCGCACTCTGTCGGCTGCCTACCGCAGCTCGGGCCACCGGATCGAGGTCGTGGCGGTCGCGACCGCCGAGGCGCTGGCCCAGCTCGGCGTCCTGGACCGCTTCCTCGCCGGCGAGCTCCGATACGTGTCGTGGGAGAACCAGGACACGTGCACCCAAGGGATGCTCGTCACGCTCGGGGTGATCGAGGCGGAGCGGCTAGCTGACCGGGTGTGCGTGGTCCGGCGGGGCCTGGAGCCGCTGTACGACAACGAGCTCACCCGCGAGGGCGCCTGGGCCCGGCCGGCGGCCGCGGCCGAGACGGCGAGGATCGAGCAGTTACGCCCGTGGAACGCGCGGCAGACGCGGGTGTTCCGTCGGGAGCTGACGCGCGCGGAGGTGCTAGTCCACGATGAGCGGCTGCCGGCCGACGCGCGGCTCGCGGTGTCGAGGGACTCGGAACGCGCAGCCGCGGCCGCCGAGTCCGTACGGCGGATCGCCCACCCCCTGCCGGGCCCGCCCGGCACGGGCTACCACCGCCTTGGTGCGGAGGAGCACCGGTGGGCCTTCGATGAGCTCATCGCCCCGGTCCACCTGCGGCGTGCCACGTTCCGTCCGGATCCGGTCGTCGTCTACCTGGTCGGGGAGTACGGGGCCGGGCAGCTGATGGCGGGCCGGATGGTGCGGCGAGCGATGCGACCGCGCCCTGTCCGTCTCGAACCGCGCGGCTTGCGCGGTTCGCACCCGGACTACTTTCAGCTCGTCACCGACAGCCCCCGCATCGCTGACGAACTGGTCCGCCCCGACGCGGACGAGTGGCAGGCCGAGGCCGAGGCGTACCTTCGCGAGCAGCGCAGCGACGTCACCATCGAGGCCGACTACCTCACGGTTGACGACTTCTGCCTCAGCGTGTCCCGGTTTGCGCGGGCCCGCTACCGGATCGAGGTCGTCGCGCTCGCCGGCCGTGCGGCGGACAGCCGGCAGCGAACGCTGGTCGATCACGCGCGTGCTCTGGAGCTGGATGTGATGACCGCGCTGCCGGCCCCGGCCGCGCACGCTCGGGCCCGCCGGGTGGCCGCCGAGATTGTGCAGGCCGCGGCCTGCAACCCGGACATCGCCGCCGTCACTGTGCTCGACACCGACCTTCAGGCGCTCGGACGTGACCGTGCGGCTCCGCAGGCGTGGACCGCTGAGGGCCTGCGCCCCTACAGCGCGCAGGAAGCCGCCCGTTTCCACTCCGTCCAGCGGGCCTTGTGTCGAGTTCTGCCGCGGATGCGTGAGGAGATCAGCGGCCTCGCCGTGCAGGCCCGGCCGCTGATGCCCGCCGCGTGGCAGGCCCAGCCGGTGGAGCACCGGCCCGGGCCCGCGCGGCCTGTGCTGCTCGCCGCCCCGCTCAGGACTCCGTGAGCTCCTTGAGGCGGGCGGCGTAGAGGAGCGCGATCTGCACGGTCTCGTCCTCCTCGGCGTCCTCCAGCCGTTCCAGGTCGTCGAGGGCCTGGTCCCGGCCGGTACGCCACGCGGCGACCTGGTCCGGATCGTGGCTGCCCGTACGGGTTGTGGCGAGGCGGGCCTTGTACCAGTCCAGTACCCGTTCCACGGCTTCCCGGGTCTGACGGGCGTCCCCACCCTGCTGGTGCAACGGCTGCGGATCTTCAGGAGTAAAAGGGCTGGTCACCGTGGATACCCACCTTCGGTCGTGCTGAGTGCTGGACCGGCCATTCTCCGTGACGCGCTGTCATCTACCTGCGAGCGGGAATAGGTTGGATCGAGTCGATCACCAGGGGGTTTGTCATGGCGGAGCGGGATCTGCGCGCGCTCTTCAGCACCAACGACCGGCAGATGGAGGCCGGCGAGGCGTTCACCGACCGGCACGGGCAGTGGCGATTCGTCCAGACCGCGCTCACCGACCACCTGGCCCGCGTCACCGCGCCCGGATTCGACGTGGAGGACCTCGAGGCCCCGCGCAACAACATCATCGTCTTCTACGGCGTCGGCGGCATCGGCAAGACGACGCTCTCGCGCACCCTGGAAGCCGCGCTCGCCCGTTCCGGGCAGCGTCCCGCGCGGTGGGGCGAGCCGTCCTGGCCCGAGCGTCCCGCGCTGCTGCCCGTACGGATCGACCTCGCCCGGTCCGCCGGCACCGACTTCGAGCGGGTCCTGCTCACCATCCGCCTCGCGCTCGCCGCACACCTCGGCCGTCCCTTGCCCGCCTTCGACATCGCCTTGCGCCGTTACTGGGAGCACCAGCATCCTGGCGAGAGCCTGGAGGAGTACCTCGCACGCGGAGGCCTCGCCGGACGCTTCGGCAAGGCACTGCCGCAGCAGGTGCAGGCGGCGCTCGGCGACGTCGCCCAGGCGCTCATGCTGCCCGGCAGCATCGGCGGCGCCGTCGGCCAACTCACTGGAGCCCTCACCCAAGCCCTGCGCGAGCGGCGGCAGACCGTACGGGCTCTGGCCGGCTGCGCCCGGCTCGCCGACCTCCTCGAAGCCGAACCGGACGTCGACGCCCTGTCGTACTACCCGCACCTGCTCGCCTGGGAGCTCGCCCAGCTCCCCGCCGACAAGGCCGTCGTACCGGTCGTCCTTCTCGACACTTTCGAGGACACCGGAACCCGCACCCACCGCGACCTGGAGCGCCTGCTGCAGCGTCTTGTGTGGCTCATGCCCGGCACGTTCTTCATCGTCACCGGCCGCGGCCGCCTGCAGTGGGCGGACCCCGCTCTCGAAGGGCAGCTCGACTTCACCGGCTCCGCCTCCTGGCCCGGACTCGCTGAGCGAGCCGTCCCCGCCCCGGGCACTGCGGGCGCCACCAGCGGCGGGCGGCAGGTCCTCATCGGCGACTTCAGCGCGACAGACTGCGACGACTACCTCGCGCGCCGCCTCGTCAAGGACGGCCAGCCCCTGATCGGGCCCGAGCTGCGGGCCATCATCACCGCCCGCTCCCACGGCCTGCCCCTCTACCTCGACCTCTCCGTACTCCGCTTCCTCGAACTGCGTCGCGCTGGGGGCACCCCCGCCCCGGAGGATTTCGACGCCGACTTCCCCGCGCTCATCACCCGCACGGTCGCCGACCTGACCCCGGACGAGCGGCACATCCTGCGCTCGGTCAGCCTCTTCGACGCCTTCGACCTCGAGCTCGCCACCCGCGCGGCCGGGCTCACCCACCAGGCCGCCGCCGCCCGGCTCATCGAGCGTCCCTTCGTCCGGCACGACCCCTTCGCGCTGTGGTCATACAACCTGCACGCCCTGATCCGCAGCACCTTGCGTACTGCGGACGACGCCACCGATGACCGGTGGACCGACGCCGACTGGACGGCGGCCGCCACCCGGGCCCTGGACGCGCTCGGCGAACAGTGGCGAGCGGCGGCCGGCCCCGACCGGCGGCTCCTTGTCGGCTGCCTGCGCCAAGGCCTCGCGATCGCCCGTGACCACCGCCTTGACCTCGACTGGCTTACCGACGCCGCACACGCGTACGCCGACGACTACGTTTGGGAGCCCCTCCCCCTCCCCGACACCGAGGGGCCAGCCACCGCCGCGGACGCGCTCGCCGAGCTCCTCGCCACGCTCGCCCGCCGCCAGCACGAACACCGCTCCCGCACCGTCGAACGCCTCACCGCCGTCCTCGACACCGGTCTCCTGCCTGCCGGCCTCGCCGAGATGGCCCGGTACTTCCTGGCCAAGGCCCACCGCGACCTTGGCAACACGACGGCCTCCCGCGACGGCATGCAGCAGGTCGCCGCCGCCGGCGGCCGCTACGCCCCGGACGCCGCCCGGGGACTCGCCCACCTCGCCCGCGCGGCCGGAGACTTCCCCACCGCGCTCGCCACTGCCCAAACCCTCGGCTGGCAGGGCCGAGGCCATCGCGTCCTGGGCGACATCGCGTTCGCCCACGGCGACATGACTGCGGCCGCCGCCGCGTACACCGCAGCCCGCGCCGAGGCCGAGGAGCACGGCAACGTCGGTGAGCGGGCCATCGCCCAGGCCCACCTCGCCCTCACCATCGCCTTCACGGACCCCGTCCACGCCGGGGGCGAGATCGCGTACGCCAAGCAGCTCCTCGCCGGGCTCGACCAACGCGCCACCACGCTGACCGCCCAGGTCGCCGAACTCGTCACCACGATCGGTCGTGTCGACGGCGAGTTCACCGACCGCGCAGACCGGCTCCGGACCGAGATCGCCGCTAGCGGCATCACCGCGCCCGCGCTCCTGCTCGAGCTCACCGTCGTCTTCCACCACGCCGTCCGCGGTGACGAAGCCGAAGTCCGCGAAGCCCTCCACCGGCTCGCCGAACTCACCGCCGGTGGTGACTACGCCTACTACCTGGACATCGCCCACCGCATGGTCGGTCTGGCCCTGTCCGCGCCGACGTCGGTGCAATGGGCCGGTGAAGCGGACGCGGTTCCCGCCCGCTGGCGCGCCCTGGTCACAGCACGCCGCTGACCTGCCCTCATGGCCGAATAGAGGGAACTAGACGGACACCAGCCGGATCTGGTTTCCCGCGTGAAACAGCACGACGGCCGGGCCTGAAGGAGACGATCTATGGCCCGGCCTGCTGCTCCAGACGCCGCACCCCGCGGCCGGCCTGCTCGGCAGTGTGGCGCGCTTCGCGCAGGGCGCTCTCCGCGGTCTTCACCGCCGTGCCCGCCTTCGTCGCAGTCGCCGCCGTCTTGAGCTTGGCCTTCCGGGCTTCCTGTAGCTCGTGCTCCAGGCGGCGGACCTGTTCGGCCGCTTCCTCAGCCTTCGCCGCGGCGGTCTGCTGCGCCTGCTGTGCCTCGCCGAGCTCGCGCTCGCGCCGGGCGACCTCGGCGTCGGCCTCCTCCACTGCGGTACGGGCGCGCTCGAGGTCGCGTATCCGCTGCTCATCTTCACGGCCCCGCTTCTCCTGCGTCGCGGGCTTCTTCGCCGGGGCCGGCCGGGCGGGCGCCGTCTGTGGGGCGACGGCGGCGAAGTCGACTCCGGGCTCGGGCACCTTCACCAGCCGGCCCTTAGCCCACAGCTCGGCGACATCGGGGTGGGCGAGTACGCCGTGGAGGGACTGCTCGATCTCGTGCAGCACGGTGTCGCTCACCGGCTGCCCGGCCTCGCGGGCCAGGGAAGCGGCGGTACGGGCGAGCGCGGTGACGAGCTGGTGCTGCTGTCGGCTCGCCGCCCGCAGCTGCTCGGCGTCGAGCGTCCGGTGGGCCTCGCGGAGCGTCTCCCCCAGCGTCAGGAACTGCCGGGTCTCCTCCGGCCGTTGACGGGACAGGATGTTCGTTGCCCACGCCGCGAGCGCCGGCTTCCGCAGCGCGGCGATCGCCTTCGCTGCGGCGTGGTCCTTCGCCTTGCGGGCCTCGGCGACGTACGCGTCCCGTGCGGCGGTGAACTCCGACGGTCTCAGCCCGTACAGCTCCTCGGCGATCTCCTCGACATCCACACCGCCCACTGTGCGCCGCTCCCGCCAGACGGACGCGGCCGCACGGCAACCGCTCGGCCGAATGCCTGGTCAGGTCACCCGCCCGGCGCGGACAGCACCGCTGCCGCAGGCCTCGCCTGCCCATCACGACGTACGGTCGGAGAACGGCATCCGACAGGACGGATCCCGCGGGGCCGGCCGTCCGCACATCCCCCCGAGCGCGGGCGGCCGGGCACCCTTTGAGGTGCGAACCGGACTCCGGGTCATCGACAGCCGGCCCTTCATGGGCCAAAGGGGAGCAGATGGTGGCCGACTACTCAGCTGCTTGACTGGGCGAGTCACGCAGCTCCCACCAGAGCCGGTCCAGCTCTGCGCCCTGCGGGAAGAATCCCGTCCAGCCGGAATCCGGCGCGGCGAAACGCTCCAGCATCTTGCTCCGCAGGATCGGGTCGTCCGTCATGGTGGTGTGCAGCACGACGTTCGCTGACGGTTCTGCGGACCGGTCCCACCACTGAGGGGCGTTGCCCTCATCGTCCATGGGGGTCGGGTAGTGCTCGACCGCCCGGACCGGCAGGAACGGGCCGTGCCCGGTGAAGTCGACGCCGACGTGGTGCTCACGCGGACCGACCCGCAGGGAGGTCAGAGAGAACAGCTCCCCCACGCCGGGCACCCCTGCGGCTCTGAACCCGTGGTCGCGGTAGAGCGCGCCCAGCATGTTCTGGGACGGCTCCCCCACGTCGCCGACCTTCTCGTAGAACTCGATGCGTACCCCGAGGATCACCATGCGGCCGATCTTGGCATGTCGCTGCGGCGGGTGTCGGCCAAGTGCGGAAACAGCGGTGTCCGCCCACAGTTGAGAACGGGTGAACTTCCGTGTGCCGTCCGAGCCCGGCGTCCTACCGGGTAGGCCGGTGGAACGCCGGGCCCGGAGGGCTTGTTCATCAGCCGATGATGTCCAGGGTGACGCGGTGGTGGAGCTGTGCCGAGGTGATGGTCACGAACACCGTCTCGCCCTGGGAGCTGCGGGTGATGCCGACGATCCGGAAGCCGGGGGATCCGGCCGGGATGCCGAGGGTCGCGCAGACGGTCTCGTCCATCGGCTCGGCGGTGATGACCGACTCGGTGCGGGCGACGTCCCAGCCGAGCCAGTCCGCGACGCGCACGCCGGCCGGCGCCTTCGGTGACGTCTCCCCGGCGGGGGTGAGCATCGGCGGGGTGCCTTCGTACCCATCGGGCACCTTGGCCGCGATCCCGTAGGGCATCACCGTCAGCTTGTGCTGCACCGGCACCCCGTCGACCGACCGGATGCGGGTGCGCTCCACGACCGTCGCGCCCTCCGTGATGCCCCACGCCGTCATCTGGGCCGGGGCGTCGAGCTGGCGCACCAGCGTCGTCTCCTCCGTCGCGGTCCCCTGTGCGGTGGGCTTCCACGCCTGGGCGACCGACAGGTCCGGGGGCGTGAAGGTCCCCAGGTGGGCGTCGGACTGCCTGGACGCCGCCACCCGGGTTCCGCTGCGGGCATCGGTGCGGACCAGACCGAGCGCACCGAGTGCGGCGTAGGCGGCGGATGCCGTCTGCTGGCTCACCCCGTGTTCCGCCGCGAGGTCTCGTACGGTCGGGAGTTTGCTCCCGTGCGGGTACTCCCCTTCGATGATCTTCTGCCGTAGTTGCGCTGCGATCGTGCTGGCGTCCATGTGTGCCCTCCGGCTCGGCGGCGTTCCCTGGCTCGCGCCCTGATCCTGTGTCAAGCCAGGACTTCAACTGTATTGACAGTGTGGGTTGCTGAGAACCGGGCACCGCTGACAGGGCAGATGCGAACTGTATTGACAGTGTTTCGGGGCGTCCCTACTTTCGAGGAACAGCATCGCTCTCAAGGGCGACGCCGCCGGGCCGACCGGGTTCACCGCCGCCGGCCAGTGGCGTCCCGGCCGGGGAAGGCGGGAAGCAGATGTGTCACCGTACGTGCGTCCATCAGCCAGCCCATGTCCCCGCTGCGCACCGCACGCCGCACGTCGCCGGCACCGCCTTCGGCCTTGGGGCCGGGAGGGGCCAGGGAGACCCGGCGGTAGAACTTCACCAGCGCGGGCAGCTTGCCGGGGTGGATGCCGCCCCGCTCGCGCAGCGCGTACAGCGGCAGGAACCACTCCTCGAACACCGCGCGCTGCGCGTCGCCCAGGCGGTGGACCTCGTAGAGCCGGCCGAGCAGGGGATCGTCGTAGGGGACCTTGCCGTGGACGGCGTAGCCCAGCCGGATGTCTCCGTGGCTCCTGAACGGCAGGCCGTACGCGGCAACGTGCGCGGCGGCGGTCTCGGTGGCCAGCATGAGGGCACGCTCGGCGCCGTGCCGCTCGGCTGCGGCCAGGACCGCGATGTGGAGAGCGGCACGGGGGTCGAGCACCATCCCCGGAAGTTCGAAGGGCGACAGGCTGATCCCGTGCGCGCGCGTGCGGGAGAGGACGAGCTGGTCGGGGACGTTGCGGGCGATGTTCTCCAGGTGCACCAGGCGCCGCCCGTGCACATCGTCCGGGTCCAGGACCGGCGCGCCGGCGGGTCGGCGGGCCGTCAGCTGGGGCACGAGCCTCTCCGTCAGTTCGGTGCTGCCGCACGCCTTGCAGACGGGCGCGCCGATGCCCGCCATGTGAGCGCAGGACGAGCACACCACGGTGGCCGTCCTCTCCACGCTCAGGACGCCTGCCTCGAGCCGGTCACGGATCATGTCGTGGGCGAGGCGGGCGACTTCCGGGTCGGCGTCGGTGAGCACCCCCGCAGCGGGCAGCACGCCTTCGGGGTACTTCGCGCGGATGCGGGCCTGCTCGTGCTGATGCCGATCCGCGTCGGCGCCCGGTTCCGCCTGGTGGCGCAGGTCCCCTTCGAGGGTGACCGTGTTCCAGAGGTGGGGCGCCGCGGGCTCACCGAGGAGGACGTTCAGGGCGGCGGCCGCGCGTATGCCCACGGCCTTGCCTGGCTTGTCGGCGAAGGTGAAGTCGCCGTTTTGGACGGGTCCGTTGAAGAAGGCGGTTCGCATGGTCTCTCCTTACGCGGAAGGCTCGATGACCTGCTGAAGCTCGTATCCGCCCGCGGCCGCCTGGTAGACGAGCACGGCGGCGTTGGGCAGCTTGCGGGCGCGCGATTCCTCGACGACCTCGGTCACCGGGCGCTGCTCCAGGACGGCGCGCAGGCCGAGGATTGCGGTGTGGTGGGTGAAGGCGACCACGTTGCGGCCGGCCTCGACGGCGCCGGAGGCGAGCAGCGCCAGGAACGCGGTCACCCGCCCGTGGACTCCGACTGCCAGGGACTCGCCGCCCTCACCGGGCGGGGTCCACAGGTGCTTGCGGCTGCGGCGGTCGTCCGCCCCTTCCGGGAAGGTCTCGAAGAGCTCCCGCATCGTCATGTAGGTGGCATCTCCGTAGTGCTGCTCGTTCAGCAGCCCCGTGACCTCCGCCTGGATCGCCGGCAGAGCGAGCTCGGCAGTGTCCCGTGCCCGCCGGTACTGCGAGACGAACACCTGCGGCCGCTCCCCCACCAGCTTCGGCAGGGTCTCGCTCAGCCACGCCGTCTGGCGAAAGCCCTGGGCCGTCAACCCGATGACATCCCGCGACAGGGCGTGCGCAGCGGCGCCCGCCCACGGCCGAGGGTCCTGGTAGAAGCCCTTGTACTTGTCGGCGTTCTCGACCGACTCCGCGTGCCGCACCACAGCCAGGATCATGCCGCCGCACGTTACGCCCCGATACCTCCCGAGAAAAGAGGAAAAGCGATGGAAGATGAGTGGACGTTCGTCAAGAAGCGGACCGCGGCCGAGGGCGCCGTCTGGGTGAACCAGGACCGCTCCCGCTACCGGCGCACCGGGGACCGGCAGCTGCAGAACGAGGCGGTGTTCCAGCAGCGGATCGCCGCCCTGGGCTACCCCGTCCCCGCCGTCCTGGAGACCGGATCCGACGGGGCGGAGTTCTTCTTCGTGGAGCCCTCGCTCGGGCCGGCGTCGCTGCACGACGCGGCCTGGACGGCGGTCGGCGGCGCTTACGGGCCGATGCCCGACGAGGTGGTCGACGAGGCCGCGGCCGTCGGCGCCCGGCTGCTTACCGCCCAGGCCAAGCATGCCGAGCCGGCCACCCGCGACGCGCTGAACGCCTGGGTGAAGCAGGCCGGGTGGACGGTCAACGTTTTCGCCGAGAACCCCGACCTCGACACGCCCCGCACCCGCGCCGTGGTGGAGACCGCGCTGGACCGCCTCTCCCACACACCGATGTGCTGGGCCCACTACGACTACGGCCTGCCCAACGCGTTCCCCGCCGGAGTCATCGACTGGCAGCACCACGGTCTCGCCCCGGTCGGCTACGACACTTACCCGGCCCTGGAGATCGTCGCCTTCAAGGGCGGCACCAAGGGCTACTACGCCACCAGCGCCCAGCGCGAGCGGTACACGGCCGCGCTCGACGAAGCCGCCCTGCACGTCCTGGGGACCAGGCCGGGCCGGCACCTGGGCGAGTTCCTGCTCATCAAGGCGCTGTTCTTCCTCGCGCTCATGAAGCCGGCCGACCTCACGAACACCGACAAGGTCACCAAGTGGAACTACCGCCGCAACCTGTTCACGATGGGAGTCGAGCAGTATGAGCGCACCGGCCGTATCGACACCGCCGCCTTCCCCAGCCTCGACGACTTCGCCGCTCAGCCTGAGCACTGCCGTACCGGCGGTGCGTGACCGGGACTACCTCCTCGACCGCCACGGTGTGGTGTTCAAGGTCATCGGCGACGTCCACCCGCCCACCCACTACCTCGGGTACGTGAAGTACTACCCGGACGACAAGGGCGACCGGCAGTTATTCGGGCGCACCTACCGGCAGAACACGGTCGTCTCCAAGGCGTTCGGCATCCTCGCCGACCGGCCCGAGTGCTACCTCTACTCCGACACGATCGGCTGCGTCATCACCGGCGTGCCCCGCCAGGACGTCACCCGGCACTACTCGTGCCGCCACGCCCTGGCCGTCCTGCACCAGGCGCCCGAGCTCCTCGGCGACTTTGCCGTCGGCCGGGACCTGAAGGCCGTCATCGACCGCGTCGTCGACCTCGGCGCCACGGACCTGCTCGGGGTGACCGGGTCGTTCCTGGTCGGCTGCTTCAACGCGCGCTCCGACGTCGACCTCGTCTGCTACGGGCCCCGCGGCTACGAAGCCGCCCGTGAACTCTTCTCCGATCGCGACCTCATCCGCCCGTACGAAGGCGACGCGCTGACCCGGCTGTACCTGCGCCGCGCCAAGTACATGACGGGCAGCTCCTTCGACGTCCTGATGCGGCAGGAGACCCGCAAGCTGCAGGGACTCACGGCCGGGGCCGACGCGCACATCAACTGCGAGCCCCTGCGCGAGGACGGCGACGCCACGTTCACCCACGTCACCACCAAGGAGGTCGGGGCGATCAGCGTCGTCGCCACCATCACCGACGACGTCCAGGGCCTGGCCACGCCGGCGCTGTACGGGATCGGCGTGGACACCGTCATCCACTCCACCGTCGACGACCCCGAGATCTTCGCCCGCCGCATCACCCACATGCGCTCCTACTTGGGCGCGTACACCGGGGCGTTCCGCACCGGCGACACCGTCTACCTGTCGGGCCGGCTCGTCCACACCAAGGACGGGCCCCGCTCCGGCTTCGGCATCGAGCTCACCCCCTGGACCGCCGCCGAGTCCTACCTCGCCACCCTCGCCCGATGACCCTTCCTGTGCAGGAGGCACGCTGTGACAGCCGACCCGCCCGCGCTGTTCGCCTCGGCAGCGGAGCACTACGTCCGCTTCCGCCCCTGGTACCCCGACGAGTTCTTCGCGCTCCTGGCCGAGCGGTTCGGCCTCGACGGCACCCAGACGGCCATGGACCTGGGCTGCGGGCCGGGCATGTCCGCCCTGCCGCTGGTGCCCCACGTCGTCCGCCTCTACGCCATCGACCCCGAGCCCGGGATGCTCGCCGCCGGCGCCCGCCTCGCCGCCGAGCGGAACATCACGAACATCGAGTGGGTCAACGGAGACTCCACCCAGATCACCGCCCTGGGACTGCCCCCGGTCGACCTGTGCGTCATGGCCAAGTCGTTCCACTGGTTCGACCGGCCCCGCGTCCTTGCCGACCTCGACACTCTCATCACCCCCGGCGGCGGCATCGTCATCGCCTCCGCCGGGCCGCCCGGCACCACGCCCCTGCCCGCCTGGGCGCCCGTCATCGCCCAGGTCCGCACCGCCTACCTCGGGCCCGTACGCCGCGCCGGAACCGGCACCTACCCCGAACCCGAGGACCGCTTCACCGACACCCTGCGCCGCTCGCCGTTTTCCCGCGTGGAGCTCACGTCCCTGGACCAGCACGTGACGCGCGACCTCGACCAGCTCGTCGGACTCCAGCTGTCCAACTCCTACTCCACCCCCGCCCTCCTCGGAGACCGGCTGAACGCGTTCACCCGCGACCTGCGCCGCGCCCTCCTCGACCACGACCCCTCGGGCCTCTACGACGAGGTGATCCGCACCGAAGTCCTCATCGCCACCCGCCCCGGAAGGAGCACCACCCCGTGACAACCTTCGCCTCCGCCGCGCACCACTACGCCGCCTTCCGCCCCCGCTACCCCGAGGAGTTCTTCACGCTCCTCACCGATCGCTTCGGTCTCGACGGGACTCAGACGGTTCTCGACCTCGGCTGCGGACCAGGCACCATCACCGTCCCCCTCGCCTCACGGGCCGGCCACGTCCACGCGGTCGACATCGAACCGGCCATGATCAGCGAAGGCCGCAAGGCCGCCGCCGCGCAGGACATCGGCAACATCACCTGGGCGTGCGGTGACGCCGCCGGTCTCACCGGCATGAGCCTGCCCCCGCTTGACCTGTGCACGATGGGCAAGTCCTTCCAGTGGATGAACCAGGACCGCCTCCTGGCCGACCTCGACACGCTCATCCGCCCCGGCGGCGGGATCGCCCTTGTCTCCACCGGCCCCCGGGCCCACACGGTCAGACCGGCATGGCTCGACATCATCGAGCGCGTCTGCACCGACATCATCGGCCCCGGCTACCGCCAGGAGCACGGACCCGCAGCCCACCCCGCCGAAGGCCGGGACGACGCCCTCGCCCGGTCCGCGTTCTCCCACGTCGAGACCGCCCGCTGGGACCAGACCTTCACCCGCACCCTGGACGAGCTCGTCGGACTGCAGTCTTCCTTCTCCTACTCCAGCCCCGCCGTCCTCGGCACCCGGCAGGCCGCCTTCGAGGAACGCCTGCGCCGCGAGCTCACCGCGATCAGCCCGAACGGCACCTTCGCCAACACCGTCCCCATCGAAGCCGTCATCGCCACCAGGCCGTAGCCGTCCGTCCGCTTGAAGCACCGCCGGCCTGCACCCGCCGCCCCTGCGGCACACGGCTCGGCAGGCCGGCCCGCGGCAAGGCACGGCCGGTGTTCCACGCTGAAGGTGCCCGGTGAAGAGCTGGACTCACGAGGGCGGTCTACAGGTAGCCGGAGCGGCCTGACCCCTGTACGGGGCAGCTCGGATCGCCTACCCGTGTCCTGGCCGGTCAGGCGCCGTTGAAGACGGCATGGACCATGACACCGATGTCGTGACCGGCACCTACTCCGACGAGCCCCGCCTCGCTCTGCTCACGGTCCCCGAAGCTCGTGAGACGGTCGCGCTGCTCCAGCTCCTCGAGCGGCTCGACCCGGACGGGCACGGCCAGGCGGCCGGGCAGCTCGCCGCCGACCTCGCCCGTCGCCTGCCCTCTCCGTAGCCGGAGCCGTTGCGCCACGGCGGACACCGATGTCGGACAGAGTCTGCGGAATCCCTCCGCCAGTGATCGTCCGCACCTCGTGGTTCTGGCACAGCACTCGGCGGACCAGGCCAGTTACTTCCTCATCCCCACAGCATCGTCTCTGAAGCCTTTGTCGCCCTCACGCCCGTGTCTCGGGGGATGTAGTCGAACGTCCCTTTCCAGAACACGGTCCGGTCGTCCGGAAGTTCGACGCCAGCGATCCCGCGCGCGACCTGCCGCAGGAACTGCCAGTCCTGTGCCAAGTCGGACAGCACCGACCAGCCCGGCACGGCTTCGGCATCCCGCCGTGCCAACTGCTCGCGTACCTTTCTCTCGGCGAACT
Organism: Streptomyces griseoluteus; assembly: GCA_000717735.1. Lineage (GTDB taxonomy): Bacteria > Actinomycetota > Actinomycetes > Streptomycetales > Streptomycetaceae > Streptomyces > Streptomyces griseoluteus_A. The sequence continues at coordinate 59,814 of JOBE01000032.1, read as the reverse complement.
GCGCAGTCGCCAGGCCGCCGGGCGCCGTGGGATCGAGGCGAGAAAAGAGCCAGCCCAACAGCCCCTCAACGTCCTCGGTTGTCAGCTCCTCGACCCCGCGCACCACCGCATCCGGCCCCTCCGCTCTGACAGCCACACCCGCTCCCCTCGTCGCTGATCGGGATCTTGGCACGCCAGGAGGACCGAGGCCACCGTGAGGTTCAACGGATGCCCTGAAATCCGGGTCCGAGACCGCGCCGTCTGGGCCGAGGACGGCGGGCGGGGCGCGGGTGCGACACCCCACTCCGTCCCGGCCGGCGCCGAATCTAGCTCGACGAGCAGGCCGAAGCGGCGGCGGACCGTGGCCGTCGTAGTTGTCACCGCGGCCAGCACTTCGGCGCGACCTCTTGGTCGACCTGGGCGAGCGCGCCGGCCAAGGTGTCGATGGCGACCAGGGCGTCTTCGACGGCCGCCAAGCTCCAGTAGACCGTGGGTCAGGGCGAGTGAAACCGGCGCCGGAAGTGCGTCTCTCGGCGCTGGTGCGGGCGGCCGTCCGGGGTCGTGCAGTTCGAGCCGGGCGCGGCATCACACTCAGGACAGGTGACGTCCTTGACCCGCCATACGGGAGAGGTGGACTGCGGCTGTGAAGGCGGTCGCTGTGTGGTCTGTTCGGGGCGTGCGTTCCGTGTGCTGATGATCAGCTGGAGGCGTTCCTCATGAGGGAGTGGCCGCCGGTCTCTACCGCCGCTGTCGTCGTCGTTGAAGCAGTGCCTGCCCTTGGCGGCATGACAACGGGGACAGGGCTCTTTGAACCAGGAGCGGCGCCCCACCTGCTCGTGCAACAGCGATGTCCGTTTCAGCCGTGCCGCACGTGCCGGGGGTGAGGCTTTCTTCTGGCGGGCGATCTGCGCCAGCGCCCCGGCGCCGTCCGCGCGCCTTCTCCAGAGCTCGACCTGTTTGCGCTGCTGAGCGTCGACATAGGCTCCGGCTCCGGCCGCTGCGCAGATGAGGTCCTTCACCATCTCGCGCATCGCCCGTCGCGGTTGCCCGATCCCACGGCTTTCCAAGGTGTCCAGCAGCTTCTTTACACGGTCCGCTTCGTCCCGTGCCCGCTCTTCCGCCTGTGCGGCCCGCATGGCTGCCACCTCGGCTTGCCGCTGCCGCGCATGGGCATTCAGGCATTCGGCTGCATCGTCTGCAATGGCCGTCTCGGCTTCGGTACGGTCGTGGCTCGCGATGGCGTTGGCACGCACCAGCAGAGGACGAACCTGGCCCACCTCCTGCAAGGCAATGGCCTGCGCCAGGTCGTGGAACAGCTCCTGCCGCGTTTGTGCTTGCTCTTCCAGCCAGCGGTCCGCGTCCGCGATGGCCGCTGACAGTTGGGCTTGAAGCTCCCCTTCCGCCTCTGTGAGCGCGGCCATGTCGCGGCACACCCGGGTCACAACGACCACGGATCCCACCCGGCGGGCTTCCGCCAGCTGGCGCAGCAGTGTCTGGGCTCGCGCGTGCGCGGGCGGCGCCTTCACGGTCCTGCCCGCGCCCCACGGGGATGCCGGACGGGTACTGCGGGAGCGCACGATCCGCTCGACTGCCGGCGTCGACAGACCCCGCTCGGTGATCTCGCAATCGTCCAGGGCGAACCACTCAGTGGGCCGTGCGAACGCCTCGGTGCCAATCCGCACCCTCCGGGCGGTGCCTTCACTGTCCAGGCGGATACGGTGCACGTACCAGCGCTGAATCAGGGTGTCCTGGTCCACCGGGACAGACACCCCGAGCACCGGCTCGTGCTCTGCGTCCCATACCGGTGCCACCTCCTGGTCCAGGTGCACGCGCAGCCTCTTGTGCGGGAGCTGGATGTCGACGACCGACCCGATCGGCACCCCGTCCGGCTGGGTGAACTCGAAGCCGGCCTGCGTGCCACGGGCATGCAGCCAGGCGGCGGCCGCGGACTTCACATAGAGGTGGTCGGCGCTGGCCACGCTGCGGGCACTGCGGCCGCAGAGATGAGGGTGCCCATCGGGGCCGGGGTAGTGGGCGAAATGGCAGACCCGGTCGGTGTACAGCTTCGTCGTCAGCTGCAGACCGCAGCCTCCCAGCAGCAGCCCGCACCAGTACGTGTCGTGCTCGTGCCGCTGACGGAAGGCGTCCAGCTCGATTGCCTCCAGTGGCAGCATCAGCGGCTCCTCCGAGTCCGCGCTGCCCAGAACCGCCGTCTGAATCTGCCGCCTGTCACCCCGCACGGACCCCCACCTTTCGTCCTACAAACTCAGCGTGCCACCACACCCGCTGGGTCCGCAGCCGATCACCCTGTTCGCCGTGCTGTCCGCGGCGACAGAAGCCCTCACCTGGTCAAGGCTCAAGCCTCGGGGGCTCTTGCCGGGGTTCCCCGCTGTGCTTCACCATCTGTGATGGGGCGAACACGGAATCTGGGGGTGGCGATGTCGTCGGGTACCGGCGGGGGCTACTGGGCGGACAAGGCGTTGCCCAGTGTGCTCAAGCACGATCTCCTCAAGCGGTACCTGCCGCAGTTCGGAGGGATGACGGGCACGCGGGCACATGACCGGCGGGTGGTCTACCTGGACGGGTACGCGGGCGAGGGCCGGTACGCGAACGGCGAGTCGGCGTCCGGGGAGATCGCGCTCCAGGTGGCCGCGGGGCTGAAGGGGAACGCCGGGATCACGCTGGAGTGCTTCTTCTCCGAGGCCCAGCGCAAGTCGTTCGACCGGTTAGACGAGGTCGTCCGGCAGTACCGGGCCCGCGGCGTGCGGGCCCATGCCCACCGGGGCGAAGTCGACGGCGTCCTCGACCAGGTCGTCGAGCGCGCCGTCAAGGAGCCGCTGTTCCTCTTCCTCGACCCGTGCGGACTGGTCCTCCCGCAGGACCGGCTGGTGGATGTACTCGCCCACCGGCGGCTGGGGACGTGGCCTCCGACCGAGCTGCTGATGAACTTCAGCATGATGGCCGTCTGGCGGCTGGGCGGGCACGTCCGCTCTCCGCATGGCAACGAGAAGTCGCTCCAGCGGTTCGACGATGTGTGCGGCGGTCCTTGGTGGCGGGAGTACTTCGCTGACGCTGTGGCCTCCCACGACAAGGACGGCGCGGCCGAGGATGCCATCGAAGCGGTGGCGGCCGAGTACGGCCGCCGGCTGGAGCGGCGGACCGGGATGCTGGTGCAGTCGGTTCCGGTGTCGCACTCGCCGCGCAAGCGGGCGGTGTACCGGCTGGTGTTCGCGACCCGCAGTCCGTACGGGCTGTGGGTGTTCGGCGATGCAGTCGCTCGGGCGCGGGCGACGTGGTGGGAGACGCTGGAGGAGCGTGAGGAGGAGGATGCTCTCTTCTCCCTGGCCTCGGTGACGCGCCCGGATCCGAGGGAGATCGAGGCCAAGGCGGTCCCGGAGATCGCCGCCAATCTGGAGAGGCTTCTGGCCAGGACCCAACGCCGCGTCAAGCTGGTGGACCACACGCTCGAGGTCTTCGGCTCCTACTACGGGCAGGTGACCGAGCCGGTGGTCCGTCAGGCGGTACGGCTGCTGCACTCGCAGGGCAAGACCCCGAGCACCGGGGCGCGGGTGAAGCGGACGCGCGAGATCGTCCTCGAGCCCGGAACCCTGCTGGTCTGACGCCGGTGGCCGGACCCGAGCAAGCGGGTCCGGCCACCATCAGCCGTGCAGGTCAGGCCGCGACCGGCAGAGGCATCTGGTCCCAGGTACGGCCCTCGAGGAGGCGGCCGCCTGCCTTCGGGGTACGGCCGCCCCACTGCTTGAAGAAGAAGGCGACGCCGGCGTCCTGGCAGGTGTCGCGGATCTCGGTGACCCACCGCTCGTCGAGGGGACGGTGGTTGGGGCCGGACTCACCGCCGGCGATGACCCAGTGGATGCCGTCCAGGTTCAGTCCGGGCAACGGGCCCAGCAGCGGTTCGCAGGACAAGAACCGTACGGCGGCGGGAACCTCGCGCAGGTCGTCGACGCGGACGAGTTCCTTCTCCGTCTCCACCGAGACACCCATCCAGAGGTTGTCCGGCCAGTCCAGCCTCGGGGCGACCTGCCGAAGTCGCCGGGCCCGCTTGGTGAGGACCTGGTAGGTGTGCTGCGGAGTGTCGGCCATGACCTGGAAGACCTGGCGGACGAAGTCGAGCGGCACCCGGGCGTGGAACAGGTCGGACATCGAGTTCACGAACACCGTCCGAGGGCTCTTCCACCCGTACGGCACGTCCAGGGCATCCGGGTGCAGGGTGACATCGAACCCCGGCCCTGACGTACGCGGATCGCCGTCGTTCTGGTACTTCGCCGCTCCCATCGCCTTCAACCGTTTCGCCAAGGTCAGGGCGTAGCAGTTGTCGCACCCCGAAGAGACACGGTCGCAGCCGGTCGTCGGGTTCCAGGTCGCCTCGGTCCACTCGATCGCGCTGCGGTCGCTCACCGGTCTCCTCCTGCCCTCGCACACCCGGCCGCGCCGCCCAGGGCGGCTCCCGTGTGCTGCCTAACGATGCCCTCCGAGGCGGGACACCCGGGCATGGACGCCGGTATCCGCACGCGCTCGATCGCTTCTCGTAACTTCACCTGTCGAACCTCCGTTTCGAACCTAGTGCTTGCGATCAGCCCCGGTCGACCCGCCCTCAGACGGCGCCCGCCCACGAGGCGACCTTCCCCGGTGAAGGGGGCCTTCGACCTGTGCCGGTGTACGCAGACGCCTTGCTCGTGGCCCGCGCGTGACCTCTGACCGTTCGCAGGTCACGCGGCAGGCTCCTCGTACGAAGCGGCACGCTCCTCTGTGTACGAGCCTGTGGTGGTGTGTTGTCGGGCGGCTCGTTCCGCGCGTGCTCGGCGCAGCGCGGCCGCCTGAGTCAGGGCGGCCTGGTGGCGACGCAGCAGCTCCGTCTCCTCGAGGGAGACAGGCTCGTCTTCGGCCGGCTCGGGGAAGTCGAGGAGGCTGCGCTCGCGCATCGCCTGGATCTGCCGCTCGGCGACCCCTTCGGCGGCCGGGTCGGAGAACGGCTCGGGCGCGGCGGCCCGGTGGGCTTCGAGCGCCCTGCGGTACCCGGCCGACGGCGTCCGCGGCGTCTTCACCTGCCCGGCAGGCATCGCCCGGTCCCCCGAGGAGAGGCTGGTGCCAGCGGCTTCGGCCGACGATGTTCTCGGCGGGGCGGCCGCGGGTGGCAGGACGTGCAGGGTGCGCACGTTCGCGCCGGGCACCTTCTCGTTGGCGGCCGCGATCAGCTTCGGCGCGATCCAGCGCACCTTCGTGCCGTACGCCGGGGCGTCGGGCGCGACGTCCAGGCGGCCGGTCTCCGCGTCGAACTTCACCGCCTGGACGTGCCCGGCGAGTTCGGGCGCGGCCGCGGCGAGGATGGCCTCCCACTGGGCGCGGACGCTGCCGCCGGCGGCCGGGGCGACCAGGCCGCGCTCGGTCATCATCGTCGTGATCGCCGTGCCCAGCCCGAGCGGCTCGCGGCCGTCCCGGCGCAAAGTCGTGCCGGTACGCCGCTTCGGCTTCTTCGTCTGGGCGCCGTTCTTCTTCGCCGCCTCCCGGGCAGCGAGCAGGGCCTGGCGGGCGAGGTCGACGCCGGACAGCTCCGGTACGGCGGTCACGCGATCACCTCCAGGGCCTCGCCGTCCAGCGGGCGGCCGGCGAGCTCGGGCAGGCGCTGCGACCACGCAGCGGGCCGGACCGGCTCGGGGCGGGCCTGGGCGTGCAGATGCTCCAGCCGCACGGCGAGCAGGTGCTCGGCAGTGCGGGTCTGCGCCTTCGCGGCGGCCTCGGTCGCCGCGCGCTGGGCGTCGTCGCTGTCGGGCAGCGCCTGGTGCCACGGCTTGGCGAGCTCGGTGGCGTACGCCTTGCGGGCTTCGGCCTGGGCGTCCTCGCTGCGGCCGAGCATCACCAGAGCCTCGTGCCGGTACTCCGCGGCCGCGCTCTCAGCGACCAGGAACGCGTTGTGCGCGGCGGCGTCCTCGACGGCGTCCGGGCCGGCTGCCTCCAGGGCGGCCGGGTCGGTGATCTGCTGGAACTGGGCCCACGAGGCGGCGATGGCGGCCTCGATGGCCGTACGGACCTCGGCCGCGACGGCCGCGACGGCGACCGGGTCGGTCGGGTCGGCCGACCAGGTGGCCGCGAGGAGACCGGCCTCGCTGATCAGGACCTCGACCTGCCGCCGGTGGTCGCACGCCTCGCACAGCCCGGCCGACCGCTCCCGGCCGCAGTCCTCGCACGCCACGGCCTGCCGAGCCGCCGCCTCGGCCGCCGCCCGCTCCCGCTCGATGGCGGCCTGCGCCTCGGCCTCGGCACGGGCCGCCGCACGCTCGGCCGCCCGCTCCCGGGCCTCGGCCTGACGGGCCACGAAGTCGGCGGCCTCGGCCTCGGCGTGACGGCGCATCCGGGCTTCGATCTCCCGGTACCGGGCGTCCGTCTCCAGGCCGGGCAGCTCCTGGTCGACCTCGGCCGCGATCCGCACCCGCCACGCCCTGCGCGAGTGCAGGATGTTGGCGCAGTTGTCGCAGTCGGCGCCAGTGTCGAGCCGGACGCCGTCGTCGCACCGCACGTCCGAGCACGACGGCCGGCGCACCAGCCCGCGGTGGGTGATCCAGCCGTACGGGCTGGTGATCAGGGCCTCGCCGCCGGTCTCCTCGAGCCGGGACGTCAGCCGGGCGGCCAGCACCGACGGGGACTGCCCCGACCACTCCAGCACCTGGCGCAGCTGCGCGAGCTCCGCCTTCGCGGCCTTCACGACGCGGTCCTGCTGCCAGCGGCTCAGGTTCTGCCACAGCCAGGCCACCGGCGCCAGAGCCACCCGCAGGTCAAGATCGGCGGGAAGCTCCGACCGCCCCTGCTGCCGCGTCTTTCCACCACCCACGACCGTCAGCCGGGCACCAGCACCAGCGGCAACGCCGCCTGCCTGCTCCTGCTCGTCGACCGGTGACTCCTTGGGCTTTTCCCCGCGGAGCGGGCCGACCCCGGCCACCTGGCTCCTGGACTCGGCCACGGCGCTCTCGCCATCGACGGCCTGGTCCTCGCCCGCGCACGCGCGCTCCGGCCGACGGCCTTCAGCCCCACGGCCTTCGCCGGAAAAACCACCAGAGAGCTGCAGAGGAACTACGGGAGTAACCACAGAAGCGTGGTCTGCGTGGAGCTCTGCACCATCGGGACGCTCCTGATCCACCGCATCCCTGGACCCCTGAGCACCGCCGATCCCAGACGTACCAAGGGCACCGTCCGCACCGGCCGGACCATGATCTCCGCACGCACCATCGGGACGCGCCGAAAACACCGACCCGGCCCCCGAAAGAGCCTCCACAGGGGCCAGAGTGCGGCCGTACGCGCGGGCAACCGGCAGCAGCATGACCTTGCCCCGGCCGTTCATCCGCGTCGACGTCGCCTTGCGCTGCCGCGCCACGACACCGGCCTCCGTCAGCCGCGCCAGCACCTTCCGCGCCCCCGAGGGCGAGCAGCCCAGCAGCCGGGCCAGCGTCGCGGCGCCTCGCCCCTCCTTGGTCTTCACCGAGCCGCCGCACAGCTGCAGCCAGCCCGACGCCCGGGTGTTCAGGACCATCAGCAGCAGCCCGAGCCGGTCGGTCGCCGCGCCCTTACCCGTACGGCCGGCCAGCAGCCCCGGCGGCGTCGGCTCCTTGTCCTCGGGCGTCCAGCCGGGCCCGAACAGTGCCTCACACAGGTGCAGCAGCGTTGCGAGCTCAGCCTTCGTCAGCGCCAGCGGGTGCCCCGCTCGCCCGCTCTTGCGGGCGTTCCACAGCGGCATGACCAGACACTCCAGCCCGGTCGGGTGCCCCTTCCCGTTCCTCTTCTCCTTGGTGTGCAGCGCGTCCGTGCCACGCAGCACGGGCAGCACCTTGTGGTGGACCGTGGACTCCTTCATGCCCAGCCAGCGGCCCAGCTCCGCGCCCCAGATCGAGGTCTGGTTGTCGTTCTTCTCGCCCTTGGGCGCCCGCGACTTCGCGTACAGCACCACCGCGGCCAGCTTCGGCGCGTCCTTCAACCCGGCGATCGACGGGTCCGCCAGCAGCGCCTGAACCGCGTCACGCAGCCGCAGCCGCATCGCGCGACCCAGACGCAGCGGGTCGTCCAGATTGCCGCCACCCGGCTGCCCGGAGGCCGGCACCGACCGCAGCGCGTTCCGCTGCCCGGGAAGCCGGGGCTGGTCGACGGAGTTGTCGACGTCTTCGCACAAGGGGCGGTCCAGCACGGCGGCCGCCGCGACCGTGCTCATCGGCCCACCGCCGAGACACGAGCGGCGGACACCGCGAGGACCGAGGTCATCTTCGTCATCGGGCCGGTGTACACGCCAAAGCGGACACCTCCCTGAGCAGGCAGAACGCGCGATCCGTCATCCACCCGCCGAGCCTGCACGAGTCGACCTGTGGACAAAGTCCGCTCAGCCCGGATCGATCCCGGTCCTCCCGCCCGGCGGGCAACAACCTCGGATCGCGTCCCGCCACACGGGACGCCGTCCTCGAGGCCGCTCCCGTCGACGGAGTTGTGGACGACGTCGACGAGCGGGTGCACGAGCCGGGCGGCGGGTGCCGCGACCGGACCCGGCGAGATCGCTCCGAAAGCCCCGCGCTTGTAGCTTCCTACCGGAAGACCTTCTTCCTGTGCGAACAGGAAAAGAGGGGAGGAACCGTACGCCGATCCCATCACACGGGACGACCGCCACGCCTGAACCGGGGTGAAACGGACAAGGTCAAGCTGACAGGGGGACACCACTTCGGGCACTATGAGAACGACCCACCTTCCATATAGCTGAACCGAACCGAGCCCCTCGGGGCTGGACGGCCAGATGTGCGGATGTGTTGGGACCGCCCCCTTCGTGAGAAGCGGGCGGACCTGGATTGGGTGGGGGGAGATTTCTCCTCCCCTCCCGCTCCTGGTGAACCGCAGGGCCCCCGTCACAGGGCCCCGCGGATCGGTAGGGCATCGACCGTTGTCAGCGGCCGGGTCTTGCTGGTGAAGAAGGCCCTTGTCAAAGGGGCCGACCCGCTTGTCAAGGCGGGGTTTTGCGAGAGAAGTGGCTCGATGAGCCGAAGCTCAGGACCGGCGTCAACCGGAACTGAGCAGCCGCACTGAGGTGTCATGCCCCAGTCGGTGCGAAGGGTCGCGCTGGCCGAAGCGGATTGTCAGTCCGCAAGGTGGCCGCGCGGCCGGTGGCGGCTACGTCACCCCGACCCCCTTGAATCCGAGGCTGGCGTCGGCGTGCCCTCATCCGCCTTCGCGGCCTCGGGGAAGCGTTCCGCGAGGCCCTTGAGGAGACGCAAGTAGTTCTCGCGGTGCGGGCGCCGAGGGCTGGTCTGACCCAGCTCCCAGCGCGTGACCGCGACCCTCTTCACGCCCACGGCGTCCGCGACGTCCTGCTGAGTGAGGCCGGCCGCGAGGCGCAGCTTCGCGCGCACATGCGGAGGCGGCAGCACCTCGGGCAGGTCGTTCAGCAGGGCGTCGACCCGCTGTGAGTGGTCCGAGTCGGACATAGCCAAACCTTCCACGATCGTCGTAACCATGAAAGATACACGATTTGATCTCCGTGCGGGAGGAGCGGCCACCACGAACCGAGTTCCGCTGGGCGCCCGGTGGGGTCTGTGCCCGTATCCCGCTTCCGCACCGGCGAGCGCTCCGGGCCGTCGAAGTCCCGTCCCGCCCGGCGGCGAGGTCAGCTGTCGCACAGGCACCGTCCAGCTTCCTTCCAGGTCGGGCACTCCCGTTCCACCCGCTCGTACGCACTGGGCGGGTCATCAGGAAACCAGGCGATGACCTCCGCTGTTAGCGGTCCTGACGTAGCGACGTCGTGCAACGGTTGGCGGCGTCCCGTGCGCTCGGCTTCCTCCACCTGCGCGGTCTTCACGAACGGACTTACCACTGCCACCGGATCGGGGCCGAGGTCGAACCATTCGCCGTGACGGCGCTTATCAGCGAACCGGCGGTGCAGGTCGGCCTCAACGATGGGGCCGCCCTCGAAGACTGCGAGCAGCTGTAGGAGTACGGGTGAACCCGTCTGGAGGTCACGGAGACGCCGTTTCGGGTTGTCGGTCCAGCCGATCTTTACGAGTGAAGAGTCGGGGGAGCCGATCAGATACACCTGGTTCGTCATGCCAGGTCCCCCAGGTGCGCGTTGGCGGCCTTCGCGGCCTCTTTCAGCTCGGGCAGTTCCACCACAGTCACCCCGGCCTCCACGAGCTGCTCGTAGCCGACGCAGTCGTCGACGAACAGGCTCGGCTCGCGCCAGGCGATGACGACGCGCGGGATGCCGGCCTCGAGGATCCGCTGGGCGCACGGGGTGCGGGAGGCGCTGCGCTGGGAGCAGGGCTCCAGCGTGCTGTAAATCGTCGCCCCGGCGAGCCGCGCGTCTCCTTGGGGGAGTTGGGCGAGCGCGACTTCCTCCGCGTGCTCGCGGGGGCCGGTCGCGCGGGAGTATCCGGACGCCAGCTCGGTGCCGTCCTCGCCGACGATGACCGCGCCGACCGAGTAGGCGCCCGCGGCCGGAGGGCACAGCGCGGCAAGGTCGATCGCGCGCTGTATCCAGCGCCGGTCCTGGTCTCGGTCGGGTGCGTACATCAGCCACGCTCCTTGGGGGCGTAGCGCAGCAGCACGACGTCGCCGATCGCGCGGGCCTCCAGCAGCCGCATCCGGGCGGTCGATCCGCCCGGGTAGGCGGCCGCGCCCAGGAACTTCGGGGCGTCGGCCTGGCCTACCAGCAGCGGCGCGACGGCGAGGTGGACCTCGTCGGCCAGGTCCTGGGCCATGAGCTGGGTGTGGATTGTGCCGCCGCCTTCCACCATGAGCCGGCCGACTCCACGGCGGCCCAGCTCGTCGAGGACCAGGCCCCAGTCGAGCTCGGGGCCGACGCTGACCACGTCCGCAAGGTCCCCGAGCGTCGCCGTCACCTTGTCGACGGCGGAGTCGACCGTGAAGACGAGCTTCTCGCCTCCGAAGTGCCAGAACTTGAGGTCCGCGTCGAGATCGCCGGAGGCGGTCACCGTTACCTTCAGCGGGTACTCCGACCGGCCCTCCGAGACCCGCTTCGCGCGGCGCTCCTCTGAGTTGACCAGCAGCCTCGGGTTGTCCTTCCGCATGGTCGTCGCGCCGATCAGAATCGCGTCGCAGGAGGCGCGCACCTCGTCCACGCGATCGAAGTCGTCAGCGTTGGAGAGCAGCAGTCGCTCGGGGCTGGTGTCGTCAAGGTAGCCGTCGACCGACATGGCAGCGGACAGCAGAACGTACGGGCGGGCAGTCATCTGCTCAGGCTTCCGTTTCTGTCTCGTGGAAGAGGGTGGAGTCGAAGGTGGCGCGGAACTCGGCTACGGACGGCTCGCGCTGCCAGGGGATCAGGGCCTTGTCGAGCCGGACGAGCTCGTTCGTGATCCGGCCGGAGCCCGTGTCCTCCGCCACCGTCAGCGCATGCATTCCGAGCGCGGCGGCCTGCTCTGGTGCGCGGGCGCCAGCCAGTGCCACGGCCTGCCGCGCCATGTAGACGCCCCGGTCGCGGTGGTAGCCGTCCGGCATCAGCCGGATCGCGGCGCCGAATGCGTCCGCGGCCTGGTCGTGCTTGCCGAGGGCCTCGAGGCCCTGGGCCCGGTGGACCTCCACGTACGAGGCGTTCAGCCACACGCCCCACGGGGTGGGGTCGGCGGCGGCGCCATCGAGGGCGTTGCGGACGTCGTCGATCGCCCGCTCGCTCTCGTCGGAGTCACCACGCAGTGCGTGTCCGTACGCCTCGTAGGTGCGCGCGACGGCGGCGAGGCGGCTGCGCGGACGGGCCATGCGCTGGGCGGCTTCGGCGAGGTCGACCACGTCGACCAGGTCGGCCGTGTCGCCGGCCAGCTGGGCCTTGCGGGCCATGACGTACGTGGTCAGGTCGTTGTCGCCGACGGTGTGGGACCACTGCATGGCCCGGTCCAGCCAGTACGACGCCGCCTGCGGGTTGCCCAGGTCCTGATAGAGCCAGGACAGGAACTCGCCGTACTGCGTCTGGAGCTCCATCAGGTCGCGTCGGTCGGCGCCCTTCGCGTCCCGGCGCAGCTCCTGGATGACCTGGATGTGGTCGCGCACTGCGGCGACGGCGTGCCGTGGCCCGAGCAGGTTGTCGTTGTCGATCAGCAGGCGGCGGGTGCGACGCAGGTGTTCCACTGGCGTTGAGCCGTACGCGTACGCGGCCCGGGCCTTGCGGACCAGACCGGGAACGGCACCGGAGTCCGCGAAGGCCGGCGAACCCACGCCGACCGCGGCCGCAGCCCCGAGCCCCATCCCCGTGCGCAGCAGCGCACGCCGATTCAGAGCCACCCAAACCACCGACCCATCAGCTAGACGACACGGGACAGAGGTCCCCTCACCGTCTGACGCTGCCTGGTCAGCCACGGCAAAAGCCAGGTCCACCGATGATCTGGCCACATGGGCCGGGGGATTGGCCACATGGCCACGCTCGTCACCGATCCGCTCCCACAGGCGGAGCAGCATGCCGCTGGCACCCAGCTTGTCGTCCAGGACCACCGCCTGCGACCGGTCGGACGTTCGCTCCGCTCGCTCGAATCGTCCCAGGTGGCTGTGGTCGATACGAGTGATCTTGCCGAGCTCGCGAAGGCTCAGTCCCCGCGAGGTCCGCAGCTCCCGCAGCTGGTATCCCCAGTTGTGCAAGGGCGACACCCAGGGCGTCAGCTCCCTCGGCTTCTGTGCCATCCCGCCCCCAACCTCGTGGCCTATGTGGCCAGATGATCCGGCCACATGTCAGATCTGGAACTCCCGAGTGTGGCGGACCTAGAACCGAAACGAACGGTCCGCCGACTCGGGAGGCTCAATGTTCTACGGTTCGATCCGCATCCGGCTGCTGCGCGCGGCGGAGCAGGGCGAGGACGCTGTCCGGATTGCCGTCGTACACAAGGTGCGGCTCGTCATCGGTCGGCGGGGAGAAGCGTCCCGCATGCCGAAGGAGGTCCTCCTCGCTGAACTCGATGGAGTTCGCGTCGATCAGCGATTGCTCGTTGCGCTTCCGGATCCGGTCCCAGCGCACCTCGTGCGGGAGCGGCAGGTAGATCAGGATGGGTTCACCGCCCGCCTTCACCACAGTCGCTGCCCACTGGGCCCGCTCCTCCGGAGTCCAGAAGCCGTGGTCGACCACGGCGTCGTGTCCGGCCGCCAGGAGCTCTTCGAGCTCAAGGGCGATGTCCTTGAGTACGGGTGCCTCTCTGATCCTGAACTGCCCGCGGGGGAAGTCGCGGCCGTAGTGGCCGTAGCGGCGGAACATCTCCTCGTCGGGGCAGAGACGCCGGAAGCCGGCCTTCTCCAGAGCGAGGGCGAGGGTCGTTTTGCCCGCGCCCTGCAGGCCCGACATGAGGATCGCGCGAGGCGTGCGAACCGGGCGGCCGGTGTTGCGCCCGGTCATCGCAGAACCTCGGACGTGGTTCGCCGGGTGCGGCCGGGGGCGCCCAGGTCCACGCCGTACTCCAGCAGCTCGCCATTCGAGTCAAGGAACCGTGCCGTCAACACCAGGATGGCTGCCACGGTGCCGGCCTCCAGCTCCAGGAGCTCGAGGTCGTGCGTTGTGGCGATGCGAGCGGTCTCCTCGTCTACGCGGCGTACGGCGTGCCGCCCTGTCACCCGAGCGATTAGGTCCAGCGAGATGCCTCCTTTGAGGCGCTCGCTGCGGGCCAGGTCCGGGATCTCTACGGCGAACCTGACCGGGATCCACGAGGTCGAGTGGGAGACGATTCCGTGCGCATCACGGTAAACGCGACTCCGGCGAATCACGTCGGCACCAGGCGCGATCCCCATGACCTCGGCGACGTCAACTGGGGCCGACACCACACCAGCCGTATGACCGGAGGACTTCTCCCCGACGCCCCAGGACGACTGGGTCCTGCTGCTGCGGTCGTGTCGTTCTGCTCCGGAGGAGAGGGACACCTGCGTGCCGAGCACTTCCGTGCCAATGCCGTGAATCCCGGCAACCAGGCGTTCCTCCTTGAGGACGCGCAGGGCCTTCTCGACCGTGGCTGTGCTGACGGACCACTCCTCCGACAGGCTCTTGATGCTCGGCAGGAGTGTGCCGGCGACCAGCGCGCCGGACTCGATCAGATCTCGATAGTGACCTGCGATCCGTGCGTACGGCGGTCTGTTATCGGCCCGGCCCACGTCTGCCTCCTCGGTGGCTCGTCGCTTCAGATCTTAGGTTTCCTTACCGTACCGCTTGACAGCTTAGGAGACCATAGGGAACCTTAGGAATGCGAGGTGACAGCCGGTAGGCAACACCTCACATTGCACTTGCACCACCGCAGTTTCTGCGGTCCGTCTCTCCGGAGTCGGGCAGGTGGTCGGAGGCGGTAGCACGATCAAACCCCCCGGCCGGCAGGACTGCTTGTACGACCTCAGCGCTGATGCGCTGTCTATCCGCCGGGACGCGGGCCGTTGGCTCGTGGGCCTGGTGGGTGGAGAGAGCATCCGCCCCGCGCACCCCCTCCCCCTCTTCCTGCCGAGGAGTCGCCATGCCTGAGCTCACCGTGCCCAAGGCCGCCAAGCGCAAGGGCCGCACCCGTACCTCCCGCGTCAGCCCCCTCGACGCGATCGTCCTCTCCACCCTGTCGCCCGGACACATCGACATGCGGACCGTGGAAACCACGCAGACCCGCCGCATCTCGCTGGTGTGCCCGGACTGCGACACCTGGGTGGCCGTCACCCCCCACCGCGGCACCTACCTCCTCAAGCTCGTCCCGCACCACACCGGCCGGGCCGGCGTCGCCGACGCGATCCGCTGCTCCTCCAGCAACCGGCTCGTCGACGTGGACATCACCGACTACGCCTGGCGCCGCCAGTACCGGGAGTGGGCGCGCGAGGAGCGTCTCGCCGTCGACGTCACCCGTCACCGCCGCGCCACCGTCCAGACCCTCAAGGTCGCCCGGCCCCAGGAGCGCCCCGCCGACCGGCGAGCCCAGTGGGAGCGCGCGGTGCCGGCCGCCCGCCAGGCCGACGCCGCCCGGGCGGTCCCCGCCGACGCGATCCCCACCACCCGCGGCCGGGCCGTCGACGGCCCCGCCGGCGCCCCGCCGGCCCTGATCCCCCAGACCGCCGGGGACCGCCGCTCCGTCCGCGCCCTGGCCACCGGCACCCTTCGCGCCCTGGCCGACGCCGCCCAGGACCGCTCCGCGAGCGACGTCCTCGACGAGCACCTCGCCCGCGCCGCCTACACGCACCTGGCCACCATCTGGCGCCGCCCCCTGACCCCGGCGGACCAGCCCGAGCACACCGCGCTGGTGGCCAAGGTCAGGGCCGCGCTGCCCGCCCCGGCCCTGGGCGAGACCGCCGCCGCGTACACCGCCCGCTGCAACAGGTCCGCGCTCGCGGCCTGATCCGTACAACCGCCCATGGCCCCGGCCTCGGCTCCCGCTCCGCGCGGGGGGACGAGGTCGGGGCCTTCTGCTCCCGTCCCGCCTGACACGCCGCCACCTGGAGGTCCTGATGCCCGCCACCCTGACCCTGACGTCCCACCAGCCCAGCACCGGCGAGGTGTTCGACGCCGAGACGCTCGCGCTCCTGGACGAGCTCGACGTCCCGCTCTCCGCCGACTTCGACGCCGACCTCGACATCGCCTTCGGTACGCCGCTGGAGATGCACGAGCCCGCGGGCACCGCCAGGGAGATGCGCAGGTACGCGGCCGCGGTCCTGACCGTCCCGCCCGACCGCCGCCAGGAGCTCGCCCTCGCGCACGGCGCCGAGATCACCGCCCGCGTGGACGCCGGCCGCGACATCCTCGCCGCCGACCCGACCATCACCGCCCGCGTCCGCGAGCGCCTGGTCGACGTCCTCCTCCCCCACGCCAGCCGCCTGCGCCGGACGATCCGCTCTGAACGCCTGCACGCCTTCCTCGGTGGGACCACGCGCAGCGGCAAGACCGACTCGAAGGTGCTCATCGAGCAGATGAGGCGCCTGGCCAGCTAGCACGCCGGACGGACGCCCACGATCACCGGCCACCCCCTCCTGCACCAAGGGGATGGCCGCTGGTCGTGGCCGGTCGTACGACCCGCCAACACGACGACGGCCCCGGGGATTGCGCCCCCGGGGCCTGTCCAGGACCTGACTCGGAGGACCTGATGCAGATCAGCATGACACGTGCGGTGCCCCGGCCGAGTGCCGGGATCATCGACGACATCGAGCGCGAGGACAACAAGAAGGGCTACGAGCCCGACGACCTCACCGCGTTCCACCAGATCGTCCGCCACCTCGTCATCGACGGCGACCGCCGCGCGGCCGACGCCAGCCGCACGCTCGCCGACATGGCCCTCGTCGGACAGGGGCGGTGACCGCGATGGACTGGCGCCACAACGCGGTCTGCCGCGAGGAGGACCCCGAGCTCTTCTTCCCCATCGGCAACACCGGCCCGGCCCTGCTGCAGATCGAGGAAGCCAAGGCCGTCTGCCGCCGCTGCCCGGTCATGGAGGCGTGCCTGCAGTGGGCGCTGGAGTCCGGACAGGACGAGGGCGTCTGGGGCGGGCTGTCCGAGGACGAGCGGCGGGCGATGAAGCGCCGCGCCGCCCGCAACCGCGCCCGGAGCGCGCAGAACGGGGTGGCGGCATGAGCGAGGACCAGAGGCGCCTGGAGGACGACCTCCGCCGGACCAACGAGCAGCACGACTTCGGCCGGCGCCTACACGGCTGAGCAGCCCGCCCTGCAGGACGCGAACCCAACTTCGCTCCCGTCGCACGCTCTTCGACCAGGTCGGCCGCCCGCACCACGGACGGCCGGCCCTTCGCATCCCCGGATCCGGGCACCGGCCCGGTTCGACGTCCATCTCAGGAGGCGCCATGCGCACCATCCGCCGCGACGGCTGGACCGCCGCCGACTACGACTCCGAGCAGATCCTCCACCAGCTCGGGCACCGCGACGCCGCCGCCCGCGTGACCCGGGCCCGACGCCGGCGCCCGCTCCGCCGGGCCTGGCGCACGCTGCGCGCCCGGCTCCACCGCCCCGCCGCGACCGTGACGCCGACGGCGGGCGTCGACTGGGCCGCGGCCCGGGCGGCGGCCGACGCCGTCAACCGCGGCGACACCGCCGAGGCCGACCGCATCGTCCAGGCCACCGCCGACCCGCGCGGTACCGCCTTCGCCGCGTTCCGCTTCGTCGGCGTCAAGTGACCTCTCTCCGCCTGGCGGTTGCCTCCTCCGCCCGTCCCGGCCTGTGTGCCGGTACGGGCGGAGCGAGGGGAGCCGGACAGCCCGGACCGCACCACCGACCTTCGGGGACACGGCGCGCAGTTCCCCGAGCGCTGACGCTGACTTCGCGCCCGCCCGGCGGGAGCCGATCCCAGTTTCGAGCCCGCCCCTCGCCGCTTCGCGAGCACGCCCGCCCGCCCCCCGGACCGCCGGCCTTTTCCTGCGCGCGGAGCGGGTAGAGCCGGTGTCCAGTTCGCCAGCAACCATCCGCACAACCGGCCGCTTCGGCAACGCCTCACCGCGTTTCGGGAGCAGCCCCCGCCGTTTCGCGCACACCCTGAACGACCCCTCCCGGAGGCCCCCATGACGATCACCGACTGGCCGCGAACCGCGGCTGAGCCCGACCCCGACACGGCTTCACCGGCCGCCGTTTCGGGAACGTCCACGCCGGTTTCGCGGACGACCGACGTCGTTTCGGAGACGGCGGAGTTCGTTTCGGAGACGGAAAGCGGAACCGGAACGAGCACCTCCCCGGGGAAGCTGACCGGTACCCAGAAGTGGACGGCCGGCGCGATCGTCGTGTTCGCGCTCGCCCTCGCGGGCATCGGCCTGTACCTCAGCTTCGAGCACGTCGCCCAGTTCGCCCACGAGGAGCTGCGCTTCGGCTCGCTGGGCAAGGGCCAGCTGTTCGCGGTCGGCGTCGACGTCGGCATCATGGTCATGATCGCGGTCGACCTGCTGATGGCCTGGCTCAAGCGCCCCATCAACTGGATCCGCTACCCGGTGTGGCTGCTGACAGCCGCCACCGTCGTCCTCAACGCCGCGTCCGGAGCTCCTCGGAACCGGGCGTGGGAGCTGCTGGACTACGTCGCCGCCGGCGCCCACGGCGTCGTCCCGGTCCTCTTCATCATGGTGGTGGAGCTGGGCCGCACCGCGATCGACCGCGTCGTCCGCCCTGACCAGGCCGAACGCGACTCGATCCCGTGGCTGCGGTGGATCCTCGCCCCCGTGGCGACGTCCCGCATCTTCCGCCGGATGCGGCTGTGGGGCGTCACCTCCTACCCGGAGATGATCCGCCGCGACCAGGAACTCATCGCCTACGAGCAGTGGCTCAAGCGCAAGTACGAGGGCGACATCTCCCAGGCCACCGAGGACGAGCTCCTGCCGATGAAGATGGCGCCCTACGGCTACACCGTCGCCCAGGCCCTGGCCATGCCCGACGAGCAGGAACAGGCAGCCCAGGAGCGGAAGGAGGACGCCGAGCGTCGGCGCCTGGACGCGGAGACCCGCAGCGAGGTCGCCAAGGCGGAGTCCGAAGCCGAGCGGCTGCGCGCCAAGGGCAAGGTCGAGCTGGTCCAGGCGGAGGTCGACGGCCAGACCGGCCAGGCCCGAGCCCACGCCCGAGCCCAGGTCAGCGCCGCAGAGCGGGCCGCTGAGCTGGAGCAGCAGGCCCTCGACAACGCCGTGGTCGCCGAAGCCCGCGCCCGTGAGGCCGAGGCGGAGCGCAAGGCGGCCGAGGAGCGCAAGGCGGCGGCCGCAGCGGACCTGGAGAAGGCCGGCCTCGAGCGCCAGGCCGCCGAGCAGCGCAGGGCGGCGGCCGAGGCGGACAAGGTCGCGGCGGCCGAGGCCGGCGCGATCGAGACCGAGCGGATCGCCCAGGCGCGCAAGGCGGCGGCCGCCGCCGACCTGGACGCGGCCGAGCTGGAGCGCCAGGCAGCGCAGAAGCGGAAGGAAGCCGCCGAGGCCGACCAGGTCGCCGCGGCGGAGGCACAGGCCATCGAGACCCAGGCCATCGCCGAGGCCCGCAAGGCCGCTGCCGAAGCGGACCGGGTCGCTGCCGAAACGGAGAAGGCCGCTGCCGAAACGCGGCGCGCCGCTGCCGAAGCCGACCGCAAGAAGGCGGAGGAGGACCGCCTCCGGGAGGCGGCTCTCGCCGACGCTGCACGCTCCCGGAAGGAGGCTGCCGAAGCCGAGCGGGCCGCTGCCGAAACGCGGCGGGCCGCAGCCGAAATCGAGCGGCGCGCTGTCGAAGCCGAGGACGCGGCGAAGCTCAAGCCGCGCGAGCGGGCGGTCCGCAAGGTCGCCCGGATGATCCTGGCGGCCGGTGGCGACGCCGACCGGCTGCCGCTCTCCCACATCCAGAACGAGCTGGCGGTCACCTCGCCCGGCACGGCCTCGGAGTACCGCCAGGAGGCGGCCGAGCTGCTCGCCGGCGGCTACCGCCCCTGACCCATCCGTCCGGCACACACCAGTGAGGGCCAGCCCGCGCTAATCGGGCTGGCCCTCGCTGCGACTGCCGGAAGCAGCCACCCCCAGTACAGCACGTTTCCCCTGATCAGACCCCGCTTCCGGCATGCCTGGACGGGCTCGAACCACAACCGAGAAGGAGCAGCAGCCATGTCCGGCATCGACTGGGACAAGGAGTTCAAGCTCATGGACCCCCAGACGCCCCCGAACCCCCCGACGCCCGAGACCCCGGAGAAGCCGGAGAAGCCCGCGACCTCGCGTTTCTCCGCTGCGGTCGACGGGATGCGCCGCAACACCGCGGCGCTCGCCGTGTGCGGCACGATCGCCGTCGTCGCCGTGTGCGGCACGGTCATCGCCGTCACCAACGTGCAGGCCGACCAGGCCGCTCAGGAGCGTGCGCGCGCCAAGGAGGACGCCGCGAACGCCCTGGTCGCGGCGGAGGCCGACAAGCAGCGGGCCGAGACCGAGGAGGCCGCGGCCAAGGCCGCGTACGAGCGGGAGCTGACCGTCTACCGCGAGTGCATGAAGGGCCGCGCGGCGGCGGTCGCCAAGGCGTCCTCGTACGAGGTCTCCAGGATCCCCGAGTGCAACGCACCGGTCTTCAGCAGCACGTCCACCAAGGCCCAGCAGCCCGCCGGCGCCAGCTCCGACAGCGGCATCACCTCCAGCCCGTGGCTGTGGGTGGCGCTCGTCGGAGGCGGCGGATTCATCGCCTACAAGAAGCTCTCCGTGCCCTCCGGTTCGGGCGCGGTAACCCCCATGAACGACAAGGGATTCACCTTCGAGAAGGGTGCGTGACATGACGCTTCAGTTCTTCGCCCTCGCCCTGTTCTGCTGGGCCCTGTTCTTCACCTTCAAGAAGACCAAGGGAAAGCAGATGGTGATCTGCATCATGCTGATCGTCTCCGGGATCTTCCTGCCGTACACGCCGTTCAGCGAGTCGATCCGCGGCACGCTGGAGTCGGTGTTCAACACGGCGAACACGACCGTGAACAACATCGGCTCGTCGTCGCACTGAGTGACCAAGCGTGGTTACCGGTTACCGGTTACAGCCCCCGAACGCCCCCGGAATCGCCCCGCGGGCGACCCGATCCGGGGTCTCAGGGGCCTGTAACCGGTAACCGGTAACCACCGGAGACCACACAGAGTCACAGAAGGGAGGGCAATGGAACTCCTCTTGCTCCTCGCCATCAGCTACGTGTTCGGCGTGGAGAAGACGCACGGGAAATACGAACAGGCGGGAATCAAGAAGCCCCCCGCTAAAACAAAAGAGAAATGGAATCCGTCCCGGACGCCGGACACATTCCGAAACACGCCGTACAACATCGCGGCGAAAACGCATTACGGCCTGCTGGCGGGCGCTCATATGGCCGGTGGCCTGCGCGACGGATGGCGCTCGGCCTATCTCAAAAAGCCGACCGGGAAGCCTTCCGTTTCCACCTCCGGAAAGGCTTCTACGGCCACCCCGCCGACGGGGTCCTCCTCGACGACGCCGCCAGCAGGGTCCTCCTCGACGACGCCGCCGACGGGGACTTCCTCCACGACGACTCCGCCAGCAGGGACCTCGTCCTCGACGACCCCGACGCCGCCGGGATCCTCCTCCACGACGACCCCGCCGACGGGGACCTCTTCGACGACGACGCCGCCGACGGGGGCCTCGTCCTCGACGACGCCGCCGACGGGGACCTCCTCCACGACGACTCCGCCAGCGGGGTCCTCGTCCTCGACGACGACCCCGCCGGTGACGGTGCCGCCGGGCTCCGCGGTCCCTCCGGCCGGCACCATCCCGCGGCCCCGCACCGTCAAACTGCCCGACCACATCCGGAAGGACCCCGCGATGCAGCCCAACCCGCCCACCCCGCACTCCGCGACCGTCGACGACAAGGGCATCCACGTCACGACCGCCGCGGGCAAGTCCCGCACCTACAGCGGCGGCGAGGTCATGACCCTCACCCAGGTCATCGACCTCGCCGACGGCTCGGCCACCCTGTGCCAGGCCAGCACCGACACCGCCCTGGAGCTCATGGACGAGGCCCTGGAGCTGGCCACGGACTGCGACACGCTCATCGCCGACATCACCGCGAAGGGCGTCGGCGCGAACCTCATCGCCAAGTGCGAGTTCCTCAAGGAGCAGCTCGACCTCCAGGCCGCCGCCGCCAAGGACGTTCACGACAAGATCCAGGGCGGCGAGGAGGCGTGCCGCACCGCGTCCGCGAACGCCGAGGCCCGGCACGGCGGAATCTTCCGGGCCGTCGCCGACAGCCCCCTGACCAAGCCCGCCGAGCGCGACTTCTACAACGCCCGATAGAAGAGGAGCAGCCCCGCATGAGCGCCACCGAGACCCTGAAGGACGCCGCGAACTACGCGGCCTTGCGCACCAAGCTGGCCTGGCTCACCCACAAGGTCCACGCCCACGCCCAGACCGTCAACAAGCTCGCCGCCGACGTCGACGACGCCGCCGAACAGATGCTGGACGCCTCCGAGACGATGAAGGCGCTGGCCGTCGACGACCAGACCACCAGCGAGTTCGCCGACGCCGCGCTGACCATGACCGGCGTCAAGGACGCGGCCGGCGCCTACACCTCCGCCGCCGACAGCGCCTCCGCGGCTGCCGACGACGCGAAGACCACCACCGAGAACGACCACGGCGGCATCGCCGACGCCGTCGCCACCTCCCCCGTCGACATGGCCGAAGCCGGCTTCTACGCCCAGAGTTAAGGAGACCGAAGGATCATGGGGCCGACCCGAGCTCAGTTCGTTCAGTACGCACCCGCCGCGCTCGCGGTGGTGCCTCTCGGCGCCGGCCCCTGGTCCGCCCTCGCCGCCGCCGCGGCCGGAGCGGGAGCGTGGGCCGTTGGCGTCTCCGCTCCCGTTCTGCGATCCCTGATCGCGTGCGGGCTCACGACCACCGGCTGC
The DNA here is from genome assembly GCA_000717735.1 of Streptomyces griseoluteus. GTDB lineage: Bacteria > Actinomycetota > Actinomycetes > Streptomycetales > Streptomycetaceae > Streptomyces > Streptomyces griseoluteus_A. The sequence continues at coordinate 37,543 of JOBE01000032.1, read as the reverse complement.
GGCATCGCCGCCCACGAGGTCCTCGCCAGCGGCATGAACCCGCTGATCGCTCTCGGGCTCGCGGTCCCGGCCGGGGCGGCCGCCCTCGCGCACCACCGCAACCTGGTCGGCCACACCCCGGCCGCCGCGCTCACGCCCGCGACCATCACCAAGAGCGCGGGCACGGGGACGGGGCTGACGTCACAGGAGCAGGTGATCGCCGCCTTTTGGGCGGAGTACATCTCCGGGCCCACCCAGACCGAGGGCCGCAAGCTCATCCAGCCCGGTGCCGCCCTGGAGCAGCTCGTCCTCCAGGTCGACGGCAGCCACGTGGTGTTCACCGGGATCATCACCCTGCCCCCCGGGCAGCAGGTGCGGGTCCGGGAAGCCGACATCGCCTCCGTCTACCATGTCCCCATCTCCCAGATCGAGCTGGGCGACCCCAAGCACTACGCGCCCAACGCCCTGCCGGTCACCGTGCAGCTGACGGCGCCGGCGGCGCAGCCGCAGATCGCGGCCGGTACTCCCACGACTCCCGAGGAGCTGTGGGCGGCGTACGTCGGCGTGCCGGAGGGTGCGATGCCCGGCACCACCCTGACCGTCACCCGCTACGACGGGCCGCTGGACTGGGAAGGGATCGCCACCCGCGACCGCAGGGCGATCGGCACCGTCAACCTGCAGGACCTCGCGGGCAACCTCGACCTGGAGACGATCCAGATCGCTCTGGCCCCCGGCGACAAGCCGTCGCAGATGGGGATCCGGGTGATGCGGGAGCACGCGCTGATGCACGGCACGATGCTCTCCTCGGTCCTGGACGAGCTGTCGATGGACTCGCGCGGCTACGTCCGCGCCGGGACCTACGTCGACGGCCGGGCCGCGCTCCTGCCGCTCGCGCAGCCCGGCTCCGGCGCCCGCCACCTCTACCTCGTCGGCGGATCGCGGTCGGGCAAGTCGGGGCTGCTGGAGCAGATCCTGCTCTCCGCCCACCGCTCCGGCATCGCGGTGATCCTCGCCTCCCCGCAGGCCGGGACCATCGCCGGCGCCTCACTCTCGGCCTACCTCGGGGACGGCCTGGACGAGGCGATGGGCGCGCTGCGCCTGGCCTACGCGATGATGCTCGACCGCGAGGCCCGCTACCGCTCCCCCGCGTTCCCCTTCACCGACCCGCTGGTCCTGGTCGTCATCGACGAGGCCCACATGCTGCTGTCGGCCTCCTCCCCGTACCACGCGGAGGCGAAGGCGATCGTGGAGCAGCTGACCCGCCGGTCCCTCAAGCGGGGCATCGGCGTCGTCCTTGCCACCCAGACCCCGCTCGCCGAAGACCTCGGCAACAGCACGGTCATCCGCAGCCAGTTGCTCATCGGCGGTGGCGCCGTGTTCCTGCGCTGCGCCAAGGGGCAGGGCTCCCTGGTCGGCGCGAACGCGGTGGAGGGCGCGGAGGGCATCGACCTGTCGATGATCCCCTCGCAGTGGCCGGGCCAGTACGCCAAGGTCGCCGACCGCGACATGTCCGGGCTGGCGACCGAGGCCGCCGCCGCTCCCGAGGACGGCACCTTCGGTCTGGGCTACTTGCTCACGCCCGGCAGCCAGGCCGTGCAGTTCCGCTCCCTGCACCTGGACGTACCGCCCGTCTCCCTCGCCGGAGGCGAGCCGCCGGTCGGGATCGAGGACTGCGACGCCTGGCGCGAGCGCGACGCGGTCGCCCAGACGCCGATGGTCGACAAGCGCGGCAAGAACCTCATCGGCAGCCTCGCCGACCTCCTTGCCGCGGCCGAGGGCGCCCCCTCCTCGCAGGAGCTGGCGGCCCACCACAACCCCGCCGGTCTCCACGCCGTCCCCGGGCCCGCCCGGCCGGGCGGGGCACCGGCAGCCTCCGACGGGCAGAAGCTGATCAAGCCGCGCATCCTCGAGCTCCTCCAGGAGCACTCCATCCCCATGACCGCCGAAACCATCGCCCGAAAGCTGGAGACCTCCGCGAAGAACGTGAAGCCGCGGTTGTCCGAGCTGAAGAAGCGGGGCGAGGTCACCAACGAGAACGGCCTGTGGAGGGCAGCATGAACACCCGAACCGACAGCAGTACCGACTTCACCCCCGTCGACCAGGACCTGTACGCGGCCGCGTTCCAGCTCCTCGACCCCGACCCCACCCCGGCACCGGCGCGGCCCGCGGCTCTCGCGGCTCCCACGCAGGTTCCCCTCACCGCCACCGCTCCGGTGCGCCTGACCGGTCCGGTGGAGAAGACCCTCACCGACGCGCTCAGCTTCCTCGACACCCACGGCTGGACCAGGTACAGCCTCATCAACACCGAGGGCGCCCGCTGCTCCATCGGCGCCCTGCGCGCCGCGGCCGGCTCCCGCAACGCCGCCTACCGCGACGCCGGGAACCTCCTCCTGGACGAGGCCCGCCGCCAGCACGGCAAGAAGTGGGAGGCCATCCCCGCCTGGAACGACTCCCACAGCGGAGCGCAGGTGCGTAGCGTGTGGGAGGCCGCCATCCGGCGGGCCCAGCACATGAACATCTGACGCACGCTGGAGGAGCTGCCGTGTCGTTCTCGTTCACCAACCCCGAGTCGGACCGAGACGACGGCCGGTCGTTCTCGTTCACCGGTCCTCAGCCGGGAAGCGACGACGGCCGGTCGTTCTCGTTCACCGGCTCGGACCCGGCCGACATCGACAGGCAGCTCCAGGCGATCGCCGACATGGCCACCGAGATCCTCCGCGCCGTCGCCGACGTCCGCAGGCAGATCAACACCTGACCGTCTCCTCCGCCCTGACGCGGAGGCAGACCACATAGCTCGGCATCACGCCCCGCCCGGATCCCTTCCGGGCGGGGCGTCGCCGTTCCCTGCCCGAACCCATCACCCTCTCGGGAGTCCGACCACCGTGCGCCGTTACCGCTACCGCTGCACCCTCTGCCGCACGACCAGCCCCGTCGTCCTCGCCCTTGACGACCTGGACGCCGAAGCCGGCGCCCACCGCCAGGCCGTCCACGGCGGCCACTTCCCCGACGACGAGCTCGCCGGCGAGATAGACCGCCTGGGCCGCTGGTACGCCGCCCTGTCCCCGCTCGCCGTTCTCCACGCCCGCATCGCCGACGGCCTCAGCGACCTGCGCGACGAGAAGACGATGGGCCACTACTGGTGGGCCAGTGCCGGATCCGCCCTCCTGATCGGCGGGTCGGCCGCCCTCATCGCCCTCGCCGTCTCCGCCGCCCTCTGACCCCGGCTCCGACCGCCCCGCCTGGCCACCGGCACCGGACCGCCCCGTTCTTCGGTGGCGGCCGGTCCCGGTGACCGGGCAGGCCGACCGGCTACCCGCCCTCTCCCCCTGCTCTGTTGACGGAGCCCAGCACTGCCCGCCACCCATCCCGTTGGAGGACATCCGTGCTCATCCCCCGCCCGCGCCGCCGGATCGGACGGCCCCGTCCGCAGCGCCCCGGCCCCCGCTACCCGCGGCATCCCGCCCGGCTCCCCGGCGCCTGGAGCCGGTGACGTCCGGTCCGGTTTCACGCAGAAGCGCGCCGCGCGGATGATCCGTGCGGCGCGCTCCCAGCTCGAGGCCGGTCGTTGTGCTGCTACTGCTGTGGGGCGGATCTGGGAGGCCGGCCGCCGACGTTCGTACGGTCCCAGCCCTTCTCCCACTCCTCGACGGCCGCCCGCTCCCACACCCGGCCCGCCTTCGTCCGCGCGAGGAACGGCGGGAAGTCCGGCCTGGCCACGAGGGCGTTCGCCCGCTGGCGGCTGACGCCCAGCATCTCCCCGATCTCCGTGACGCCGACGTGCGCGGAGGTTTCCGAATTCGTCATGCCTACGAGGATTAAGCCATCCCACCAGCCTGTCAACGTCTTTCGTTCGTTAACCCGTTGACACAGTAAACCCCTTTACAGCATGGTGGTGGTGCACCGAGCGAGACCATCCACTCACTCCGGGGGAGGCACCCGTGCACGCCCACGACACCGACGAGGACCTGGTCGACGTCGACCCGCACGACCCCGGCGACGGCTCGCTCCCGGTCTTCCGGTGGCGCCAGGCCGGCCCCGGGCTCGCCACCCGCCGCCAGCTGCGGGAGATGGGCCTGCGCCCCGGCGGCCAGGAGCCCGTCGCCCGCATCGAGTGCCGCGGCGGCCGGCGGTTCGCGTGGCTGTACCGGATCGACCTGGCGAGGCCCAAGTTCCCGATGACCCTCGCCAAGGAAGCGGCGCTCGACGCCGCGATGGCCGCCCGCCAGACCTGCGGCACCTGCCGCAGGCGCTACTTCCACTGCATCCCTCTGAAGACCTTGGGCTCGTGCCTGGAGTGCTACGACGGCACGCCCGCCGACCCCGCCTCCTACACCGCTCCCCCGGCCCCGCACCTGCTGGCCGCCTGACCCGAGAGGACCACCTCATGCAGGCTCACCGTCCCGCCGTCTTCGCCGCCCTGCTCGGACTGACCCGTGCCGGGAGCGCGATCGGGGACTTCTGGGTGCAGAACGACTTCTGCGCCCGGGTGAAGGGCGCGTCCGACGACCACCCGGTCACCTACGAGGACCCGGTTACCGAGAAGAAGACGGTCCACGGCACGGCCGACGGCCGTAAGGCGTGCCTGGAGCACTGCCTGACCTACGTGGCCACGCAGGCGATCGTCGCCGGGCTCGGCGCCCGCGCGCTAGGCATCAAGGTCCACCCGGCCGCCGCCGCGACCGCCCTCGCCATCTCGTTCGGCACCCACTACGCCGCAGACCGACGTGTCCCGGGCGAGGGCCTGCTGGAGAAGCTCGCCACCGCCACCGGAAAGGGCGGCTTCTACCGGCTGGCCGACTTCGGCATGAACGGGGCCTTCCACCTCGACAGCGCCTGGCACCACGGCTGGGAGACGGTCGCCGCCCTGGTCGCCGCCACCGGCGCGAAGACCCGGTGACCAGCCGCACCCACCCCCTCCCGCGCCGCCCGGCCGGGCACGACGAACCGCGCTCCTGACCCGCTCCGAACCGGCCCGCTGCCTGGCGGGCCGCCTTTCCCCTCCCGAAGGAGAACCCGCTGTGCGCGCATCCGTACGCCGCTCCATCCAGGCCCTGCTCGACGGCACCGACATGGTCACCATGCTGGCCGGTGCCGTCAGCGGTGCCGTAGTCGGCTACACCTACTACCCGGCCACCCTCAACGCCGACCTGCGCCTGGCCGCCACAGGCGCCGTCGCGCTCGGCGGCACCTTCCTCTTCACCACGGTCGCCGACGCGCTGCTCGCCCCGCTGCGCCGCCGCTTCGCCCAGGCCGACGTCGCCGACATGCGGGTCGCCGCCCAGACCCGCGCGGCCGAGGCCCGCGGCGTCGCCGTACCGGGCGGCCTGAGCGAGGCGCTCGACCAGGTCACCGCGGCCGCCGAGGACGACGCCGCACGCCGCGCCGCCCAGGCCGCCTACCGCATCGACCTCAGCGACCAGCTGCTGAGCAACCCCGGCCGGTGGCGCGGCTACACCAACGGCGAGGCCACCTACTACCTCGCCCCCGGCACGGTCCTGCACTACAGCCGCGAGGAGAGCGAGCGCGGCATCGCCGAGCCCCGCTACACGCTCCTGACCGCCGACGACCCGACGCCGGTCCCCGTCACCAACGTCCGGGACATCCTCGACGACCTCGCCCCGCGCGCCCGCAAGACGGCCGAGGCCCTCGACACGGTGGCGCCGAGCACGGTCTGACGGCTCCCTGTGCCGCCCCTGGCCCGCGCCCCGCGCGGAGTCCGGGGCGGTGCGGAGGACCGGACAGCCCGGCCCCGGCCGCCACAACGGCCTCGCACACCGCGCAGGAGACGACGATGACCGCCACCGTGCTCACCGCCGAGACCCTCATCCACCGCTACGCCGACGACATCGCCTACGTCGCGCAGCAGCCCCCGGCCACCGACCTCGCCGCCCTCATCAGCCAGCTCGACACCGCCGCCCCGCGCTACGAGGCGGCGGGCATCAACGGGCACGAGGACCTGGAGACCGCCTCGTCCTACCTCGACGAGGCCCTGCGCGCCACCGGCGCCGACCGCGACGTCTTCCTGCGCCGCGCCCACGACCTCCTGCGCCCGCTCGTGTGGGACATGACGCAGGAGTACCGCACCGACGTCGGCGACTGACCCGAACCGCCCGGGTCCGCTCCGCGTGCGCCCCGCCTCCCCACGCCTGGAGGGGGGCGCACCGGCCGGCGGCCTTTCCCCTCCTCACCGCTGCCTTCGCTCTCTGCCTTCCGGCGCTCGCATCCCTCCCTCGCGACAGGAGAACTCGCGCTCATGGCCCGTACCTTCACCGCCACGCTGCAGCCGCTCGACACGACCATCCCCGACCCCGCGCTGATCGTCCTGATCGGCGCCGCCGGCTCCGGCAAGTCGACCTTCGCCTCCACCTGGGCCCCCTCCCAGGTGCTGGAGCTCGACGCGTTCCGGGCGATGGTCTCGGACGAGGCCGGCGACCAGGCCGCCACGGCCGACGCGGTCGCCGCCCTGCGGACCGTCCTGGAAGCCCGGCTGACCCGCAAGAAGACAACCGTCGTCGACGCGACGCATTGTGAGCGCGCCGTGAGGGCGGGGCTGGTGCAGGCCGCTCGCCGCCACGGCGTGCCGACGGTCTCGGTCCTCATGGGCACCCCGGTCTCCCTGTGCGTCATCCGGCAGACCGCCCGCACCTCCGACCGCGCCGTGCCCGCCGACACCGTCCGCGCCCAGCACACCGCCGCCGTCACCGCTTTTCCCGGCCTGCGCGGCGAGGGCTTCGACCACGTCGTCTTCGCCGACCAGCTCCACCGCCTGGAGCCGCTGCTCCAGCGAGCCAGCGACGCCCGCCGCGCCGACCTCGGCTGGGACGGCAACCCCGGCCTCGGCCCTCTCCTCCTGGTCCGCCGCGTCTTCGGCGACGCGGTCCTGCCGCTGTGGCGGTGGGTGGAGGGCTCCACGCTCGCCGGCGGCGACCGCGTCGCCGAGATCACCCTCGGCGCCGACCGCCTCCAGCTCGCCCTGCGCACGGACATCGACGGCGAGGGCGACTACGGCTTCGACCTGCTGACCGCCTGCCCCGTCGACGACGAGTGCACCGCCCCGGCCTGGACCCCCGCCCACTCGGTCACCACGCTCCTCGACGCGCTCACCGGCGCTCTCAACGACACGGACACCGTCTGCACCGTCCACGGCGACGACCAGGACGACCAGGACGACGACCTCGAGGACCTGGCGGCGCCGTACGCGGACGCGGTCCACGCGTAAGCCGTACCGCCGTCTCGCCGGACAACCCCACCCCGCCGCGACCCGGCCACGCCGGGCTCCCGGTGTTGACCAGGAAGGACATTCACGCATGAGCATCACGATCACGAACACGTACGGCACCCCGCACAACGTCAGCGACACCAACCCGACCCACGTCACCAGCTGCGACCGGTACCGGCTGCCCCTCGTCGGCACCATCACCCCCGGCAACCCCGGCTACGAGGACATGGTCGAGATGCTGCGGGAGAACGGCCACGACACCCGCCCCGAGGGGTACGGGCTCGTTTTCCTGGAGTCGGAGGAGTTCAGCGCGACGTACTTCGGCTCGATCGAGCAGATCGAGCAGTACAAGCGCGACAACGCCAGCGGCACCGCGACCTTCGACGCCTCGCAGGGCGTGACGTACGCGAAGTGGCCCCACGGCAAGGGCTGGGACGACTTCATCCCCCGCACCTTCTGGAACCAGGCGCAGCGCGGCGGCATCGCGGACGGCGTCGGCCTCGTCACCGCCTTCGCGCACACCCAGGTCCGGGGTGCCGAGGTCATCGTCTACGAGTTCGAAGGCAAGTGGCTTCCCGACAGCGAGCCGCAGCAGATGGTCACCTACCACTGCACCGCCTGCCACCTGGACACCTTCCACAGCGGCGGGGACGTGCACGAGAACACCGGCCCCAGCAGCCGCCGCTGGGCCGCCCGCCAGGCCCGCCAGCACATCCTCAGCGCCCACCGGAACGGCGTCGGCACCACCAACAGCGCCTGCCGCCCCAACAACGGCGAGATCCTGCGCGCCGTCAACGCGGTCGCCCGCGAGATGTGGGGCACGCCGGGCAACGCTCTGCCGGACACCGACGACGCGTACTGCGCCACCAAGGGCCCCTGCTCGATCATCCGCGAACTGCGGGCCGGCATCCGCCCGCCCGTCTACCGCGCCTGACGGACACTCCGCTCCCGCCCCGCCTCCCTCCTTCCGGCCCTCGCCGGGCCGGGCCTCCCACCACGGGCCCGGCCCGCTCTCTACCGCGTGAGGAACACCCACATGCACCTCGCCCCCGCCGCCGACCGGCTGCCCGGGATCCGCGCCCGCCTCGCCGCCCTGCCCGACACCGCCTGGCGCCAGCGCCCCGGCGACTCCGGTCTGATCGAGGACCACACCGGGCACCCGGTCGCCGTCCTCGGCACCAGCGGCGACGTCCCGCTCCCGGCCGGCGAGTTCATCGCCCACGCCCCGGCCGACATCGCCTGGCTCCTCGCCGAGGTCACCCGGCTGCGCTGCGCGGACGCCATGGTCACCGCGCTCCACCAGCAGCTCGACCGGTCCGGCCACCTGCTCTCCACCCGGCAGATCGCAGAAGTCATCGGCCACCCCGGCCCCCACCACCACGCCCCCACCGCAGCTGCCAGGAGCGCCCAGTGACCACCACCGACACCGACCGGCGATGAAGCCCGACCCGCTGGAGCGCCTCGGCGCCGTCCTGATCGAGCGCCTGGGCGGGGTCTGGGTGCCCGACACCCGGCCCGGCGACCGGGCGGTCACCCTCCTGCACACCGTCACCGACCGCAGGATCGGCGCCGACCCGTACCAGGGTCGGATCATCCTGCAGGCGTGGACGAAGGGCACCACCGCCTTCACGCCGACCGCCGCCTACATCCCGGACCTGACCGGGCACGAGGACCTGGCCGACTGGCTGTCGACCGGCGACCTCACCGAGGCGAGCGCCGTCCTGGCCGCCGTGGTCCACCAGCTCCTCGCGCAGCTGCCCGCCGAGCCCGGCGACACCGCGGCCGAGGAGGTCCTCGCGACCCAGGCCAGCGAGCTCGCCGAGAAGGCGACCGAGTTCGCCGCCCAGCTGATCCACCGACAGCCCGCCCGGGCCGCCGCGCGCGAGATCTACCGCCTGGTCGCCCAGATGGTCGAGACGGCCGACGTCGTCGACGACCACCGCGGCTACTGACCGCCCCGCGACCGCTCCGGCCCGGACTCCCCGGGCCGGAACACCCCCTGCTCCGTCGCGACCGCGACGGGTTTCCACGCCGCCCCGGCCACCGAGGCCGGGGCGGCGCGGTGGCCCCTCACGCACCAGGCAAGGAAGGAGACGGGCGTCATGCCGAACCGCGAGGTCTACGAGGTCGACGTCCCGATACACGACACCGCCGATCCGGCCCGGCGGGGGCTGCACGTCTTCACCGGCGTCGCCGACTCCCCGGCCGCGGCCCTGCGCCGCGCCCATGAGGTGTACGACGCCGCGCTCGCCGCACGGCAGGCCGGCCTCGAGGTCCCCGGCAAGGAGCCGGACAGCTGGGGAGCGTCCGGGCTGCGGCCCGGCTGGCAGATGGAGTGGACGGCCGCGAAGGCCGGCCCCTGGCACAACCCGCTCGACTGCACCCGCCGCAGCCGCTTCGCGCTGTAGCTCCGCCCCGGGACAGGCGCACATCGGCGTCCAAACCAGTCCGCCTGCCCCCGGGCCACCCAACTCGTACGAGACGAGAGGGAGATCCCAGTATGGACTCCGCCCTGCGCGCTCCGGGCCCGATCGGGCAGCGCGCTCTCCTCATCACCACCCTCGCGGTCCCGCTCACCGGCTGGACCCTTCACGCGCTCACCCTGCACAGGCGTCTCGCCGCCACGAAGCGCGATCCGCTGACCGGCCTGTTGCGCCGCGACGCCTACACCCACCGCGCCCGCCGCCTCCTGGCCCGCCACGGCGACACCGTGACCGTGGTCATGGTCGACGCCGACCACTTCAAGGCGATCAACGACCAGCTCGGGCACGCGGCCGGCGACGCCGTCCTCGCCGCGTTCGGCGCTCGCCTCACCGCCTGGGCCGGGCCGTCCGCGGCCGTCGGGCGGCTCGGCGGCGACGAGTTCGCGCTCGTCCTGGACCTCCCCGCCGCTCGCCGCGTCCAGCGCCTGGAGCAGCTGGTGCGGATGCTGCACACCCCCGTCGTCCTCGACGACGGCCGCACCGTCGACGTCGCCGCCTCGGTCGGCGCCGCGGCCCCGGCCGCCGTCGGCAGCCGGGACCTGTCCGCGCTTCAGCGGGCCGCCGACGCCGCCCTGTACGACGGCAAGCACAGCGGCCGTCCGGTCCTCGCCACCGCCGCGCACGCCACGGTCCCCTCCCTCAACGGCCGCCGCCTGGGCCGTCCGGGCACAGCCGTGTGGGGACGGGCGGCATGAGCGACTCGACTCTCCCCGCCGACCCGGGCACCTGGGTGCGGGGCATCACGATCCGCCAGCCCTGGGCCACCTGCGTCCTGGCCGGCAAGAACATCGAGAACAGGCCCGTGCCCTGGCCGTGGCGCGGCTGGCTCCTCCTGCACGCCGGACAGACCACCGAACGCGCCCCGCTGCGTGACCCGCTGGTCGCCACCGCGATCCGCGGTCGCGACCTGCACACCGGCGCCGTCATCGGCATCGCCCGCCTGACCGACTGCCACCAGGACCCGGCTGGCACCCCGCCCTGCTCCCCCTGGGCCCAGACCGATGCCTGGCACCTGGTCCTGACCGACGTCCACGAGCTCCCGCTGCCGATCCCCGCCGTCCGCGGGCAGCTCGGCGCGTGGAAGCCGACGCAGGACCTCGTCGACCAGGTCCGTCTCCAGCTCCCCCAGCTCGCCCCGGAGTCCGCGTCATGAGCCGCACCCACCACACCGACCCCGCCCCCGACCCCCGCTTCCCCTTCCCGCGCACCTCCGCCCCGACCCGCTGCCGCCGAGACCCGGCCCTGTTCGACCTCGCCTCCGGCGACCTCAGCGGCGACACGAAGGACGCGGCGCGGGGGCGGCTGGAGCAGGCGCGGCGTTCCTGCTTCGCCTGCCCGATCGTCACCGCCTGCCTGCGGTGGGCGCTGGTCAACAAGACGCTCACCCAGGACGGCGTCTTCGCGGGCACCACCCCCGCGCAGCGCCGCGCCCTGCGCCGCCGCCTGGCCGACCGGCTCGGACCCGATTGGGTCGACGTCCTGGCCGCCCGGGACCAGGCCCGCCGCGAGCGCGCCGAGGCCGCCCGGCACACCCCGCTGCCCGTGGCCCAGGCCCGCATCGTCCACCTCGACCGCGAACTCAACGGCCCCCTTCGCCTCCTGCCGCAGCTCACCGCCGAGGAGCAGCGCCTCAACCGCTCCCGGCTCGAGGCCGGCCTCAAGGCCGCGTAGGAGGCGACCGTGTTCACCGACCTGACCGTCAGCACCCGGGCCGGAGCGCTGGCCCTGACCCCCAACCAGGCGCCCCAGCTCGCCGCCGCCGCGCGGACCGTCGTACGGCACGCCCGCGACCACGCCGACCTCGCGCTCCTCCTGGACGTCCTCGGACTGCCCACCATCCACCCGCTCCCGGAAACCGGAGACCCCGCCACCATGACGACCACCACCGGCACCCTTTCCGCGCACGAGTCCGTCGCGCTGTCGATGCACGCCGACGGCGCCAGCGAGCAGGCCATCCGCGAGGCCACCGGCCTGACCGAGGCCGAGCTGAGCGACCTCATCGCCGACAAGGTCCTCAACCTGCCCCGCACCGGCGCCCCCGTGGCCCCGGTGATCGACGTGCCCGTCGTCCCGCTCCCGGGCTCCGACTCCCTCCAGAAGCTGATCGAATGGGCGGCCGGGCACCCGGCCGCCTCGGTCCGCAAGAGCGCCGCCCGCATTACCGCCGCCCTCACCGAGCTGTCCGCCCGCCGCGACAGCGAGGCCGCGCAGCGCGAGGCGGAGGCCCGCGTCGCCAAGGCCCGCGAGGCCCTGGAGCAGGCGGAGCAGGAGCTGCGTGCCGTGAAGGCCGGCACCCGCACCACCACGGCCGCCACCGCGCCGACCCCGATCCGCACCGGCACCAGCGGCGCCTACAGCCGGGACGAGCTCGCCGCGATCCGGACCTGGGCGCGCGCCAACGGCCGCCAGGTCGCCGACCGGGGCCTGCCGTCCAAGTCGGTCCTGGACGCGTACGCCGCCGCCCACCCGGCCGTCCCGGCACGGAAGGCGGGCTGACCGATGACCGCGATACCCCTGGTCCTCGACGGCTACCTCGACGAGCTCCCGGTCCCCGGCGACGACGGTCTGACCGCCCGCTTCCGGGTGATCTCCTCCCCCACCGACGACGCCACCGACGAGACCGTCTTCGCCTGCCGCACCGCCGACCCGCACCTCGCCCACGCCCTGCTCACCCTGATGCAGCCCGGCGACCTGCTGCGCATCGGCGGCCACCTCGCCGTGCCCGGCCCCGGCGACGGGGGCGGCCCGCGCCTCGCCGTCGACTCCCTAGAGCTCCTGGCCCCCGCACCCGCCCGGCACCTGGCCGACATGGTTCTCGACCGCTACGGCCCCTACCTCGTCGTCTTCGACCCCGAGGTGGACACCGTCCCGGTCTTCACCGAGACCGGCGCCTGGGTCGGCACCGCCGAGAACGCGGACGCCATCACCGACCTGATCCACGCCCACGAGACCGGCAACCCGCCCCCCAACTCCTGAGCCCTTCACCCGCCCACGACCGGCGGAGCCGCCCGCACACCGCCGGGCGGCTCCCCGCCCCGGCACCCACGCAGCTGCTCCCCGACCTCACCGCCCCGAAGGGACACCCTCGTGAAGCTCACGATCGACCACGCCGACCTTGCCGCAGCCGTCGGCTACGCCGCCCGCACCCTGCCCTCCCGGCCGCCCGCCCCCGTCCTGGCCGGCCTGCTCCTGGACGCCACCGGCGACGAGCGCCTGCGCATCCGCGCCTTCGACTACGAGGTCTCCGCCGACACCACCGTCCCGGCCGCCGTCACCACGCCCGGCCGCGCCCTGGTCCCCGGACGGCTCCTGGCCGACATCACCGCCACCCTCCGCGGCGACATCCACCTCGACCTCGACGGCACCCGCCTCACCCTGCGCGCCGACAGTGCCCGCTTCACCCTGCCGCTGCTGCCCCTGGAGGAGTACCCCACCCTCCCCGAGCCCGGCGACGTCACCGGCACCCTGTCCGCCCCGGCCTTCGCCGAAGCCGTCGCCCAGGTCGCCTGCGCCGTCAGCCGCGAGGAGGCCCTGCCGGTCCTGACCGGCGTCAGCCTGCGCCACGACCACGAGGCCGGCACGCTCACCCTGTCCGCCACCGACCGCTACCGCTACGCCGTACGCACCGTGCCGTGGAAGAACGCCGCCCTCCCCGACACCAGCGCGGTCATTCCCGGCCGCGCCCTCCTCGACGCCGCCAAGGCCACCGCCGACGACGCCACCGTCGACCTCGCCCTCCCGGCCGGCAGCGGCCTGTTCGCCCTGCGCGGCGAGCAGCACACCACCACCATCCGCGCCCTGGACGGCGAGCTGCCGAAGTACGCCTCGCAGTTCCCCACCGAGTTCGCCCACACCGCCACCGTGGAGATCGCCGCCCTCAAGTCCGCCGTCCAGCGCGTCGCCCTCGTCTCGCCGAAGAAGGACGGCCCGGTCCGGCTGACCTTCACCGGCGACGGCACCCTCGTCCTGGAGAGCGGCAGCGGCGACGACGCCCAGGCCCTCGACGCCGTCGACACCGCCCTCAACGGCGACGGGCTCACCATCGCGTTCAACCCGGCCTTCCTCCTCGACGGGCTGAGCGCGCTGACGACCGAGGCCGTGACGTTCGGCTTCACCTCGTCCACCAAACCCGCCGTCCTGCGCGGCCACGGCAGCGACGACCAGGCCCTGCGCTACCTCCTCATGCCGATCCGCCAGACCGACTGACCCACCCCGGGGGCCGGGACTATCGCAGCCCGGCCGGCCCCGGCCCACCCGACCCGATCCCACCGAGCACCCGTTCAAGGAGCCGACCATGACCGACACCCACGAGAACCACGCGACCATCCGCTACACCGCCGACGTCGTCGCCGTCACCGACGACGGCCGCGTCCTGCTCATCAAGCGCGGCTGGGACCCCTACGAAGGCCACTGGGCGCTGCCCGGCGGACACGTCGACGAGGGAGAGACCAGCCTCCAGGCCGCCGCCCGCGAACTGGAGGAGGAAACCGGCGTCCGCGTGACCGAGGACGAACTGCGCCTGGTCGGCGTCTGGGACCAGCCCGACCGCGACCCGCGCGGCCGGTACGACACCGTCACCTACCTCGCCACCGTCCCCGCCGACACCCAGACCACCGCAGGGGACGACGCCCGCGACGCCCGCTGGTGGCCCCTGACCGACCTTCCCCAGCCGCTCGCGTTCGACCACGCCGACATCCTCACCACCGCGCTGCGGCCCCCGGCCTCCTGACGCCCGCCTGGCGAGGCCGCCTCCGCACCGTCCGCGGGGGCGGCCTCTCGTCCTGCTCCCGGGCAGGACGCCGCCGACGAGCACGCGGAAGGCGCCGGCCCTGCCGCATCGCCACCGGCTGTGCAGGCGGCAAGCACAGCACCGTTGACCGGATCAAGGAGTCCTGATGAAGAACTGCGTCTTCTGTGCCATCGCCGCCGGGGAGGCCCCGGCCGTCATCGTCCGCGAGTGGCCCGATGCCCTCGCGATCCGCCCCCGCTCCGGAGGCGTCAACGCCAGTCACCTCCTGGTTCTGCCGCGTGTCCACGTCGAAGACGCCGGCTCCGACCCCGATGTGACGGCCGCGGTGATGCGCCGGGCCGCCGAGCTGATGGCCGAGCAGCCCGCCGCGAACCTGATCACCTCGAAGGGCGCTGCGGCGACCCAGACGGTCTTCCACCTCCACGTCCACGTCCTGGGTCGCCAGGAGGACGACGGCCTGCCCCTGCCCTGGACCCCGCAGCACATCGCCCGTGCCGCCGCGCAGAACGGAGAGGCCCGATGAGCACCGTCCGCCTTGTCATGGCCCGCGAGCCCATTCCCGCTGGCCCCAAGGTCTTCCTGGCCGGACCGACCCCCGACAAGAGCACGCCGACGCCGTCCTGGCGGCCCCACGCCCTCGACCTCATCACCGCCCAGTGGACCGGCCCGGCGCCGCTGACCGTCCTGACCCCCGAGTCCCGTGGCGGAGTCCGGGCTGAGCGCTACGAGCACCAGGTCGACTGGGAGACCGACGCCCGCGCAGCGGCCGACGCGATCCTCTTCTGGATCCCCCGCGACATGCGCACGATGCCGGGCATGACGACGAACGTGGAGTTCGGCTTGGACGTCAGCACCGGCCGCGCCGTCCTCGGTGTCCCGCCCGACTGCCCCAACCCCGAGCGCAACAGGTACCTCGCCTACGTGGCCCGCCGCCACGGCGTCCCGGTGTGCGAGACCCTGACCGACACCGTGGCAGAAGCCCTCGCCCTCGTCGCCGCAGCAGGCACCCCGGCAGTCCGGTAAGAGCCAGGGGCCTCACGGAGTTCCTTGCCCGGCAACCAAGAAGGCCGGCACCCCACGAACCGTGGGGTGCCGGCCTTCTTGCGTTTCAGGACGGTCGCGGGCTACGCGCTGACCTTCTCGGCGGAGGCGTTGGAGACACGATCGAGCAGCAGCTCTGCTACAGCCAGCAGATCTTCCGAAGAGAGTCCTGCCACCAGGGCATCCACGACCTGTTCTGGCGAGGAGCACGGGACGATCAGCTGCTGGCCTGTCCCGCCCGCCACCGGGGTATTAACGCCGTTAACGGTTTCGCCCAGACTCCCCTGCTCGCTGGCTCCGGCAGCCGGGGTATTAACGGCGTTAACGGTTGCGTCCGGAGTTGCCTGGTCGTCGGCTCCAGGAGCAGGGGTATTAACGGCGTTAATGGTCTGGCCTTCGCCAGCCTCTGAACGAGAGGACCGCTGGCGGGGCGTCTTGGCCGCCGCGATGGCCTTCTGCGCCTCCTCGGCCTGCTTCTCCTTGGGCAGGCGGCCGATCCGGCGGGCTGGCTCGACCTTCAGATTGCCGGACTCGACCTCCTTCTGCAGGTCGTCCGTGAGTTCCAGGAGCGCGAGGCGCTGCGAGACCCAAGGGGGTGTCATGCCGAGCCGTTTGGCGACCTTCCCCTGCGAACCGTGGAAGCGGACAAGCTCCTGCAGGGCCCGCGCCTGGTCCAGCGGAGCGACATCCACGCGGTGGACGTTGGCGATCAGAGCGGTTTCGAGGATGTCCGCGGCTGTTGCTGCGAGGGCGTCGTTGACGTCGATACGAAGCTCTTCGAGACCGGCCTCCTTCGCTGCGGCCAGCCGACGGTTACCGTCGAGGACGACGTACTCTGCCTCCCCGAGGGCCTCCTCCTGTCCAGGGTGAGCCGCCAGGAACGCTGCCCGCCGTGCCACCGTGACGGGCTGAATCTGTCCCCGCTCGCGAAGCGACGCCGCCGTCTCTTCGATCTCGGTGAGTTCTTCCCGAGGGTTGAACGGGTTGTGTGCCAGGAGCTTCAGCTCGACCGAGGCCGGGGGTCGCTTACCTTCGCCCTTCATGATCTGATCGCGGGTTCGCACCCGCCGCGGCGTCGGCTTCGCGGTGCCCTCCTCGCCGTCCACGCTGAATCCAGCGGTGACGCGACGGGTCGGCCGGGTCATACGGCAAGCTCCTTCGCCAGTTCGCGCATCACGTGCGCATGCTCACTATCCGGGGCGTACTCAAGCAGCGGGATCTCGCCATCTGCCGCCTCCCGGCCTTCCTTCAGGTCCCCGATCACCGCGAGGACGGAGGGAGAGCTGCTCTTCTCCCACTCCTGCTTGTTGTGCTGCACGAGCTTCCCGCGGCGGCTGTCGTAGGCGTTGACGATCAGCCCGAGGTAGTCAACGGAGATGCGGCCCTTCTTCTGCAGGTCCTCCATCTGAGACCTCAACAGGCGGAAGGCGCGGTGCGAGGCTTTGTTGGCCCACACCGGGGTGAGCACTCCTGAGCGGTCGGCGAGTTCGCCGTCGCGTCGGCGGACGTAGTACAGCGCGGTGTCCATGTTCAGGCCGAGGCTCGGCGGCCCGTCGATGATGACGACGTCGTAGTCGTTCTCGATCGGCTCCAGGGCGCGCTCGAGAGCCGCTTCGCTGAAGCTCACCTTCGACAGGACCACGTCGCGCAGGAAGGCGTCGTCAGAGGCGGGCAGCAGGTGCAGCCGGTCCCCGAAGATCTCGCCATCGAGGGCCACGAGCAGGTCGCCGATGTGTCCCTTGGCCGATCCGTCCATGTGCATCATCAGAGTCTCGACGTCGTCCTCGTACATGAGGTCTTCGAAGCCAAGCTCGGCGGTCATGTGCCCCTGCGGGTCGTAGTCGACGAGCAGCACGCGCTTGCCGGCCTCGGCGAGCGCCTGGGCGATCCCGGAGGAGAGGAACGTCTTCCCGACTCCACCCTTCTGATTTGCGATCAGGATTCGGACGACCGGCTGAGCGACTAGAGGCGCGGACGGGGAGGGGTGCCTCTCGAGCCACAAGGTCAGTGCCTGCGCGAGGCCCTGGACGTAGGTGACGCCCCGCTTGGCGCAGGCCGCCTTGAAGTTGTCGGGCTCGCCGGCCGGGAGGAAGGTGCCCCAAGTCTTGGCACCCTCGGTCTTCACCTCCGGCAGGTTCTCTTCGGCATACCAGGCGTTGATGGCGTGCTCGGCCGCGTCCTGGATGTCCATTCCGTGCTCAAAGGCCCGGATTTTCAAGTGTCTGCGCAGCTGGGGAGTGAGGGAGGTAATTAGCTTCTCTCGCTCCCCTCGGGGGGTGGGGATGCTCATGTGGCCGAACATTACTAGGTCGATGGTGTCTTGAAGTAGCCGCCGCACGAGAACGCCTCCAATGAGTGAGGCGATACCTCGACGGCCTCAGGCAGAGGTCCGTCGATCACGCCTCATCAGTAGGGGGAGTTCAGGGAGCAGCGAAGATGCCGTGGCCTCGATTCGTCACCAAGCGATGTGGCGGTTCTCAGCTGCCCGCGCCCGCCCGGCCGTACGGCCTCTGCCCTCACCCCCCGTCGCATCACCCGATCGGGGGTTTCTTCGCTCCCTCACTTCTCCAGCTGGTCTCTCACCGCAGTTTCACGGCAGAATCGCGGGCGGCCCTCCCCGGTGGGCCGGCATCCGCAGGGCGCTCTCCGACCAGACGCCCCGCCCCGTGCGCTGGCGGATGTGAAGGAGCCAGGCCCCGACCGGCAGACACGCACCACACCACGAGACGTGCTCACACCTGCCTGTGCGCACCGGGGTCGGACGGTACGCAGATCAGGAACCTTGATGAGCCACGGAGACACTCTCACTCGGAAGGCCCGCTACCGCTCCCGCTGTACCGGCATCGGGCACGAGGCCAGTCTTGAGCACCTCCAAACCGCCCACGGTCAAGAACCGGTGCCCGCCGCCAACCGGGACCAGGCCCGCCTGGAGGCCGCCGTGTTCGAGCGCCTGGGCGGCACCATCGACTACTGCGCCCACCCCGCCGGCGTCGCCCACGTCCGTCCGAGCACAGACCACTTGGTCGTCGAGGTGGACCGCAAACTCGGTCCCGAGCACTCCCTGCCGAGGCACTGCCTCGAGGCTCTCCTGCCCACCCAATACACAGGACCCGACGAGGAAGAAGAGCTGGCACCAGGGGGCATCGCCGGTGTCCGGCTCCTCGAAATCGACTCGAGCGGCCTCCACCTCGGCCTCGTCGGCACCGATGCCCGCGTCACCCTCACCGGACCGCCCCCCGAGTGGTGGCGGAACGCCCTCACCCGCCACCGGTCCTCCTGCCTTGACAACAACCTCGCCCCCCTATGGGACGCATCCGAGCTGACTCCCTTCGAAGCCACCTACATCGCTGCCAACTCCACCTGGTGGAAGGAGCAAGCAGACAGGGCCTGGGTCGCAAGCGGTCTGCTCCGCCGGATCGCCCTCTTCCACACGGTGACCAAGCCGTTCTGCATCCGGTACTGGCGGCACGGTCTGGGCTGGAAGTTCGAGCTTCGCTACGAACACGGCGTCCCGGTGGACCACGACCAGCTCATCAAGCACCTGACTGATCCGAGGTGGGGACTGGCGATTCAGAGCACCCGCGACCACTGCGAGTGCAAGCAATGCGACTGCGACGGGGGAGCAGAACGAAACTGCTGGTTCACCCTCGAAACAGGCGGAGGCCGACGCGACGAGATCGTGCTCCACTTCAGGTGCACCCGCGCCGGCTACGACATCACCCGAGAGTACGGACGGCTGGTCGCAGCAGGCGCTGCGCCCGACTGGCTTGCCCAGGCCCTGCCGGCTCATCACCTCAGCCCGGCAACCTAGCGGTCCGCGCCGAGACTCCGGCCTCATACGGAGGTGTCGCCCTCAGGCCGGGCCAGGATCTCGTGGGTCCCGACGCGGCGCCAGACGAGGGCGAGGCTGGGGCGAGGCCGGCCGTGGGGCCGGCTACCGAGCGGTGATGCCCTTGTATCCGGATCCGAGCCCGCGCCGCCTGCCGCGCGCCGTGGCGCCGGGTCGGGCGGTGAGGGACGTGACCACCTCCCGGGCGGTCTGCGGGGTGAGGCCGGCGCTCACCTGCCCTGAGGCCAGGACCCGTGCGTACGCGCCGGTGCCGTGAACGCGGAGGGCGTCGGCGAGCGCGGCGGCTGCGGTCTCCGCCGGCCCGGCACCCCACCCGGCGTCGTCCGGCTGCACCTGTCGGGGAAGGGGTTCGGGTCGGCTGAGGAGCACGGCCAGGGCCTGCGCCTCGGGGGCGTCCAGCGTCACGGTGACCAGCGCTGCCCCGAGCTGGTGGACACGGTGCCGGGTCAGACCGTGCGCGGCGAGTGCCTGGCGCAGCGCCGCGCTCGTTCCGGTCGTCGCCCTGCCGCCGACGGGCTCGCTCGCCCCGGCTCCGGCCTGTTCGGTGCGCTCGACGACGGCGGCTGCGGCGATCGGCACGGCGGAGAGGATCTCCGCGCACTCGGGATCGAGCTGGGCGAGCGCACCGGCCAGGACCTCGAGGGCGGCGGCCACGTCCTCCACCGCGCCCGCGCTCCACCGTGAAGGATCGGCGGCGTCGGCCAGCGTGCACGCCGCGACGACGGCCTCCTCCGCCAGCGCCTCCAGCTTGCCCGGCCCGGTAGTCAGCTTCATGTCCCGCCCAACGAGATGCGTCCGCGCGAGGTGGTGGTGCGCGCTGATCGCATGATGACGTCCGCGACACCGCTGGCCGCCTCCGGTCGCGGGGGCACCGAGCTGCCCGTAGACCGGACGTATGGTGCTTCGGCCGCCGGTGGAACCGATGCTGGCACAGGCCCGGGACACGGTGCCCGCGCCGGGCGCGCTGCCCGGGGAGCTGCGGTTCCAGCCGAAGTTCGACGGCTACCGGGCGATCGTCTTCACGCCGTGGCCGGCGCCCGCCCCGCTGCTGGTGCAGTCCCGCCGCGGCAGCCTCCTGCAGAGCCGCTTCCCCGACCTCGTGGCCTCGGCCGCGCACCTGCCCAGCGGCCTGGTCCTCGACGGCGAGCTGGTCGTGTGGGCCGAGGAGAAGATGTCGTTCGAGGCGCTCCAGCGGCGCGCGGTCTCCGGCGGCCGGACCGCCGCCCGCCTCGCCGCAGAGGCACCGGCGCACTTCATCGCCTTTGACGTCCTCCAGATCGACGGCCAGGAGCTCCTGCATGTCACGTACGGCGAGCGGCGCGCGCGGCTGGAGCGACTGTTTGCCGACCATCGACTGAGTGCCCCCTGGACGCTCTGCCCGGAGACGACCGACTTGGCGACGGCACAGGAGTGGCTGACCTCCTGGACGCAGGTACCCGGCGTCGAAGGACTGGTGATCCGGGGGAGCGGCCAGCGGTATCTGCCGGGAGCCCGCGCGCTCTACAAGATGCGCCGCCGGGACACCACCGAGGCGGTGGTCGGCGCCATCACCGGGACCGTGCGCCGGCCGCAGACACTCGTGCTGGGCCGCCTTGACGCGGCCGGGGCGCTCCGGGCGATCGGCCGCAGTACGCCGCTGCGGCCGGACGCTGCACGCGGCCTGGCCGAGCGGCTGCGGCCGGCAGGGCCCGGACATCCCTGGGAAGGCGTGCGGTTCACGACCTCCTGGGGGTCGCGGACGCCGCTCGACGTCGTGCTGGTCGAACCGGAGCTGGTCGCCGAGATCACGGTGGACACGGCGCTGGAGCGCGGCGCGTGGCGGCACCCGGTGCGCTTCGCACGTCTCCGGCTGGACGTCGCGGTCCCGGACGTTCCGCCCTTCGGAGCGGGCGCTGAGCCCGCCAGCGGGTGACCGGCCATGCCCACCGCCCCCGCGATGAGGTCAGGGGCCGGCGAGGATGTCGTGGGTGCCAATGCGGCGCCAGATGATGTGCGGTGTGCCGGGGCGGCACGCGGGCCCGTACTCCCACGTCGCGCGTCCTGCGGGACCGGTGCCCATGGACCAGGTCAGTTCGTAGACGCCCGGTGCTCGCTGGACGCGCTTGACGCGGAGGCCGGAGCGGAAGTGCCCGCCGGTGCGCAGGTCCTCGACGAAGGCCGCCACGGTGCGGCGGAAGCGGCGGCGTTGCTCGGGGGTGAGGCGGTCCAGGTCGGCGGTGAAGCGGGGCAGAGCCTCGTAGGTGGGCACGGTGAACCTCCAGGACGCACGAAGCCCCCGGCCGGAGTCGGCCGGGGGCGGTGGTGGCTGTTCGTGTCGAAGGGCGTCGGTGACGCGGTGCGCTCAGTAGTGGGTGGTCGGGGGAGTTTTGCGCTGGTGCGCGTTGGATGGCGTTGGAGTGCGCTGGAGTCGGATTTCGTGGCGTCTGGTGCTGATGTGGTCAGTGCGCAGCATTCGCACGGCCCGGGTCAGCTGCCGTAGCGCTCGTTCATCAGGTCGTTCCACTTCTGAGCGTTGGGGGCGTTGGCGCAGCTGGTGCAGTGGGGCAGGTAGTCGGTCCGGGTGGGGTACGGCACGTTCGAGCGGACGACGACGGTCGGGCGCAGCGTGAGAGAGCGGCGGCACAGCGGGCAGAGGTCTCCGTGGAGCAGTTCGCTATTCATGCGGCGGACTGTGCACACATCGGTGGCTTACCGTCTTGGGCTGGCTCGGCGGCCCGCCTGACGGGCCCTGCGGTAAAGATCTGGTGATGCCCTCCCGCGCGGCGGGAAGGACCCCGGATCAGGCTTCTGCGCAGGTCAGCGCCGGGGTTCCATGGGCGGATGATCAGCATGTCGCCAGTTCGCCCGGGGTATGGGGTGCGCTACCTGTTCCGTGGCGTGATGGTCGGCGACGGCCACCGCTCCGCAGGGACGCCGCTGCGTGCCGCTCAGGACGAGGCCGGTGTTCCGCCCGGTGTGTGGAAGGGCCGGGGCCTGGCCGCGCTCGGCCTGGCGGTCGGGGACGTGGTGAGCGAGCGGCAGGCCGAACTGCTCCTGGGGGAGGGCCGGCACGCGGACGCCGACCGGATCGAGCGCGAGCTCCTGGCGCAGGGCAAGACTCCGGCACAGGCCCGGCGGGCGACCGTGTTGGGCAGGCCCATCGAGCACAACCGCTCACCCAAGACCGACAAGGCCAAGGAACGAACCCCCTGGCTGGCCTTCGACCTTGTCTTTCGGCCCCCGCCGACGGCACACATCGCGTGGGCCCTGATGGACGACGAGCACCGCCGGGTGCTGGAGCTGTGCGACGACGTCGCCCGCGACAAGACGCTGGAGTGGCTGGAGGAGTCGGTCGCGCAGATCCGCTCGAAGGCCGGCGGCAAGCAGCGGGCCCGGGTCAAGGATGGGCTGATCGTCGCCGTCTTCCGGCACTACGAGTCCAGGGCCACGGAATCGCGACCGCTGCTCCACGCGCACGCGGTCGTGTCCATCCGGGCCCAGCGGCCGCACGACGGGAAGTGGGGGAACCTGTCGGCGGACTCGCTGATGACCCACATCGTCGCCGCCGACACCCTCTACACCCTCCTGTTCATGGAGGAGGTGACGGCGCGGCTCGGGTGGGCGTGGGAGCCGCGCGAGGTGACGCCCGGCCGCCGGCCCGTGATGGACATCGCTGGGATCGACCGGCGGCTCATCGGCTGGCAGTCGACCCGCCGCCAGCAGATCGAGGACGCCCTGTCCGTCCTCACGGACAAGTACGAGGAGCGGCAGGGGCACGCGCCGGGGGAGCGGGCCTCCTACGCGCTGGCCTGTCAGGCCGCCGACCAGACCCGCCCGCCCAAGCGCACCGAGCTGCTGTCGCTGACCGAGCTGCGGACGCGATGGCGCACTTCCGCGATCGCCGCGTTCGGTGCCTGCACCGTCTACCGGCTCGCCGAGCGGGCGCGGGCGGCAGCCGCGGCGGTATGGGCCCGGGTGCGGCCGGTGGTCGACCTCGCCCTGGCGGCCGTCGACGTCGTCGCCGTGGTGTATGTGATGCGCGGCGCTTTCGCACACCACCACCTCCTCGCCGAAGCCCGCCGCCACCTCTCCTACGCCCTGCGCGGCCGCCGCCACGAGCCCGGCCTGGACGAACGGATCGTGCAGGCGGCCGTCGACGACTACACCCGCCCCGTCGGGCGTGGCCGGAGGATGACCGCCGATCTGCGCGCCCTGTACCCGCGCGACACCGAGGACCAGGCCGTGCTGCGCCCGCTCACCCGCAACCGCAGCGCCCCGCCGTACGAGCGGGCCCGCCTCGCCGCCGACGCCCTGGCCGCCCGCGTCCGCGCCGCCCGCCGAGCGGAGCGCCTGGGCTCCCGCCCCCGCCCGTACACCGTCGCGGTGCCCACCGCCTCGAGGCCGTCGCATCCGCGGCCCTTCCGCGACGGCCGGAAGGACGGCCGTCTCCCGGAGCCGGAGACCGGCGTCGACGCGGTGGAGCAGACCCGCCAGACCCTCGAAGCCGCCCGCGCGCAGATGATCGCCACGCTCCAGGACAGCCGGCGGGCACGCGAAGCCGCCCACGGCCCCCGCCCGCAGCCCACCCCGGCGACGACACCGCAGCCGCACACGCAGCACCCCGGCATCCAACCCGCGCCGGGCCGAACTCCAGGAGGAGTCACGTGAACACCCCGGAAGACCGCCCCAACCCCGACGACGCACTCGCCCGTGCCCGTGCCGCCCGCGAGCAGATGGCCGCCGCACTCACCGAGGACCAGGAGCCCGACCCCGACGAGCCCGTGGGGTGGCAGCCGGTCTGGAAGCGCCCGAGGAAGCCGAAGTCGAAGGCCGCGGAGAAGGCGGAGCTGCGCAAGCAGCGCAAGCGCCTCCAGGAAGCCGCCAAGCGCCGCCTCGCCGCCGGGAACTCGCGCCGGCCCCGCTCCCGGCAAAGCCGGATCGGCAACGCCGCCGCTCGCCGTGACGCCCGTGCCTTGTCCCGAGTGCGGCACTCAGGCGCCTGGCTGTGGTGACGATGCCGGGCACCATCCACTGAGTGGAGCCCACTCAGTGGGCTCCACCGGGTGACTTCCACCGGGTGGGCTCCACCGAGTGGGCTCCACTCCGGTGCGCCAGACGACGATGGACTCCACCGTGGTGCGCACCGACATGGTGCGCCACCGCACCCGGTGCGCCGCACCACCCGACGACGCACGGCACGCGCGCACCCGGTGCGCCGCACCCGATGTCCCGCACCGCACCGGTGCGCGCACCACCAGCCCACCCCTTGTCCGGGTTCCGGCGGGCGCGCATCACCCCTTGATCAGGTACGCCATCCCGCCTGTTTCCCCTTGCCAGGCCCGGTGCGGGCTTTCCGTCAGGTCGCGGTCAAGGGGGTGTGTGATATAGGAGCTCGCCCGGCCGTGGCAGGCGCCCGGCGCGGTGCGCTGGGGCCAGTGGCGCGCACCGCGAGGGGAGTGTGGTGCGCCGGTGCGCGCACCACCGACGCCGTCACCGCACCTGGTGCGCACCGGGTGCACGTGGTGCGGTGCGGGCGGAGCGCACCACGGTGGTGCGGTGCGGTGCGGGCGGCTCACCGTGGTGCGGTGGACCGCACCACGGTGGTGCGCCGGGGACGCGCGCCGCACCGCACCACCACCGTCCCGGAGGTGCGGCTACGCGGTGGTGTGGTGCGTCGGGTGCGCACCGTTCGGTGCGGGGTGCGCCTCAAGGGCCTGGCCCACGCCGACGACCTCCAGTTCGTACAGGGCGTCGGAGACGTCCTCACGGTCTTCGTCGGTGAGGATGTGCGCGACGAAGTCGATGACTGCGCGGGCGATGCCTTCCGCGGTGCACGGCCCGGCCTGCATCGACCAGTTGCGCAGGGTGGCCACGAGGACCCGCCCGACGGCCTCCAGGGCGAAGGAGTCGTCGCACGGGTCCGGGTCGAGACCGCACAGGGCGGTGACCGGGACGATGATCCGCTCGGCGACGTTGACGAGCATTGAGGGCATCTGCGGATGGGCGTCGGCGAACTTGGCAGCCGCTTCGGTGTCGCCGGCCTGAATGGCCCGGAGGTAGCCGAAGGCACTGATTGCCACCTCCGGCGTCAACGGAACAAGCGCCACGCCGGGAACCTGGGACAGGGGCGGGTTCTGAATCATGATCACGGACAGCTCCTCATGTACGGGCCGCCCCGCTGATCGCGGCGGCCTCGAAGCCACCTTCGATCCGCGGCCCTGTGGACAGAGCCCGGCCGCCGGAGGGGAGAACTCTCCCTCCCTCCGATCGAATCGGATGAATCGGTGCTGCAAGGGGCAAACGCGGCCCCCTTGTCCGGCAGGGTCGGCCCGGCCTCGAATCCGGCTCTGACCCCTTGTCCACCTCCGCTACCGCCCCGACCACGGCAACGTTTCCCCTGGACAGCGTCCGCTACCGGCACCGGTCAGGCCGCGGACAAGGGGGGTCCGCGCACGCTGCTCCTTCGCCCCGGCCACCCCGGCCGGGGCAGCGAAGGAGACCAGACGATGACGACCACTTATCCGGAGGCCGGGCAGCACTGCCGCTCGGGCCGATCCTCCCGGAAGGCCGGCCCGCGTGGGGCAAGCCCAAGGGGCCTCCCCGGGTGCCCCCTTGGGAGGGCCCTTGGGAACCCCCTTTGGTGCCCGGCACCCGGGGACGTGGGAAAAGCCCTTGTCAGCGCCGCAATCGGCGCGAAAACTGCGCCGTCACAACCCTCTTCTCTCCTCTACATGTCCGCATGGGAGGAGAGCATCGGGTTCCGGGGGGCTCGGACGCCCTCCCAGGCCGGGCGCGGCCAGCGGCAGCGGCGGCAGCGGCGGCGGTTGGCCGGCGGCCGGTCGCGAGCGACGAGGGAGCAGAGCTGATGGCGGGGAAGCGGAAGACCAACCCGGCGGGGTCGACGAACAGCTACCGCGGCGACGTGCTGCGCGTGCTCGGAGCGTTGAAGGTCGCGACGACGGATCAGATCCAGCGGATCGGCGCTCCGCACCTGACGTTCCGGCACGCCGACAAGGAGACCCCGTCGAAGCGCAAGCAAGCCCGCACCGCCTCGCACACGGCCGCCCTCTCCGACATGCGGGGGCACGGCCTGTCCGAGAACGGCGGCTCCACCGAGACGGGCGACGCCCTGCGGAACTTGACCCCCAAGGGCCTGCAGGCTGCCTCCTACGAGCTGAACCGGCCGGTGACGGAGATGGGCTCCACTGCGCGCGGCGCGGGCTCCAGTGGCGCCTCCCACCCGATGGCCGTCAACGAGACCGTGATCGCCATGCTGCGCCCGAAGCCGAACATGGCCAGGCTGGTCAAGGACTCGGTCGAAGTCCGGGCCGCCGCCCAGGCCGTCGTCGACGGGCCGGACGGCATCGGCACGATCGCCTCGTTCTGGACCGAGGTCCCGCTCCCGGCGACCGGCACGTGGAACGCGCCGGGCAAGGGCGGCGCCCAGGCCGACATCGTGCTCACTGCCCCGCAGGACGGGGTGCCGCTGCTGTTCATCGAGGTCGACAACTGCCACGAGACCGCCGAGGAGCTCGCCGACAAGTTGGAGAAGTACGCGCGGTTCTTCCGGCGGAAGGTGAAGGACACCGACGGCAAGGAGCGCCCGATGTGGCGTACGCGCTGGACGGTCCCCGAGGGCCGGTACGGCGATGTGCCGCATCCGCCCGTGCTGCTGGTGTTCAACCGCATTGGCGAGCGCAACCCCAACCGCACCGTCCCGCGCCTGATGGAGCTGACCCGTCACCTGTGGCAGGGGCAGCGGCTGCCCGGCGGCCACCACCTCTACGACCGGAAGATCCCCATCATCGCGGTCGGGCTGAACCAGCTGCGTGAGCACGGTCCGGCCGGGCCGGTGTTTGCCCGCTTCGGCCGCAGCGGCCCGCAGACCCTGCTGGAGGCGATCGGCAACCCGCGCCGCGAGGCCGCCGACGCCCGCGAGCAAGAGGAGGCCAAGGTCCGCGCGGCGCAGTACCAGGCAGAGATGCGGCGGGCAGCCCAGGAGCATGCCGCGAAGCAGGCAGCCGAGCGTGAGGCACGCCGTCCCGTCTGCACCGGCTGCGGGGCGAAGTTCACCGACGCCCGCTGGCAGGCGGTACAGCCGACGGGTTGGGGAGCCACGAAGGACTCCCACCCGCACCTGTGCGACGGCTGCAAGGCCGGCGCCGTCGTCAGCCCAGCGGCTGGCACGCAGGAGCGCCAGGAGCCGGTGCGCGGCGCGGCAGGGCCGGACGACTTCTGGCCCGACCCCCAGCGCCCCGTCTGCACCGAGTGCGGTGCCGCGTTCACCGACGAACGATGGAAGGAGACCGCGCGTCGCGTCGGCTGGGCTTCCTCGGCGAAGCGCCCGTCTCTGTGCGGGGACTGCGACCAGCGGTTCGAAGACGACCTGGACAAAGCATGGGGTGTAACTCACCGGCAGGAGGAGCCCGACCAGGAGCAGGCCGTGCCCAAGCAGAAGGCCACCGGCTGGTTCTCCCGCCTGCGCGGCTGAGTAGGGCAAGCCGCCGGCACAAGGGGAGTGGGCAAGCACAAGGGGACCCTGGGCAAGCCGCCCCGGACGGCGGCTTGCCCACCAGGCCGGGGCGCGCTGAGGTGGGCAAGCCCGGCCGGACATCCCTGCTGCGGCCGGTGGAGGAGGACGTGGTGCGAAGTTTCGAGACGGGCGAGACGGTCGTACGGCGCGACGTGCACCGTGGGGGCAGGGTGTGGAGCGAGCAAGCGCTGCGGGTTCTCGAGGACACCGGCGAGGCGCTGGTGACTGCCTGCGCGCCCGGGGCGGAGGCCCGCTGGCCCGGCCTGTACGCGAAGGCCCGCGACGACAAGGACCGCTCGGTGCGCACGGAGGCGTTCGAGGCGATGGCGGCCGGCCGGTGGGAGCTCGCGGACGCGGTGTGGCAGGAGACCGACCTGCTGCTGTGGAAGCCGCCCGCGGCCTGGTTCAGCGTGAACGCCTTCTTCGTCCCCGACAGCGACGGCGGGCGTCGGCTGCGGAACTGGTACGTCAACTTCGAGCACCCCACCCGCCGTACCGAGGACGGGTTCGACACCTTCGACCTCACCGTGGACCTGGTCGTCACGCCCGATCTCACCCGCTGGGTGTGGAAGGACGAAGACGAGTACGCCCACGTACGCCGCCTCGGCATCGTCACCGACGCCGAGCACCAGGCCGTCGACGACGCCCGCGCCGAGGTCTTGGCGATGCTCGCCGAACGCGCCGGGCTGTTCGCGCACGCGGATCGGTGGGCGGCCTGGCGGTGGGAGCCGGCCTGGCCCACGCCGCGCCTGCCCCGGTCCCGGACGGCCGTGAAGAGGGTTGCACCGGAGGGAGGCTGAACCGTTGCCTGGACGGTTGCATGCGGCGGGGGACCGGAGGTGTGACCGGCGGTGGGAGCCCGTCAAATCGGACACCGCCCGTTGTTCCTGGTCAGCACCGGTGGGCAAGCCTCCCCGCGACGACGACACCTCTTTCCACGCGATAACCGTGGGAAGAGGAAGCCGGACTGCGACGGCGGCCGGGAGGCGGGGGAGACACGGGAACACCGCGAGTCATAGGTTGGTCACCATGGCGGATACACGGGATCTGTGGTGGGCGGCAGGCCAGTTGGCGTTTCCGGTCTCGACCGGCACGTGGATGACCTTTAGGTGGCATCGCGCCCTGCGCCGGGCGGCCATGCTGCTGGAGCCGGCGTGGCTGAAGGAGTACAGCGGCAGCGCCGTCGAGCATGCGCTGCCCACCGTTGCGCTCGCGTTGTACGCGGGCGACTTCGACAGCGAGCCGGAGGAGGTGCCGGTGGAGCAGCTCGTCGCCGCGCTTACGCCGGACCCGGTGGGCGAGCTGCAGATCGAGGACACCGTCCGCGATGCCCTGACAGGGCGCGGCCACGACCTGGAGGACGACTCGCCGTTGTCCGCGCTGTTCCGTCAGCTCGCCGAGTACCGTCCGCCGCTCTCCTCCGGCGCGGGCGGGCTGGAGCTGCCCTCCATGGAGCAGTGGCCCGGCGGGACGTTGATGCGCGAGGCGGCGCGTCGGGCGACGTACTGGCTCGACTACCACCACCTCAGCGCCGGCAGGGCCTGACCGGTCCGCGACGTCATGCCGCTCGGGCCAGCAGGCCGAGGTCGAAGTCCGCGCTGACGGCGGCGTGATCCGACAGGCCGGTCTCGACGGGTTCCATGTGCACCTGGTAGCCGACCAGGGCAGGGGCCAGGGTGGGGCTCGCCAGGATGATGTCCATGCGTCGGGGCACGTCGCCGTCGCCGAACGCGGCCGTCGCCACCGTCTCCTGCCCGAGGCGGCTGCTGGCGTCGACGAAGCCGGCGCGGGCGAGTAGTTCAACCGCCTCTCGGTCGGAGACCGGCTCCTGGCCGGGCGAGCGCAGGTGGCCGTTGAGCAGATGCGGCTGGAGCCGAGTCCAATCCGGCTCGGGGAAGCCGACGCCGATGGAGTTGATGTCGCCGACGACCAGCGACAGCCGGCCGGGCGCGGCGAGGACCTCCAGCGGGGCGACCTCCCGCGCCCGGTTGCGCGGGTCGAACGGATCGAGATGAAGGTTGCGGACCTCGACCAGCCCGTTCGTGCCGGGCACGATCAGGTTCGCCCAGCCCATGACGTGGTGGTAGCGCGTACGGTCCGCGCCCTCGGCATCGACCCGGACCCGGTCGCTGAGCAGGATCGCGGAGTGGAAGCGGTGGCCGGCCGTGGTCACATTGGCCTCCGCGAGGAACCCCTGCGCCATCGCGAGTTCGGTGACCGCCCTGTGCAGACGCCTGCGGCCCAGCTGCTCGAAGAAGTTGAGCTCCTGCAGGGCCAGGACGTCCGGCCGCAGTGACCGGAGGAACTCCATCTGCCCGTCCCACCGGTCAGCCGGCCCGAACCCGGAGTCCGTGTGTCCGCCGAAGAGCGTGTTGAAGGTGACGACCCGCAGGACGGGACTCATGCTCGATCTCCTCTTGTCTGACGAATAGCCGCCGGCCCGGATCGCTGCGGCGGCTCTTGTGGCTCAGCCCGCCCACCCGATGTCACGGACCTCGATCGCTCCGGCGTGCGGCATGTACTGGATCCATCACCGCCGCCCGAACGCCTCCCGGATCTCCTCCACCGAGCCGGGATCACGCACATCGGGCCAGGCCCGCGGATCGATCCGCGCGACCTCCACGAGGGCCATCACCTCCCGCCGGGCCTCGTCGTTCGGCAGCTGCGCCATGACCTCGACCGCGAGCTCCTCCACCACCACGCCGTACCGCATATCCCGCGCACCCCCCGTGTGATCGACTCGGGGCAGCAGCGTACGAAGGAACCGTCGATCCCGCTCCGGCCTGTGGATAACCCGGATCGGCGACAACCCGCTTCTGAGCCTGTGGTGAGTGCCACCGGCGGCACTCACCACAGGCTCACCCGGCTTACCGCCACGCTCACCACTGGTCTTACCAAGATCCGCCCCGCACCCTCCGACCTGCGAGGGCAGCGCTTGGGACCCTCCCCACTGCGTGCGGCACCGGGGTCGGCCTGGCCGCCCCGCCGCATCCAGCACCCCCCCCGCGTACGTCACCTCGACGACGTACGCACGAGGTGACGCCGAGCAGGGCGAGCACCAGGCGCTGCTCCCCTCCCCGGCCTCCTCCGGGCTCGGCCTGTGGTGAGTGGGGGCGGCTTCGCTGACCACACGGGTTGCTGTGGGGTGACCTATGAGGTTGGGAGGGCGTTCTCCCTGGCGGGAGTGTCTTGTGTGCGGCTGTGAGGGACTTACCAGGGGCGTCTGCGGGCGAGGTTCAGGGCGGCGTTGCTGGCGATCCGTGGGAGAAAGTGCGGGCCGGTGTCACGCCTACAGCAGGAAGTCGACCGCGCAGCTGATGCGCTTCGCGAGGTCGGGGATCGTGTACAGAGCGCCGGTTGGCCTGAGTGCGGACAGGTTGTCGACGAGGTTGTACTGGATGCGACGTTGGTGGGCTCCGATGCCTTGGAAGATCCACGGGACCATCTTCAGCATGTGGATGTCGGTGTTGCCCGGGGTGGTGAGCCAGCCGTTCGTGATCGGGAAGAAGCGGTCGAAGGCTTCGAGGGCCGTGGGAATCTCGTCGGCGGGGATGCCGGAGTACTTCGCCATCCACTCGAACTCCTCGCCCGTCCTGTCCTTGAGGTAGAACCCTCCCCACCCCCACAGGAACTGCTGCCAGAAGGTCGCGTACCGCGCGAAGTTCGGCTGCTCTCGCAGCCATGCGATGCCGTCGTGGAACGTGTCCGGCAGGACGTGGTAGGTCAGCCCCTGGAAGAAGAACGACTTCCCGTCCTCCGACGTGCGGAACTCAGGTGGGCCGTCGGGATGCGCGAGTGCGTAGTCCACGGCGGCCTTGAGGATGGCGAGCCGGGCCCGGTGCTCCAGGTACATGCACGCCTGGAGCTCAGGGTGCTTGCCGTAGAAGATCGCAGCCTGACAGCTCGGACTGTCGCTCGCGGCCGCGTGCGGGTCGAAGTCTCCGCCGTCGATTTCGCGTGCGTAGCCCAGGGTCAGCTTGGGGTGCTCTCCGTACGCCTCGTAGAGCAGCGCCAGCGACTCCTCGGGGGCCCTGGCGAAGAAGGTGCCGTTGTTGATCTGACGGTGGTACGTCTTCGCGGCCTTGGCCCCTTCGTGCCCGGCGCGCTCCTGCTTGTGGATGAGCTTGACGAACTTGCGCTCGACTCCGTATGAGTGCCGCCACAGACCGATGAGCCGGGGTTCCGCGAAGGAGCCGTACCCCTTCTCCGTGAACAGCTGCGGAGCGGCTTCGAAGTCGTCGAAGCACACGACGTCCAGGCCCAGAGGCTTCATCTTCCGCGGAGCGGACGCCCGGTCATCCCACTGGGTGGTGAAGAAGGCCCCGTGCTCAAGGTCCAGGTACTGCATCCACCCCACGACCTTGAACAGGTCGGTGAAGCCCCACTTCCCGCCCTTGACCTCGATCAGCCGTCGCAGAGCCTCGTCCGGTCCGTAGTAGGTCGCGAAGATGTCGAGTTCGAGGATGTCGGCCGGATCCCTCTCGATGATCTGTTTCTCCACGAAATGACCGGACGCCTGGAACAGCGCGGCGATGTAGTCCTCGAGGTCCTCGCCGGCCTTCGGGATCTCCGGCAGAGTCACGACCTTGTTGCCCATCAGCAACCCCCTTTGTGCCGGGCGACCCTATCGGCGCAACGCAGTCACCAGCCACGCTTTTCCGATGATCCCGACAGCAACGGCAGGCCCGGGAGGATTGCACCGGAAAGGGGCTGGAGAGGTGGTTGCAGGGGTGCACTAGGCGGGGGACCGCAGGTGTGACCGGGGGTGGGACCCCCCGAGTTCGGTGATCTTCCGTTTCCCCAGGTCAATGGCTGTGGGCAAGCCCCTTTCGTAAAACGACACCTCTTTCCCACGCGATAGCCGAGGGGTAGAGGTGTCGTTCGTCGGGGCCGGGGCTGGGGCCGGGCGCGCTCAGGCCGGCTGCGTCTGGAGTCCGGCGAGGGGAGAGCGTCGGCCCTTCTCCACCGTACGCAGCTGCGCCCAGTCGACCTCGGGATGCGCCCTGGGCAGGTCGTCGACGTGCCCGGCGGCGAAGCGCGGGACGTCGACGGCGCCGGCCTTGCTCGCGCCGAACTGGACGCGGCCGAAGGAGACCGGAGCGATCCAGCCCAGGCGGCGCATCCACTCGAAGTCGACCCGGCGTACGCCGAGCCGGGCCGCGGCCTGCTCCGGCCCGAGCGGCGCCTCACGGTCCAGCAGTTCGGCCAGGCCCTCCCGGGCGGCGACCTGGTCGACCTGGTCGGGGTTGAGGGCGCTGTACCGGTGGTGGCCGCTGAGGTCGATCAGCAGGCCGAGCGCGATCAGGCGCTCCACCGCGTAGGAGGACACCGCCGGCGGCTGGCCGGGCTCGTTCGGCGTACCCAGCGCTGCCGCGATCCGGTTCGCCGCCTCGTACGGCGAGATCGCCTCGCGCGGCATCGCAGCCCGCACGGCGGCCGCGTCCATCGCCTCCACCGCCGACCGCGACCATGCGAAGCCTCGGACGTCCGGATCCGGGACCACGCCCACGTGCCGCGCCCAGCGCAGCACCACGACCGTCGTGTGCAGCCGCTTCGCGGCCTGGGCCTCGTCGTACTCGGTTCGCTGAGCCATGGGACTCCTCGCTCTCGCACGTTCGCTGTGAACCTTGGCGACAGAACATGACAGACTACCCGAAAACATGTCAATACCCCCTGAAATCAGGCGAGTTGAGCCGACACGACTAGAACCGCGCCCACGTACGCGAGGACGGATTCACTCTTTCGGCGGCCCGGATGCTGTCCTTCGCGGGCCGAGGCCCACCAAGGGGTGGAGGCGGGAGAGTCCCGCCACTGGATGGAGGTACCGCTGTGATCGTCCGACTCCTGGGTGGCCCGCTCGCCGGTCGCGTGCTGGAGACCAACGACGCCCCGTGGAAGGGAGACTGGCTTACCGTCGGTGAGGCCGACTGGGGCCTGTACGTTCCCGTCCACCGGGACTCGGCGACCGGCATCGTCCTGGCGGAGGCCCAGGTGACCATCCCGCGCCGCCCGTAGCCGGCCCTCGGGTCGCTGCTGCGACACGCGAGCCGCGTTGCACCCCTGACCTGGGGTGACAGGGCCGGGATGCCTGCCAAGGGCCGCTGTTGCGCCACCGTGTTGCAGGGCCTCACGCACGAGACCCCGGGACCATCGCGGCCCCGGGGTCTCGCACACTCCGGCTCAGCGCCGGACCGTCATGCCCACTCGATGCCCAGCTTCCGCAGCGCGTCCAGCTGCTCCTGGGCGAGCTTGTCCCGCCGGGCCTTGGTGTTCGAGACCCACACGCCCAGCTTCACCGCTACCGGCTCCGTCTCGCCGTCGACCGCGATTTCCTCGCTGTGGCCGCGCGGCACCGGCCGGTCGGCGCCTTCCCGCTCCACCCACTGCGCGAGGGCTTCCAGGCCGCGTTGGAACGCCTGCTGGGCCTTGCTCGGGCCCTTCGCTGTATGGGGCGCCGCCGAGGCGGGAGAGGGCTTCTCCAGCGGCTTGATGCCCAGCATGGTCAGCCGTTCCTGCTGCTTGGGCAGGAGTCGCGCCCATGTGGCCGGCTGGGACTGCTGCTGGAGCCACTTGCCGATGTCGTCGCCGTCCATGAGCACGCCGGGCTGGATCTCGGGCAGGCTGCCGTCGGCGTCGACGAGGTCGGCGAGCACCCGGTAGTGGCGCTGCCAGTCCAGCGGCCACGGGCAGTCCCAGTCCGGGTCGATCTCCGTGAGCTGCGCCGCGCGTACGGCGGCCCGCTCCGGGTCCTTGCCCAGGCCGTTCTTCGCGCCCTTCCGCCGGAGGTTGGCCATGTGCTGCCCGACGGGCACCATCGCCTCGCCCTCGCCCCAGACCGCGTCCTGACGCGGCGCGAGGTGCCCGGTGGCCCGCCGGTACGAGCGCAGCGCAGCGAGCTTGGCCTCCCACGCCTCTTCGCCGGGCTCCCAGATCATCCCGGCCTCCGGGGCGTCCAGGAGGACCTTGCGCCGGTCCTCGAGCTCGCCGGCGCGCAGGGTCTTGCGCTGCTGGTGCACCCACCGCCCGAGGGGGAAGTTCTTCGTGACGCCGACCTCGACCTCGACGTCGTAGGGCACGGCGTAGACGCCGGTGATCTCGTTCTCCGCCCGCCAGCGGATGAGGGCCTGGTAGCCCTCCAGCCACACCAGTGACTCCGGCCGGTACACCCGCGTGCGGAGGAAGGCTGCGATGGTCGCCGCGTCGCGCGGGCTGGAGAAGTGCAGCAGGGCGGCTTCGGCGGCGGCCTGCGTGTCGTCGTCCTCCTGGTCCTCGCCGTCGCCCGCGCCGCCGGTGCCGACGATCCGCCCGTCCTCGTCACGCTGCAGGTGCACCTTGCGCTTCCCGCTCGTGAGCGCGCGGGAGGCGAGCTGCTCGACCAGGCGTTCATCATGGCTGCGCAGGCCCTGGAGCACGGCCACGAGCGGCTTGAAGCTGGCGGAGGCGACCATGTCGGTCGGGTCTTCGCCGGGCTCCAGGAACACCGGCACGATGATCCGTGCGACCTTGGTGGAGCCGTCCTTGTTGAGCCGCAGCGCCCGGCCGATGTTCTGCACGATCTCCACCTGCGAGCCGCGGGTGTCGGCGAAGCACACGGCTTCCACGCCCCGCTCGCCGGTGATGTCCACGCCCTCCCCGAGCACGCGAACGCTGGCGAGGAAGGCGCGGTGCACGCGGCGACCGGCCGCGTCGATGCCGTTCGCGAACTGCCTGAGCACCTCCCGGCGCTCGGCCACCAGGTGGTCGCCGCACAGCCACGCCGACCACACCCGGTCCGGCGGGACATGGCGGCCGGCCTCCAGCTCGTAGAACTCCGCGTCGATCGACGACGCGGGCAGCTTCTCCGCCCTCGCCAGGTCCTCATCGGAGGCGTCGTTCATGTACAGCTCGGCGGCCGTCTCGGGCAGCTTCTCCGCGAACGCCGCGGCCTCCTCGACCTTCTGGTGGAAGGTCATGACCGTACGCAGGTTGTACGCGGCGGCGTGCTCCAGGAGCGCGGTCTGCAGCAGCGCCAGGCGCCGGCCCCGCCGCGCCTCCTCCGACTCCCCGAGCACGGGGGAGGGGTCGCGGATCTCCAGGACGTCGATCTCGAATCCCGCGAGGATTTCGCGCTCGATCGCCTCCGACAGCCCGAGCTCGGCGAGCCACGCACCGTACGTGCCGTCAGGGTCGTCGGCCATGGTCGCGATCTCCACGTCCTGGCCGTTCGTGCCCTTCTGCGGCCGGGGCGCGGCGAGAATGCGGGGGGTCGCGGTGAGGTAGAGCCGGAAGTCCGCCGGGATGCGGGCGTTGTCGTGGATCGCGGCCCACGGCCGACCAAGATCACCAGCGGTTCCGTGGGCCTCATCCACGATCGCGAGGTCGAAGCCGTCCATGCGCTGCCCGTACAGGCGCTCCCCGCCCGCCAGCGCGGCCTCCAGCGGCCCGCGAACCTTTCGCTGGCCCTCGGGAGCGTCGACATCCTCGCGGTCCACCAGAGAGGCGTACGTAGCGAACACGACGACCGGCCCGTGCCCGGCCCACAGGGCCAGCTGGATCGGGTTCGTGGTGGTGCGCACCCCCAGCGAGCCCAGGACCGCGTCGTTCTCCAGCGAGCACACCGCGACCATCGGGGCCCGGTGGCCCACCAGACGCCACGCCTGGGCGGTCTGCGCGAGCAGGTCCAGGGTGGGCACCGTCACGAGGATCCGGCCTTCCGCGAAGCTTTCCAGAGCACACGCGGCGGCCGTGATTGTCTTGCCCGAGCCAGTCGCTGACACGATCGTGCCCCGGGCACCCTGCGGGGGCACAGATGACCTTGCAGGGAATCCAACCCACCTGCGAAACGCGGAGCGCTGATCTACCTGGTGTTCCTTGAGCTGAATCGCTGACATTCTGTGTCTCCCCGAGCGCTGAATTCCAGTGGTCTTTTCAGAGGGCCGCGTGCGGAATGGCAGCCGCGCCCGAGTCGTTCCAGATCTGCCCACCGGCCTTGTGCCAGCCGCCGGGCTTCCCGTCCTTGAAGGGCGGCACGTCGTCCGGGTCGTAGTGCCCGGCATCGAGCGTGCAGACGACGACGTCCCCGACCCGCTCCGCGTCCGGGCCGTGCACAGACCGCCGGCCTCACCCAGCGCCTCCAGCACCCGGCGCCGCGCCGTGGTGTGCGGGTGGGTGCCCGGCAGTACGGCCTCCCGGACGAACCTCTCCAGCCGCACCAGGTCGGCCCGCTGACGCTGCCTCACGTCCGCCAGATGTACGGCCAGCTCAGCGGCCCCCGCCGACCGGCCGCCACGCCGAGACCACTCCCGGTCCGCGATGCCCACCAGGGCCTCGCTCACGGTCCTGACGCCCTCGTCCCAGCCGTCCTCGAAGAGCACGCCCCGAGAGGCCGGCGCCATCCCGTCCAGCTCCACCACCTGGCACTGCGCCCCGGCGACCGCTCCGGCCTCCAGCGCGGCCACCAGGTCGTCCGCCTCGCTCGCGGGCACGCCCTGTGCCTCCAGGAGCGCGAACAGCTTCAACCGGGCGTTGACGCCTGCCGTCTGGTACTGCGTCACCCGGCGCACAGAATCGCTGCTCAATGCGGGGTCGGGTCCGGTAGATTGCTGGTGACCGGTCATCTGCGGTCGTTCCTCTCGGAATTTGGGGGAGGTTCCTGGGTGTTGGGGGTGTCCTGTGTTTCCGCCAACGGTACATGCTGCATCAACCTGATGCACTCGCTACACTGAAACCC
>JOBE01000031.1 GCA_000717735.1 Streptomyces griseoluteus | reverse complement strand
TGCTTCTGGAGGTGGGTGAGGACCTCGGAGAGGTGCACTGCGGGGCGGTCGCCGAGGACCTCACGGAGGAGTGCGACGGCGGCTCCGGCGGGGTCCTCCTCGGAGGTGGTCTCCGGCTCCTCGGTGGGGGGCTGCTCGCGGGCCCCGGCACGCCATGCGGCGAGGCCCCACCCGGCGGCGAGGAGCCACATCAGCCATGGGGCCGCGCGGGCGGCCCGGTAGGTGAGTCCGGCGGCGGCGAGGAGGAGGACGAGGCGGACGAGGGGGCCGAGGGCGGCGCGCCAGCCGGTGAGGTCGTCCCGGCGGCCGGCGGCGACCCATGCGGTGAGGGCGTCGGCGCGGCGCCGGTAGAGGGTGCGGGAGCCGTCGGCGAGCCGCTGGGCGACACCGTGCCGGGCGGCGACGTCGACAGCTGCCGCGAGGCGGCGGTTCACAGGCGCACCTGCCCCTCGAAGAAGGCCTTCGCGGTCGCGCCGGCGGTGTTCACGGTGTCGGGCAGCCAGTCCAGGAGAAGGACGACGCCGGGCAGGATGCCCAGGACGGCGCCGGTCGCGAGGCCGCCGAGCATGCGCCGCTTGTCCTGCTTCCCTGCGCTCTTCCAGGCCAGGAGGATCGCGCCGAAGTAGGCGGTGACGACGATGCCGCCGGGAGCGGTGAGGGCGCCGAGCCGGGCGGTCGCCATGGTCGTTCCGTCCGTGCCGGCACGGGCGCACGTTGGCCCAGAGGACCAGGAGGGCGAGGCCGACTCCGGCGAAGGACAGGGCGGTGTTCATCGGGTGACTCCGGTGGTGATGGTGACGAGGTCGAAGGGGTCGAGGGCGCCGAAGAGCAGGCCGATGAGGGCGATGACGGTGGCGATGAGGAAGCGGAGCGCGCGGGTGCGGTGCAGCAGTCGGGCGGCAAGGAGCAGGGGCACGGTGGTGAGGCCGTACGCCCAGGGGGCGCCAACCTCGGTGCGGGCCTGGCCGACGGTGTAGGCCCAGACTCCGGCGAGGCTGTAGCCGACACCGGGGATGGGGAGGAGCGCGGCGAGCAGCGCGGCCGCGATCTTCCAGGGGGCGGCGATGCTCGTGATCCACGTCCACAGCCGCTCCCCGCGGGACGGCTTGGGCGGCTCCTCGACGGGGAGGAAGGTGACGTGGACCTCGATGGGCCCGAGCGGCGGCGGCTCGGTCCAGGGCATTGCCGCCGGCGTGACGGGCGGGGCCGGGGGCGCAGGCGGCGCGGCGGGGGCCGTGCGCCACGGGGGGATGTCGCCGGGGCCCGGCGGCCGCTCGGGGAGCGGCGCGCCAGCGGGGATGATCCGGGTCGGGACGATCGGCAGGTCGGCGGTCATCAGTTGTACCCCCCGCCGCCCTGGCCGACCTCGGGGGACGACGGCACCGGTGAGGTCGGCTTCGGCATGTCGCGGAGGTAGCGGCCAACAGTGTCCTGGCGGACGGTCCGCCCGAGGAGCCGGGACACCTCCGCAGTGGCGTCGAGCTCGTCGTAGATGCCGCGCGCCACGACGAGTTCCGTCGCGTCGCGGACGGTGGCCGGGACAGGTCCGGACCGATCCGGATCGGGGTCCGGGCTGGTCAGCGCCTTGTCACCTCTGGGCGGCAGGACCGGATCCGGGACTGGTCCGGACGGTGCCGGGCGTTCGATCCGGACCTGCGGCGGCCGGTAGCCGAGGACGAGGGCGACCTGCACGGCGCTGACGTGCACGCCGTACGACACCAGCTCGGCGGCGAGGTCGTCGGGCCGGACGTCTGGCTTCGCGGAGTGGGCGACACGGATTGCCTCGGCCGGGTCCATGCCGTCGAAGTAGGCGCGGAGCTTGGCGGTAGCCGAGTGGTCCGGGCGCGGTCCGGATTCGGTCCGGATCGGGTCCGTGCTGGTCACGTGGCTGACGGCGTGGGCCCGGGTCGCGGCCCATGCCTGCTCTCCGGCGAGGATCCAGCCCCACAGCCCGTAGCGGGGGAGAGTCACCGGCCGCTCTCCGTCCGCGGCGCGCCGCCGTGCCCGGGTCGCGGCCCACGCGAGGTCGGCGACGATCAGGAGGGCGGCGGTCGGTGCGGCGAACAGCAGGAGGGCGGCGGCGCCGCCGTTGATGTGGTCGGCGTGCTTGGCGTTGAGGGCGACGGACGCGGCGGCGAGACCGAACACGGCGAGCCGCGGGCCGGCGGCGGATCGACTCTCGTTGGTGGCCACGGATGCGAGGTAAAGGCAGGCCATGGCGGCGCCGTCGAACACGGCCGCGGTGAGCAACGCGAGGTAGTGGGGGACGTCGTAGAGGTCGTGAGCGACGACGTAGAGGGACCAGCCGGTCATGCCGGCGGCGGCGGTGCCGATGATGAGGAGGGAGGCCCACCAGACGATGCGGTTCACAGGCGCTCCTGCTCGTGGTCGTGGGCGGTGACAAGGGTGCGGAGCGCATGCTCCAGGTCGACCGCGGCGTGGAACATAGCGACCCTGCTGTGAATGTTCGCGCTGCTGTGCCGGGTGAGGGCGCGGCGGGCGATGTGGAGAGCGACCTCCAGCGAGATGGCACCCGGCGGGGGTTCGGTGCCCGGGGTGTGGAGCGGCACGGGCACGAGGGGCGGGAAGGTGACGGCAGGGCGGCGGCGTCGCGACAGAAAGCGCATCAGGCGGCCCTCCTCTGCTGCTTGTCGAGCGTGGCGCGGACGGCGCCCGCGGCGGCGTAGTCCTGGGCGCAGGCGTCGTGGGTGGCGGGCGCGTCGACGATCGTGTTGGTGCGGGGCGTGCGGTCCGGCTCGGCCGGCGGCTCGTAGACGGGGGTGTCCATCAGGCCGCCACTCCCTCGACGATGAGACGGAGGCGAGCGGCGTAGGTGTCGCGGGTGTCCGTGCGGCGGACCTCGGGGAGGGCGCGGCGGAGGTCCCACATCACGCCGGTGGCGGTGTCGTCGTCGCTGTGGGCGGCGAGGACGTAGAGACGCGTGGCCCGCTTCGCGGCGTCTCCGGTCATGGGCGTGTCGGGCTCGCCGTCGAGGTAGCTGGCGATCCAGCGGAGGCCGGCGCGGGTGCGGAGCTCGCGGATGGACAGGGGGATGGCGGGTCGGACCTGGCGCAGGGCCTCGTCCTGCTGCGTAAGGCGGGTGCGGTCAGCCACGGCTGGTCTCCTTGCGTCGTCCACGCTGGTCTCGGCAAATCCGGCACTCGCGCACACCGTTCGGGCGGAGGTAGAGGCTGGCCTCGGTCCACGGGTGGCCAGCGCGGCAGGTGTCCGAGTTGCGGAGCATCACGGTCAGGTCTTTCGGCGGCTCGGCCTCGGGCGTGCGACCTGCGACCTTCGCTTTGATCACGCGCTGTCGCCACCGGGCGCATGTCCGGCAATGCCTCTGCCCGGACGCTCGCGGGACGAGGTTCTCGCCGGTGAGCTCGTGGCCCCTGTCGCAGTGGGTCTTTCGCGCGTTGATCGCAGCCAGTGCGATGGGCGAGCGGTGGACGTTCTCCTTGCAGGTCACCGCTTCCAGGTGAGCGGGATTGCAGCAGGCACGATTGCGGCAGAGGTGGTCGAGGTGGAGTCCCTGCGGGATCTGTCCGTGGTGGAGCTCGTACGAGACGCGGTGGGAGTACCACTGGCGGCCGGAGAACGTGAACTGTCCGTACCCGTTGGGCAGCCTCTTTCCCTGCCAGAGCCAGCAGTTCGTGTCGCCCATGACGATCCTCTGCCAGAAGAGCCGGTTCACCTGCCCGGTGCTGAACTGGTAGGAGGTTCCGTCGAACGTGATCGTCCGGCTCAGGGGGACGAGCGATGCTCTCGGCTTCGGGAGTGCGTCGACAGTAGAGTCGGGCATTGGACCCGCTCCTTCGTGAGGTTGTGGGTGGGTCTGGCCCCGGCCATATGGAGGTACGAACTCCGGCCGGGGCCTTCGTCGTGCAGGCTCCACCGTAGGGAACCTGCTTTACAGTGTCAACAAGGTTAGGCAGGATGGAGCCCATGCCGGACAAGGACGAGTCGGGCCAGACGGAGGGGAGTGAGCTGGTGAACCTGTCCCAGCTGGCGGAAGCGCTGGGTGTGACGCGGCAGTGGCTGCACACTCTTCGCACGAAGGATCCCGAGTTCCCGCCAGCGCGGCGGAAACCGGGGAGCACCCGGGATGTCTGGGACCTGGCCGAGGCGCGGGCGTACTACAAGGCGCGCGAGTTGCAGCCAGGCGCTCGTACCGACCTTCGGCCGAAGGAGTAGCCGATGCCCCAGCACAAGCACACGTCGGCGGATGTTGCCCCGGGCACCGTCACCCTGTGCGCCACCAGGGAGATGCACGGCGGGCTGAAGTGGGCGCATCTGCCTGTCGATCAGCGGTTGTGGGCTGACGAGGGGCTGCGCGACGGATTCCGTACGCGGGTCCGGCGCGAGGTTAACGACATGGCGGCGGCCGTCGAGGTGGTCGAAGCCCCGTAACTGCGACCACGCGAGAGCCCCCTCCGGTCAATCTGGGAGGGGGCTTCGTCGTATCCATCGCCTATCCGGACTGGCCCTGGATGCGGGCGGAGCTGGAGGCGCCCAACCTGGTCGAAGGGTCCCGCCGCACGGCGGAAAGGCCGTCCCTGGAGGTTGGGGCGGTGGGCCTGATGCCCGCGGCTGCTGGCCGCGCTGACAAAGGAGTCTTCATGGCGGGTTTGAGCAAGAAGTACCTGCGAGACCATGCTCGGAATGTCGCACCGGGTGACCACGTCGTCGATACCGCCGAGGATTTCGGTGATCTTGTAGTCGATGCGGCGATCAGGGCCGCTGTGGATCAACTCGGATCCGACGAGGAGGAACGAGACGAGATTCAGCTGTCGCTCCCCGTGACTCTCCGGCCTGTCACGTCTAAGGGGTGCGTCGGAGTCACGGTCGGCGTTCCTCCGTTCGTCTTCCGCTATCACCGAGGTTTCGAGGGAGGGAAGCCCGGACCTGGGTGATCAGCCGGCTCGTCAACGCGACCGTTCCCTCCTGAGCGGCTGCTCACCTGTCCGGCCCGGTCCGGATGCGTCCACGCGGCATGAGGCGGAGGCTGTTCTCATGTCTCAGCAACCACCACCGCCCGGATGGGGCCAGCAACCTGGTCAGGGAGTGCCGCCGCCACGCAAGTCGAACACTGGAAAGATCATCGGCTTCTCGTGCCTCGGCTTGATCGTGCTGGTTGTGGTGCTGGCCGTAGCCGTTGCGGTTGTCGGCGACGGGGACGATGAGCCGGACAGGGCTCCGACTGGTCCCGCCACGCGGTCCGCGGAGAGGGAGCGGCCTGAGGATGTCAGTGGCGCTCGAGGGGACGTACGGATCACGGCCTGCGCCGTCGATCCGGCGACGAAGTGGCCGAGCGCGGAACTGATGATCACGAATCGATCGAGCAAGGCCAGCAACTACATCGTGGAGGTCGAGTTCGTCGATGCGTCCAACAAGCGCCTGGGCGAGGCGCTTGCGACATCGAGCGGGCTGGCCCCCAAGCAGCGCTCGGAGGTGACAGCGCAGGGTCTGACTCAGGTGTCGACCAAGATCACCTGCCGGATCACGGACGTCACTCGAACCGCCTCATGAGCGAGAAGCAGCCGCGGGTCGTCGTGTACCCGCCGGACGACCAGGGCGGACGCCGAGTCCGGATCGACGGACAGATCTCCGGCATAGCTCACGGACTCGGCGACGTGATCGAGTTCCTGAGGCGCGCCGGCTGGCTCGACGAGGAGGCGTGGCCACCAATCGAGTGGCGCGGCGGCGGCCCCGAAGCGTGGGCTCCGGAGGGCTGACACGTCGAGCAACGAGTGCCAGGATGGCGGAGTCGGCTCCCTCTCCAAGGACAAGGGCCGGCCGCGCGCCGTCGCGGGCCTGATCAGTTCGTGTCGCGGCGTGCCCCCTGGCGGGGTGGCTGATCACCATCCCGCCAGGTAGGTGCTCTAGGGCTGGGTGGATGTGTCCTCCAGCATCTTGTTCTTGTCGAATCTGCCGTTCTCATCCGTCCAGCCGAGGCGTGCCATCGAGGCTGCGATCGAGACCGTCTTGTAGTCCTCGTCCTTCAGCGGTTCGCACTCCTTGGGCTTGCCCGTCTCGCCCGCAGGCCGTTCGACAAGGGTCTTCTGGCACAGCTTCACCGACTCGTCGTATGTCGGCCCGCTGGAGCAGGCAGTAAGGGTGGCGGCGGAGAGCAAGAGCGCAGCAACGGCACGGCGATGGTTCATAGTTCCCTCCCTGATGAGGCGCCCAGTGTGCCCGGTTTCATGCGGCGACGACCCCTGTTTCCGACCACAGGGCCCCGCACCCCTTGCACCTGGCGACAGGGCGGGCGCCGGCCCCGCCGTACACCTCGATCGTCCCGCCGCACTGGCACGCGTGCTCCGCGGCCAGGTCGCGGCGGACGTCCGCGAGGTCGAGGACCGCCTCGACCCGGCCGAGCGCCCCGGCCGCGACCGTCGCGATGTGCCGCTGCTCCGCCTCCGACAGAGGGCGGAACGGTCCGGGCGCTCCGGATGCGCGTCCGGACAACCACAGGGCAGCGCGGGTCGCGGTCCGGCCGTGCTGGGGCTGCCACCGGCGCGGGTCACAGGCGTCACGGCGGGCGGCTTCGATGCGGCGCGCCCGGTCCTCCCAGACGAGGCGCTCGGCGCGGGTCCGGGCGGAGGCCGCGTGGGCGGGGGCGGGCGGCTGCTGCGGCGCGCGCTGGACGGAGCGGGCGATGCGGTCGGCGGTGTCGAGGAGGGCCGCCTCGACGGCGCGCATCGTGTCGTGGACGCGGAGGCTGATCGGGACGGGGCGGGCGCCGAGCTGGTCGGGGGAGCGCTCCAGGGCGCGGAGGGCAGCGGCCTGGTGGCGGCGGGCTTCCTGCTCGTCGGCGTCAAGGTGGTCGAGGGCGGCGAGGTAGCCGCG
Organism: Streptomyces griseoluteus; assembly: GCA_000717735.1. Lineage (GTDB taxonomy): Bacteria > Actinomycetota > Actinomycetes > Streptomycetales > Streptomycetaceae > Streptomyces > Streptomyces griseoluteus_A. The sequence goes on along the minus strand of JOBE01000031.1, from coordinate 81,292 downwards.
GAGGCCGAGGCCGAAGCCGGGGCCGGTGTTGGTGGTGCCGAGGGCGTCGTGGAGGTCGGGCCAGAGGCGGGCAATGGTCTGAAGCTGCTCGGCGGAGGTGAGGGTGCGGGTGTCGTTCATGGTGCGCTCCGGGGTGCTGGTGGGGCGTACGGTGGTGGCACCGTGTGGGGCGTGCCCGCTGGTCTTGGCGGACTGGGCGCGCCCCTGTCGCGTGTTCAGCGGTGGGTGGCTCGGATCCGGGGGCGGCGGCCGGCCGGGGCCTCGGCGGTGACGGTGAAGCCGAGCCGGCGGAGCGTGTCGGCGTACTGGTCGAGGTGGTGCTGTTCGTCGGGGCCGTCGTGCCAGAGGCGGACGGTGTAGCGGCTGGCCTGGTGGGCGCGGTAGCCGGGGGCCCAAGTGTTGCCGGTCTCGGAGCTGGTGTGGCCGGCGCGGGCGAGGTGTTGGGTGATCTCGGAGGCGAGGACGCGGCTGGTCACAGCGATCCCTTCGGGCTGGTGAGGCTGTCGAGGGCGACACGGATGCGTGCCGCGACTTCGGTGCCGGGGGCGCGCCATGTTGGGGTGTCGATGTCGGCGGCGAAGGCGCGGACGCGCTCGATGGCGGCGGCTGCCGTGTCCCGTTCCTGCTCGACCTCGACGATCGTGGCCTCGGCCGCCCGGGTCCGGTCCATGGCCGCTTGGTGCGCGCGCTGCTCACCCTGCACGGTCCGGCGCAGGTGGTCGGAGGCCGCGAGCTCGGCGTGAACGTACTCGACGACGAGCGCCTGCTCAGCAGCAGTGAGGGTGCCGAGGCGGGCCAGCAGGCCGAGGAGGGTATCGCGCCGCTCGGTACGGCGCTGGGCGCGGTCGAGGCGGAGGGCCATGGTGCGGGCGGTCATGTGGTGTCCGTGGAGAGGGGGACCTCGTGGTTACCGTCGGGCCAGGTCGGTGACAGCAGGCCGAGGACCTGGCTCGCGTTGATCATTCCGCCGGGGCCGACGCGGTCGCGGACGCTCTGGCATCGGGCGCGTACGCGTTCGATGGCCGCCTCGTTCAGCGTGGCCACGCGTTGTTCAGCCTGGACCTGTTGCCGCAGTAGCTCGGCCTCGCTGCTACGGAGGCCAACGCGCCCGGCGCGGTCGAGCAGGCTGCTGATGCTGGCCTGACGATACGACTGCCGGGCACCAGAATCGTCGGCTGCCGCCGCTGCGGCGCGGAGCCGCTCGGCCTTCTCGTCGAGGGTCTCGGTGTCGAAGGCGTGGTCGTGCGGCTGGCCACGGCGGGGGCTCATCGGCTGCTCCGGTTGGGTGCGAGGGCGCAGGGCCGGCGGTAGGTGTGGGACTCGTCGCAGTGGGTGGGGCATTCGGCGCGGAGGCCGCGGCTGATGTGGGAGGCGAGGATCCGCGCGCGGTTGAGCGGGTGGGCGGTGGTGTGGCCGAGGAGGACGGCGGTGCCGAGGACGACGAGGGCCGCGAACCCTGCGGCAAGGATCAGAGTCATTGGGTCTCGTCCTTCGGTTCGTCGAGGGTCTGGATGGTCGGGCAGGGGTGGGGGACGGGCGGGTTGTCGCAGCTGGATGTGCCGTCGTAGGCGGAGCAGTGGCCGCAGATCGTCTGCCCGAGGTAGTCGACGGCGGAGTGCAGGGCGCGGATGCGCTGGACGGCGGCGAGGACCTTGGTGGCGCTGCGGATGCCGGCTGCCCGGGCAGCTTGGGCGGCGCCGCTGGCGAGCATGGCGGCCTGCCGGCTGGTCATGGGGCGGCGGTTCATCGGCTGGTCTCCTCGTCGGCAATGCGGCGGTAGACGGCGGCGAGGGTGCGGCGTTCGTGGTTCAGGCGCATGATCACGTAGTCGTGCTGTGCGTCCCGTCCCGTCTGCTTCTGGAGGCGGGCTTCGACCGCGTCGGCGGCTTCGCGGAGGACAGCGGCGCGGTTGTTGGCCGGCTGGGTGTCGGGCAATCCGGCGGCGGGGGTCGGCCCGGGGCACTCGGGGTCACGGCAGTTGTCCCAGTCGTCCATGAGGCCGTCGTCGTCGGCCTTGCCCAGCTTGTGGACGTGCTGCGCCGGGTCCGGCTGTTGTCCGCTGGCCTGACGGGCGGCGTCGACGAGGCTGATAACGGTGCGCGCCGACTTGCGGAAGTCCTCGCGGAACTTCGGGAGGCGGCTGTTCCACCAGGCGTCGTCGGCGGCGTCTTCGACGAAGGCCTCGGCGGCGAGGTGGCGGGCGACGAGCTCCTCAGCGGTGGGCTGGTCGGTCATGTGCTGCTCCTGGTGTGGGGGCCGGGCCGCCACGGGGACGACCCGGCAGACGGCGGGGGGTCAGGCGTTCGGGTGCTGGCCGCCCGCAGCGCGGAGCAGCTCCATCAGGTCGTTCATCCCGCCGGGGCCGAGCAGGTTGGCGACGGTCATCGCGTTGCGCGTCCAGTCGACGAGCGCGCCGACCTGGGTGGCCGCGTGGGTGGCGTCGTCCTCGGCCGTGAAGCTGGCCAGGGCGGGCCCGTCGTGGTGAGCGAGGATCCAGCGGTGTGCCGAGTCCGGGCTGACTTCGGCGGGGAGCTCGAAGACGCGGAGACCGGGAGTGGGTTCGTTCGCCTCGACGGCGATCGGTCCGAGGCTGGTGTCAACGGCGTGGGGCTGAGTGGTGGCCACGGTGTTGCTCCTGTCGGTGGGTAGTGTCGGTGTCGGCCCGCCCCGGTTGCGTCGGGGCGGGCCGTCGTGCATCACGAAACGAACAGACCGAGCTGCTCGCCATGCGCTGGCGCCAAGGTCGGCTGCGGAACGGCCCGGTGACAGTGGCAGTCGCACATGGGCCGACAAGCCCGGTCGGCGAGCCAGACCGTGGCCTCGTCGCCGTAGAGACCGAAAGCGCCCTTACAGAGGAACAGGCCGTGGCCGCGCCCGATCGTGGTCTCGGGCTCAATGCCACCCCACGCAATCCACTGCTCAAGACCGCAGTCGCCGTGCTCCCCGTGGGTGCAGGCGTCGGAGGCGCCCTGGCAGAGGCATTCGAAGTGGGCGGGCGGGATGCCGCTGGGGGCGAGTACGTGCTCGCGGATCCAGGCTGTGGCCATGGGGGAGAGCTTCACGACGGTGGTCTCCTGGGCGTGTGGTGGCGGGGCGGGTCAGGTGGCGGAGGTGAACTGGGCGGCGACGGCCGCGTACTGCGCCCGCTGGGCCCGGAGGCGCACGGCCTCCGTGGCGTTGTCCTTCGCCCACGTGTTGAGGTGGCGGTCGCACTCGTTCATCCGGGCCTGCGCCGCGTCCACGACGGCCTGCGGGGTGGCCCACGTGTCGTCCGTGACGATCGGGCGCTCCCGGTACACCTGCGAGCTGACGTACTCCCGGACGCTGACGATGTGCATGTCCGCTCGCCGGTCGTAGAACGCGGCCTTGTAGAACACGGCGACGCGGCGCCGGCCGAGCGTGTCGACGACGTAGGACCACATGTCGTGGTCGTCGGCGGCCTCACGTGTCCAGCCGTCGGGGAGCGTGGCGGGGGTGAACAGCGGGTCGTCGGCGTCGGGCGTGCCGAAGACGAAGCCGAGGGCCTCGAAGGCGGCGCGGTCGTCGCGGAGCTCGGTCGGGAGGCGGTCGGAGTGGACGAGCTGCTGCTGGCCGCGGGCTTCCTGGGCGCCGATCAGTTGGTCGTTGGTCTGGCCGAGGAGGGCGCCGAGGAGGAAGTCGTCGCGGGCGGCGGGGTTGTTGGTGTTCTCGATCACGGTCGGTTCTCCCTTGTGGTGTTCAGGCCGGGTGTCGATCGCCAGCTGGCCGGCGGCCTCGACGGCGGCCCGGCGGGTCGCGGCGGCGGTCTGGCGGTGGTGGTCGCGGTCGTAGTGGAGGTGGCAGCCCTGGCACATGGCCCGGAGGTTGTCCGGCTGGCAGTTCTCCGGGGTGTGGTCGAGGTGCGCGGTGGTGAGCACGACCGTGGAGCCGGTGCCGTAGGCGGGGAGTCCGTGTTCGTTCGGGCAGCGGCCGTCGTGCGTGCCCCGGGCGCACTCGCCGAGGCACTCGCAGCGCCCACCGGCCCGACCGAAGCGGATGCCGGCGCTGATCTCCGGCCAGTCCAGCGGGTAGCGGTCGCGGTTCTCCGGGCGGATCGGCATCAGCCGCTGGCCTTCCGATCGTCCGCCACGATCCGGACCGGCTGCGGACGCTTCCGGATCGTTGCGGACGCCGGATCTGCCGTACGGACCGTCGCCCGCAGCCCCGGCGACACTCGGAACCGAACGTCCCGGTGCTCCGGCACCTCCACGGGCGCCCCGTTCTGCGGGTTCCGCCGGGTCCGCGCCGGCTGCTCGATCGGCAGGAACGTCCCGAAGTTCGTGATGGCGACCGGGTTGCCGCCCGCGACGGCGCGGGCGATGACGTCGAACACGGCCTGGACGGCGGCGCGCCCGTCGACCGCAGGCACGCCGAGTTCCTTGGCGACGGCTTCGGCGAGGGCGGTGGTGTTGAGGCGGCTGGTCGGGATGGAGGGGTTCATGGGCTTTCTCCTGTGCGCGAGGTCGGGTGGAACCGGATGGGCGGCGGGTCGGTGGTCAGGTGGTGATGTGCTCGACGGCGTGGATGGCGCGTTGTGTCCAGGCGAAGCGGCGGCCCTTCCCGGCCGGGCCCTTCGGCCGCTGCATGAGGCGCCACGTGCGGCCTGCGTAGTACTCGTCCCAGCGGTGCTCGTGGCGGTCGCCCTGAGACTTCCGCTCGGCAGTCAGCGCGGCGGTCTGCGCGGTTTCGAGGGTGTCGGCGCTGTGGGTGGGGGTGTCGCCGATCGTGACGACGTAGGCGGTGGGCATGGGGTGCTCCTGGGGTTATGCGGCGGGGGTGTCGTGTTCGAGGCAGGTGTCGTATCCGCGGTCGAGGCGGTAGCCGTGGAGGGGGGTGTTGCAGACGGTGCAGTGGGGGGTGTCTGGGGTGTCTGTTCCGGACGTTCCCTCCCCGTCCCCCCTCCTAGAGGGGGGTGACGGGGGAACGGGGGGCGTTCCTGGCGTTCCCTCGGTGTTACCGGGGAACGTTTGGCCTGCGGCTTTACCGTTCCTTGACCCGTTCCGGGGAACGTTCCCCGGGAACGTCTCCTGGAGGGGCTCGGGGGAACGTTGCGGGGGAACGTCTGCGGCACGTGCCTGACGGGCCTTCACGATGCGCGAGACCTTGTCGGATCCGGCGGGGATCTGAAGCTCGGCGAGCTTGGCCTTGACGATGCGGTTGCCCGCTTCGAGGGGCACGCCGTGCTGGGTGAGGACGGCCATGATGTGCTCGTCAGTGCCGGGGGTCTGGGCGGCTTCGGGGGTCTCCCACTCCATGACGACGTGGCGGGTGCCGCCGTGGGCCCAGTTGTCGCCGTCTCGGCTGGCCTGGCGGACGAGGTTGAACGCGTCGGGCCCGATGCCGGTGCGAGTGTGGGTGCGCTTGAGGGAGAGGGCGCCGCCTCCGAGGGCGCTCAACTCCCAGACGTGGTCGACATCTTGGGTTTTGGCGGAGGAGCCGCGGGCGCCGCGTTCGGAGTCCTTGCCGCGGTGGTCGAGGCGGACGGAGCTGACGCGGTCGCGCTTGAGGGGGAGGAGGGTGTGGCGGTAGAGGGACAGCCAGGTGTCGGCGTCGTTCTCGGGGCCGGAGATGAACCGGGAGACGGTGTCGATGACGACGAGTTCGGCGCCGGTGGCCTTGACGAGGGCCATGAGGTCGGCGCCGCCGCCGGGGGTGTCGAGGGGCCGGACGGGCGGGAACGAGGCGTACCGGAGTTCGCCCATGTTCCGCGGCCCGGCGCCGAAGGACAGGAATCGCTCCTGTACCTGCTCCTGGCCGTTCTCGGCGTCGAGGTAGAGGACGCGTACGGGGTCCTGCGGCTTGTCGCCGAGGAAGGGCTGGCCGGTGGCCATGCGCCACATCCACTCCTGTGCGAAGAGGGACTTGCCGGCCTTGCCGTCGCCGACGACGGTGATTTGCTGGCCGGGGGCCATGAGTCGGCCGGGGAGGAGCTGGATGCTGCCGAAGTCAGTGGCGAAGAAGGTGCCCCAGTCGAGGAGCGTGGAGACGAGGTGGGCGGGGCCGTGGCCGGTGGCCTCGCGGAGCTGCTCGGCCTGCTGGAAGTCGGCGACGAGAGCTCCGAGTTCGACACCGGAGGCGCCTTCCTGGATCGCGAACTTGAGGCGGTTGGCGTGCTCGTCGAAGCGTCGTTCACGGGCCTTGTCGGCGACCTGCTGGGCGAAGTGCGGGGCCATGGTGCCGGACACGTACTCGGAGCCGAGGCGGTAGATGATCTGGCCGCCCTCGACCTCGTGGAGGCGGCCGGCGCGCTCGATCTCGGTACGGACGAGGGCGGGGTGGGGCGGGGTGCCAGCGGCGACGAGCCCGGCGACGGTGTCCCAGATCAGGCGGTGGGCGGGCTTGTAGAAGTCCTCGCGGTCGATGAGTTCGGCGCAGGCCTGGTAGGCGCTGGCGTCGTGCATGACGGCACAGAGGACCATGGCCTCGGCCTCGGCGTCGTGGGGCGCGCGCGTGTTGAGGCCGTCGTGGTCCGCCTGCTGGTGCGGGAAGTGACGGACGTTCTCCACGTGCGGGTCTCCTCAGAACAAGGTGTGGGGCTCGGTGGTGCAGCGGTGTTCGGTGACATGTGGGTGGCGGCAGCCGGGTGGGTGGCTGGCGGTGATCCAGCGGAGCCGCGGGGGGCTGTGGGCGCTGGCCCGGTAGAGGCACCAGATCAGCCGGTTCGGCTCTCGTACGGCGTGCTGCTCGGCGGGGGTGAGCGGCTGGAGGTTGGCGGTCACCTTGAGGGCGGCGACGGTGCCGACCCACTGGGTCAGGACGAGGGCCGCGCACGACGGGCACCGGGAGTCGACGGCGCCCGTCGCGCGGCGGCCGGTCATCAGGCCGGGGTGCCGTTCATGACCGGCTGCTCGATCTGCTCGCCGATCGCGGTCACCACGTCCTGGAATGCGGTACGCAGGATGTCGCCGGGCCGCTCCAGCTTGTATCCGAGGGTCAGGCCACCGTCGCGGCCGAGGCGGTAGCGGAAGCGGGCGGTCAGCCGGTAGCCCTCGGAGCCCTCGAACGGGACGAGGCCGATGACGAACGTCTCCGGGATGGTGAGCTGGCCCTTCTGCCCGGCCTTCGCGGTGACGGTCTCCACGAACGCGAACTGGCGCTGCCCGCTGGAGAGCCGGGTGGAGGACTGGAACTCGGCCTTCGTGGCGCCCTGGATCGACTGGGCGATCTCGAGCATGTCGGCGGCGCTGGGCTCGAGCAGCTCGGACAGGTGGTCCTCGAGGAACTCGGCGAACCGCTCCTGATCCATGAGCCGGCCGTCGTGCTCGAGCCACTGCGCCCACGCCTCGGTCTTGCGCAGGCTGAGGGTGAGGCGGTGGCCGGACCAGCGGGCCGTGTCGGCGGTGTGGGCGTCGAGGACGGCGGTGACGGTGAGGCGGTCGGCGTCGGCGTAGACCTCGGTGTCCGGGTCGGCGTGCTTGGTGAAGTACGTGGTGAAGGAGATCGCGTCTCGGACGGTGGTGGTGCCCGCCTTCCGGGCCGGGATGCCGGTGTGCTCGGGGCCGGTGAGGTTGACCTCCCGGATGCCGTTCGGGGTGCTGAAGGCGTAGATCTTCCCGGGCTCCAGCTCGGCAGGCTCGGCGGCGTAGAGCGCGGTGTTGACGATGGTCTGGACGTTGTCGATGTCGGTCATGGTCAGGCGTCCTTGAAGGTGTTGGTGGTGGGCGCGGAGCGGAAGTCCATGGCGAGCTGGCGGGGGTCCTCACGGACGGGCTGGCCGTCGTCGTCGAGGAAGTAGAGGCTCTTCACCGGCGTCGGCTTCGGGGCCTTGACCGCGGACTCGACGCCGATCGGCATCGGGGCGCTGTCGACGCCGTTGGCCGGCGGGTCGACGATGATCGTGATGGTCATCGAGCCCTTCTTGCCGTGGGCGCGGACGGCGTCGAGCAGCTGGTGGAAGTCGCGGGAGATGTCCTCGTCGGTGCGGCCGTTGAGGTGGGAGGCGAGGAATGCGGCGACGGGGGCGGTCTGCTCGTCGGTACCGGTCTCGGGCTGGATCGCGGTCATGCTGCTCGTGCTCCTTCGATGCGGTTGGCCATCGGGCAGACGGCCTGGTGGGTGGTGCGGATGTGGGCGGCGAACCGGGCGACTGCGGCCGGCACGGGTTCGGCGGGGCGGATGACGGGTGTCTCGGCGGTCTGGCAGAGCAGGCACTCGAACCGCGCGCTCGGCATGCGGGTCCAGCGGATCCGTCCGGCGTTGTTCCCGTGCCTGATCTCGCGGCCCTCGCCGCAGTCGATGAAGAGGGCACCGACGACCTCCTGGCGGATCGTCATGCCGCCGGGGCCTGGTCGCGCTGCCAGCGGTCGATGCCGTCGGAGAGGTGCTCGGCGGCCACGCAGAACGGCTGGCCGCAGTGCGCCTTGACGTGCCCGACCGGGATGCGGCCGCGGCCGATCTCGAAGGCGATCTGCCCGGGGGTGAGGTCCCGGCCGGCGATTGAGTAGGAGGTCTTGCTGCCGCGCCACCAGACGTGGCCGCCGTCGCCCTGGATGGAGTTGCGGAGGTAGGCGTCGAGGAGCTTGTCTCGGGCGTCGCGCGTCCATGTCTCCTGGACCAGCCGGGCGACCTGGGCGGCCGTGAGGTTGTGGGCGGAGGCGGCGCGGGCGATCCGGAGGCGCTGCTTCTCGCTGAGGCCGCCCCAGATTCCCTCCATGCTGCGGCGCTCGATGGCCCACTGGGCGCAGGCGATGGCGACGGGGCAGCTGCGGCAGATCTTCTTGGCTTCCTCTGCCTGGACGGCGTTCTGACCGTTCGTGGTGCGGGGGAACCACAGCTCCGGGTCCTGCCCACGGCACGTGGCGCGGTTGCGCCAGTCGGAGTTCTGGGCGGTGCTGATACCGCGGGTGCTGGTCATGCGGCACTCCCGAAGATCGTGGCGAGCTGGCTGTCGAGGGCCTCGCGCATGGGCCGGTCCTCGACGTGCTCGGGGCGGACGCAGCGCGCCGTACCGCAGCCGGGCAGGACCTTGCCGATGGGGTTCCGGCCGTACTTCTGGCGAAAGGCGAACCGAAGAGCGCTGTGAGCGGCGCCGTCGATGGTGTTGATGCGGTAGTCCGTCCCGGGCCACAGCAGATGTCCGTCCTCGGTGGGAACGGCGCGGCGGCGGAACGTCTGGTCGATGGCCTCCGGCTTGATGCCAGGCCGGTGCGGCTCGATGCCGAGGCCATCTCGGATCTCCCGGACGCGATCCGGGCCGACCCTGTGCGCGCGTACGATCGAGGCGATCGAGTGGCCAGCGGTCAGCATGTCGACGATGACCTTGTCCGGCACGGCGAGGCTGGCAGCTTGGGCGGTGCGGGCTTCTCTGGCGGCCTCGGTGCGGGCCTTCCGGTCGTGCTGGTCGCCCATGTGGGCCGGAGCGACGCACTGCGCCTGGCCGCAGAGGGGGAGCGCCTTCCCGGAGGCCGGGCGCCCGTTGTGGATCTCGAAGGCGGCCTGGTAGGCGGTCCAGTTCCGATTCCGCCAGCGGAAGATGATGGCACCGTTGGCCTGGATCGGGCTGGTCCAGCGCATGTGGCCGTCGCGGGCTCGCTGGGTGTGGCGGTGGAACGCCTCCTCCAGCGTTGAGGCCGGCTTCTTGCCGGACCGGGCCTTCGGCAAGCCGAGTGCGGCGCGGGCGGGGGCGACGGTCGCCTTCGCGTCCACGTGCAGCTGGGCGGCGATCTCGCGGTCGGAGAGCCCGGCGTGGAGGAGGTCGGCGACGTCCTGTCGGATCTTCATGCCGCCACCGCCGGGACGTGCTCGGGCCACGCGACTCCGGCGAGCGCTTTGGCGGCCCGCTCGGGGACCGGGGCGAGCTGGTAGCCGAGCCAGTCCATCCCGGCGGCCATCGCGACGTAGGCGTCGGCCTCGTCGTACCGTGCGGCGCCCTCGGTGTGGATGCCGTACCGGTCGGCCACGGCCGAACGCATCTCGCCCTTGGCCGCCTTGCCGTAGCCGGTGCCGTAGAGCTTCAGCGACGACGGCGAGATGACCGCGTACGGGATCTGGTGGCGGAAGCAGTAGTTGCGGACCAGGACGCGCAGCCCGGAGAGGTCCTCGTGGCCGGCCAGGTTGGCGTGCCCATACGAGGGGCCTTCCATGACGACGAGGTCGGCGGCCTTGATGAACGAACCGATCTCGCCCGCGAGGTAGTTGAGGCGGAAGTCGCCGCGGGTCTTGGTGCGGATGTGGTCGGTCCAGCCCTCCCCGGCGATGCCGGTGGAGGTGAGGGAGAGGTCGAGGCCGATGACGAGGGGGCGGGTGGTGCCCGCGGCCGGGAGGCGGGTCATCCCGGCCGCGGGGGTCTGGGTAAGGGTCACGCGCTGGCCCCCTTGTCGTACGACTGGTTGGCGAGGGTGAGCTCGTCGAGGCGTTCGGCGAGCGCGACGGCGTGGGCCTCGGCGCGCTGTCGGCGGCGCCGCTCGGTGGCCGCTTCGGCGCGGGCGGCGTCGCGCTGGCTGACGGCGAGGTCGCGGGAGACGACCGCGCTGCGGAGGGTGCGGGCGAGAGCGAACATCAGCGTTCTCCGTTCTGCTGGCGGGGGATGAGCGGCCACTCGGGCGGGCAGTAGGCGGCCGGGTCGGTCTTGCGGAGGTGGGCCTGGAGGCCGGCGGCCTGCTCGGCGGCCCACCCGACCTGCGCCTGGTGGAGGTCGGCGAGCGACATGGCCGCCAGTTCGGGGCGGGTGGCGCCGATCCGCCAGGCGACGCGGCACGCGGCGATCGCGTCGGCGTCCGAGGTGTGCGCGGCGCCGAGCTCGACCTCGTAGTGGGCGCAGAGGGCGGTCAGGTTCCGCTTCCCGCGCCGGTACCGGTCGGCTCGCTTGTCCAGGACGAGCGGGTCGATCACGGGGGCGTCGGGGAGCGGCGGGAGGCCGTACCGTTCGGCCTCGCGGTCGAGGAGGGTGAGGTCGTACCTCGCGTTCATCGCGACGAGCGGGATGCCGGCGGCGATGACCTGGCCGAGTGCGGCGAGGATGTCGGCGACGACCTCCGGCGCGGGCTTGCCCTTGGTGCGGGCCTTCTCCGTCGTGACGCCGTGGACCTTCGCGGCGCCCTCGGGGATCTCGATCCCGGGGTCGGCGAGCCAGTTCGCGGCCACGGTCGGCTGTCCGCCGCCGCACTGCACCACCGCAGCGGTGACGATGCGGTCGGCCTCGACGCTCACGCCGGTGGTTTCCAGGTCGAAGCCGCACATGCGGCCCAGGTGCCAGCTCACTGGCCACCGCCCGCGCGCTCGCTGTAGATCCGCCGACCGAGGCTGTCGAGGGTCTCCATCTCGCCGGTCTCGTTCTGCACCTGCCGGTTCAGCATCCGCAGGTTGCCCAGCTCGTAGCCGATCTGCTGCAGTCGGCCCTGCGAGGTCTTCAGGTCGAGGATCTCGTCGCGGTACGACTCCGCCGACCGGGTCGGGGCGTCGTTGCCGCGCTCAACATGCGAGGCGTCCGGGTCCTTGTCGTGCGTCGGCGTGAGGCCGGCCGACAGGAGAAGGACCCGCAGCGCCACTGACTGAGCCTTCGCGGTGCCCTTGTCGGCCGAGTCGAGCGCCTCGCCCTGCGACTTCAGCAGCGCGGGCAGAGTGTCGCCCTTCGGGCCCATCACCATCCACGAGACCGTGACGGTGCACTCGCGCATTTTGTTGCCCTTGGACGTCGTGGTGTCGCGGTACGTCGCGTCCACGTCGACGGGAAAGATGCTGATGCCGTGCTTCAGCGTGACGGGCCCGAAGGTGTTGACGACGGTGTCGACGCCGCGGAAGTTGTAGCGGGTCCCGGCGGCGTTGTACTGCTCGCCCTTGGCGATGGCGCGGATCTCCTTGCGGACCCGCAGCCACGCGAGGTGGACCGGCACCATTTCCGGGTCGCCCTCGCCGGGCTCGTAGTCGGCCATCGGGTCGCGTGCCGGGCCGGACCGCTCCGCTTCCAGCTCGTCGAGGAGTTCGTCCGTGCTCAGGGTGCGGCCGGCGGCCGCAGCCGCGTTCTCACGGAGCCCCATCAGGAGCCCTCCTTGTGTCGGTAGGTCTTCGAGATGTCGAGGCGCTCGCCCGGCTTCGCCGTCACACAGGCGGCGTAGGCGTCCGGCCAGCGCTCGGCGAGCTGCTCCAGATCGATCGCGGGGCGGCCGCTGGTCGGCTCCAGGGAGTAGGCCCGCTCGCCACCGATCAGGGCGGCCTGCGCGTTCCCGAGGTGCCGGATCATGCGGGCCTTCGCCGCGGTCTTCCGCTTCTCGGCGGCCTTCTCCTCGATGCGGGCCTGCTCGTAGTCGAGGAGCGCGTCGAGAGCGTCGCCCTGGCGGTCGATGTCGACCGTGCCGGACCGGTCCGGGTGGGTCCGGCGGTAGAGGTCGACGAGGGCCTCGCCGTCGCCGGTGAGCGGCGGGGGCACGTTGGCGCGGACGTGGTCGAACCAGAACCGGTCGACGGCGGCCTCGACGTCGGCGGTGACATCGGCGAACTGGTCGGCGCGGACGGTGCCCTGGTGGTACTCGTTGCCGCCGATGAGGACCGCGTAGTGCATGTGCTCGTAGCCGCACACGCTGATCTGGTGGAGCATCTGCGCGAGGACGTCGTCCGGCGGCCCGGCGTGCCACTGCGCGGACTTGAACGCGGAGCGGGTCTTGACCTCCAGGGCGCACGGGATGCGCTCGTCCTCGGCCAGCGGGCACTCAGTGACCCGGCGGTCGAGGGTGGTCATGCGGTGGGGGTGGTCGGCGTGGGCAACGAGCCCGACGCGGCGGATGACCGATCGGTTGCGCATGGCCCAGACGCGGGCGACGGGCTCCTCGTGGACGGTGCCCCAGAACGCGGCCTCCCCGGCGTCGTCGGGGACGTCGCTGGTCTTGTCGAGGTAGACGTGGGTGGGGGTGCGCTTGTCAGCGACGCCGAGGATGGCGGGGACGTCGCTGGAGCCGATGCCGAAGGTGCGGGCGTGGAGCCAGTCGGCGCGGTCGGCGTCGGCGGGGAGGATGAGGCGGCCGGTGGGGGTGACCCGGCGGCCGGCGGCCGGGGCCTGAGCGGCCGCAGCCTGCGCGGTGGTGGTCATCGGTTCTCGTTCTCCAGCAGGGGCGGGACTCCGGCGGTGCGCTGCCAGGCGTTCCACTCGGGGACGGTGGCGCGCGGGGCGGACCGGGTCGGGTCGGAGAGGGCGGTGGCGGCAGCGAGCGCGAGCGTGGCGTGCGCCTGGGCCATCGCGATGTGATGGCTGGCGTCGGGGTGCGCGGGCCGTCCGCCGGGCCGGTCGGTGAAGGACGCGGCGCTGAGGTGGCGTTCGGCCTCGCGGTAGTGCTCCGGCCCGGTCATGCGGCGCTCCTCAGGTTCAGGATCTTCGGCGTGTACGAGCGGCGGTTGGTGTCCGGCTCGTCCCGGGCGGTCAGGGCCCCGCGGGCGGCGAGCGCCCGCAGGTCCTTCCGCGCGGTGTTCCGCTTGCTCGTCGGCCACGGGCTGGCGTGCATCACGCCCTCCACGCGGCGGACGGTCCACACCCCGCCCCGGCGGCGGATCTCAGCGAGGAGCCAGTCCCGGCGTGCGATCGGGTCATCCACGGGGCACCTCCGTCATGCAGTGCCGCTCCCAGCCCGGGACGAACGTGTCGAGGGAGGCGTCCGGGGTGGTCCGGCCGAACTTCGCGCCGCACTGGCAGGAGCCGATCAACTCGCAGTCGCCGTACTCGACGATCAGGGCGTGACCGCCGGCCAACGTCTCCCGGAAGTCGGGGTCGGGCTCGACGTCGCGGGGCTCCTTGTCGGCGCGGGCGAGGAGCTGCGTGGCCTCATCGGGGGTGTAGCCAGCGCGGTGGAGCGCGTCGAGGACCTCGGTGCGGGCGCTCACGCGGCACCGCCCATCTCGCCACGCTGGCGCGGCATCGACACCGACCGGCGGTTCGGACCGAACCGCGTCAGGTGCTGCACCACGGTGGACAGTTCGGCGTGGAGCCGGAGCGCGTGCGTCTTGTCGATCGGGACCTGCGCCGTGTCCATGCCGGCGGCGTCCTCGACGGCCTCCGCGGCGGCGTCCAGGGCGCCCTCGGCGGCGCGCGGCCGGGAGACGACCTCGGCCAGCTCGTCGAGCGCGGTGATGATGTCGTCGCGGGCGTCCGGGTCGGACCAGGAGGCGACGAGCTGGACGAGGGTGTCGAGGCGGATGCGGTCGGCGCGGAGGTATCCGGCGAGCCAGTCGACGCGGGAGGAGAACGACAGGTCGGGGTTCGTGGACTCGGTGCTCACAGGGCGCTCCCGGAGGTCTCGATCGTGGTCACGGGACGGGCGAACTTCCGGCAGTCGCACAGCCGGATGGCGTCGAAGGCGCGGTCGGCCTCGCGGGTCCTCGGCAGGTGGGCCCAGCAGGCGGTTCCGGCGTGGTGGTGGTCGGCTCCGGAGTGGCCGCACTCGCAGGTCTCGCCACGGCCGGGCAGCGGCGTGCTGCGGGGGGCGAGGGCCTCAAGGGCGTGGTCGAGCGGGTCGACGAGGTGCCGCTGTTCGGCCTCGCGCCCGAGGCGGATCTCCAGCTCGGCCAGCCGGGCCCGCAGCGCAGCGTTCTCCTGCTCCTCCTCGTACCGCGCCAGGCACGCACCGGTGATGTCGTTCTGCAACTGCCGGGCCTCGGACCGCAGACGGCCGACCTCAAACCGCAGGCTGGCCAGCTCCGACAGTCCGGTCTCGTCGTCGCGGACAGCACCGCGAGACAGCTTGTCCTCCATCCGCGCCACCGCGTCCGACGCCGCCCGGTTCTCCCGGTTCGACTGGCCGTACTCCCCGGCCTTCTTCGTCAGCCACGCGATGATCTGGGCGTCCCGCTCCGCGATGGCCTGGGCCCGGCTCTCCGCCACCGACTCCGGCGACTGGAGCAGACACGCCGACTCCAGAGCCACCGCGATCCCCGCCGCCGTACGGCGGGTCTGCATCGCGGCGGGGATCACGCCCTCCGCAGCCGCCACACGCCGCGCGTTCACGCCGCCACCGCCACGGCGGTCGTCAGCGCCCAGGCACGGACCTTGATGCCGTCGACGACGACGTCCGCCGACGTGTAGAGCGACGACTCGCCGTGCGGGTCCGCCGACAGCGCAGTGTTGAAGTGCTGCGCGAACTGCGCCACCCGGTCCGGCCGGTGGTGGAAGTACAGCTGGACCCCGTAGCCACCGACGTAGTCGTCGTCCAGCGTCACCGTGGTCGGCTGGTCGGGGAGCTGCGCCACTACGGTCTCGGCGACGGCGAACGCGCGCATCATGGCGTCGCGGGGGTTCGGGGCGGGCACGGGGGCTACCGGGGCGACCGGTGCCGTGCGGGTAAGGTTGATACTCAAGGTGTCCACTCCTTCTTGTGGTGCGTGGATGCCAAGGGGTTGCGTACGGACCAGGCCCGGTCCGGGCGGCCCCGTTTTTTCTTGGTCAGGCCGCGTGAGCGGTGCGCGTCGGCTCGGTCTGAGGCAGGTCGCCGGCGGGCCGGGTGAAGACCCGGCGGAGTTGGGCGACCAGCTCGGGCGACGGAGGCGGAGCGGCGGCGACCTCGGCACGGATATGCGCGATGACGTCGTCGCCGAGGAGACGTCGGTACTGCTCGCGAATCTGTTCGGCGCGGCTCATGCGACACCCGCCTCGTTGATCTGCGGGGCAAGTTGCAGGGTGGCGGCCCGCTCGATGGGGATCCACAGGACCAGCGTGTCTACGCCGATCGCTCCGGCGATGGCGTACGCCGTTTCGCCGGCCACCGACTCCTGGTCTCCGGTGAGGAGGTTGCCGATCGTCTGGTGGGGGATCCCGGCGGCGGCTGCCAGCTCCCTGATGCTCAGCCGGGCCCCGGTGCCGGTGCGCTGCATGAGCATGCGCAGAAGCTCTGGGCTGACCAGCCGGTGCATCGGCAGTGGAGGGCGCACGGGTTCACCTCGTTGGACATGGCATGACTTCCGTGCGGGGCACGGTGTCTTCTGTAGAAGACATGACGAGCATGGCACGCCTTGGACGTCTTGTCCATCCTGGAAGTCAACGTGTCTTCCGTGGGGGGCATCGAGCGCTCGTGGCGTCCAGAAACGGCACTCTCCACTGGCGTGAGGGGGGCGTTCCGTGGACACTCTGTCCAGCAAGTGAAGAGACCGGCGGGGCAGACCTGGACAAACGCACCAGGTGCCCCGCCGGTCTCATGGACACCCGCCGACCCAGACCCCCACCAGGAGTGGCAGGATGATCGCTATGACCGATCCGGAACAGTCGCTAAGGACCCTGTCTGAAGTGGTGCGGGACCGTCGTCACGAGCTCGGGCTCAGCCTTCGCGCATTGGAAGAGCGATGTGTCGACCCGGAGTCGGGCACGGCTGTCGGCAGGAACTACATCGAGCGGCTGGAAAAGAACGCACCCAACCTCACCCCGCCGAACGAGCACCAGCTGAAGGCGCTCGTCGCGGGCCTCGACCTGCCGCTCGTGGTGGCCCAAGACGCCGCCGGCTATCAGTTTCATGGGGTCACGTCTCGGTGGAGCGTCAGCGGCAAGGCGCGGGCGTTCGTTGCGCGGTTCGATGAGTTTGACCCTGAAGAGCAGGATCGAATTCTGGCCATGCTGGAGGCCTACGCGTCGCGTAAGCCCAAGAAGTAGCTCAGGCCTCGCCAGCCTGCTGCCGTCCGTACCAGACCGCGAGCTGGTTCGTAGTCTTGGCGCCGACTCGCTCGCGCATCGCTGCGATGTTGTTGAAAATCGTTCGGTCGCTCACGCCTAGCCGCTTGCCGATCTGTACCTGCTCGAAACCCTCCGCGAGCAGCCGGAGGATCTGCTGCTGCCGTTCGGTGAGCCAACCGTCAGGCAGAGGGCCTACTTCGCCTTCCCATGCCTCGGCCCGCCTCCAGTCGTTCAGGTATGACTCCCGCATGTACGTCACCGCGGCCAGGTCCCGGACGTGCCATCCGGCCATGTCTGCCTCGTCGCCGCTGGCCATGTTGCGGATGAACGCCTCGCGTGAATCGATGATGATGATCTGCGAGAACGGGCTGTGCAGGACCCTGATCTCCGCCCCGTAGGTGAGCATCTCGCGGGTGTAGTCCCGCACGTTGGGGTTCGTGCGCGTGCTCTCGTGATACAGGATCTGCATGGCCACGCCCCGCCGGAGCAGGCCGACATCCCTCTGCATGACACTTTCGATGATCGCCTTTTTCCGGTATCCCGGCTGCGCCGTCAGGACCTCTGTGGTGGCGCGGGACACTGCCTCGGCGATCCGTGCGTTCACCAGCTCGGATGTGGGCAGAAGCTCACTTCCGGGGCCGCCCCAGAAGCGCGCCTTGTCGTGTTGGGCGGCGAACCGGTCGAGCGCAGCGATTTTGGCCATGCGTTGGGCGGTGCGACGGAGCGTCGTCTGTTCGGCGGCCATCAGGTGTCCGATGGCGAGTTGGGCGTCTAGCGCAACGTACCTTCCGGGCCGCACGGGGTTCGGTGCGACCAGGCCGAGGCTCTGCAGTTCCTTCAGTCCGGGCGCGCCGTCCGGGATCGGCCTTTCCTCGATGACCAAGCTGTACGTCTCGTCCGTCCCGGCCGGAAGGTTGATCTCGTCGCCCGTCTCCATGGTGACTCCCCTCACATCCTTTCAGATACCGGCAAGTGCGGGTATCCGCAACAACATATGCCTTGAGCATTGCACTGCGGATCAGCGAGCGTACTCTCAGTTAGTCGCATTCGCATGACTGTGCGAATCCCGAGGAAGGACCCCCATGCGACCCAAGCTGATCCTCCGCGCGCTCGCCGCCGCCACCGCCCTCGCCCTGGCAGGCCTCGTGGGAACCGCCGCCGCCACCACGACCGACGACACCACCGTGGCGGACACCGGATGGGGCACCCCGCCGGCCGACCCCACCCCCAGCACGGCCACCCCGACAACCCCCGTCACGAACGGCGACACCGGCTGGGGCTAGCCAGCCCGCCACCGCCGCTCGATCGCTGACCCGCGCGGCCCCAGAACCACAGGCACGTTTCAGAAGACATCACAACGAAGCAGGGGGGCCGAGTGAACGGCGACGCCGCGCCGCAGGGGCAGACGAGGCTACGAGTAGAGCTGGAGGACCTGCCGGGGGGCATGGCCGCCATGGCGATGGAGCGCGACGGCGAACTGCTCCTGCTCCTCGACCACCAGCCCACCCCCGAACGGCTCCGCGATGACCTCGCCAGCGTCCTTGGCCACTTCATCGACAGCGGCCTCGTCGGCTGGAACGGTGGTCCCCAGGAACCCGGCCTCCCCTGACTCCGAATTGAGCAGAGGGCGCGCGACGTGCTGCACGCACCGCGCGCCCTCACTGCTTTGCGGCGGCTTGGCGGTACCGCGTCGCCGCGCTCGTCAACGCCACCACGGCGGATTCCCGCTGCTGCCGCGCATGTTCCTTCAGCGAGATGGGCTTCTCGACGTACCCCGGCTGTCCGGCGAATGACAGGGTGATCCGTCCCGGCTCGATCTTCTGGACACCGCGAACCGACGCCTTGAAAAGTCGGATTGTGACGATCTTCCTGAGTACCTCCCGCTTCTGCTCCAAGGACAGCCCAGGATTGCCCTTCTCCTCGTCACCGAACCATGCCGCCCACGGGTCCGAGCCCAGGATCAGCTCCTGGAGGGTCTGAGGGATCCCCGCCGTCAGCTCCCTAATCTGCTGCTCGACTTCCTTGATCTGCGGCGCCAGGGTCCGTTCAACCTGCGCCAGCGCCATAGGCGACAGGAAGAAGTCGCCCGTCTCGTCGTCGAACTTCGACGCCAGCTTCCGGGCTTCGCGTAGCTGGGCGCGCATCTTCTCCAGACGGACGCCGGCCTTCTCCGCCTTCACGGCGCGGTCGTTGTCATCGGGGAAGAACGCGGTGCGCGCGGCGGGCGAGGATAGCCACTCCAGCACGGCCGTCTCGACGTATGCCTCCAGCCGTTCCTTACGGAGGGCGGTGTCCCCCTTGACGCTGCACACCGCAAAGATCTTGCCCTCGTAGCGCTTTCCCATGATCAGACGCGCATGGTCTCCGCATTCCCCGCACAGGGCAAGGTGCGAGAGTAGGTGGGTCACCTTGGAGTCCTTGCCGTGCCACCGCGACGGATCCTCCAGCCGCTGCTTCACTCGGTAGAAGAGGGCTTCCCCCTCCGGGCCTTCGAGGAGCGCCGGCCACTGGGCATCACCGATGATCTCGCCCTTGAAAGTCCTCTTCCCCAGGTAGGCGGGGTTGAGGAGCATGGCGCGTACGCGGGCCGCCTTCCAGGGGATTCCGTTTGCGCGCGCGGCCTCCTCGCCCAGCTCCCGAAGCCACTTGGCCACGGAGTGCAGGGTCTTGCCGGAGTCCAGATCTACCCACGCCTGGCGTGCAAGGGGAGCATGCACGGGGTGCAGGTACTGGCCGATCAAGGCGCCTGTGTGCTCGTCGTACTTCCGCTGGTAGCCCCACAAAAGCTTGCCGTTGGGCTTGCCCTGTTCGGCCAGTCGCCGTCCGGTCCGGACGTTGCGCTCCTGGATGCTGTCGGCTTCTACCTCCGCGGCGAGGGCATCCTGCGCGGTCAGTTTGCGGTCCACCGGCTTTGAAAGGTCGTAGATCGTTTCGTTGTAGCAGAGGAGGGTGTTCGACTCCTGGCATGCCTTGCGGAGGCGGACGTACTGTTCCAAGTCGCGGTAGTAGCGCGATGCTTCGAAGGCGACGACGATTCGGCCGCGTCGCTCCCTGATGGCCTCGATCAGGGCGTCGAAGTCCTTCCGGACCTTCCTGCCGTGCCGACTGGCGGAGACGCCGGCATCTTGGAAGGTGTCGGCGATAGGCCAGCCGTACTTCTCGCAGAGGGCCTCGCCGTCGTGGAGTTGGTCTGCGACGGAGGAACCGTTGCCGGTGTGGTCGACGGAGTTCCGGCCGTACAGGAGTGCTGGGAAGGGCGCCAGTTCGGGATAGACGAGGTGAAGGTACTCGGGGGAGACGGGCATGCCTGCACTGTATCGATGACCTTTACCTGCAGTCTCGATTACCAACGGCGATCAAGGTGAGCCACGGGTTGGCGCGCGGACCGCCGGGCTTGTCGACGGAAGGCGAAGGGGCTGCGAGAGAAGGTGACTTGATGGTGCCGGAGGGCATGATGGTGCGCCTGTCCTTTGTACGTCATGACGAAGGGCGCGGACGGGGCGTGCCCTGTCCGCGGAATCGACGGAACCTGCGTCCGGTACGCAGACGACCGGAGCGCGAGAGAGGGAGCCCCGCGGCAGCCCGTACGCCGGACCCGGGGGATCCGGCGCGCGTGCTCAGTGGGCGGGGCGGTGCAGGTTCCGGTTGAGCGACTGGAGCGCGCCCAGAGCGGAGCCGAGGGCGTCGAGTTCGCCCTCGGTCATGGTGCGCAGTGCCCGCGCGAAGTGGGCTCCCATGAGGCGGTTGACCTCGGCGACTTCCCGGCGGGCGGTCGCGGTCAGGTGGAGGTGCGCCACGCGCTTGTCGGAGGCGTCCTGCCGACGCTCAAGGAGTCCCTGTTCCGTCAGCTGCCTGACCAGCGCGCTGACGTTGTTCGGCTTCATCAGCAGGGCCTCGGCGCTCTCGCGCACGGTGACGCCGTCGTGGGCCTGGACGTGCCGCAGCAGTGCGAGCTGGGCCTCGGGAGGCTTGGGGAGCGGCGGGTCCTGGTCGATGTGCCGTTCCACGGCCCGCGCCAGTGCCGGCAGGCACGCCACGAGGCCGGCGGCCACGTGGTCGATGTCCTGAGGGGACGCGGGGTTGTCGGGCATGCCGCCAGTCTAGGTATGACAAGATAGGTATGTCAAAATAGGTAACGAGTCCGAGCTGTTCCCGCTGTGTCGACTCACCGGGCGTCGACGCCGGCGCCCGGACCGGCGCCTGGTCCGTCGGTCGGCAGAAGCGGCAGCGCGGCGAGCGCGGCGGTGGCCTGGACCTCCGGGTCGCCGGTCGCCGTGGTGGCGTAGGTGTCGCGCCGGCGGTTCCAGGCGTCGTCGTGAAGGAACCAGTCGACGGGCGCGGGGGCGTCGCCGGAGACGAGAGCGGCGTCCAGGCTGTCCAGGTACCTCTCCCAGCGCGGCGCGTAGAACCCGGAGACGAGCCCGGCCCACTCACGGTTGGCGTAGTCGTGCAGCCGGCCGGCCTCGCTTCCGGAGCGATGACCCCACGTGGTGAGGATCGACCGGGCGTCGTACTCGAGCAGTGCCCGCTCCGCGTCCGTCGAGCCCCAGCTCCTGGCGTCCGCCAGCCACGGCCCGAGGAGGAAGCGTTCGTCGGTGGCGAGCAGCCGGTCCAGGAGCGCCATGTCGTCCTTCCACTCCTGGGCGTGCGACCGGAACGCGGCGAGGTTCCCCGCGTCGTAGGCGGACTTGATCTCGGGGAGCAGCGCACGGCTGCGGTTCGCCAGCGCCTGCCGGGCCACGTCGACCAGGTCGAAGCGGTAGGCGTCGCTGGTGCGCAGGGCGGGGGCGACCTGGAGCAGCTCGGCCAGGGCGCGATGGACGGTCGCGGCGTCGTAGCGCATCACCCGGGGGCTCCAGGCGGCGGCAGCGGTGGCCGTCAGGCTGGGCCGGGCGGTGAACAGGCTGTCCTGGGGTTCGCTCCAGCGCCCGGCCGGCGTGCTGTACGGGCCGGTGCGCAGCAGTTCCCACGCTGCGGCGGCATGGGGATCGTGGCCCCCGTACCGTTGGGCCGCGTACTCGGCGAACCACTGCCGCTGGTCGATCGGCGCCTGCGACCAGCCGAGTTCGGTGAAGAGCTCGAAGGCGGCGGGGTTGGTGCCGGTGCCTTCCGGCAGGTACGCGATGCCCTGGAGCATGCTGCCCGGCTTGGTGCGTGTCCGCTCGAAGCGGTCGAGCCACACGGCGGTGTTGGCACCGATCGTGGTGTGCCCACCGAAGTTGCTGATGGCGCCGAACGCGTACGGCGTCCCGCTCCAGGAGGCGTCACGATCGAGGCTGGGGCCCGTGTCGTAGCGGTCGGACAGGCCGTCCACGACGAGGAGCCTGCTCTTGTCGACCGCGCTCAGCGTGGCGGCCGACGGGTTGTCCTGCCAGCCCAGCAGGACCCAGGTGGCCCCGGGGTGAGCGGTCTGGAGCTCCCGCATGACCGCGCCGGCCGCGTCGGCGAGCGGTACGTCGGCGGCCTTGCCGCCCTCGTGCAGCAGATCCATCTTGAACATGGTGGCGCTGCCGAAACGTGCTTCCTGGTGCCGGTAGAAGGCCTCCGCCACCTTCGCGAACATGTCGTTGCGCGGGTCGAGCCAGTCGGGGCGGGCGAATCCGACCCAGGTGCCCTGCGGCACGATCCGCGCCGAGGGGTTCTTGCCGCCGAAGCCCGGTGGGACGGTTCCGTAATAGCCGGGCAGTACGGCCCGCATGCCCAGCTCCTTCAGCCGGTCGACGATCCTGCGGCCCAGAGCGGCGCGCCTGTCGATCAGCCCCTCGTTCACCGGGCCCGCGAAGGCGGACATGTTCTGCATCAGCCACCACGGCTGATGGGCCGGGCCGGGGATCCACGCCTCGATCTCGGCCTTGGAGTAGCCGAACTCCTGGAACGCGTCGAAGTAGACCGCCTCCGCGCCCGTCTGTACGAAGACCTCGTTCACGCCGTGCAGGGCGAGCAGATCGATCTGCCGCTCGTAGTCCTCCCAGGTCCGGTACGGGCCCGAATACCCGGCGTCGGTGTCGTTGAGGGCGAACCGGTGAGTCACCGACGCGTCCTTGCGTACGGTGGCACGAGGGGCCGGCAGGACGGCGGGCAGCCGCGAGGTGCTCCGGCCGGGCCAGCCGATGTCCACCCGCGCAGTGTGCTTGAGGTAGTGGTCGACGCCCCTGAGGATGACCGCGGGGCTGGTTCCCGTCACCCGGACGGCACCGGCGCCGCCGGCCACGGTGAAGTAGTCGCCCGACGGCGGACGGGGAACCTGGACCAGCATGAACTGCCTGTGGTGCCGGGGAAGCAGTCGAGCGAGAGCGGACCGCGCGGGATGCGCCCCTCCGGCCTGGGCGGTTGATCCGAGGGCCGGCGCGACCGTGGATGCGGACACGGCCGGGTCGGCAGGGGCCGCGCCGGAGGCCATCGGCGTCAGAGTCGAGAGAAGGGCCAGGGCGGCCGGCAGGAGAGGAGTTCTCACCAGGGGACTCAAGGGGACTCCAGGGAAACGTGTTCAAGACGATTCGATGGGCCCACCTCGGCACGATGCCTCCTGCCCATGAGCGAAGAGTAGTGTCACGACTCCTTTACGTGAGTGAGGACGTGGTGGTTCCGGCCGCGCGCCGGTAGCCTCGCGAGGATGACGGTGGGTACCCGGGACACAAGGCTGATCGTGCTGCGAGGCAACAGCGCCTCCGGCAAGTCGTCCGTCGCGGCCGGCATCCGCGACAGGCTCGGCCGCGGCCTGGCTCTCGTCGGCCAGGGCAACCTCCGCAGGATCGCCCTCCGCGAACGTGACCGGCCGGGCGCGGCGAACATCGGCCTGATCGACCTGACCGCCCGCTACGCCCTGGAAGCCGGGTACCACGTTGTCGTCGAAGGGATCCTCTACGCCGACCACTACGGCGAGATGCTCGCCCGGCTGCGCGCCGACCACAACGGTCCGAGCCACGGCTACTACCTTGACGTCCCCGGCCAGGTCGGTTCGGGTGGGCTCAGGTCAGTTCATGAGCAGAAGCCGTGTGTTCGACACGAGCTTCCGGTTGACGCTGGTGCTCTGCACGAAGATCGTGAACTCGTCGTTGTGGTCCGGCTTGACGCGTACTTCCACGTCCGGCAGACCGAGAAGCGCCCGTGCCTCGGGACCGGTGTACACCAGGTCGGTCTGCTTCTCCAGGACCGCGATCTGCTTCCGGGCCTGGATCTTCTCCGGCTTGCTCAGCTGGTAGAAGGCGCCACCGGTGCGGTACGTGTGACCGGACTCGACGACCCAGTCCCGGATGCCCGCGTCGCGAGCCACCGGAATCAGCTGGTAGTCCGACTGGTTCACCGGGGTGAGGCCGGCCGCCTTGATGGTGTCCTTGTTGACCGCCTCCGCACCCGCGGAGAACACGGCCCGGGACCCCCGGATGCCCTTGGTGCGGCCCACCATGAACTTCTCGGTGGCCTCCTGGATGACCTGGCCGGCCTCTTCGAGGCCCTGGGTGCTCGTGGCGTCCCAGATGGCGATGTTGTCCTTCGGGAAGCCGTACTGCATGGCCTCGCGCTTGCCCATCTGGTCCGGAACGAGGACGGCCAGCGTCCAGTTGTCCTGCTGCGTCGCGATCATCTCGGCCACGGCCTGGACCAGTTCGCGGGGCTCCTTGGAGGGCGCACCCGGGCAGCGGTGGCTCGCGTTCTCCTGCCCGTCGGTGAGCACGAACGTCAGGAAGCTGTGGTCGCCGTACAACTGGGCCGTCT
Source organism: Streptomyces griseoluteus (assembly GCA_000717735.1). Lineage (GTDB taxonomy): Bacteria > Actinomycetota > Actinomycetes > Streptomycetales > Streptomycetaceae > Streptomyces > Streptomyces griseoluteus_A. The sequence goes on along the minus strand of JOBE01000031.1, from coordinate 56,982 downwards.
GCGCCAGCTCCCCCTGCGACTTCAGCGCGGCCGCCAGCAGGGCCGTCATCCCACCGACCCGGTACAGCTGCTTCAGGGACGGCATCCGCAGCACGTCCTTGTCGTAGATGACGCACTGGACCTTGTCCGCGAACACGTACACCGTGACGCGGGTCTCCTGGTCCAGCTCCCTGGACCGGCGGGCGAGGTAGGCGATCTGCTGGTCGGCGACTTCGACGACCTTGCTGCTCAGCCGCGACATGGACGAACTGGCGTCCAGCACGAGAGCGACGTGGTTGATGTAGTTCTGGGTCACGGACAAGGCGACTCCCCCTCTTTCCGAATCGATGCTCCTACCGTCTCACCCACCACTGACAATCGATCAGGAGCGCCAACTCCCCCTGAAGCGCTGTCCGGCGCAGCCCAACTCGTCAACCCGGCAACGATCCGGGTGACGCGCACGGCGCCGGGCCGCTGAGAGGGCTCACCCGTGATGCCGTGCAGGCGACCTTCCCCGAAGGGGTAGAGGTCGCGGAGGGCGACTTCGCGGATCCGGCTTCGTTGAAGGCCGCGCTGGAGGGGGTGCGTTCCATGTTCCTCGTGTCGCGTCTGGGCCCGGACGCCAACATCCTCGAAGCCGCCCGGCAGGCGGGTGTGGAGCACGTGGTACTGGTGTCGTCGATCACCGTCCAGACCCATCCGCACTTGGGCCCCGCCGGCGAGAACCTGGCGGTCGAGCAACTGCTCGAGGAAAGCGGTATGGCCTGGACGATCCTGCGCCCGACGCAGTTCGCTTCGAACGCCCTGATGTGGGCGGCTTCTATCCGTGAGCACGGAACCGTCCACGCGCCGTACGCGGACACGGCACTCCCGACCATCCACCCTGCGGACATCGCCTCGGTGGCACGGGTGGCGCTGACAGGGCCCGGCCGCCAGGGACGCACGTACGCCTTGACCGGTCCCGAGCCGGTGACCGCCCGGCAGCAGGTCGAGGCCATCGCGGCAGCCGTGGGCCGGGAGGTGTCCTTCGCCGAGATCAGCCGCCAACAGGCCCACGCGCAGATGGCCGCGATCTTCGGGGACGAGGCCGCGGACGCGGTGCTCGACGTCACGGGCGGCGACGTCAACGACGAGCTGCGGGCGGTGCGGGACACGGTCTCACAGCTCACCGGAGCCCCGGCCCGCCTGTTCCGGCAGTGGACTCGGAGAACGCCGCCGCCTTCCACTGAACCGCCTGGCCTGAGCACCCCTACGAAGTCATCCGTCGATCCGCCCGTCGTGCATGGTGAGCGTCCGGTTACTGAGGTGCCGGACTGCGGTGAGGTCGTGGGAGATGAAGAGGTAGCTGAGACCGAGGCTGTCCTGGAGGTCCAGGAGGAGGTTGAGGATGCCCGCGCGCAGGGAGGCGTCCAGGGCCGATATCGGTTCGTCGAGGATGAGTAGTTGAGGTGTGTTGGCCAGCGCGCGGGCGATACCCGCCCGCTGGCACTGCCCGCCGGACAGCTCGTGGGGGAATCGGCTGCCGAGGGCTGGGTTCAGGCCGGTCATGTCGAGGAGTTCGGCGACCCGCCGGGGGCCTGCGGGGTGGGACCAGCGGCCGTGCACGCGTAGTGGTTCGGCGATCTGGTCCTGGATGCGGCGGCGTGGGCTGAGGGAGCCGTACGGGTCCTGGAAGACGGGCTGCAACCGCGGCCGTATGGGGCGCAGTTGGCGCTCACTGAGTGCCGTGAGGTCGACGTCGTCGAACCGGACTTCCCCGCTGTGGGGGCGGTGCAGCTGGAGGATGGCGGCGGCCGTGGAGGATTTTCCGCAGCCTGACGGGCCCACGAGTCCGACGGTTTCGCCGGCGTGGATGTCGAAGGAGACGCCGTCGACCGCGGTGGTGGACCCGTAGCGCACGACCAGGTCACGGACGCTGAGCAGTGGCTGCGGCGCAGCCGACGCCGCATGTGCGGGAGCCAGGGGCTTCCCGATGGGCGCCGGTCGCGCGGGGGAGCTGGTGTCGGAACCAGGGGAGCCCGCGACGGTCAGCGGTTGGGCCGGGACTGGCGGGTTCATCGCGGCTCCAGGGCGGCGTGGTGGCAGGTGACGATCCGTTGGTCGAGGGCGCGCGGCTCAGGGTGCTGTGTGTGGCAGAGGTCGGTCGCATGAGGACAGCGGGGGGCGAAGGCGCAGCCTGCTGTCGTTTCGCCGGGGGTGGGCGGCTTGCCGGGGAGGGTGGGCAGCCGGGTGCGGGGAGGGGTGTCGGCTGTGGGGAGCGAGGCGAGAAGCGCCGTGGTGTACGGGCTCAGGGGGCGGTTCAGGACGTGGTCCGTCGGCCCGTATTCGGTGATGGTTCCTGCGTACATCACCGCGATGTGGTCGGCGTGGCTGCGCGTGGTGTCGAGGGCATGGGTGACCAGGAGCAGGGAGGCCCCTGTGGCTGTGCAGCGTTCGCGCAGCAGGGTGAGGACCGCGTCCTGCGTGGTGGGGTCGAGCGAGGTGGTCGGTTCGTCGGCGATGAGGAGGTCGGGGGTGTTCACGGTCGCGAGCGCGATCACGGCTCGTTGCCGCATTCCGCCTGAGAGCTCGTGGGGGTGGGCGCGGGACGCGGCGGCGGTGATGCCGACTTCTGCCAGTGCCCGCTGTGCACGACTGCGGGCGTCCTTACGGGTCAGGCCCTGGATCGAACGGAGGGCCAGCGCGATCTGTTCGCCCACGGGGTGGACGGGGGAGAGGGCGGAGAGCGCGTCCTGGGGAACCATCGCGATGCGGCGACCCCGGTCGGCCGGTGTCACGGGGGTGCCGTGCAGGAGCACGGTGCCGTCGGTGGTGGCCTCGCGCGGGAGCATGCCGAGCAGGGCGCGGGCGGTCAGGGACTTGCCGGCTCCCGACTCGCCGGTCAGGGCGAGGACTTCGCCGGTGTGGACGTCGAAGGAGACGCCGCGGACCACGTCGACGCCGCCGAAGCGGACGCGCAGCCCGCGGACCGAAAGAAGAGCCTCCGAGGGAAGAAGCTCCCGGTCGACCGGGTGGCGAGTCTGCGCGCGCGGGGGGCGGGAAGGGTCGGGGCTACGGCTGTCAGCGGGCAAGGGAGAGGGCCTTTCGCTGCGAGGTCGTGGTGCGGCGGCGTGTCGTCGTGGCGGCGAGGGTGACGGCGAGTGCGGCGAGGAGGGCGAGCGCGGCCGCCGGTGCGAGGGCGGCTACGGGAGCGCGTTCCGCGTAGTCGGCGGACTCGTTGAGGAGGAGGCCCCATTCGGGGGTCGGCGGCTGGGCTCCGAGGCCGAGGAATCCGAGGGAGGCCAGGGCGAGGGCGGTTCCGGGCAGTCGCAGGACGGCGTGGCGGGCGACGGGTCCCGCGACCGCCGGCAGTACGTGGCGGCTGAGGATCCACAGGGGACTGGCGCCCATGGCGCGTTGGGCCGTGAGGAAGGCGGAGGCCCGTACTTCCTGGGTGAGCGCGGCGGCATGGGAGGCGAGGGGCGGCCAGGCGGTGAGGGTGACGGCGAGGGCGGCGGCGCCGGTGCCGGGTCCGGTGACGGCGGCGACCACGATGCCCGCGACGACCGGGGGCAGGGCGTTGGTGACGTCGGCGAATCCGGTGGCGGTGTCGGGCAGGAAGCCGAGGAGGAGTCCGATCAGGCACGCGAGGAGGCATACGGCGGCCGCGGTGCCGATCGTGGGAACCGCGCCGTGCCCGAGCCGGGCGAGTACGTCGCGGCCGAGCGCGTCGGTGCCGAGCGGGTGCGCGGCGGACGGGGCGGCGAGCCTGGCGGTGGTGTGGATGGCGTAGGGCTCGCGCAGCAGGCCCCAGCCGATCGTGGCGAGGAGCACGGCGCCGAGTGCGAGGGGTACGGCAGGGGGGACGGGGGTGGGGCGGGCGGTGGGCAGGGTCAGGCTCGCGTCGCGCAGCGCGGGGCCGAGGAGACGGCGGCGTACGGCGGCTCCGACGGCGCCGGCGAGGAGCCCGAGCATGAGCAGGGCGAGGACGGCGCCCTGGAGCAGGGGCAGGTCCTGGGATTTGGCCGCGCCGAGCACGGTACGGCCGAGTCCCGGGACGGCGAACACCGTCTCGACGGCGACGGCGCCGCCTGTGAGGCCGACGGCGACCATGGCGAACTGCGGTATCAGCGGGGGCAGCGCGCGCCGGAGGGCTGCCGTGGTGACGTACCGGCGGCTGGTGCCGGCGCCGCGCCAGAGTTCCACCCACCGTTCCTCGAGTACGGCGGGCAGCGCTTCGGCGACGAGCCGGCCGAGGAGCGCGCCGGCCGGGATGCCGAGGGCGAGGGCGGGCAGGACGAGGTGGGCGGGGCCGGTCCAGCCGGAGGTGGGGAGCCAGCCGAGCCACACTCCGGCCGAGATCAGCAGGAGGAGGGCGAGCAGGAATTCGGGAAGGGCGGCGAGTACGGCGGCCGCTGTTCCGGTGCCCGCGCGGCCCCGGAGGGCTGCGGGTGCGGCCAGGGTGGCGCCGGTCAGGAGTGCCACCGCGGCGGCGGCGCCCATCAGGGTGAGTGATACCCGCAGGCCGGCGAGGACGGCGGGCAGGACCTCGGTGCCCGACACCCATGAGACGCCCAGGTCGCCGTGGAGCAGTCCGGCGGCCCACCGGCCGAGGAGGGCGACGGGGCCGGTGTCGAGTCCGAGGTCGGTGCGGATGGCGGCCAGCGCTTCGGGAGTGGGCTCCTGTTCGGCGGATCGTGCCCGCAAAAGGCTCAGGGCGGGATCGGTGCCGGACAGCCATGGCAGCAGACCGGTGAGCGCGAGTACGGCGGTGAGCGCGGCGGCCCGCGCGGCGGTGGTCCTCACCTGGCGAAGGTGTCGAGCGTGATGAGTTCGCGTTCGCGGGGGTCGTGCGCGGCGCCGGTGACGTTCGCGGCGTCGCCCTGGATGACGCGTTCGTGGAGCAGGGGAATGGCGGCGTCGGTGGAGAGTACGGCGGCCTCGGCGTTCATGATGCCGCGTCGCCGGGCGTCGCCGGCCGGGGTCTGGGCGGCGGTGTTCAGGGCGCGGTCGACGGCCGGGTCGGCGAGCTGGGAGATGTTGAAGGAGCCGCCGGTGGCGAAGTCGCTGAAGAGGTAGGCGGCGGGATCGCCGGAGTCCAGGACCGTGGCGCGCGACAGGATGAACGCGTCGAACTTGCCCGCAAGGGCGTCGGCCTCGATGTGGGCGTACTCGCGGATGTCGAGGGTGACCTGGAAGCCGGCGGCCTGGAGCTGCTGCTGCAACACCTGTGCCACCTCCGGCAGTTCGGCCCGGTCGGTGAAGGTGCCGATGGTGATCCGGTCTCCGCGGGGGGCGGTGGCCGCGGCGCGCTCGGGGGCGCCGCGCAGTGCGGGGGCCCAGGGCAGTGCGGGGCCCAGCAGCCCTCGGGCGACGTCGGCCCTGCCCTCGTAGACGCCTGTGACGATCTGCTCGGCGTCGACGGCCTCGCGGGCCGCGGCGCGCAGGCCCGCGTCCTTGAAGGGGCCGGAACGGGTGTTGAGGTAAAGGGTGTTGGTACGCGGCATCGGTACCTCGGTGATCAGTTTCCGGTCCATGAGGCCGGCCTGCGAGACCGGTACGGCCTCGACGATGTCGGCCTCGCCGCTGCGCAGGGCGGCGGCTCGCGCGGTGCCGTCGGGTACGAACCTCACGTCGATGCCGGAGGCCTTGGCCTTGCCGCCCCAGTACTGGTCGTAGCGGTCGAGTCGCGCCGAGGCGACGCCGTTGACGGCGACGATCTCGAACGGGCCGGTGCCGGCGCCGACCGGGCTGACGGTCTTCCCGCGGTACGCCTTGGCGGCGAGGATCGACAGCTGCGGCGAGCTGAGCCGGTGCGGCAGGAGGGGGTCGGGTCCGGCGGTGGTGACGGTGAGCGTGTGGGACCCGGTGGCCCTGGCCGTCAGGTCGACGCCGTCGAGGATGCGGGGCTTGGGGGAGGCACCGGCGGCGGTGGTCAGCGACGTCACGGCGGAGTGTGCGGTGAGGGCCGTGCCGTCGTGGAAGGTCACGCCCTGCCGGAGGGTGAACGTCCATGTCCGCCCGTTCTGCCTCCACCCGGTGGCGAGCGCGGGGCGGGCGTCGCCGTCCCGGTCGAGCTTGACGAGCGTCTCCGCGGTGGACCAGCGCGACAGCTTGAAGGCGTCGTCCGACAGGGGCGAGAGCCCCGACCGCGGCGGCTGCATCATCGCCAGACGCAGCCGCCCGCCGCCGTCCCCCTGCGCGGAGGTCCCACTGCCGGAGAAGCATCCGGTGATCAGGGTGGCGGCTGCCCCGGTGACGAGAAGGGAGAGCAGCCGGAGCCGCCGGAGCGGGCGGCGGGGAGGGCGGGGGTTTTCGGGCATGGACAAGGAAGGCCTCGTGAGGGAAGGGGGAAGGTTGACGAGGCAACGACCTTAACATTATGACAATCATTTTCATTCGGGGGGTCTGGCGCAATACCTGATCCTTCATGGAGAAGTGGATGTGTCAGTGGTTGTGTCATCGGATGTGAATGGCGAGGATGCAGGTGTCGTCGGTGTGGGGGTCGTCGGTGTCGTGGTGGGGCGGGGCGGGGGGTGTGGCGAGGAGGGTGCTGATGAGTCGGTCGGGTTGATGGGTGCGGGATGTGGTGATGGCGTGGGTGAGCCGGTTGATCCCTTGGGTGATGTCTTCGTCGCGGCGTTCGACCATGCCGTCGGTGTAGAGGACGAGGAGATCGTCCGGCTGGAGGGGGGTCGTGGTGGTCGTGTAGGTGTAGCCGGGGACGGCACCGAGCAGGGGGTCCGGCTGTGGTGTCTGGAGCGGTCGGGCGTCTCCGTGGCGCAGGAGGAGAGGCGGGGGGTGCCCGGCGTTGGTCCACCGCAGGACTCTGTCGCGGTCGAGGTGGCCGGCGACGACGGTGGCGGTGTGTCCTGCCGGGTCGCTGCATACGAGTTCGTTGAGCCATGTGGTGATCTCGCCGGCGGTCGCACCGGTCTGCGCGAGGCCCGCGAGGGCGTGGCGCTGTTGTGCCATGCGGGCGACGGCGTCGAGGCCGTGTCCGGAGGCGTCGCCGATGGCGATGAGTACGCGGCCGTCGGGCAGGAGGCGGCACTTGTACCAGTCGCCGCCGACCGCGGCGTCGGGCTCGGCGGGGCGGTAAGAAGCCGCGACGGTCAGTCCGGCCGCGGCGAGCGCTTCGGAGTGGGTGGGCAGGAGTGCTTCGCGCAGGGCGTCCGCGACCTTCCGCTCGGCTTCGGTCCGGCGTCGTAGGAGGTCCGTCTCCCGTTCGGTCTCCGCCAGTCGGCGTCGGCTGCGGATCTGGGGGGTGAGGTCGCGGGCGACGAGGTTGAGGGCCCAGGCTCTGCCGTCCGTTCCGGTGACCGGTCGTCCCAGGAGGTCGAGGGTGCGGAGCTCGCCGAGGATGACGAACCGGATGCGTGTCCAGGCGGGTTCCTCGCCCGCGAGTACGGAGGTGAGGAACTCGGCGAGTGCTGCCAGGTCGTCGGGCAGCAGCGCGTCGCACAGTTGCTCGAGCGTCCATGGCATGCGGACGTCGGCGTGGAAGATCCGGCACAGTCCTTCCGACCAGGTGATCTTGCCCGACAGCAGGTCCCAGTTTCCCCATCCCATCGATGCCAGGAACTGGGCGTCGACGGTGAGGAGTTCGGCCTGGCTCTGTACGGGTTGCCACGTGGCCAGTACCTGTCCGGCGCAGGGGGCCGCGGAGTACAGCAGCGGAACGCGGTGGATCCGGCCCAGGCGTTGTTCGGTGTAGTCCGTCACCCGCCGCTCCAGGGGCACGCCGGTGTCCATGACGTCCGCCAGTGCGGCCAGCAGACCCGAGGAAGCCGCGCCCGGCCGCGCTTCCATGAACCGCTGGCCGACCTGCTGGTGGGGGGCTTCCAGCCAGTGCGCTGACCGGACCCGGTTGCCGGCCACGATCTGGAAGTCCAGCAGGGTGCCGGCGTCGTCGCGCACCGGTTCGAGCAGGACGGCCGAGGCGGGGATCGCGGTGAGCAGCGAGCACACTCCGCTACTGCCGGGTTCGTGGCTGCGGCACAGGCACGGCGGCGCTCCGTCGGTGTCCGAGGGAGGTGTGACCACGGAGAGGGACTGCAACGGTGAGGCCAGGTCTGTGCCGGCCGGCCCTTCGAGGGGGTGCTCGGAACTGCGCCGTACGGCGGCGCGCAGTGCGGAGACCTCGCGGCCGATCGTGGCCTTGAGGGCATCGACACTGTCGGGCAGGGGAAAACTCATCATCCGCCTCCACGACCCACACGGCGTGCCCCGCCCCGGGCGCCACGCCGCTGCTCGGTTCCACGGACACTCGACCGCCCCCGGAACCGGTACGGACACCGGCCCAGGCCACCGCTGAGCGACTGGCCCGCCCCGGCGGCTGCCCATGCCCCGCCCTTTCATGCACAGCGGTTTCCGCCTTGCACAAGGCCAGCCGCTCCTCGGACCCGCGTTCTCGGTCCCCGAGGGCTGGGAACCCGGGCTGAACGTCATGGGCTTGCCCGGCGACGGACACGCTCCGAAGTGGTGCTCGACCTGCGCGATCCGGTCGTCGTTCGAACCCCTGAAGCAGTTCTGTCAAGGGGCACAGCGGGTGGGGGTGATGGCGCAAACATCCGGCGACCAGGGCAGTGACCCAGGACGTCGGCGAACTGCTCGCGTTCCTCGTCGCTCAGCCGCTCGGGGCGTCGCATCGTCCAGCCGATGACCCGGCGGACTCCCGGTCGCGCGGCTGGGAGGACCCCGGATACGGCGGCCGGGGCCTCCGTCGGAGGCAGTGGCTGATGATCTGGGAGCTGCCCGTACCCGGCGGGTGTCGGTTCCCGCACGGTACGGGTCTGTTTCCCGGCACGGTACGGGTCTGCTTCCCGAACCGGTGATCAGATCGCGGGGTTGTCGCTCGGCGCAGGCACGGCGCAGGGGCGGAGGACCATGAGTGAGTCCTCCGGGGCTGCGATCATGGCGAAGGGGAACCGGTCGACTTCAAGGCACAGTGCGACGTCATCGGGGTGGACTCCTTGGCGCACTCCCTGCGTCAGCTCGGCGGCGGCGCGTGACCGGGCGGCGCGGTGGAGGTACTCGGCAGCGTCCGCCCCGGTCTCGGTGGCCCTCCGGGCGATGTACTGGGCGCACGCCAGGTCTTCATCGGCCTGCCCGTCCTCGCCGGTGACCACGAACGTGACGCTGTCGCACTCACGTGTACGCAGGAGCCTGGCCGTCGCCTCCGCCACCACGAAGCCGGCGCACAGCACCAGCGAGGCGTCCTTCACTGCGAGGGCGCCGACCGTGCCGGCGGTGGTCTTCTGAACGACGGTCCGGCCGCCAAGGTCGATGGACCGCAGCAGGCCCGGCGAGTTGACCATGTCGAACCCGGGTGCCGCCGGACCGTCCTTGAGTGCCGCCCAATCCGGATGGGCAGCCTTGAGCGCGAGGGCTTCATCGAGCGACTCGGCGAGAACGATCTTCTCCGCTCCCTGGCCGAAGGCCCAGGCGGCCACGGTGAACGCACGCATGACGTCGATGACGACGGCCACGGACGGGGCTTCGGTCAGCGCGGCGGTGCCGAGGAAACGAGTATCCATTGCGATCATGATCGCGCAGGTTCAACCCGAGTCACCCCGATAGTGGCCCACGTCACATGCAACGGGGGTGCCCGAGCCCACGCATCCGCAGACGCAAGACCCCTCCAGGTCCTGACCGACCACGACGAAGAACACCGGGGAAGCGCGGCGGTGAATCCACTGGAGAGAGGCGACACCACGGGACGAACCGTGGTGAATTCGGCAAGACACCGTCACCGAACTGTGAAGCACACGCGCGAACCTGGAGCCCACACAGCCCAGTTCGTTTCTTGCCATCGGGGGAAGACCACCATGAGTAGAGTTCACAGAGCCATCGCCCTCGTCGCCATGTCGACCCTGGCCCTGACCGCCTGCGGGCCCTCCGACGACAGCGCCGGAGGCGGAAGCGACGTGCCGACCGCGACGCCCACCACCTCCACCTCCCCGTCCGCGCCGGCCCAACCGCCGAAGCCGACCCCGCCCACCAAGCCGCCGCCGCCGACGACGCCGTCGACCGACCCGGACTACAACGTCTTTCCCTGTAGCACGTACGACGTGACGTTCACCGCGAGCCTGGCCGAGCCCACCACGAGCAGCTACCTGCTGAAGATCACCAACAAGTCGGCCGAACCGTGCCGGGTACTCGGCCACCCGGTCGTGACCTTCGGCGGCCTGGACGGACACGCGACGGAGCGCGGCACGGCCCCCGGCATCGAGGAAGCCATCAGGCTGGCGCCGGGCCAATCCGCCTACGCGGGGCTGATGGGCGGCCCCAAGGACACCAAGAGCAAGACGGTCTCCTCGATCACGATGACCATGAACACGGAGTCCGACCTGAAGCAGGTCCCGCTCAAGGCCGCGACACCCCACCTGAACGTCTCCGACGCCAACTCCGTCACCGCATGGATGAACGACGCCGAGGACGCGCTAAGCCTGTAGGGGGCTCCCTCCAGCACGTCGGGGCGTGGTGGTCCGGAGTCGCTGTCAGCGGCTGGCCGCCAGAGCGGAGGCAAGACCTCAGCGATGTCGCACGGGCCCGGATCGGCTCAGAAGCGGAGCTTCCGTGGTGCTCCGAGCCGTGGGGGCGCGGTTCGGTAGGTGTGGGCCAGGTGACGGTGGCCGGGCGGCTGACCCGGATCATTGCCTGGAGGTCCGGTGAGAGGCCGGCGGTGTCATGCCGGCGAGGAGGGCGCAGAGGGCTGCGATCGCTGCGAGGCCCACCGCGCCTGGGCCGACGAAGCCGGGTACGTCGTCGGTCGCGTGGTTCTCGCCGCTTTGGCGCAGGCAGATGTACCGGGGCGGCAGGTACTGGACCCGATGGCCCACGACGTCCGCCGCCGCCTCCGGGGCGCTCGCCGTCCGGCAGGGCCGGGCGGGGAAGGCGTCGGTGCCGCTGTCGTCCGTGTCGAGCATCGCCAGGCCGAGGTTCAGCAGCCCCCATGCGTACACGGCCGCGGCAGCCGCGCCCGCCAGCGCGGCCGCGCACCTGAGCCGGGTTTGCCGGTCGGCCCGGCGCGCCCCGATCTGTCCGAGTCGGCCGAAACCGTATCCGGCGAGCCCGAAGCCCACGAGGGCCGCGACGATGAGGAGGGCGAGGATCACCATCCGCCGACCTCATCAGCAGGCGACCTCAAGGGCTATGACCGAGCCCACATTTCCGGTACCAAGACTCCAAGGCGAAGACGGGGAGCCATCAGCGCGGCATGGATGAGTCCTCGATACGACGACGGCAGAGAGGCGTGAACGGTGCTGCCTGAGATCGTCGGACGCACACGTTCGAGGCTCTGGTCATCAGGACCGACTTCAGCGACGACGAGTATCTGAGCGGAGTGCACCGCGGCGGGCGCGGCACGAAGCAGCACTTGATCGCTGGACTCGCGGCGACTGACATGTGGTGCCCTGGCGGGGTGGCTGCAGAGCCAGGCAACATGCCGCGTACGGTCGGCGCATGCACGACCGACGAGACCAGGATCAGGGCACTGGCAAGGCGGCGCCCAAGCATCGCGCCCCCGCTGTCGAGGGGGCCCTCGGAACCCCGGCCCGCCTGGCGGCGTCTGGGCGGCGGACAGGCCGATCCCGGTACGGCGTCCGCGTCTGTCTCGTAGGGTCGGCGACAGCCCGTGCCGATATGGCGTGCGGGGGTGAGGCCCGGCGCCCAGATGGGGCACTGGGTGCAGTACCGCCGGGCCGCCTCACCCTTCGTCCGCACTCCTGGACGGCGAGCACGCCGCGCTGCGAACCCTCCCGGACGTACCGAAACTTGGGATTGGGGATCCCTCATATTGCGCGGGGTGCTCCGGGCACTCATCTGGTGCGTCGCGGACGGCAGTCCCGGGAACGGTTCGGCCGAACCGTTCCCGACTTGTCACGCCTGCCTCACGTCAGACCGGCTTGTATGAGCTGCGCGGCCGTGTCAGGTCGTTCAGCAGCTGCTCATTCCACAACCTGGACGTCTTTCCAGAAGGCGACCCGGTCGCGGACCATCTCCGCCCCGCTCTCAGGGTCGGGGTAGTACCAGACGGCGTCCTCGCTGCGGACACCGTCACCTTCCAGGGCGTAATAGGACGCCTGCCCCTTCCATGAACAGATCGTGTGCGTGTCCGAATCGCGTAGCACGTCTTCGCGCAGCGCTGAGCGGGGGAAGTAGTGGTTGCCTTCGACAACGACAGTGTCTTCGCTCTCGGCGATGGTCATGTTGTTCCAGATGGCTCGCATGGCCCCATGGTCATCGACGAGGGGCAGCGACGTCCCGTAGTTACATCAAATTCCGGTCCGCGGCCGGCACTGAGGCTTGATCGTGGATTCTGAGCCGGTCCGGAGGGAGGTCGCCTCGCAGGAGGAACGCGGGAAGATCGTCCTCGTCACCGGCAACGTCAACGGCGTGGCCGCCGTCGCCGACGAGGTCACCGTCACCGGTCCGGTGGCCCAGGCAGCCCGGTTCGCCACGGTGACGAGGGACACTGGCGCAACTGCTCGGCGATGGATGCAGGGCAGATGAGGGCTGGGTTCTGTTGCTCGTGCTCACTGTCACGAAAGGGAGAGAACGCAGCTGACGGAGCTCATGGGCTGGCGTGGCTGCGCGGGCAAGACGAGGCCGAGCACCGGGCCTCCCTACTCGCCGACTTCGGGTGGGGCGCAGGGCGCGGCCGACACGTAGCCTTGCCTGCCAGGGGAGCCGGCCGTGCGTCCCCGTATCGACTCGGCTTCCAGGAGGATGCGCATGTTCAAGGTCAACGAGTACTTCGATGGCACGGTCAAGTCGATCGCGTTCGAGGGCAGCGAAGGCCCCGCGACGGTGGGAGTCATGGCTGCCGGTGAGTACGAGTTCGGTACCGCAAAGCGGGAGATCATGCACGTGGTCTCCGGCGCGCTGACCGTCAAGCTCCCCGGCTCCGACACGTGGGAGAAGTTCGACGCCGGCAGCCGGTTCAACGTCCCTGCTGACAGCAAGTTCCAGCTCAAGGTGGCCGTGGAGACCGCCTATCTCTGCGAGTACCGCGACTGATCCGGCCGGCCCCGGCCGGTGACGGGTGGTGATCTTCGGACTCATCCTGCATCGCACCGCTCGTACCATCCCGTGATGCCCAGCGTGCCGGCCAGCGCCGGGACCGTGCGCTGGAGGCTCGCGACCACGTTCGCATCCACAAATGCCTCCCATCGCGGCACCCTGCTCGTCCGGGAGGGTCTGCGGCGTTCGGCGCGGACGGCGATCGCCTCGCGCAGGTCCGTACCGAGCCGAGGCCCGGCATGCGATCGAGGCGCCCACGTCCTGGTCGCGATGCTCGCCCCAGCCCTCGGCCCGGCCGGGACGGCGGCCATGAAGGCCTTCTGTGGCTCCGCCGGACCGCTGCGGACGCTTTGGCGGCGCCCGTCCCGCCCGTCACTTCACCTGGTGGCCCGGCCCGGCCTGCCTCCGGGGCGCATCCCCAGCGGCGGAACGGACATTCCGCCTCAACTCGTGCCGCTCGATGAGCCCGTCCTCCTTGTGCTTGTCGGCGTCGAAGAAGGCATCCGGGCTCGCCTTCGGGTCGTCGCGTTGGTCGTAGTAGGCGATCCGCTCAACCCGGGTGATGGAGCCGTTGGTGTCCGGGTCGAGCGCCTTTATGTCATCGCCGACGGCGAGGTCGCGCCCAGGGCGGCGAGACCGGCATAGTGCGGAACCGGCCGACTTGTCGGGCCTTTTCCGCCCGGCGGCGGTACTCGTTCTCACTCGATGCCTCACGACTCGTGAAGTAGAGCCCCCGACAGCTGAGACGTGAACGCGTTCAAAGCTCTGTGTCAGGGTGCGGCGTGCGCTCTTGTGCTCACCGGTCGCGCACGCGGCCTGCGGAACCCGCTAGGGGTGGAGGGTGTCGCGTCACCGTCGTACTGCGCTGATCTTGCTCGCCATGGCCCTCGCCATGACAGCCTGCGGCAGGCTCACTGTCATGCCGCCGCCCGACGGGAGCCGGTCGTTCTGAAGCAGGCCGAACTTGCGGCCACGTGGACCGATGCTGATGGAGGCACGGCGAGTTGACCTGGCTGCCGCGTGCCGACTTCACGACGGGCCTCCCGCGGCCGCCCAAGCAGCTCAGTGGAAGGGAACCTTCTCCAGGAACGCACGGACGACAGGAACAATGAGGTCGCTCCTGGCAAAGGTGTCGAAGTGGCCGCAGTCGGTGAGCTCGGCCAGGCGAGCACCACGAATCTGCGTGGCAGTGCGCCGGATCGCCGGAAGTCGAGGGTCTCGATCGCCGGCAAGCAGCAGCAACGGCGGCAGGTCGGCGGACCATGACAGTGTGTCCAAGACGCCGTTGCGGGTATCGAGTGCCATGGTCAGCGCGGCGAGGGCATGGGGGTCGGCGTCCTTCATCGCCGTACGCATCCAGGTCGGCAGGCTGCCGAGCCGCTCCATCCGGCGGATGAACGGTGCCGTGCCCTGCTCGCGCAGCAGTCGCGCCTCGGCCTCGACCTCGGCCTGGTCCGTCGCCGGCCTGTCCGCGTGGGCGCCACCGACGACTAGTCCGGCGACTCGTTCCGGGTGGCCGGCGAGCATGTTCAAGCCGACGATCCCGCCCATACTCGCCCCCCACGCGGCCGCCTGGTCGATGTCGAGTGCGTCGAGTACGGCCAGGACGTCGTCCACCTGTCTGGAGATTCGGTAGCTGTCCACATCGTGGGGTGCGTCGCTTGCGCCATGCCCTCTGGCGTCGATGACCACGAGCCGGTAGCGGTCGGCCAAGGCCTCGACATGGCCGGCGGACCACCACGTGGACCGGTCACCGAAGAAACCGTGCAGCAGAACGAGAGGCGCTCCACATCCGGCTGTCTCGAAGGCGATGCGGAGTCCGTCGAAGCTGGTGACATGCACGCGAGCGAGCCTGAAGGACGTGAGGCCCGCCTGGCAATGTGATGAGGAGACCTCGCTGGATCCGCCCCATGGGTAGCCGGCCACAGGTCGCCTCGTCGTTCTGTAGGAGCAGGAACGCTTGGCTTGGCGACAGTCCCGGTGGCGACGTCGATGTTCAGGGATTCGGCGACCGGCGCGGAGGGGATCGCGCGGCGGGTCGCCCGTACGGCGAAATCGGGGGCGAGGTCGAGTGCGAGATGACGACGGCGCCCCGCCCCAGGGGAGTGGGGGGGCGGGGCGCCTGTTGATCCCCGGGGGGAGGGGATCAGAACGTGGAGAGGCCGTTCCAGCCCCAGCCGATCTTCACGCGGGTCTTCAGGCCGCCCGTGCCGTTCCCGTCGTACCGCCACAGGACACCGGCGGTGTCGCGGGCGAGGACGTCGGGAATCCCGTCGCCGGTCAGGTCGCCGACGCCGGTCAGCGTCAGGTTCTGCCAGCCCCAGCCGATCAGGGTCCTGCTGTTCATGTGCCGGGTGTAGAGGTAGAGGTCTCCGTTGCTCTTCTGCGCGAGGACGCCCGGGTGGCCGTCGCCGGCGAGGGGGCCGACGGCCGTCAGCCGGTAGTTCTGGTAGCCCGTTCCGTGCTGGAAGCGGGGCTGGAAGCCTCCCGCGCCGTCGCCTCGGTAGACCCACAGGGCTCCGGCGGGGTCGACGGCGATGACGTCAGGGGAACCGTCGGCGTTCATGTCGCCGGTGCCGGTGAGCCGGAGGTTCTTCCACCCCCAGCCGATCTTCGCCTTCGTCTGGAAACCCCACATGGAGCCGTCGAGCCGCCACAGGTCGCCGGAGGGGTCCTGGACGAGCGCGTCGCCCCAGCCGTCTCCGCTCAGGTCTCCGACGGCCGTGAAGCGGTGGCCCGTCCAGCCCCACTCGGACTTCACCCGAGGCTGCAGTCCGCCCCTGCCGTTGCTCTCGTAGCGCCAGACGACACCGGAGACGTCCTGCGCGAGCACGTCGGGCAGGAACGTCCCGCCGTGGTCGTGCGGTCGCTGCCCCCACGGGGTCGACCCCGGCGGGACGGCCCACGTGACCGGGGAGACCGTGACGTCCGGGCCGGAGAGCACCACGTCACCGACGACCGCCTGGGGCTTCTCCCCGCCGGAGCCACGGGCGACGAGGTGGCCGTACGGAGAGAGCGCGAAGTCCCGGATGTCCTGGCCCTGTGTGCTGACGTCCGTACTGCCGGAGCTCAGTTCGAACTGGTGGATGTCGTACGAGCCGTCGTCGCCGTTCACGTAGGCGAGCGAGAGCCCGTCCGCCGCGAACTCGGGGTGGCTTCCCCGTCCGAGGGGCCGGGGCTCGCCGCCCTTGCGCGGGTCCCAGAGGTGGATGACACCGCCGCGCACGAAGGCGAGACGGCCGTCCCAGGCGACGTCCGCCTCTCCGTCCCGATCGTTTTCCGGTGCGAAGACGTAGGTGCGGTAGGGGCTGCCGATGCTCGTCCGCATGAGCCGGGACTGGGTCTTGCCCTCCACGGGGCGGAAGCTCAGGTAGAGGTTCCGTCCGTCGTCGCTCCAGTCGAGCCCGTCCAGCCGGCTTCCCGGCTCGTCGACATCGCTCTGGGAGACGGTGGCGTTGGTTCCGTCGGCGGCCGCGGTCCAGATGTCCGGAGCGCCGTCGTGCGCGATGAAGGCCATCCGCAGGCCGTCGGGAGAGAAGGTGAGTCCGGTGATCTCGCCCTGGGGCCTGTTGCCCCGCCCGCCGACGGGGGCGATCTCGCGCCGGCCCGTACCGTCGGGGTAGACCGTGACGATCGTGCTCGTGCGTACCCCGTCGACGTCCTTCTGCTCGACGAAGGCGACACGCTGCCGGCTCGGGTACGGCGCCGGGGTCTCCTCGGCCTGGGCCGGTGTCGCCGTGACCGTCGCGAGCGCGGCGGAGGAGGCGAGGACGGCCAGGGCGACGCCGAGGGCGCGGCGGCGGCCGCGAGAGCCGGTGGCGAGGGCGGTGTGGGTGGTGTGGTTCAAGAAGCCCCCAGGGTGGTGTCATCGGACGTGCCATTCGTGGCGCCCGGGGGTGAGACCGCCCGGTACCCCGAATGGTTGTACGGGTACGGGTGGGTGCGGGCGGGCGGAACACCGGCTCCACCCGAGTCCCGGGCGCGCTTCCCGATGCTCACTCGTTCCTGACTGACCGTCAGACGGCAGGGACCAGGTGCCCGCACCCCGACCCTCTGAGGCCTCAGGCTGTTGGGTACGAGGGCGCGAGCATCCGCCGCGTCCTCGCGTGCGGCGAGCGAACGAACCAGAAGGCCGACGATGACCCGAGCATCTCCCCGCCGAAGGTGACGGTCTCTCTGTCGTTGTCGCAGGACTCCTGGCCTCCTTCGAGGGCCTCGGACCCGAGCACCAGGCCTTGGAGGCGCACGAGAAGAAGAACGTGGCAAAGGAGTGCCAGGACACCGTCCACAGTCGCACGCTAGAGGGGCCGCGTTCGACGGACGGAGAAGGCGCCCGCGCCAGCTGCCAGGACTGCCGCCTCCGCGGCCCGTTTCGGGAGGTGCGGGTCCGGATCGGCGCGCAGGAGCACCAGCTGGTGGTAGAGCGGCGCAGTGGCGGCGATCAGCAGGCTCCGTGCGTCCGTGGGCTGTGCGGGGAGTTCACCGCGCTCGACGGCGCGCTCGACGATGATCTCGCACTGGGCGTACCGGTCCGTCCACAACTGCGTCTGGGCCCGCGCGGCCTGTTCCGAGCGGAACGAGGCGGCCATCAGGGCGACGGCGAACGACGGCTGTACGACAAGGGATTGGGGCATCGAGGCGGCAGGTGTCCAGCGTGGATCATCTCGCCCGAGATCGCCCATGCCGTCGCGGGCGTCGGCTCCTTCTCCGTCTACCCGGGTTCACCGCGACGGAGGGCGTCCCTTATCTCGCCGAGCTTCGCGGTCGTTGCCGGGGTCCGCTCCTGTGCTTGTTCAGCGAGTCGGAGGGCATCGTCGATCTCGCTGAGCTTCCTGGAGGACAGGACGGCCGCCCGCTCTATCAGGTCGTCCCGGGACACGGTGGTCAGCCACGTGCACGGGGTGAAGCCTGGACGCGGGAACGCGAGCCGCAGCACGCCTTCGAGCGGCAGCCCTTCACCGGCGCCGACCGTCACTTCGATGCCCAGACCGCTGATGTCGAGGCCCGCCGGAGCGACGACCTGCATCACCTGGAACCCGGACGCGTCGTCTCCTGACAGCAGTACGACCAACCTCCGCTCGTCGAACTGGACCCACCAGACTTCGCCACGTTGCACAAGCCCTCCGATACACAGGACGGCAGGCAGACGCTGCGCGACCTGACGCGGTGTGGAGACCGGGTGCGGCCACCGTTGATCATCGGTGTGTGAAGACGAACGATCATGCGTTGGCCGCAGGCCCCAGCGTAGACCCTGCCTGCTGGCAGGAGGGGTTCGAGGGCCTGATGAGCCGGATAGCGGGACGCTTCACACGGGTCGAATCCCGACGCCGGGCCCGGAAGTTGGTACTCGGCCTGTTGCCGGACCTGCCGCGCAAGAACTGCTGGACCATCGCCGAGTGGGCCGGGGACAGGACCCTGGACGGCATGCAGCACCTGCTCGGGAGGGCGAAGTGGGATGCCGACCAGGTCCGCGACGAGGTGGGTGACTACGTGATGGAGCATCTGCACGACGACGAGGCGGTGCTGGTGGTCGACGAGACCGGCGACGTGAAGAAGGGCACCGACACCGTTGGAGTCCAGCGGCAGTACACCGGCACCGCGGGCAGGATCGACAACGCCCAGGTCGCCGTCTACCTGGTCTACGCCGGCCGCCGCGGGCACGCCGCAGTGGACCGGGAACTCTATGTTCCGCGTTCCTGGACCTCCGATCCCGACCGCTGCCGGGCCGCCGGCCTCGGTGACAATACGGAGTTCGCGACCAAGCCGGAGCTGGCCGCTCGCATGGTCCCCCGATTCCTCGACGCCGGCCATCGGGCCGCCTGAGTCGCGGGAGACGAGGTCTACGGCGGCGACCCGAGGCTGCGTACCGAGCTGGAGGAACGCGGCGCCGGCTACGTCCGCGCGGTGGCCTGCTCGCACGAAGTCACCACAGGCGCCGGGAGGTTTCGCGCCGACATGTTGGCCAGGAAGGTGCCCATGAGGGCCTGGCGGAAGCTGTCCGCAGGGTCCGGAGCCAAGGGCCACCGCTTCTACGACTGGCCGTCATCGACCTCACCGGTCCCCGGCCCGGGAGCCGGCAGCTGCTGATCCGCCGCAACGGCAGCACCGGCGAACGTGCCTACTCCCGCTGCTACTCGCCTGCCGCAGTGCCGCTGACCACCCTGGTGCGCGTCGCTGGATCAAGGTGGCGGGTCGAAGGGTCCTTCCATTCCGGCAAGGGCCTGGCGGCCCTGGACGAGCACCAGGTCCGCCGCTACCCGTCCTGTCCCGCTGGGTCACCCTCGCCATGCTCGCGCATGCCTTCCTCGCTGTCCTCCGCGCGAACGAACACGAGGGTCATCCCTCGCCCGACGAGCTGATACCGCTCACTTGTGACGAGATCCGACGGCTGTTCATCACGCTCGTCAACCGGACCGTCTTTGACCCTGTCCACCGACTTCGCTGGTCCGTCTGGCGACGCCGCCGTCGTCGGGTCATGCCGCCCGCGCAAGATCGTCTGCGCGCGCCCACGACGATCCACCTGTGCCCGAGTGGCGCGGGGGTGCCGGGCACCGCCGGGCGGGTGGTGACGTTCGTCCAGGTGCTGTGGCCCTTCGCGGTCGTCGTCTCCTGCTGTGTCGGCGCACCCGGCGCGCGGAGCCCCTGCGGCCTCGCCCTTACCGGCCTCCTCCGGACCGGGCGTGAAGTGGCTGGCCGGCGAGCGGTCCTCTGTTCCGCCGATCATTTCGGCGAGGGAATCGGGCGTGTTCTTCGGGTTGCTGTCCCGAGCGAAAAATCACCGCGATGACAGCGGCCGCGCCGCAATTTCTTTCGCGGGCGCGCGCGGGCCGTGGTCGCCCCCTGGGCCTGCGGTCGTCCCGGCTGCTCCGGCGTGGAGTCACCGTGGCGCGGACCGTGTTCGGGCTTCACCGCAGGGCGGTCTGGGTGGGAGGCATTATCCCTTTTTCGTCGCTGATCCGGGTTGAACTGAGCATTTCCTGCCGGTGAAGTAATCCGGAAGCCCGCGCGCGTCCCGACCCTGGAGCAGAATCGACGCGGTCGCTCCGTAAGGCTTGCTCCATCATGTCCCGAATACCCCGATGCCCAGCGAAATCGCCGTACTGTACCGGTGAAGGAGAGTGGCCCTTCTGTCAAGAGGGCCTTTCTCCGGCAGGCTCTTGTGGCGAGATCGAAGGTATGTATACGGTTTCTCGGCGCGTCCCTCGGGGTGGCGCGGAGAAAGAAAGCGGACAAAGGGGCGGTTACCGTTGTCTACGGTGCAGCCGCAGCAGTATCGCATGTATGTGGTGTGCGGTTTTGCTGGGCAGAATAGCTTTTTCATTCGTTTCGCAGAGGGCTTCGAGTAAAAGAGAGCGATCCTTTCTCAAAAGAGGATCAGCCCTGTATGGTGTGTCGAGCGGTCCGATTCCCCGCGTGGGCGACTCGGGTCGAATGGTTTTCCATAAGGATCAGCACGTGCGCACGACCTGTAAAATCCGCCGCTTTACGGGGGAGGTCAGCAGAGGGTGTACGAACACGAAGATCCGCACTACTTAGCCGTCCGGCCGGTGTGCCGGAAACCGCAGTCCACGCCGCCGGGGCCCCGAGCCGTCCGCAGCGGCCACCCCGCCGGCCCGGTGGCCCGAAGGCACGGGAGCACGCCGTGCGAGTCGGCCGCGGGCATGAGGCCGCGCCCCGGCGGGAGACGAGGGCCGCTGCTGTGAGCAGTCCCTCCGCAGACCCGCTGGCCGGCCCCCACCTGGTGGCCGCGATCTCCGCGACGGCCGAGGCCGACCCCGAGCGCAAGGCCGTCGGCTTCGTCCGGCACCCGGAACGCGAGGGCGAGGAGGCGCTGCGCAGCTACGCCTGGCTCGACGCCACCGCCCGCCGCATCGCCGTCCTCCTCCGCGAGGCCGGGCTCGGCACGGGTGCGCGCGTGCTCCTGCTCTTCCCGCAGTCCGCGGAGTTCGCGGCGGCCTACGCCGGGTGCCTCTACGCGGGCATGGTCGCCGTCCCCGCACCCCTGCCCACCGGGACCTCCCTGGAGGCCGCACGCGTCGTCGGCATCGCGAAGGACGCCGAGGCGGGCGCCGTCCTCACGGTCACCGAGACCGAGATGGACGTCCGGCAGTGGGCGGCCCGCACCGGCCTGGGCGCACTGCCCCTCTACTCCGTCGACGAACTGCCCGCCGACGCCGACCCCGACACGTGGCGGGAACCGGAGATCCGGGCCGACACCGTGGCGGTCCTCCAGTACACCTCCGGCTCCACCGGCAGCCCCAAGGGAGTCGTCGTCACCCACGGCGCGCTCGCCGACAACGTCCGCAGCCTGCTCACCGGCTTCGAGCTGGGAGCCGGCGCCCGGCTGGGCGGCTGGCTGCCGATGTACCACGACATGGGGCTGTTCGGACTGCTGAGCCCGGCACTGTTCAGCGGCGGAGCCGCCGTGCTGATGAGCGGCAGCGCCTTCCTGCGCCGACCGTCCCTTTGGCTGACGCTGATCGACCGCTTCGACCTCGCCTTCTCCGCGGCGCCCGACTTCGCGTACGACTACTGCGTACGGCGGGTGAGGCCCGAGGAGACGGACCGGCTCGACCTGTCGCGCTGGCGCTGGGCGGGCAACGGCTCCGAGCCCGTCCGGGCCGAGACGCTGCGCGCCTTCGCCAAGGAGTTCGCCCCGGCCGGACTCCACCCGCACGCCACGGCCCCCTGCTACGGACTGGCCGAGGCGACCCTGCTGGTGTCCCTGTCCGCGGGGGAGCTGCGCACCCGGCGGGTGGACGTCGCGGAACTGGAGAACCACCGCTTCGTCGAGGCCGCCGCGGGACGCCCCTCCCGCGAGGTCGTCTCCTGCGGCCGGCCCACGGCCCTGGAGATCCGCGTCGTCGACCCCGCGACCGGCAAGCCCGTCACCGGCGACGGGGTGGGCGAGATCAGAGTGCGCGGCGCGAGCACCGCCAGGGGCTACTGGCAGAAACCCGAGGCGACCGCCGAGACGTTCGTCATGGACGCGGACGGCTCCGGGCCCTGGCTGCGCACCGGCGACCTCGGCGCCCTGTACGAAGGCGAGCTGTACGTCACCGGCCGGATCAAGGAACTCCTCATCGTGCACGGCCGCAACCTCTACCCCCACGACATCGAGCACGAACTGCGCGCCCGCCACCCCGAACTCGGGACGATCGGGGCGGCCTTCTCCCTCCCCACCGAGGGGGGCGAGGCCGTGGTCGTCACCCACGAGGTGGGCCCGTCCGTCCGGCCCGAGCAGGGTGCCGAGCTGGTGACGGCCCTGCGGGCGACGCTCGCGCGGGAATTCGGCCTCGCCCCGGCCGGAGTGGTGCTGGTGAGACGCGGCCGCATCCCGCGCACCAGCAGCGGCAAGGTGCAACGCCGCCTGACCGCCCGGCTCTTCACCACCGGGGAACTCGCCCAGGTCCACGCCGACCCCGGCGCCCACCGCCTCCTGGCGGCGCTCCGGGAGGCGGACGACCGCGACGGCGCCCTCCCGCCCCCGAGATGACCGTGCCCCCGCCCTGATCCGCTCCCGGCGGCGGGCCGCTCCCCGACCCCGTGGCCGCGCGATCCCCGAGGCCCCGGCCCGCCCGGACGAGGGCCGACCGGGACGCCGTCCCGAGACTGACCGTGCGCCCGCCGACGACCCGCCGTGCGCCCACCGAAGACAGAGGTCCTACCCGCATGTCCCTGTCCCCGCCCCCCTCCCCGCCCGCTCCCCGCGACCCCGACGCCCTGCGGCAGTGGCTGCGCGAGCAGTGCGCCGACTGCCTCGGCGTCCCCGCGGCCTCCCTCGCCACGGACGTCCCCCTCACCGACTACGGGATGACCTCCGTCACCGGCACCGCCCTGTGCGGCATGGTGGAGGAGCACCTGGCCGTCGAATGCGACCTGGGACTGCTCTGGCAGGAGCCGACGATCGACGGGCTCACCGCCCGGCTGGCCCCGCGCACCGTGCGCTGACGGCCGCCGGTCCCCGGCCCCACCACGCACACGCACGTGCCCAGGCACTCGTGCGTGCGGACGCCGCCGCGCGTCCGGGCGTGCCGACACCCCTTCAGTCCGAGAGCGGGAGAAGCATGTTGGAGTCCCCGGCACACCGTGTGGCCGCCACCTCGGCCCAGTCCGGGATCTGGACGGCACAGCGTCTGCGCTCGGACGACAGGCTCTACGCCTGTGGCCTCTACCTCG
This sequence comes from Streptomyces griseoluteus, assembly GCA_000717735.1. Taxonomy (GTDB): domain Bacteria; phylum Actinomycetota; class Actinomycetes; order Streptomycetales; family Streptomycetaceae; genus Streptomyces; species Streptomyces griseoluteus_A. The sequence goes on along the minus strand of JOBE01000031.1, from coordinate 33,819 downwards.
AACTCGACCACGTGGTGGAGGAGGTGCTGAGCGAGGCGATCCGCCGCGCCGTCGACGACACCGAGGCGCTGCGCACCGCCTTCCAGGAGGACGCGGACGGCGCACTGGAGCAGCACGTCCTCGCCCGGCCGCCGAGCACGCAGACCCGCCTCTTCCACGCCGACCCGAGCGGCGGTGCCCCCTCCCGCTCCGCGTCCCTGGACTGGATGGACCGGCAGCGGGCGCAACCCTGGGACCTCGCCGCAGGCGACACCTGCCGCCACACCCTGATCCCGCTCGGCGGCGGCCGTGCCCTCCTGCACCTGCGCTACCACCACCTCGCTCTGGACGGGTACGGCGCCGCGCTCTACCTGGACCGGCTCGCGGCGGTCTACCGCGCGCTGCGCACCGGCGGGCAACCGTCCCCCTGCGCGTTCGCGCCGCTCGCCCGCCTCGTCGAGGAGGACCACGCCTACCGGAGCTCCGCCCGTCACCGCGCGGACGCCGACCACTGGCGCGACCGCTTCGCGGACCTCCCGCGCCCCACCAGCCTCGCCGATGCCACCGCGCCGGCCCCGCCCGGCGAACTGCGCCGCACGGTGCGCCTGCCCGCCGCCCCATCCGCCGCGCTGCGCCGCAAGGCCGACCGGAGCGGCCGCCCCTGGCCCGTGTACGCCACGGCCGCGGTGGCCGCCTTCCTGAGCCGTCTCGCGCCGGGGGAGGAGGTCGTCGTCGGCCTCCCCGTCACCGCCAGGGTGACACCCGCCGCGGTGCGCACACCGGGGATGCTCGCCAACGTCGTACCGCTTCGCCTGCCCGTGCGGCAGGGCATGTCGATGGCCGCGCTGCTGGAGCTGACCGCGGCCGAGATCAGCACCACACTGCGCCACCAGCGCCACCGCACCGAGGACATCGGCCGGGCGCTCGGACTCCACGGCGCGCCGCCGGCCACCACGCTCGTCAACGTCATGGCGTTCGCCCCGGTGCTCGACTTCGGTGACTGCCGGGCGCCGGTGCACCAGCTCTCGGCCGGACCGGTCGAGGACCTGGTCGTCAACCTGCTCGGCACTCCGGGGGACGGCCAAGAGCTGGAGATCACTCTCGCCGCCAACCCGCTGCTCCACTCGGCGGACGCGGTGGCCTCGCTGGCCGCGCGGCTCGCGGAGTTCCTGACGCGCGTAGGGCAGGACCCCGAGGCCCCCATAGGCCGGACCCGCCTGCTCGGGGCGGAGGAGGAGGCGGGGGCGTCGGCCTCAGGGCGGAGCCCCCGGCGCGACCTGCGCGCCCGGACCCTGCCCGAACTCTTCGCCCGGCAGGTCGCCCGCACCCCCGACGCCCCGGCCGTCTCCTCGGACGGCGCCACCTGGACGTACGCCCAACTCGACGCCCACGCCGAGAGGGTGGCCCGGCGGCTGGCCGCGCGGGGCGTGGGGCCGGAGAGCATCGTCGCCCTCGCGGTGCCGCGGGGCGTCGAGCTGGCGGCGCTGATCCTCGGGGTCCAGCGGGCCGGAGGGGCGTACCTCCCCATCGACCCGGAGTACCCGGCGGAACGCATCGGCTTCCTGCTGCGCGACGCCCGCCCCGCCCTGCTGGTCGGCGGGGCCGGGACCGAGCCCGCCTCCGCCGACTGCCCGCGCGTGCCGGCCGAGGACCTCCTCGACGCCGGGGCGCGGTGCGCCGAGGCCGACGTGCCCCCGCCCGGAACCCTGCCGGTGGACCTCCCGGCGTACGTCGTCCACACCTCCGGCTCGACCGGGCGGCCCAAGGGGGTCGTGGTCACCCACGCGGGCATCGCCGCCCTGGCGGCCGAGCAGATCGAACGCTACCGACTGGGCCCCGGCTCCAGGGTGGCGCAGCTCGCGGCCCTCGGGTTCGACGTCGCGGTCGCCGAACTCGTGATGGCGCTGACGTCGGGGAGCTGCCTCGTCCTCCCGCCGCACGGCCTCGCCGGCGACGAGCTGGCCGCGTTCCTGCGCGACCGGCGCGTCACCACGGCCCTCGCCCCGGCCGCCGTACTGGCCACCCTGCCCCCCGGCGACCTCCCCGACCTGACCGACCTGGTCACCGGCGGCGAACAGCCCCCGCCCTCGCTGATCGCCCGCTGGGCGCCCGGCCGGCGGATGTTCAACGTCTACGGGCCGACCGAGGCGACCGTCCAGGCCACCTCCGGGCGGTGCGCGGCCGGCGGCGACCGGTCGCCGGACATCGGGAACCCCGAGGCCGGGGTGGACGCCTACGTTCTGGACGCCGCGCTGCGGCCCGTGCCCGACGGGGTGACGGGAGAGCTCTACCTGCGCGGCAGGGGCCTGGCCCGCGGCTACCTGGGCCGCCCCGGCCTCACCGCCGCCCGGTTCGTCGCCGACCCGCACACCGGGACGGGCGAGCGGATGTACCGGACCGGGGACCTGGTGCGCCGGGTGCCCGTCGACGGCCGCACCGTGCTGAGGTTCGTCGGCCGGGCGGACGACCAGGTGAAGATCCGGGGCTTCCGGGTGGAGCCGGGCGAGGTCGAGGCGGCCCTCGCCGAACTCGACGGCGTCGCCCAGGCCCTGGTGACCGTGCACGAGGAACGGCCGGGCGACCGCAGGCTCGTCGGCTACCTGGCGCCCGACCCCGCGCACCAGGGAGGACTGGACGTCGAGCGCCTGCGCAGGGCGATCGCCGACCGGCTTCCCGCCCACCTCGTCCCCTCCGTCTTGGTGGAACTGGCGGAGATCCCGCGCACCGCGAACGGCAAGGTGGACCGCGCGGCGCTGCCGGCCCCCGCGACCCCGCCCCCGACCACCGGGCGGGCGCCGCGCGACGCCCGTGAGGCGGCCCTGTGCGCGCTCTTCGCCGAGGTGCTGGGCGTCGAAGAGGTGGGCGTCGACCACGACTTCTTCGTCCTGGGCGGCGATTCCCTGCTGGCCGCCCGCCTGGCGAGCCGCATCCGCGGCCGGTTGGGCAAGGCGGTCACGGTACGGGAGGTCTTCCGGGCCCCGACCGTCGCCCGCCTCGCGGAGGAGCTGGGCGGCGGAGCGGTGACGGACGACCGCGTCCGCCCGGTCCGACCCCGCCCGGAGCGGGTGCCGCTCTCGTCCGCGCAGCGCCGGCTGTGGTTCATCGACGAACTCAACGGGGCGTCGGCCGCCTACAACATCCCGACCGTCCTGCGCCTGGACGGGCCGCTGGACGTCCCCGCGCTGCACGCCGCGCTCGGCGACGTGGTGGACCGGCACGAGACGCTCCGCACCACCCTGCGGCCCCCGGCGGACGACGCCGCGGGCGCACCCGAGCAGCACATCGCGCCCCCCGGCGGCCACCGGGTCCCGCTGCCGGTGCTCGACGTCGCCCCCGAAGCGCTCGCGGGGGAGCTGCGCGCCGCCGCGGGCCACGTCTTCGACCTCGCGCGGGACCTTCCGCTGCGCGCCACGCTCTACCGCACCCGCGAGCAGGAGCACGCACTGCTGCTGCTGGTCCACCACGTCGCCGCCGACGGCGCGTCGACGGCGCCCCTGATCGGCGACCTGGCCACCGCCTACACGGCCCGGCTCGCGGGACGCGCCCCCTTCCTCCCGCCGCCCGAGGTGACGTACGCCGACTTCGCGCTGTGGGAGCAGGGGAGCCGGGAGCGCGCCGCCGCGCAGGCCGAGGGGATCGGCTACTGGCGCCGGGCCCTGGCCGGGCTGCCGGACCACATCCGGCTCCCCGCCGACCGCCCTCGCTCGCAGGAGCCGGTCCGCCGGGGCGGGGTCGCTCGGTTCGAGGTGCCGCCCGCCCTGTACGCCGGGCTGGCGGAGCTGGCCGGGAGCGTCGGCGCCACCCCGTTCATGGTGCTCCAGACCGCGATAGCCATCCTGCTGAGCCGGATGGGGGCCGGATCGGACATCCCCCTGGGCACGCCGGTCGCCGGCCGCCCGGACGAGGCGCTCGACGGACTCGTCGGCTGCTTCGTCAACACCGTCGTCCTGCGCACCGACGTCTCGGGCGACCCGACCACGACCGAACTGCTGGCCCGGACGCGCGACGGCGACCTGGAAGCCTTCGCCCACCAGGACGTGCCCTTCGACCGGGTCGTGGACGCGGTCAACCCCGTCCGCTCCACCGCACGACACCCCCTCTTCCAGGTCATGCTGATCCTCAACGGCCCCGAACAGGACCGGGGCCGGGCGCGGTTCCCCCGACTGGCCGACCGCATCGAGGCGGTGGAGTCGGGGGAGACCAAGTTCGACCTCTCCTGGCACTTCACCCACCGCGACGGGCCGGACCGGGCGCTGGAGGGGGCCCTCGTCCACGCCGCCGACCTGTTCGACGCCGCCACAGCGCACCGGCTCACCGAACGCCTGCTCGACGTCCTGACCGCGATGGTCGACGACCCCGCCCGGCCCGTCGGGTCCCTCGACGTCCTCAGCGCCGCCGAGCACCGCCTCGTGCGCGCGTGGGGGACCGGCACGCCCCGCACCCGTGGCAGCCGCCCCGAACCGGTCGCCGCGAGGATCGCCGGCCAAGCCGCCCGCACACCGGACGCGCCCGCGGTGGTCGAGCCCGGACGGGTCTGGAGCTACGCCGAGATCGACGCCCGCGCCGACCGGGTGGCCGCGGCCCTGGCCGCACGCGGCGTCGGCGCCGAGGACCTCGTCGCCGTACTCCTGCCCCGCGGCGCGGAACTGGTCGCCACCCTGCTGGGGACCCTGAGGGCCGGCGCCGCCTACCTCCCGCTCGACGCCGGACATCCCGCCGACCGCAACCGCTGGGCCCTCTCGGACTCCGCCCCGGCACTGCTGGTGACCGACGCCGAGCGACTGCGTACGCTCCCCGGAGCGACCGGGTGCGCCGCGCTGGTCCTGGGCGAGGAGGACGCCGAGAGGGAACTGGCGGACCGCGCCCCCCTCCCGAAGGACGGCGCCGGTCTCGTACGCCCGGTGGCCGGGGACAACGCCGCGTACACGATCTACACCTCCGGTTCGACGGGCCTCCCCAAGGCCGTCGTCGTGACGCGGGATGCGCTGGACGCGTTCGTCGAACGCGCCCTGGACACCTACGGCGACGCGCTGAGCGGCGCGGTCCTGCTGCACTCCCCGGTCGCCTTCGACCTCACGGTCGTCTCTCTCTACGGGCCGCTGGCCGCGGGCGGGCGCGTCCAGGTCGGCGACCTCGACGAGTCCGGGATCGCCCAGTGGGAGCGGGAGCGCCCGGCCTTCGTCAAGGCCACGCCCTCCCACCTCGCGCTGCTGGAGGAGTTCGGCGGCGCCACGGCCCCCGGAACGGTCGTCCTGGCGGGCGAGCAACTCATCGGCGCACGGCTGGACCGCTGGCGGGCCCGCCACGGCGCCACCACCGTCTTCAACAGCTACGGGCCCACCGAGACCACCGTCAACTGCCTGGAACACAGGATCACCCCGGACGCCGACGCGCCCCCGGGACCCGTGCCGGTGGGCCGACCGGTGGCGGGCGTACGGGTGCTGCTCCTCGACCCCCGCCTGCGCCCGGTCGCCCCGGGCGTGACGGGCGAACTGTACGTGTGCGGGCCCGGCGTCGCCCGCGGATACCGCGGCAGGCCGGCCGCCACCGCCGAACGGTTCGTCGCCTGCCCGCAAGGGCGGCCGGGGGAGCGGATGTACCGCACCGGCGACCTGATGCGCTGGACCGCCGACGGCGAACTGGTCTACGAGGGCCGGGCCGACGCCCAGGTGAAGGTACGCGGCTTCCGGGTCGAGCCCGGCGAGGTGGAGGCCGCGCTGCTGGACCTCCCCGGCGTCCGGGAGGCGGCCGTCACCCTCGTAGAAGGGCCGGACGGGACGCCCGAGCGGGCGGCCGCCCCCGCCCGCCTGGTCGGCTACGTCGTCGGCGCCACCGCCGACCCGGCCGCCCTCCTCGAGCGGCTGCGCGTCCGGATACCCGACCACATGGTGCCCGCAGCCCTCGTCGAACTGGACGCCCTGCCGCTCACCCCGAACGGCAAGCTCGACCGCCGCGCCCTGCCCGCGCCCGACTTCGGCCGCCACGCGGGCCGCCGCGCCCCGAACGGGCCGAAGGAAGAACTGCTCTGCGCGCTCTTCGCCGACGTGCTGGGAGTGCCCGAAGTCGGCGCGGACGACGACTTCTTCACCCTCGGGGGCGACAGCATCGTCAGCATCCAGCTCGTCGGCCGCGCCCGCAGAGCCGGACTGCACCTCACCGTGCGCGACGTCTTCGAGCACCCCACGGCCGCCGGGCTGGCCGCCGCCGCCCGGTCCGCCGCACCGGACGAGGACGCGGACCGTCCCGCGCCGGAGGCGCTCGCCCCGAGCGGGCCGCTGCCCTACCTCCCGGCCGCCGCGCGGCTCGTCGCCCGGACCGGGTCGATGCGCGCCCGCGGCGCCGACCGCTTCCACCAGTCGGTGGTCCTCACCACCCCCGCGAACGCGGCAGCCGACGACGTCCGGCGCGTGCTCCAGACGCTGATCGACCACCACGGGGCGCTGCGCCTGCGGGCCGCCGGGGACCGGGACGGATCGCCGGACGGCCTGGTGGTGGCCGAACCGGGGACGGTCGCCGCCGCCGACCTGCTGCGCTGCCGCGACGCCGCCGGACTCGAAGGCGCGGTGCTGCGGGAGGCGGTGGAGCGGGAGGCCGAGCACGCGCGCGACGCCCTCGACCCGAGCACCGGAGCCGTGCTGCGCGCGGCCTGGCTGGACCGGGGGACGGACCGGGGCGGCCTGCTGGTCCTGGTGGCGCACCACCTCAGCGTGGACGGCGTCTCCTGGCGCATCCTGGCGGACGACCTCCGCCAGGCCTGGACCGCGGCCGCCGCCCCCGCCACGACGGCGCCCCTGCCGCCGGAGGGCGCCTCCCTGCGGGAGTGGGCCACCCGGATCGCCCGACGCGCCACCGAGACCGCCGTGACCGGGCGGCTCCCCCACTGGCGCGCGATCCTGGCGGGGCTGGAGGATCCGGACGGCGACGTGGTCGCCCTGGAGACGCGGCTCGACCCCGACGCCGACACCCACGGCACGGCGCGCGAGCGCGCGCACAGCCTGCCGCCCGACCTGACCGACGCGCTCGTCCGCACCGCGCCCGCCGCGCTCCGCGCGGACACCGGCGAACTGCTGCTTGCCGCCTACGCGCTGGCCGCGTCGCGGGTCCTGGGCGACCGGCCCGTGTTCGTGGTGGAGACCGAGAGCCACGGCCGCCAGGACGCGCTCCTGCCCGGCATCGACCTGTCCCGCACCGTGGGCTGGTTCACCTCCGTCCACCCGGTGCGCCTGCGGCCCGGAGCCGGGGCCGCACGGCTGCTGAAGGAGACCAAGCAGCGGCTGCGCACCGTGCCGGAGGCCGGTCTTGGCCACGACCTGCTCCGCCGTGGCGGCACGGCGTCCTCCCTGGGCCCCCGCCCGCAGTTCGGCTTCAACTACCTCGGCCGGGTCGCCGTGGCCGAAGCCCTCGCCGACGGGGGCACGGAGCCCGCCGGGGCGTGGGCGTTCGCGGGCCACAGCGTCGCCCCGCAACCGCCCGAACTGCCGCTCGCGCACGAGGTGGAGCTGACCGTAGTCCTGGAGGAAGGCCCGCGGGGACCGGTCCTCGCGGCGCGCTGGAACGCCTCCGCCCGCTGCCTGTCCGAGGCGCGGCTGACCGCGCTGGCACAGGAGTGGGAGAAGGCGCTGCACGAGCTGACCGCCCTGGCCGGCGCCGCCGGGAGCGCCGGCCTGATCCCCTCGGAGACCGGCGCGGGCGACCTGGACCAGGACGGGATCGAGGAGTGCGAGGCGGCGGCGGACTTCGAGATCGCCGACCTGCTCGCACTCGCGCCCGCCCAGGAGGGGCTGCTCTTCCACAGCACCTTCGACGACGCGGCGGAGGACGTCTACGTCGGCCAGTTGGCGCTGGAGTTCCACGGCGAGCTGTCGAGCGCCCGTATGCGGGAGGCCGCCCAACACGTCCTCGACCGGCACGACGTGCTGCGCGCGGCCTTCCTCCAGCGCCGCTCCGGCGAGTGGAGCCAGGCGATCGCCGCCCGGACGCCGGTGCCCTGGGAGGAGCACGACCTGTCCGCCCTGGCCGGGGAAGAGCGGCAGCGACGCCTTGACGCGCTGCTGGCCGGGCAGCGCACCCGCCGGTTCGACCTCGCACGGCCGCCGCTGATGCGCTTCCTGCTCGTACGGATGGCGGCGGACCGGCACGTGCTGGCCCTGACCAACCACCACCTGGTACTGGACGGCTGGTCGCTGCCGCTGGTGGTGCGCGATCTCATGGCCCTGTACGGGGCGGACGGCGCCGCCCTGCCCGCCGCACGGCCGTACCGCGACTACCTCGCCTGGCTCGCCGGGCAGGACGCCGACGCGGCCCGCGCCGCGTGGGAACAGGCGCTCGCCGGGCTCCAGCCCTCACTGATCGCCCCGGACGCCCCGCGCGACGGCGCGGCACCGCTCCCGCACTACCGCACCATGGACCCCGACGTCGTCTCCCGCCTCACCACCTGGGCCCGCCGCCTGGGCGTCACGCTCAACTCGGTGGTCGAGACCGCGTGGGGACTCCTCCTGGGCCGGCTCACCGGCCGGGACGACGTGAGCTTCGGCATCGCCGCCTCCGGCCGCCCCACCGACCTGCCCGGCGCGGGGGAGATCGTCGGCCTGCTGATGAACACCGTGCCGGTGCGCGTCGTCCTGGACCCCGCCGAACCGCTGGAAGCACTCGTCCGGCGCGTGCAGCGGGAGCAGGCCGCCCTCCTGGACCACCAGTTCCTCCCCCTGGCGCAGGTGCAGCAGCGCCTCGGGGCGGGCGACCTCTTCGACACCACGCTCGTCTTCGAGAACTACCCGCTGGACCCCGCCGACGGCCTCGGCGGTGGCGACGGGCTCCGACTGCACGGGGCGCGCGGCCACGACGGCAACCACTACCCCCTCAGCGTCACCGTCGGCCCCGCCCCCGACCTCCAACTCCGCTTCATCCACCGCCCCGACCTCTTCACACCCCAGTGGGTGGAGGACCTGGCGGCGCGGTTCGAGCAGGTGCTCGACGCCATGGCGACGTCCGGCGACACCCCGGCGGGCCGACTGGACGTCCTGCTGCCGCGCGAACACGACACGCTGCTGGGCGACTGGGCGCGCGGTGAGGTGGCGAGCGCACGGGAGTGCCCCGTCGCCCTGCTTGAGGAGCAGGTCGACCGCACTCCCGACGCCCTCGCGCTGGTCGAGGGCGGTGACGGCGGAGCCGGCCTGAGCTACGCCGAGTGCGACGCCCGCTCCAACCGCATGGCGCGCTTCCTCATCGCCCGCGGGCTCGGGGCCGAGGACCTGGTCGGCCTGGTCTTCCCGCGCGGCGCCGATCTGCTCACCGGACTGTGGGGGGCGCTCAAGGCCGGTGCGGCCTACCTGCCGGTGGACGTGGACTACCCGGCCGAACGGATCGGGCTGCTCCTCGGCGACGGGAACCCCGCCCTCGTCCTGACCACCTCCGCCCACGCCCACCTGGTGCCCGAGGCGCCGGGACGGCAGATCCTCTGCGTCGACCTGCCCGGCCCCGCGGACGAACTTGCCCGCGCCCCGGAGGGCAGGGTGGCCGACCGGGAACGGCCGCGCCCGGTCGGAGCCGACACCCTCGCCTACGTCCTCTACACCTCCGGCTCCACCGGCCGCCCCAAGGGCGTGGCCGTCAGCAGGGGTTCGCTGGCCGCGCACGCCGTCCGCTCCCGCGACCGCTACCCGGACGCGGCCGGGGTGTCGCTGCTGCACTCCCCGGTCGCCTTCGACCTGACGGTGACCGCCCTGTTCACCACGCTGATCTCCGGCGGAACCCTCCTCCTCGCGGAGCTGGACGAACACGCCCAGGGCTCCGGCGTCACCTTCGTCAAGGGCACGCCCTCCCACGTCGCCCTCCTGGACGAGCTGCCCGGCGTCCTCGACGCCACCGGCGAGCGTCCCGGCACGCTCGTGCTCGGCGGCGAGCCGCTCACCGGAGAGATGCTGGAGCGCTGGCGCGCACGCCACCCGCGGGCCAGGGTCTTCAACGACTACGGGCCGTCGGAGACCAGCGTCAACTGCTCGGACCTGCTCTTCGAACCCGGTGACGAGGTGCCGGACGGCCTGCTGCCGATCGGTCGCCCGCTGCCCGGCAACCACATGTTCGTCCTCGACCACCTGCTCCAGCCCGTGCCGGTCGGCGTCGTCGGGGAGATCTACGTCTCCGGCGTCGGCGTGGCCCGCGGCTACCACGGACGGCCCGGCCTGACCGCCGAGCGCTTCCTGCCCTGCCCGTTCGACGCGCCGGGCGCCCGGATGTACCGCACCGGGGACCTGGGGCGCTGGCGGCCCGACGGGATCATGGAGTGCCTGGGCCGCACCGACGACCAGGTCAAGGTGCGCGGCTTCCGGGTGGAGCTGGGCGAGGTGGAAGCCGCGCTCGCCGCCCGCGCCGACGTCGCCCGCGCCACCGTCGTCGTGCGCGAGGACGAGCCGGGGGACAGGCGGCTGACGGGCTACGTGGTCCCCGACGGCGGACCAGACGCGGGCTTCGACCCGGCGGCCGCGCTGCGCGACCTCGCCGCGACCCTGCCGCCGTACATGGTCCCGGCCGCGATCGTGGTCCTGCCCGAGCTGCCGCGTACCGAGAACGGCAAGCTCGACCGCAGGGCGCTTCCTGCGCCCGAGTACGGCACCGCCTCCGCCGGGCGGGCGCCGCGCACCGCCGCCGAGACCGCCCTGTGCGCCCTGTTCGCCGAGGTGCTCGGCGTATCCGAGATCACCCTGGACGACGACTTCTTCGCCCTGGGCGGCCACTCCCTGCTGGCCGTCCGGCTCGCCGGCCGCATCCGGGCCGAACTGGGACTGCGGCTCGACATCCGGACGATCTTCGACCACCGCACCGTCGCGGACCTCCTCGCCGATCCGCAGATCGCCGCACAGCTCACCCGCGGCGAGACCCCCGGCACGCGAGCCCCGGCGCGGCCCGCGCCGCACCGCGACCCGAAGGCGCAGTCCGCGCCGGACCGTGACCCGCAGGCGCGGCCCGCGCCACACGGCGACCCGCAGGTGCCCTCCGCGCCGGACCGCGACCCGAAGGCGCGGCCCGAGCGGCTGCCGCTGTCGCCCGCCCAGCGCAGGTTGTGGTTCCTCAACCGCTACGACAGGGAGGCCGGCGGCTACCACATCAGCGTCGCGCTGCGGCTCACCGGCGACCTCGACGTCGACGCCCTGCACGCGGCCCTGGCCGATCTGACCGCCCGGCACGAAAGCCTGCGCACCGTCTTCCGCGAGGACGAGCAGGGGCCGCACCAGGTCGTCCTGGCAGCAGGGGTCCCGTCCGCCCCGGCGATCGTCCCCTCCGCCGCCCACCACCTCGACGCCCTGGTGCGCGAAGCCGTCCGCCGCCCCTTCGACCTGGCCGACGACACCCCGCTGCGCCACACCCTGTTCACGCTCCCGGCAGGCGAGCACGTCCTGCTCCTGGTCATCCACCACATCGCCGCCGACGGCTGGTCGATGGGGCCGCTGGCACGGGACCTGGCCGCCGCCTACCGCGCCCGCGCCGCCGGCCGCGCGCCCCACTGGCCGACCCCGGCCCCCAGCCCCGCCGCCCACCTGCTCGGACAGGACCGCGACGCCGGGGGCGACGCGGGCGACCCGGTGGACCGCCGCGTCGCCCACTGGGCCGAGGAGCTGCGCGGACTGCCCGACGAACTCGCGCTGCCCTACGACCGGCCGCGCCCGACGACGCCCCCCTCCTACGCCGAGCGGGTCGCCTTCCGCGTCGACGCCGGACTGTACCGGGACGTGCGGGCGCTGGCGGCCCGTCACCGGGCGACCCCGTTCATGGTCCTCCACGCCGCCCTGGCGGCCCTGTGGCACCGGCTCGGCGCCGGCCCCGACATCCCCGTGGGCACCCCTGCGGCCGGCCGCGACCGGCCCGAGACCGCCGACCTCGTCGGCTTCCTGGTCAACACCCTGGTCCTGCGCACGGACACCTCAGGGGATCCGGCCTTCGCCGAACTCCTTGACCGGGTGCGCGAGACCGACCTGCGGGCCTACACCCACCAGGACGTGCCCTTCGAGCGGCTGGTGGAGGCGGTCAACCCCGCCCGCTCGCCCAGCAGGCACCCGCTCGTGCAGACGATGCTCACCTTCGACAACGCCGCCCAGGGAGCGCTCGACCACCTCCTGGACCTGCCGGGCGTGCGCGTGGAGCTGCTGCCGACCGCCGAGGGCACCGCCCACACCGACGTCGAACTGACCTTCACCGAAACCACGGCCGCCGCGGACGGGACCGGACTCGACGCGTCCCTGCGCTACCGCCCCGACCTGTTCGACCGCACGACCGCGCGGGCCCTGGCGGAGCGGTTCGTGGCGCTGCTGCGCACCGTGGCGCGCGAGCCCGGCCTGCGGCTCGGGCAGCTCGACGTCACCACCGCCGAGGAGCGCCGGCGCCTTGCCGAGGCAGACGCCGCCGCACGGGCGCGGGCCGCCACCGCCGTCGCCGACCTGCCCGCCCTGTTCGCCGCCTCCGCCGGTCGCGCGCCCTCCGCCCCCGCCCTCACCGACGGCCGGGCGACCCTGGACTACGCGGAACTCGACGCCCGGTCCAACCGCCTGGCCCGCGCCCTGCTCGGACTCGGCGTGGGACCGGAGGACTTCGTCGCCCTGGCGGTGCCCCGCTCGGCGGACCTGGTGGTGGCCGTGCTCGCCGTGCTGAAGTCGGGCGCCGCCTACCTCGCCGTCGACCCCGACCACCCGGCCGAGCGCACCTCGTACATCCTCCACGACTGCCGGCCGGTCGCCGTGCTCTCCACGACCGCTGTCCACGAGGCCCTGCACGGCACGGTGGGCGAGGCGGTCGGCGAGGTCCCGTGGCTGCTGCTCGACGCGTCCCCGACCGGCGGCGCGGCGGCCGGCCTTTCGGCCGCTCCGGTCACCGACGCCGACCGCCGAACCCCCCTGCTCCCCGACCACCCTGCCTACACCATCTACACCTCCGGATCGACGGGGCGGCCCAAGGGCGTGGTCGTCAGCCACGCCAACGTGTCACGGCTGCTGGCCGCCTGCCGCGCGGCCGTGGACTTCGGGCCCGACGACGTCTGGACGCTCTTCCACTCCAGCGCCTTCGACTTCTCGGTGTGGGAGATGTGGGGGCCCCTGGCGCACGGCGGCCGGCTGGTCGTCGTCCCGCACGACGTGGCCAGATCACCCGGCGACCTCCTGGAGCTGCTGGGCCGCGAGCGCGTCACGGTGCTCAGCCAGACGCCCTCCGCCTTCCTCCAGCTCCTGCGGGCGGAGTCCGAGCTGGGCGTCCCCCCGCGGACCACCGCCGCGCTGCGGTACGTCGTCTTCGGCGGGGAAGCGCTGGACACCGCCCAACTCGCCCCCTGGCGGGGCCGCCCGGTCCGCCTGGTCAACATGTACGGGATCACCGAGACGACCGTCCACGTCACCCACCTGGAGCTGGACGACGCCGCCGTGGAGCGTGGCGGCAGCCCGATCGGCACGCCCCTGAACGACCTGCGCGCCCACGTGCTCGACCAGGGGCTGCTCCCCGTGCCGACCGGCGTCGTGGGCGAGCTGTACGTCGCCGGCCCCGGCCTGGCCCGCGGATACCGCCGCCGCCCCGGCCTGAGCGCCACCCGCTTCGTCGCCGACCCGTTCGACGCCGGCGGCCGGATGTACCGGACCGGCGACCTCGTCCGGCGCACCCAGGACGGCGGCCTCGACTACGTCGGCCGGTCCGACTCCCAGGTCAAACTGCGCGGCTACCGCATCGAGCCCGGCGAGATCGAGGCCGCCGCCCGCCGTCACCCGGGCGTCGCCCAGGCGGCGGCCGCCGTGCACGGCGAAGGACCGGACGACCGGTACCTGGTCTGCTACGCGGTGCCGGCGGCGGGCGCCGACCCCGACCCGCACGAGGTGCGCGCCCACCTGGCCGACGCCCTGCCCGGCTACATGGTCCCCGCCGCCGTGGTGCTGCTGCCCGCCCTGCCGCTCACCCCCAACGGCAAGCTGGACCGAGCGGCGCTGCCCGCCCCCGACCGGGCGGCGTGGGCCACCGGCGGCGCCCCGGCCGGACCGCGCGAGGAAGCGCTCTGCGCCGCCTTCGCCGACGTCCTCGGCGTCCAGGAGGTCAGCCGCGACGCCGACTTCTTCGCCCTGGGCGGCCACTCCCTGTCGGCGGTCCGGCTCATCAGCCGGATCAGGTCGGCGCTCGGTGTGGAGATCGGCATCCGCACGCTCTTCGAGGCGCCCACGCCCGCCGCGCTGTCCCGGCGGCTGGACACGGCCGGGACCGGACGGCCCCGCCTCCTCCCGCGACGGCGGCCGGACCGCCTCCCGCTCTCCTCCGCCCAGCGCAGGCTGTGGTTCCTCGGAGAACTGGAAGGACCGAGCGCCACCTACAACATCCCGCTCGCCCTGCGGCTGCGCGGCCCCCTCGACGTCGGCGCCCTGCGCACCGCCCTGGCCGACGTGGTGGGCCGGCACGAGGCGCTGCGCACCGTCTTCCCGGCCGAGAACGGCGCCCCCCACCAGCACGTGGTCGCGCCCGAACAGGCCGCGCCCGCCCTCGACGTCGTGGACGTCACCGAGAAGGAGCTGCCCGCCGCCCTCGCCGAGGCCCGCGGACACGCGTTCACCCTCACCGAGGACCTTCCGCTGCGGGCCGCACTGCTGCGCACCGGGCCCGCCGAGCACGTGCTCTCCCTCGTCCTCCACCACATCGCCGGCGACGGCTGGTCGCTGGCCCCGCTCGCCCGCGACCTGAGCACCGCCTACACCGCACGGCGGGAGGGCCGCGCCCCGCAGTGGCGGCCCCTGCCGGTGCAGTACGCCGACTACACCCTCTGGAAGCAGGAGCTGCTCGGCGCGGCGGACGACCCCGACAGCCTCTTCGCCCGCCAACTCGCCTTCTGGCGCGACACGCTGGACGGCGCGCCGGAACAGATCGAGCTGCCCACCGACCGGCCGCGCCCCGCGATGGAGAGCCACCGCGGCGCGATCCACCGCTTCACCCTGCCCGCCCCGCTGCGCGACCGGCTGCGCGCCCTGGCGCACTCCCGGCAGGCGACCCTCTTCATGGCCCTGCAGGCCGGTCTCGCCGCGCTGTTCGCCGGCCTGGGGGCCGGACGGGACATAGTCCTCGGCACCCCGGTCGCCGGCCGCGGCGACGAGGCGGCCGACGACCTCGTCGGCTTCTTCGTCAACACCCTGGCGCTCCGCACCGACCTCGGCGGCGACCCCACCTTCGAGGAACTGCTCGACCGCGTCAGGGAAGCCGACCTGTCCGCCTTCGCCCACCAGGACATACCGTTCGAGCAACTGGTGGAGGCGCTCAACCCCACCCGCTCCCTCTCCCGGCACCCCGTCTTCCAGGTGCTGCTGGCCCTCCAGAACAACGAGCGCGGCGAAGCCGTCATGCCGGGCCTGGAGGTCACCGTCGAACGCCCCGCCCAGGCGGCGGCCAAGTACGACCTCTTCGTCAACCTCGTCGAGTCCCGGAACGAGGACGACGGCGCGACCGCCGTCGAGGGCGCGGTCGAGTACGCCACCGACCTCTTCGACGCCCGCACCGTCGCCCGAATGGCCGAGCGCTACCACGACCTGCTCCGGGCCGCCGTCGAGGAGCCCACGACACGGCTCAGCCGGATGCCCGTGCTCAACGCGGCGGAACGCGCCGGACTCGCGGCCGAACGGGACGCCGCCGCCGCTGGCCCGGCCGAGGACCTGATCGGCCTCTTCCGTGCCCGCGCCGCCGAGACGCCGCACGCGGTGGCGGTCCACAGCGCCGGGGACAGCCTCACCTACGCCCAGCTCGACGAGCGGTCCTGCCGGGTCGCGGCGGCCCTCGCCGGGCACGGCGCCGGCCCCGAGAGCCGGGTCGCGGTGTGCCTGCCGCGCACCGCCGACCTGGTGGTCGGACTGCTCGGCGTCCTGCGGGCCGGCGCCGCCTACGTACCGCTGGACCCGGAGTACCCGGACGAGCGCATCGCCGCGATCCTGGCCGACACCCGCCCGGCGGCGCTGCTCACCACGGCGGACTGCCGCCCCGCGATCACCGGGGCCGCGACCGCCGCCGGCGGAGCCGTCCTCCTCGCGGCCGACGCCGCACACGGCGCCGGACCCGTGCCCGAGCCCTTCGCCGCGCTGCCCGACCAGGCCGCGTACGTCCTGCACACCTCGGGCTCCACCGGACACCCCAAGGGCGTCGTCGTCAGCCGGGGCAATCTCGCCAACCTCCTGGCCGACATGCGGGACCGGCTGCGCCCCACCCCCGGCGACCGGCTGGTGGCGGTCACCACGGTCAGCTTCGACATCGCCGCGCTGGAACTCTTCCTCCCGCTGGTCAGCGGCGCCGGACTGGTCCTGGCCGACCGCGGTGCCGCACGGGACCCCGAGGCGCTGGCCGCGCTGCTCACCGCGAGCGGTGCCACCATCCTCCAGGCCACCCCGACCACCTGGCAGTTGCTGGCCGAGACCGCCCCCGACGCCCTGCGCGGGCTGCGCAAGCTGGTGGGCGGCGAAGCCCTCCCCGCCTCCCTGGCCTCCCGACTGCGCGACCTGGGCGGCGAACTCGTCAACGTCTACGGGCCCACCGAGACCACCATCTGGTCCACCGCCGCCCACCTCGACCGGGTCACCGGGAGCGCCCCGCCCATCGGCCGGGCACTGCGCGGCACCCGCGCCCACGTGCTGGACGAGTGGCTGAACCCGCGCCCCGAAGGCGTACCCGGCGAGCTGTACCTGGCCGGCGCCGGCGTGGCCCGCGGCTACCTGGGACGCGGCGGCCTGACCGCGGAGCGCTTCACCGCCGACCCCTTCGGCGCGCCGGGCAGCCGGATGTACCGCACGGGCGACCTGGTCCGCCGCCGCGCGGACGGACAGCTGGAGTTTCTCGGACGCACCGACCACCAGGTCAAGGTCCGGGGCTTCCGCATCGAGCTGGGCGAGATCGAGACGGCCCTCGGCGCGCACCCGCACGTCGCCGGGGCGGTCGTGGTCGCCCGCACCGCCCCCGGCGCGGCCCCCGTGGCGGGCGACCCGGTACCGCGGCGACTGGTGGCCTACGTGGTCCCCGAGCCCGACCGCGCCGCCCCCGACGACAGCCGGGAGCAGAACCGGCTCGACGAGTGGCGGGAGGCGTACGACACCCTCTACGGCGGCTCCGCACCCGCCCCCCTCGGCCACGACTTCGGTATCTGGCGGAGCAGTTACGACGGGCAGCCCATCCCCCTGGACGAGATGCTCCAGTGGCGGGCGGCCACGGTGGACCGCATCCGGGCGCTGCGGCCCGCGCGGCTGCTGGAGATCGGGGTCGGCACCGGGCTGCTGCTGTCGGAGCTGGCGGAGGACTGCACCGCGTACCACGGGACCGACCTGTCCGCGCAGGCGATCGACACGTTGCGCGAGCAGGTCGGCGCGGAACCCGCGCTGAAGGAGAAGGTCGAGCTGCACGTCCGCCCGGCACACGACTTCAGCGGCCTGCGCCGGGGCTTCTACGACACCGTCGTGCTCAACTCCGTCGTCCAGTACTTCCCCGACGCCGACTACCTCACCCGCGTGCTGCGGGGCGCGCTCGACCTGCTCGCCCCCGGCGGGCGGCTCTTCGTCGGCGACGTCCGCAGTCTGGCGCTGCTGCGAGCCTTCCGCGCCTCGGTGGAGACCGGCAACGTCGCCGTCTCCGAAACTCCCGCCGCGGTGCTGGCCGCCGCCGGCCGCAGGACGGCCGCGGAGAACGAACTCGTCGTCGCCCCCGCCTACTTCGCGCGGCTGCGGCGGGAGGCCGGCGAACCGCTCCTCCTGGACGTGCGCGTCCGGCGCGGAAGGCCGTACAACGAGCTGACGCGCTACCGCTACGACGTCCTGCTGGCCAAACCGGAGGCCGGAACCGCGCCCCCCGCCGCGCCCCCGGCCACCGAGCTGCGCTGGGCGCGGGAGGTCGGCGACGTGACGCGGCTCGCCGAGATCTGCGCGGCGCACCCCGGCGCGCTGCGCGTCACCGCGATCCCCAACGCCCGCGTGCGGCGCGAGACCGCCGCACTCGCCGCCCTGGAGGACGGGCGACCGGTCACCGCGGTGCGGCGACTCCTTGAGGGCCCCGCCGACGGAGTGGATCCGGAGGACCTGTACGGCGCCGCGGCCGCGGCCGGACGCACCGCCTGGGTGACCTGGTCGGCCGAGGGCCCGCCGGACACCGTGGACCTGGTGCTGGCCCCGGCGGGCGGGGACGGCGCGGCGCCGGTGGCCCCACCGGCCGAGCTGTGGCCCGCCGAGCCGGACGCGGACCGGCCGGAGACGAACGACCCGTCCGCCGGGTCGCACCACCGCGAACTGGCCGCCGAACTCCGGTCCCACCTGGCCGAACGGCTGCCGGACTACATGGTCCCCTCGGCCGTCGTCGTCCTCGACGCCCTCCCGCTGACCGCCAACGGGAAGGTGGACCGGACCGCGCTGCCCGACCCCGACCCGGCGGGCGCGGCCGGCAGCCGCCCGCCGCGCACGCCTCGGGAGAAGCTGCTGTGCACGCTCTTCGCCGACCTGCTGGGCCTGGGCCGGGTCGGAGTCCAGGACAGCTTCTTCGGCCTGGGCGGCGACAGCGTCCTATCCGTCCGGCTCGTCAGCCGCGCCCGCGAACACGGGCTGCCGCTGACCACCCGCGACGTCTTCGAGCACCACACCGCGGCCGCGCTCGCGGCGGCCCTGGAAGGCAGGGAACCGGAGCGCGGACCGGCCGGCGGCCTGCCGGACCCCGGCGCCACCGCCCCGCGGCCCATCAGCGTCGACGAACTCGCCGAGCTGGAGGACGAGCTCGGCGCGGACTGGGAGGAGATGCAGTGAGCGGTCCGCAGCGCATGGTCGAGGAGATCCTCGCGGTCACACCGCTCCAGGAGGGGCTGCTCTTCCACGCGGTCTTCGACGAGAACGTCCCCGACGCCTACGTCAGCCGACTGGTCCTCGCCCTCTCCGGCGAGCTGGACGCCGACCGGCTGCGCCGGGCCGCCCAGGCGCTGGTGGCACGCCACCCGGCGCTGCGCTCGGCCTTCCGCCAGCGGCGCTCGGGGGAGTGGTTCCAACTGGTCGCCACCCGCCCCGCGGTGCCCTGGCAGGAGCTGGACCTGCGGCCCGTGGGGAGCCCGGCGGAGGCGGACAAGCACCTGGAGGCGCTCCTGGACGAGCACCACCGCACCGGGTTCGACCTCGGCCGGCCGCCCCTGCTGCGCTTCCTGCTGGCCAGGACCGGCGAGGATCGCCACCAGTTGGCCGTGACCTACCACCACCTCATCCTCGACGGCTGGTCCATGCCCATCCTGATGCGGGAACTGGTCGCGCTGTACGGCAGCGGCGGCGACCCCTCCGCGCTCCCGCCCGTCCGCCCGCACCGCGACCACCTCGACTGGCTGGCCCGCCGCCCGCCCGAACAGAGCGCCCGCGCCTGGCGGCAGGCGCTGGCGGGGCTGCCCGGCCCCACCCTGATCGCCCCGGACGCCGACCGCAACGGCCCGCTGCCCAGGTCGGTGTGGACCCGGCTCGGCGAGCGGGACACCCGCGCCCTCGGCGCGTGGGCGCGCGCCCACGGTGTGACGGTGAACTCGGCGGTGCAGGCCGCCTGGGCGACCGTGATCGGCCGCCTCACCGGCCGCGACGACGTCGTCTTCGGGACGACCGTCTCGGGGCGGCCGCCGGAGCTGCCCGGCGCCGAGGGGATGGTCGGGTTCTTCATCAACACCGTGCCGACGCGCGTGCGGATGCGGCCGGGCGAGCCGGTCGGCGACCTCGTCGTCCGGCTCCAGCGCGAGCAGACCGCCCTCATGGAGCACCAGCACGTCAGGCTCTCCGACATCCAGCGCTGGTCCGACCGGACCGTCCTCTTCGACACCTCCACCGCGTTCGAGAACTACCCCGCCGACGACCTCGCCGCCGTCAGCTCCTCCGACCACGCGGGCCTGCGCGTCGAGGGAGGCTCCGGCCGCACCACCACACACTTCCCCCTCTCCCTCTACGCGCTCCCCGGCCCGGCGCTCCGCCTGCGCCTGGATCACCGCCCCGACGCCGTGGACGGCGTCACCGCACGCCACGCGGCGGACCTGATGGAACGCGCCTTGACCGCCGTCCACAGCGCCCCCGCCACCCCGACCGCCGCGCTCGCCGCCACCCCCGCGACGGCACTGGCGGTACGTCCGCCCGCGCACCGCGCCGCGCCGCAGAGCCCCCCGACCACGATCGTGGACGCGTTCGAGGCGCAGGCGAGCGCGACCCCCGCGGCCCCCGCCGTCCTCGCCGGCGGCCAGGAGCTGACCTACGCCGAACTCGACGCCCGCGCGAACCGGCTGGCGCGCCTGCTGCTGGAGCGGGGCGTCGGACCCGAGAGCCGGGTCGCCCTCACCGTCTCCCGGAACGCCTGGCTGCCCGTCGCCGTCCTCGGCATCCTCAAGGCGGGCGGCTGCTACGTCCCCGTGGGCGCCACGCTGCCGCAGGAGCGCGCCGCCCACATCCTCCGCGAGACCGCGCCGGTCTGCCTGCTCACCGACCCCGACGCCGAGGCCGCCCGGACCCGGAGCACCGCCCCCGCGGCGCACGACCGACCCGAGACCGCGCCGGGCGGCGTCGAGCGCGTCGTCCTGACCGGAGCACTCCTGGCCCCGTACGCCCCTGCCGCACCGACCGACGCCGAACGGGCCGGGCCGCTGCTGCCCGGCCACCTCGCCTACATCCTCCACACCTCCGGCTCCAGCGGCCGGCCCAAGGGGGTCGCGGTCGAACACGCCCAGGTGACCGCCCTGCTGTCCTGGGCCGTCACCGGCGTCGGCGCCGACCGGCTGCACCGGACCGTGGCCGCCACCTCGGAGAGCTTCGACGTGTCGGTCTTCGACACCCTCGTCCCGCTGCTCACGGGCGGCCGCATCGAGATCGTGGAGAACACCCTGGCCGTCGCCGACCGGACCGGCGGCGAACCCTCCCTCCTGAACGCCGTCCCCTCGGCCCTGCAGGCGCTGCTGGAGCGCGGCGAGCCGCTCGCCGTCGACACCTTCCTCTGTGCCGGCGAACCCTTCCCCGCCGCGCTGACCCAAGCCTTGCGCGCCGCGTTCCCGCGGGCCCGCGTGGCCAACCTCTACGGCCCGACCGAGACGACCGTCTTCGTCACCGCCCGGTTCCTGGACGAGACCGAGGACGGCGCGCCCTCCATCGGCCGCCCGCTGCCCGGCGTGCGCATCCACATCCTCGACCCCTGGCTCCGCCCCGTGCCGGACGGAGTCGTGGGGGAGCTGTACATCGCAGGGGACCACGTCACCCGCGGCTACTGGCGGCGCCCGGACACGACGGCCGAACGCTACGTCGCCGACCCCTTCGGCGCACCGGGCGCCCGCATGTACCGCAGCGGCGACCTCGGGCGGCTCCGCCCCGACGGGGAGATCGACCTGGTCGGCCGGGCAGACGGCCAGGTGAAGGTGCGCGGTCACCGGGTCGAGCTGGGAGAGGTGGAGGCCGTGCTGGCCTCCCACCCGGACGTCCGGCAGGCGGCCGCCGCCGTGCACGACGGCGGACCCGCAGGACCGCGCCTGGTGGGCTACGTCGTCCCCCGCGGAACGATGCCCGACACGGCCGCGGTCCTGGACCACGTGCGACGCAAGGCGCCTCCGTACATGGTGCCCTCGGCGCTGGTGGTGCTTGACGAGCTGCCGCTGACCGCCAACGGCAAGCGGGACCGCGCCGCGCTGCCGCCCCCGCCGGACCGGAGCGACGCCACACGGGCGCGCGCCCCCCGAGGCCCGCACGAGACGATCCTGCTCGGCCTGTTCGCCGAAGTGCTCGGCGTACGCCCGGCCGGCATCGACGACGACTTCTTCGCACTGGGCGGCCACTCGCTGCTCGCCACCCGCCTGGTCAGCAGGGTGCGCACCACCCTCGGAGCCGAACTGGCGGTGCGGGACCTCTTCGAACACCCCACGGTGGCCGCCCTGTACGCCAGGATCGCCCGTGCCGGGGCGGCCCGGCCGCCGGTCTCCCGCGTCCACGAGCGGCCCGACCGCATCCCCCTCTCGTTCGCCCAGCGGCGGCTGTGGTTCCTCCACCGCCTCCAGGGCCACAGCGCCGCCTACCACGTCCCGCTCGCGCTCCGCCTCACCGGACGCCTCGACACGGCCGCGCTGCGCGGCGCGATCGCCGACGCGGTCGCCCGGCACGGAAGCCTGCGCACCGTCTTCGACGAGGACGCCGAGGGCGCCTGCCAGGTCGTGCAGGACGCCTCGGCGGCCGCCCGGCTGATCACCCTGGCCCCGGAGCCGGTCGAGGACCCGCTGCGGGCGGCGGAGGAGGCGGTGGCCGAGCCCTTCGACCTGACGGCCGGACCGCCCCTGCGGTGCAGGCTGTTCACCCGGTCCGCGGACCCGGCGGACCCGCGCGCGGGCCAGGAGCCGGAAGAACACCTGTTCCTGCTGGTGGTGCACCACATCGCGGCCGACGGATGGTCGCTGCGGATCATCGCGCGGGACGTGGCCGCCGCGTACGCCGCCCGCGTGCGCGGCGAGGACTTCGCGCCCGCCCCGACCCCCGTCGACTACGTCGACCACACCCTGTGGCAGCACCGGGTGCTCGGCGGCCCCGACGAGGAAGGCGGCGGCCCGCTCGACGACCAGCTCGCCCACTGGCAGCGGCAGTTGGCCGGCCAGCCGCAGGAGATCGCCCTGCCGGCCGACCGGCCGCGCCCGGCCGCCTCCTCCCACCGGGGCGGGGACGTGGACTTCACCGTCCCCGCCGCCGCGACCGCACGGATCAGGGAGCTGGCGGGAACCACCGGCACCACGCCCTTCATGGTCCTCCAGGCCGCGCTTGCGGTCCTGCTGCACCGCATGGGGGCGGGTGCGGACATCCCCCTGGGCACCCCGGTCGCCGGGCGCACCGACAGCGCGGTGGAGGGGGTCGTCGGACTCTTCGTCAACACCCTGGTCCTGCGCACGGACCTGAGCGGCTCGCCCACCTTCGCCCAACTCCTGGGCCGGGTCCGCGCCACCGCCCTGGACGCCTACGCCCACCAGGACGTGCCCTTCGAGCGGCTGGTCGAGGTGCTCGCCCCCGAGCGCTCCCTGGCCCGCCACCCCCTCTTCCAGGTCTCCCTCGTCCTGCAGAACCTCGACGAGGCGGCGGCGGCGGTGGACGGACTGCCCGGACTGCGCGCCGAAGCGGTCCGCACCCGGCGCGACGGCGCGAAGGTCGACCTGTCCTTCGTGCTGGCCCCGAGCGGACCGGAGGGCGGCGACATGCCCGGAGTCCTCACCTACAGCGCCGACCTCTTCGACCGCGCGACCGCGCAGGCGCTCGTGGACCGGCTGCTGCGGGTGCTGGACCAGGTGCTCGCCGCCCCCGCCACCCCCGTGGGCCGGGTGGACGTGCTCCTGCCCGGCGAGGCGCGGCGCGAGCTGGAGCACAGCCGCGGACCGGGCACGGCGGGAGGCGCGGACGAACCGCTGGCCCGCTTCGAGAGGTGGGCGGCGACCGTCCCCGACGCCCCCGCCCTGCGGTGGGACGGCGGCCGGCTGACCTATGCCGAGCTGGACCGGCAGGCGGACGCGGTGGCCCGCGTGCTCATCGGGCGCTCCATCGGGCCCGAGGACGTGGTCGCGGTCGTCGCCCCGCGCGACCCCGACGTGGTGGCCGCACTCCTCGGGGTGCTCAAGTCCGGCGCCGCGTACCTCCCGATCGACGAGGCGTGGCCGCTCGAACGGCGGCGGCGGGTGATCGCCGACGCCGGGGCGCGCCTGCTCCTGGCGGCAGGGGACACCGGCGCCGCCCGGACCGCCTTCGGCCCCTCCTGCGGACCGGAGACCGAAGTCCTCGGCCTCGCGGACCCGGCCTTCCGCGCCCTCGGCGGCCCCGCCCTTCCGGCCGGGCGGAGCCACCCGCGCTCGCTCGCGTACGTCATCTACACCTCCGGCTCCACCGGGCGACCCAAGGGCGTGGGCGTGGAGCGCCGGGCACTGGCGCACTACGTGGAAGGGGCCGTCCACCGCTACCCGGACGCCGCGGCGACGGCCCTGCTCCACTCGCCGCTGACCTTCGACCTCAGCGCCACCGCCCTGTTCACCCCCCTCGCCTCGGGCGGCTGCGTCGTGCTGGGGGAGGTGGACCGGGCGGCGGAGGCCCACCCGGTGGGCTTCGTCAAGGCGACACCGTCCCACCTGCCGCTGCTGGACCGGTGTCCCGGACTGCTGGGAGAGCACGGCACCCTGGTACTGGGCGGTGAAGCGCTCGACGGGCGGGCCCTGAGCGACTGGCGGGCCGCCCACCCGCACGCCGAGGTCGTCAACGCCTACGGCCCCACGGAGCTGACCGTCAACTGCGCCGAGCACCGCATCGCCCCCGGCGACCCGGTGCCGGACGGGCCGGTGCCGATCGGCCGCCCGTTCGCCGGCGTCCGCGCGATGGTGCTCGACAGGGGACTGGCCCCCGCGCCCCCGGGCGTGGCCGGGGAGCTGTACGTCGCCGGGCCCGGAGTGGCCCGCGGCTACCTCGGGCAGCGCGCCCTGACCGCCGAGCGGTTCGTGGCCTGCCCGTTCGGGGAGCCGGGGGAGCGGATGTACCGCACCGGCGACCTCGTCCGCCGCCTGCCCGGTGGGGAACTGGAGTACGTGGGCCGAACGGACGAGCAGGTGAAGCTGCGGGGCTTCCGGATAGAACTCCCCGAGGTGGCGCGCGCCCTGGCCGCCGAGGAGTCGGTGGCCCGCGCGGTCGCCGTCGTACGGGAGGACCGTCCGGGCGACCGGCGGCTGACCGGCTACGTGGTCCCGGCGGCGGGAGCCCGCCCGCACGAGGACGAACTGCGCGGCGCGGTGGCCCGCACCCTGCCCGACTACATGGTGCCCTCCGCCGTCGTGGTCCTCGACGAACTGCCCACCACGCCCCACGGCAAGCTCGACCGGCGCGCGCTCCCCGCCCCCGCCCACCGCTCGCGGGGCGGCCGCCCGCCGCGCGACGAGCGCGAGCGGGCCCTGTGCCGGATCTACGCCGACGTGCTGGGCCTGCCCGAGGTCGGCGCCGAGGACGACTTCTTCGCACTCGGCGGCCACTCCCTGCTCGCCACCCGGCTGGTCAACCGCATCCGGGCCGAACTCGCCGAAGAGCTGGACGTACGGACCGTGTTCGAAGCACGAACGGTCGCCGCGCTGGCGGCCCGGCTGCGGACCGGCCGCCCTGACACCCGCCCCGCGTTGCGACGGATGTCGCGGTCGGAGGACTTGTGATGCTTCCCCTCTCCCTCGCCCAGCAGCGGCTGTGGTTCCTCCACAAGATGGACGGCCCCAGCTCCACGTACAACATCCCCACGGCGCTGCGGATGACCGGCGCGCTGGACGTCGCCGCGCTGCGCGAAGCCCTGCGCGACGTCGTACGGCGCCACGAGACGCTCCGCACCGTCTTCCCCGACACCGGCGACGGCGCCCGGCAGCACGTCCTGCCCGCCGCCGAGGCCGCCGTCGGGCTGGCCGTCACCCGGTCCACCGAGGGCGAGCTGCCCGCCGCCCTGGCCCACGAGGCCGGCCACGCCTTCGACCTGGCCCGCGAAGTCCCGCTCAGGGCGAAGCTGTTCATGCTCGGCGAGCGGGAGCACGTGCTCTGCCTGGTGATCCACCACATCGCCAGCGACGGCTGGTCGCGCACTCCGCTCGCACGCGACCTCGCCACCGCCTACGCCGCCCGCAGCGCCGGGCACGCCCCGCGGTGGGAGGAACTCCCCGTCCAGTACGGCGACTACACCCTCTGGCAGCGTGAACTCCTCGGCTCGGAGGACGACCCCGAGAGCCTGCTCAGCCGCCAGACGGCGTACTGGAAGCAGCGGCTCGCGGGCCTGCCGGACGCCATCGAGCTGCCCCTGGACCGTCCCCGCCCGCCGATCGCCGGCCACCGCGGCGACACCGTGCCCTTCACCCTGCCGCCCCGGACCCACGAGCGGATCGCCGCGCTCGCCGCCCGCCACGGCGCGAGCACCTTCATGGTGGTGCAGGCGGCCCTGGCCGGCCTGCTGTCCCGGCTCGGCGCGGGCACGGACATCCCCCTGGGCACCCCGGTGGCCGGACGCACCGACGAGGCGCTGGAGGGGCTGATCGGCTTCTTCGTCAACACCCTGGTGCTGCGCACCGACACCTCGGGGAACCCCACCTTCGACGAACTGGTCGAACGGGCCCGCGCATGCGCCCTGGACGCCTACGCCCACCAGGACGTGCCGTTCGAGCGGCTGGTGGAGGCGCTCGCCCCCGAGCGCTCCCTGGCCCGACACCCGCTCTTCCAGGTGAGCCTGAGCCTCCAGCACGCCACCGCGCACACGGCCCTCCTGGACGGTCTGGAGATCGCCCCCCTGGACACGGGGTGGCGGGCGGCCAAGTTCGACCTGTCCTTGGACCTCCTGGAGAAGCGCGGCCCCGACGGCCGCCCGGACGGCATCGCCGGCACCGTCGAGTACTCCACCGACGTCTTCGACGCCGCCACCGTCCGCGGGTTAGGGGAACGCCTCGTCCGCCTCCTGGAGGCCGGGACGGCCGACCCCAAGGCGCGCCTGCTCTCGATCGACCTGCTCTCGGTCGGTGAACGGCGACGCGTCCTTGAGGAGTTCGCCGCCGAGCCGCCCGCATCCGCCGAGCCGCCCGCATCCGCCGAGCCGCCCGCATCCGCCGGGCCCCCGGCCGGCGCGGCCGACGAGGGGCTGGAGCCGGTCTGCGACTCCTTCGCCCGCCAGGCGGCCGCCACCCCCGAGGCCCTGGCCGTCGTCGGCGGCCCGGTCGCGCTCACCTTCGCCGAGGCCGACGCCCGCGTCTCCCGGCTGGCCCGGCTGCTGATCTCCCGAGGCGCCGGCCCCGAGGTCCGCGTCGCCGTCTGCCTGGACCGCGGCGCCCTGTGGCCGACGACCGTGCTGGCGGTGCTGCGCAGCGGCGCGGCCTACGTACCGCTGGACCCGCGCTCCCCGCACGAGCGCCTGGCCGCCGTCGAACGCGACGTCGCCCCCCTCCTCGTCCTCGCCGAGCACGCCACCGAGGCCGCGGTCGCCGAACTCGCCGCCCCCGTCCTCGTCCTGGACGACCCGAGCACCCAGGCCGCGATCGACGCCCAGGAACCGGGCCCGGTCACCGACGCCGACCGCACCGCGCCCCTCCTGCCCGGCCACGCGGCATACGTCATCCACACCTCGGGCTCCACCGGCCGGCCCAAGGGGGTCGTGGTGGACCACCGGGGTCTGACGAGGCTGCTCCAGGCGCACCGCCGGGTCACCTTCTCCCGCATCCGCCCCTCCGCCGACGGCCCCGGCCGCGCCGCCCACGTCTCCTCCTTCTCCTTCGACGCCTCGTGGGACCCGCTGCTCGCGATGGTCGCAGGCCACGAACTGCACATGATCGACGAGGACCTGCGGTTCGACCCGCCGGGAGTGGTGGCCTACTTCCGCGACCGCCGCATCGACTACGTCGACCTCACCCCCACCTACTTCCGCAGCCTGCTGGACGCCGGGCTGCTGGAGGAGGGCGCCCCCTGCCCGTCGCTGATCGCCCTGGGCGGCGAGGCGGTGGACGGCGAGCTGTGGGAGCGGCTGCGGGCGGCCGCCCCCCGCGTGACCGCGATGAACACCTACGGCCCCACCGAGACCGCCGTCGACGCCGTGGTGACCGGACTGGGCGACCTGCCCCCGGGCACCATCGGCCGGCCCGTGCCCCGCTGGCGGGCCTACGTCCTCGACGCCGGACTACAGCCGGTCCCGCCCGGCGTGCTGGGCGAGCTGTACATCGCCGGGCCCGGAGTCGCCCGCGGCTACCTGGGGCAGCACGCCCTGACCGCCGAGCGGTTCGTGGCCTGCCCCTTCGGAGGACCGGGCGAGCGGATGTACCGCACCGGCGACCTGGCGCGGTGGCTCCCCGACGGCCACCTGGTGTGCGTCGGACGCGGCGACGAACAGGTCAAGATCCGCGGGTTCCGCATCGAGCCCGGCGAGGTGGAGGCCGCCCTGCGGGAGCTGGAGGGCGTCGCGAGGGCCGCCGTGACCGTCCGCGAGGACACCCCCGGAACCCGCAGACTGGTGGGGTACGTCGTCGGGGCCCCCGACGCCGACGACGACCTGCTCCGGCCCTCCGAGGTGCTGGCACGCCTGCGCGACCGGCTGCCCGACCACCTGGTGCCGTCCGCGTTGGTACGCATCGGCGAACTGCCCGTCAACGCCAGCGGCAAACTGGACCGGGCCGCGCTCCCGGCCCCCGACCCCGCGGACTTCCCCGCCGGCCGGCGACCGCGCACCGCCCTGGAACGGGAGCTGTGCGCGCTGTTCGCGGACGTCCTGGGCGCCGGGAGCGTCGGCATCGACGACGACTTCTTCGGCCGGGGCGGCGACAGCATCCTCTCCATCCAACTGGTCGGCGGCGCCCGCCGGGCCGGCCTGGAGTTCACCGTCCGGCAGGTCTTCGAGCTGCGGACCCCCGCGGCCCTGGCCACCGCCGCCCGCCGGACCGACGCCGCACGCGACGAGGACCCCGCCCTCGCCGTCGGACCGCTGTCGCCGCTCCCGGTGGTCGTCGAGACCCTCGCGGCCGGCGGGCCGGTCCACGGATACAACCAGTCGGTCGTCCTCGCCTCCCCGCCGGACGCCGCACCCGACGACGTACGTGACGCGCTCCAGGCCCTGCTGGACCGGCACGACGCGCTGCGCGTCCACGCCGCCCCGGCGGCCGACCCCGGCCGCCTGTGGGACCTGCGGGTGGAGGAGGCCGGTACGGTCGCGGCCGAGCGGTGCCTGCGCCGGATCGACGCGACCGGGATGTCCGACGAGGAACTGGCGCAGGCCCAGGCCGTCGAAGCCGTCACCGCGCGCGCGTCCCTCGACCCCCTCGCCGGCGCCCTCGTCGCCGCCGTCTGGTTCGACCGGGGCGACGAGCCGGGCCGGCTCGTGCTGGTGATCCACCACCTCGCAGTCGACGGCGTCTCCTGGCGCATCCTGCTCGGCGACCTCCGCGAGGCATGGCGGGCGCTGCGCGCCGGCCGCCGCCCCGAACTCCCCCGTACGGGCACCTCGCTGCGCACCTGGGCCACCCGCCTCACCGAACGGGCCACCGACCCGGCCGTCACCGCCCAACTGGACCACTGGACGGCCACGCTCGCCGACGACGGTCCCGCACCCGGCAGCCGCCCGCTGGACGCGGCTCGGGACACCGCGGCCACCTCCGCCGTCCTCAGCGGCGAACTGCCCGCATCCCTCACCACCGCCCTGCTGGGCCCCGCCCCGGCGGCCTTCCGCGCCGGGGTCAACGACCTGCTGCTGACCGCCTTCGCCCTCGCCGTCGCGCACTGGCGGGGTGAGGAGGGCGAACCGGTCCTGGTGGACCTGGAGGGCCACGGCCGGACCGAGGAACTCGTCCCGGGGGCCGACCTGTCCCGCACCGTCGGCTGGTTCACCACCGTCCACCCGGTGCGGCTCGCCGCCGGGAAGGTCACCGCCGCCGACCTCGCCGGGCGCGCCCCGGCCGTCGGCGACGCGATCAAGCGGATCAAGGAGCAACTGCGCGCCGTCCCCGACGGAGGGCTGGGATACGGCCTGCTGCGCCACCTGAACCCCGACACCGCCCCCCGCCTCCGCGGCCTCGCCCGAGCGCGCTTCGGCTTCAACTACCTCGGCCGGTTCACCGCCGAGCAGGGTGCGGGGGAGGACAGTTGGCCGCTGCTCGGCAGCGGCCCTGCGGGCCACCACCCGGACACCCCGCTCGACCACGAGATCGAGGTCAACGTCGTCACGGCCGAAGGCCCCGACGGGCCCCGGCTGATCACCCGGTGGACCTACGCCACCGGCCTGCTCACCGAGGAGGAGGTGTGCCGCCTCACGCGGTCCTGGTCGCTGGCGCTGCACGCCGTCGTCGGCCACGCCACCGCCGCCGGAGCGGGCGGCCTCACCCCCTCCGACGTGGCCGTCCCCGACCTCGGCCAGGCGGAGATCGAACAGCTCGAACGCCGCCGCGGCACCGCGCTCGAGGACGTGCTGCCGGTCGCCCCCCTCCAGGAGGGCCTGCTCTTCCACAGCGTGTACGACCGGCGCACCCTGGACGTCTACGTGGGGCAGCTCGCCTTCCGCCTGGACGGCGAGATCGACCATGACGCCCTGCGGACGGCCGCGGCCGCGCTGCTCACCCGCCACACCAGCCTGCGGACGGGCTTCCACCAACGGGAATCGGGCCAGTGGGTGCAGGCCGTGGCCCGGTCGGTGGAGCTGCCGTGGCGCTTCCACGACCTGCGTGACGCGCACGGCGGGTCCGCGGACGCCGGGTCCGCGCAGCGGCGGCTGGAGGAGCTGGCCGCGGCCGAACGCACCGAGCGGTTCGACCTCACCCGCCCGCCGCTCGTCCGCTTCCTCCTGGCCCGCACCGCCCCCGAGCAGTACCAGTTCGTGATCACCACCCACCACACGATCGTGGACGGCTGGTCCATCCCCATCCTGCTGCGCGAACTGCTCGCGCTCTACGGCGGCGCCCCGCTGCCCCCGGCCCCCGGTCACCGCCTCCACGCAGACTGGCTCGCCGGACGCGACCTCGCGGCGGCGCGCGAGGCGTGGACGCGGGCGCTGGCGGAAACGGACGGGCCGACCCTGCTCGCCCCCGGCGCGCCGCGCGCCGGAGAAGTCCCCGAGTCGGTGCGGCTGAACCTGCCCGAGGAGGTCTCCGCACGACTGCGGACCCGCGCCCGCGAGGCCGGGGTCACCCTCAACTCCGTCGTCCAGGCCGTCTGGGCGCTCGTCCTCGCCCAGGAGACCGGCCGCTCGGACGTCACCTTCGGCATCACCGTCTCCGGCCGCCCGGCGGAACTCTCCGGCGCCGAGGACCTGGTCGGCATGCTGGTGAACAAGATCCCGCTGCGCGTCCGCCTCCGCCCGGCCGAACCCCTCATGGAACTGGTCCGGCGGCTGGAGAAGGAACAGCTCGAACTCCTGGAGCACCAGCACGTCCCGCTCACCACCCTGCACCGCTGGAGCGGCCTCCCCGAACTCTTCGACACCACCATGGTGTTCGAGAACTACCCGGCGGAGATCACCGCCCGGCAGACGCCCTTCCGCGCGTCGGGCACGGCCAGTTACAGCCGCAACCACTACCCGCTCACCCTGGTCGGGGCCATGCGCGGGACCGAGCTGACCGTCCGCATCGACTACCGCCCCGACCTCTTCGGCGAGGGCTGGGCCCGCTCCCTGGGCGAGAGGGTGATCGCCGCCCTGACCGAGGCCGTCGACCGCCCCTTCGCCCCCGC
Organism: Streptomyces griseoluteus; assembly: GCA_000717735.1. Classification (GTDB taxonomy): domain Bacteria; phylum Actinomycetota; class Actinomycetes; order Streptomycetales; family Streptomycetaceae; genus Streptomyces; species Streptomyces griseoluteus_A. The sequence continues at coordinate 2,662 of JOBE01000031.1, read as the reverse complement.
CGGCACGCTCGACCTGCTCGGGGCCGAGGAGCGCGCCCGACTCCTTGAGTGGGGCACCGGCGCCGCACCGGAGGACGCCCCGCGCACCTACGTCGAGCTGTTCGAGGAGCAGGCCGCCCGCACCCCCGACGCCCCGGCGGTCATCTCGCCCGAGGGCACCCTCACCTACGCCGAGCTGGACCGGCAGGCGAACGGCGTCGCCCGGTGGCTGGCCGCCCGCGTCGAAGCCGTCGGCGGCGCCGAGGTCTACGTCGGCGTGCTGGCCCCCCGCCGTCCCGAAGTGCTCACCGTCCTGCTCGGCGTCCTCAAGTCGGGCGCCGCCTACGTCCCCCTGGACGAGCAGTGGCCGACAGAACGCCTCCGCACCGTCCTGGAGGACTGCCGCCCCGCGCTCGTGGTGGCCCCGACGGGCGCCAGGAGCGGGGCCGCGCGGAAGATCGGGACGACGGTGCTCCCCGTGGACCCGGCCGCCCTGGCCGCACGCGGGGTACAGGCCCTGACCGACGCCGAGCGGATACGCCCCGTGACGCCCGGCGGAGCCGCGTACGCCCTCTACACCTCCGGGTCCACCGGCCGACCCAAGGGCGTGGTGATCGACCACAGCGCCCTGGGCGCGTACGTCGGCGGCGCGCGCCGCCGCTACCCTGACGCGGCCGGAACCTCGCTGGCACACACCTCGCTCGCCTTCGACCTCACCGTCACCACCCTGCTCACCCCGCTCGCCGCCGGAGGCGCCGTGCGCCTGGGCGAACTCGACGAGTCCGCCCGATCCGCCGGGGCCACCCTCGTCAAGGCGACGCCCTCCCACCTGCCCCTGCTGAGCGAGCTACCCGGAGCCCTGACGGGCCGGGGCACCCTGATCCTCGGCGGCGAGCCGCTGACCGGCGGGCGACTGCGCCCCTGGCTCGAACTGCACCCCGACGCCCAGGTCGTCAACGCCTACGGGCCGACGGAACTCACGGTCAACTGCACCGAGTACCGGCTGCCGAAGGGAGAACCGGTCGGCGACGGACCGGTGCCCATCGGCCGCCCGTTCGCCGGGGTGCGGGTCCACGTGCTCGGCCCCGGCCTGCGCCCGGTCCCCGCCGGGGGCGCGGTCGGCGAACTGTACGTCTCCGGCACGGGGGTGGCCCGCGGCTATCTGGGCCGGCCGGGGCTGACCGCCGAGCGGTTCGTGGCCCGCCCGTTCGGGGAGCCGGGGGAGCGGATGTACCGCACCGGAGACCTCGTCCGCTGGCGGTCCGACGGCCACCTGGAGTACGTCGGCCGAAGCGACGACCAGGTCAAACTGCGCGGGTTCCGCATCGAGACCGCGGAGGTCGCCCGCGCCCTGGAGCGCTGCCCCTCCGTCGGCAGCGCGGTGGTGGTGCTGCGCGAGGACCAGCCGGGCGACCAGCGCCTGGTCGGCTACCTCGTACCGGCCGCCGGAGACGGCGCGCTCGACGAGGAGGCGGTGTCGGACGCGGTGCGGGCGGTGCTGCCCGAGTACATGGTCCCCTCGGCGCTGGTGGTGCTGGAGGGCGGGCTGCCGCTGACGGTGAACGGCAAGGTCGACCGGAGCGCGCTGCCGGCGCCGGAGGCCGAGCCGGCCCGCACCGCGGGCCGGGCGCCGCGCAACCCGCGCGAGGAGATCCTGTGCGGGCTCTTCGCCGACGTGCTGGGCGTGCCCGCGGTCGCCGTGGACGACGACTTCTTCGCCCTGGGCGGCCACTCCCTGCTGGCCATCGTCGTGATCAGCCGGATCAGGGCCCTGCTCGACGTGGAGGTGGCCATCGACGCGCTCTTCGAGGCCCCCACGGTGGCCCGGCTGGCCGCCCAGCTCGACGGGCCCGGACGCGGTCCCGGCGCCGTGCGCCCGGCAGTGCCGCGCCCCGAGCGGCTGCCGCTCTCCTACGCCCAGCGCCGCCTGTGGTTCCTCCACCAGATCGAGGGGCCGAGCGCCACCTACACCATCCCGCTGGCGTTGCGGCTGACCGGTCCGCTGGACGTGGCCGCGCTGCGGGCCGCGCTTGGGGACGTCGTCGTCCGGCACGAGAGCCTGCGCACCGTCTTCGCCGAGGACGAGCACGGCCCGCACCAGATCGTCCTCGCACCCCGGGCCGCCGAGCCCGGCCTGAAGACGGTCCCCACCACCGAGGACCGCCTGCGGGCCGACCTGGAGGCCGAGGCCGCCCGCCCCTTCGACCTCGCCCAGGCGCCGCCGGTCCACGCCCGCCTCTTCGTCCTCGACGAACGCACCCACGTCCTGCTGCTGGCCGTCCACCACATCGCGATGGACGGCTGGTCGGTCCGCCCCCTGGTGCGCGACCTGGCGTCCGCCTACGCGGCCCGCCGCCGCGGCACCTCCCCGGACCTGCCCGAACTGCCCGTGCAATACGCCGACTACACCCTGTGGCAGCACGAGGAGCTGGGCTCCGAGGACGACCCGGACAGTCCGATCGCCGCACAACTGCGCTACTGGCGCCGGACCTTGGACGGACTGCCGCAGGAGTCGGCGCCGGCCGCCGACCGGCCCCGCCCCGCCGTCCCCTCGCACCGGGGCGGCCGCGTCGCCTTCACCGTTCCGTCGTGGGTGCACGGGCGGGTGGTGGAGTTGGCGCGGGAGTTCCGGGCGACGCCGTTCATGGTGGTGCACGCGGCGTTGGCGGCGTTGCTGACGCGG
>JOBE01000030.1 GCA_000717735.1 Streptomyces griseoluteus | reverse complement strand
ATTCGTCGGCAGCGTCAGATGTGTATAAGAGACAGGCCGACGCCCGAGCCCCCTCCCCCGCCGTCCCCCGCGCAGCCTCCGCCTCCCGTACGGACCACGACGCCGCCGCCTCCCCCGGTCAACACCCCGGCGCCGGGCCCCGCACCGGCGTCCCCCGTCCCTCCCGGCACGGAACCGGCGGAGCGCAGCCCGGCAGCGGCCCCGCCGCCGGCGCCGGCGCCCACCCTGCGACCGCGACCGCCGGCCGTGGGGCCCGTCGCGCTGCCCCACTACCGGCGCACGTCACGGCCTCAGCCGACGGGCCGGACATCCGTCGTCACCATGACGCTGGTGATCATCGCGCCGGCGGTCCTCGCGACCGCGATCCTCCGCCCCCGCTCCCGCTGACCTCCGACTGAGGAACCCATGTCTGAATGGCTTGTTCTCACCCTTGCGATGGCCGCCGCGTGTGCGGTCGTGCTCACGATCGTCGTCATCAACAACCGCCGGATCCCCGAGGACGACGACCCCAGCGAAACCCCTGACGTCATCGAGTACATGACGATGATGATCGGCGTGATCTACGCGATCGTCCTCGGCCTGGCCATCGCCGGCGTCTGGGAGGCCCGCGGTGCCGCGCAGGAGACCGTGCGGCAGGAGGCCCAGGCGATGCACGAGATCTCGGCCCGGGTCGAGGTGTACCCGCAGCAGGTCCGCGACCGCATCCGCGCCGACGTCGACGCGTACGTCGCTTACGTGGTCGACGAGGAATGGGCGTACATGGCCGAGGAGGGCGCGCTGAGCGAGGAGGGCACCGCGCGCCTCGACCGGGTCCGGCGCAGCGTCACCGACTACCAGCCGGCCAACGACTTCGAGGGCCAGGCCTACCAGCCCCTGGTGGACCAGGTGGCGGTCGCCGACGACGCCCGGGGAGCCAGGGGCCAGAACGCCGGGGCGACCATGCCGGGGGTGGTGTGGTTCGGCCTGATCATCGGGGCCCTGGTGACGGTCGGGCTGATCTTCACCCTGCAGATCCGCAGAACAGGGCGGGAGTTGTTGCTCGCCGGACTGTTCAGTGTGCTGATCGCGTTCCTGCTGTTCCTCATCTGGGACTTCGACGCGCCGTTCGGCCGGGGCATCTCGGCCACCGCCGCGCCGTTCACCGACCTGTTCCCGCAGCTCACGGGGTGAGTCGGGGCGCCGGAATGGACCGCCCGGGGGACATGCGTGCCCCATTCGCACGTCTGGGATCGCGGTTGTGGTAGTGCGCTCCTAGCGTTGCCGGCATCGAGGTGTACGCACGGTCTTAGGCGGAAACCCCCTTCCGCGGCTGCCCCTCGGGACCCGGAGGATTCACCATGCGCGCGATACGTGCCGCGTCCACTGCCCTGCTGGGGGCGGCCGCCCTCGCCCTGGCCGCCCCCGCCGCCGTCGCGGCGGACGGTGCCCCCGCACCGAACCCGCGGGCACCGCGGGCCAAGGCACCGGGCGATTTCGTCGTGTCGCCCTCGGTCGTCGCCCCGGGCGGCCGGGTGACGCTCAGCGCACCCGGCTGCGCCAGTACGGCGACGGCCTCGGCCGGCATCTTCGACACCGTGACCATCGCCCCGAACGCCGCGGCGACCGCCACCGTGGACTGGGACGCCCGGCGGGGCGCCGTGTACACGGTGTCGTTCAACTGCACCGGCGGCGTCCAGGACACCGTCGATCTGACGATCAGCGGCATCCCCACCGCCACCCCGACGATCAGCTCCACCATCCTGACTCCCCCTCGCGGGGTGCAGGGCGGCCTGGGAGGCTCGATGGGCGGTCTCGAACCGATCGAACTGGCCGCGGGCGCGGGACTCGTCCTGGCCGCGACCGCCGGCGGCGTGTACGTGCTCCGACGCCGCTCCGGCGCCTCCCGTCACCATTGAGCGGGCCGGCGCGGTGCCGGGCGTCCGCCGCAGGACGCCCGTCGCCCCCGGGTCCCGTGACGGGGACTCGGGGGCGGCGGGCGCAGCAGGCCGGACCGGGAGGTTCGACCGGTCAGACCCCCGCGCCGGTCATACGGCGACGGCGGGCGATGAAGAGTCCGCCGCCGAGCGCCGCGACGGCGACCAGGCTGCCGCCGACGGCCATCTCGGTGGAGCTGGGCGCCAGGGAACCACCGATGCCACCCTGTGCGCCGCGGCCCGCGAGGACGCGGAACGGGTGCGTGACCACCCTGGTGTTGTCGCTGCACTTGACGGCGAGGTTGTAGCTGCCGGGAGTGGCGTTGTTGTGGACACGGGCGATGGCGCTGGAGAGCCCGTTGGAGTTGACCGACAGGTTGGTCGTCGGGAAGGCGTTGGACGTGACGGTGCCACCGTGACCGCAACCCTTGGCGGTGATCGTGATGGTCGACCCCGCGTGGACGTCGAAGGGGTTGACCTGGACATTGCTCGGCCCGTTCGTGGCGACGGCGAGGGGGGCCGCGAGCCCGACCGCAGCGATTGCGGTGGCGGTCACCGCCAGAGTGCGTGCAGCACGCATGGTTGAACCTCCAGTGGAAGACGCCCCAAAGCGGTGCTCCGGGAGTTTCGACGAGTACGCCTTCCATGACGAACAATCACAAGCCGGGGCGAGGTGTGCATTTCGGCACTGGTCCACCCCGGTGAGGCGACACGCCCGGAATGAGGCCGCCCGAGGCAGGAGAACCGCAGGTCAGGGCCGATCAGGCCGCTTATCTGACGAGTACTCGGATGGGTCAGCCCCCCGTCACCCGCATGTCGCCGCTCCGCCGACGGACCATCGCCGCCCCGTGGCCGTTCCGCGGTCGTTCCCCGGTCGTTCCCCGGTCGTCGTTCCGGCGTCCGCATCCCGGCCGGGGCGCGTTCCGTGACGCCCGCCCGGGGGTGGTTCACATACGCCCCACGCCGTGCCCCGGCACCCGTCCGGAGGAGGTCCCCACCCGTTCGCGCCGCTCGGCGCGACGGTCCGGCCGATCGCCCTTACCGTTCTGACGACGCCACGAAGGGAGAACCATGCCCCCGAAGGACTTCCGCGTCTTCGAACGCAGGAGACGCCAACCCTGGGGCGTCCTGGCCCTCGCCATGCTGTCCGGGATCGCGATGATGCGCAACGGAGTGGACGTCTCGCTCGGGCCCCCGCAGCCCGCCGCGGCGGCCCGGCCGGTGGCGCGCCCCGTCACCCCGCCGCCGCCCGGGGCGAGCGAGGGTGTCCAGCCGCTGACCTTCGCCCCGGCCTCGCGGATCAAGATCCCGGCGATCCGGGTGGCGGCCCCGATCATGGACGTGGGCCTGGACGCCGACGGCTGGGTCGCGGCGCCGCCGCCGCAGGACGCCAACCTGGCCGGCTGGTACCAGAACGGCATCTCCCCCGGCCAGCGCGGCACCGCGGTGGTCGTCGGCCACGTCGACAACGGACAAGGGCCCGCGGTCTTCTACGGCCTCGGCTCGCTGGAGAAGGGCCAGCACGTCGAGGTCGAGCGGTACGACGGCCGGGTCGCGGTCTTCGAGATCTACGGGGTCGAGGTGTACTCGAAGGACAACTTCCCCGGCGTGCAGGTCTACGCCGACACCGGTGAGCCCGAACTGCGCGTCATCACCTGTGGCGGCGGCTACACGCGCGCGCGCGGCTACGACGGGAACGTCGTCGTCTACGCCCGGATGGTCGGCTCCCGCTAGGGGGTGCCCCGGGGCTCGGGATCGGAATCGGGGCTCGGACCCGGGTTCTGAGCCCCGGTCAGCCCGTCGCTCTCCCGCCGCGCGCTCCGAGCCCGGGCGTTCCCGTCATCGCCCGCGCAACTCGCCGAACCAGCGCACGATCGACGACGTGGCCGCCACATTGGATCCCAGGTGGCGGGATCCGAAGTGGTCGACGGCGCCCAGATCGACGACCGGGGCGTCCGCGCCGTTCCTGAGCAGACCCGCCTGGCAGTGCTCGGTGTTCTCGGTGACGGCCTGCTCGTCCCCGGTCGCCATGTAGAGCCGTACCGGGGCACGGGGTGCCCAGTCGGTGCACACGGCGTCGGTCACGCCCAGCGCCTCCGCCAGCGGCCCCGTCGGTCGCGCGAGCAACTCGCGGCCGTGCTCGGTCAGCAGCTCGTCCAGAGTGCCCGGAGTGCCCCGCATCAGTTGATCCCCCGTGTGGGCGCCGTCGAAGAGCGCCTCGACGGTGCTGTCATAAGGGACCCGGAAGACCTCGCCAGGACGGTCGTAGAGGTGGTGGAGCCGGTTGAACGCGACCAGGGTGTACGCCGCGTACAGCACACTGGACTTTGGTTCCAGCCTGCCCGCGAGCAGCGCGGGCAGCTCCGCCCCGCCGAAGTCGTACGCGCCGCTGACCGGTGCCAGCGCGCCCAGCCTGAACCAGCGGTCCTCACCCGCCTCCAGCGCCCGGCCGAGCCCCAGGGCCGCCGAGGCGCCCTGCGAGAAGCCGGTGACCATGACCTCGCGCTCCAGCACGTGTCCGGTGCGGGGCGCGAAGGCGCGGGCCGCCCTCAGCATGTCCAGGGACGCCGTGGTCTCGGACGGGATGTCCATCCAGGGGTGCAGGCCGGGTCCCGTGCCCATCCCCAGGTAGTCGGGCGCGACCCCCGCCGCACCGGCCGCCGCGTGCGCGATCACCGGCGCGGAGACGAACGCGACGCGCTGCATGGACGGGGAGTCGTTCTTGTGGCTGCCGGTTCCGTGCGCGAAGGAGACCGCCCGGAGCCGGCGTTCGCCGTCGACCGGCAGCGTGAGCAGTCCGCTCGCCGTGGTGGGCCGTCCGTGCGCGTCGACGGTCCGGTAGACCAGCCGGTACGCGACCACGCCGTACCGGACGGCGTCGTCCTCGAAGCCGGCCGCGCCCAGTTCGGTGGCCACGGCCCGCGGGGTCGCGAGCGTGTGCAGCTTCTCGGCGGAGACCAGGGTGCCACGGCCACGCTCCTCGTACCGCGTCTGGGCAGGGGCGGTGGGCGGAGTGGCGGCGGCGCAGGCGACGGCCGGTGCGCTCAGCAGCAGGCCGCAGCAGGCGGCCACCACCCGCGTCGCCCTGCGACGGCCGCCGTCTCGGGTTCCGCCGCGCGACGACGGTGAGGTGGAGATGGCCACGATTTCCCCCGGGTGTGGGCCGATGAATACCCCTTCAGCCTCACGCGTCGCGAAGTACGACGCACGGGTGCAGGCCCCCGGATCCTCCTGGTGCCTGCACCCGTTCCGGTTCGTCGTGACCGAACGGTCAGCGCCGTGGCACGGTGATGTGGTAGCCGGCGTCGAGGAGTTCGGGCAGGTAGCGGCCGAGCGCGGCCACGCTCTGGGTCCGGTCGCCGCCGGCGTCGTGGGAGAGGACGATCGCGCCGGGGGCGGCGCCGTCGAGGACGCGGCGGACGATGGCGCCGGTGCCGGGTTCCTTCCAGTCCAGGGTGTCGACGGTCCAGGCGAGCGGTTCCATGCCGAGTTCGGCGCCGATCTCGAAGGAGTGCCGGTTCCAGGCCCCGTAGGGGGCTCGGTACCAGAGCGGGGCGTCGCCCAGGGTCCGTTCGACGACCTCGCTCGTGGAGCCGAGCTCGTCGCGGATGCGGGAGGGCCGCAGCTTGGGGATCAGAGGGTGGGACCAGGAGTGGTTGCCGATGACATGACCGTCCGCGGCCATCTCCCGCAGCAGGTCCTGGTTCTCGACGGCCATCTCGCCGCAGACGAAGAACATCGCGCGGCAGTCGTACCGGCGCAGGGTCCGGAGGATGCCGGGGGTGTAGCGGGGGTCGGGACCGTCGTCGAAGGTCAGCACCATGGAGCTGCCGACGCCGGACATGCTGAGGAAGGGCCGTTGGCGCACCGGCGGCACCGCGCGCCGGACCGCGGGGGGCGCGTAGGCGGTCATCGGCTGGAGCCGGTACGCGCTGGGGCGCAGCCGGGCGGCCCGGGCCTGGGGGCCGGCGGCCGGCCCCGCCGCTGCGCCTGCTCGTCCCGGGCGGGCTCCGGGGGTGGCCCGGGGCGCCGCGCCGTTGCTCCGTTCGGGCGCGGCGAGCCGGTCCGCCGCGAGGACTCCGACGGTGGCGGTGGCCCCGAGGGCGGCGGCGAGCCGCAGCACCGCCCGCCGCCCGCTGGTCATCTGATCCTTTTTCATGACCAATGGTTCGTACGGATGAGGGTCCGTGCGGCTCATCGACACCGGTCACCCGTCCGAAAACACCCGATGAGCGGATCGTTCCGGAGGGCTACTTGCCCATCACCAGGCCGTCCTTGTCGGCGCCGCGGCTGAGCACGACCTGCCGGATCGTCTCGCGGATGCCGGGGTGGCGCGGGTCGCCGCCGTCGGCGGCGCCGAGGTTGACGACCCGGCCGCGCCCGGTGTCGAACCACTGGGGGACGAACTCGGCCTTGGTCACCTCCCAGCGTCCACCGGCGCTGCTCGGCGGGGCGAAGGTGAAGCGGCCGATGCTGCCCTGGTTGCCCCGGGGGTCGAAGGCGCCCTGGTGGTTGATCATGTCCCCGGCGATCTGGTCGCCCATCCCGTAGACGATCCAGGTGCCGTTGACCTTCTCGTACGCCTGCGGGACGTGGGCGTGGGTGCCGATGATCAGGTCGATGTCGGGTCGGCCGCCGCTCTGCGAGGCGGTGAGGGCGCGGCCGAGGGAGAGCTGGCGCTCGTCGGGTTCGGTCTGCCACTCGGTGCCCCAGTGGACGCTGACCACGACCACGTCGGCGCCGGCCGCGCGGGCGGCGCGGGCGTCGGCGATCACCTTGCTCTCGTCGAGCAGCTTGACCGCCCAGGGCTGCCCCTCGGGCAGCGGGTAGCCGTTGGTGTCGTACGTGTAGGCGAGCTGCGCCACCGTCGCGCCGCCGGCCTTGAGCAGGGTGGGCTTCGCCGCCTCCGCCTCGGTACGGGCCGATCCGGCGTGCCGGACGCCGGCCCGGTCGAGGGCGTCGAGGGTACGGCCGAGGCCCGCCGCGCCGTCGTCGAGGGTGTGGTTGGAGGCGGTGGAGCAGGAGTCGTATCCGGTGGCCCTGAGCGCGGCGGCGACCTCGGGCGGCGACTTGAAGGCGGGGTAGCCGGTGTAGGGGCCGCCGTCCTTTCCGTACACGGTCTCCATGTGGCAGATGGCCAGGTCGGCCTGGGAGACGACGGGCTTCGCCCCGGAGAGCATGGGGGCGAAGTCGTAGCCGTCGCCGCCCGCGTCCGCGGCCGCCCGGCGGATGATCGAGTCGTGCGGGAGGACGTCCCCGGAGGCCACCAGGGTGAATCCGGCGGGTGCCGAGGCCCCGCCGGGCGCGGCGGACGGGACGGAGGGCCGGGCGCTCCCCGGTCGCGCCGTGGCCTCCGGGGTGGGGGCGCCGCCGGCCGGGCCACCACCGTCGGCGCAGCCGGTCGCCGCCGCGAGCAGGACGGCGGCCAGTGCCATCGCGGGTCTGGTGCGTGAGGTCATGTAACGGCGCTCCACCCAATTCGTCTGATGAACATGTGTTCTGACGAATTGATCTCGCGGGAAAGCCGCAGTCAAGGGTCAAGGCCGCATCTGTGCATCAACCCCGCTGAAACGGACGCACCACCTCCGGTCGGTCGCCGTCCGACCGCTCGCCGTACCATTCGCCGCTCGGTCCGACCGTTCGTCGCACGCCGATGTCCGTTCCCTGTCCCTTGCCGTCCGGATGCGCTCGTATACGGGCCGGACGACGAGCCGCGGGAGAGGCGGGAAGCATGACGACGGCGACCACCGACGAACGGACCCTCGAGCAGTTGCAGCGGGACCACGGACCCGCCCTGCTCTCCTTCCTGCTCGGGCTCACCCACGGGGACCGCCAGCGGGCCGAGGACCTCGCCCAGGAGACCCTGGTACGGGCCTGGTTCCACCCCGAGGCCTTCGACGGCCCCTACGAGTCGATGCGCCCCTGGCTCTTCACCGTGGCCCGTCGCCTCGCCATCGATGCCTGGCGCTCACGCCTCGCCCGCCCCGCCGAGATCGGGGACGGCGTCCTCGCGGTGACACCCGACCCCGCCGACGCCACCGCCTCGGCCGAGGCCGCCCTCGACGTACGGGCGGCCGTCCGCGAACTGAGCCCCGAGCACCGCGCGGTCCTCGTCCGGCTCTACTTCCACGGCCTCACCGTCAACGAGGCCGCCGTCGAACTCGGCATCCCCGCCGGAACCGTCAAGTCCCGCTCGCACTACGCGCTGCGGCAGCTCGGCCGGTCCCTGCCGGGCTACCGGCCGCGCCGCGGGCCCGTTGCCCGGGTCCGCGCCGGGGCCCCACAATGACGCCGTGACGCTGACACTCTCCGCCGCCGAAAAGGTCCTCGCCGACAACTTCGCCCCCTGGGTGCTCGATCTGGGACTCACCGTCGAATCCGTGGCCTCCGCCGACGGCCACGAGGCCGTGCTCCGGCTCCCGTGGTCGGACCGGCTCGCCCGGGAGGGCGGCGGCCTCTCCGGTCAGGCCCTGATGGCCGCAGCCGACACGGCGACGGTGATCGCGGTCGCCGCCGCCCGCGGCGCCTTCGTGCCGATGACCACCGTCCAGCAGTCCATCAGCTTCCAGCGGGCGGTCGTCGGCTCGGACGTCCTGGTGCGGGCCCGGCTCACCAAGGCGGGGAAGCGGATGGCCTTCGCCGACATCACCATGACGGCGGAGGGCACGCAGGAGACCGCCGCCCACGCGACCGCGGTGTACGCGCTCCTCGGCTGAGGCCGGAGCCGAGACCCGCGACGCCCGCCCGCGCCCCTGCCTGCGACGCCGCACCCGCCCCGTACGCCTCCCGTGGCATCAGGAATCCCACCGGCACCGATCCGGCCGGAAAACGTATCCGAAACCACACGGGTGAGTTGAGCAAAGCGGGTCCCGCGGACGCCCTTCGCGGAGGAGGCTCTCCCCGGGTCCCTCACGTCAGGGTCCCCGATCTCCGGGAGAAGGTGGGAGCGTTGCTGCCCGAGAGCACGAACGGCACCGGCGGCACGAGCGGCGGCGGCCTCGCCGTCCCGATGGCCTGGCTGTGCGCCGAGTACCTGGCCGACGAGGTGCTGCGGACCGCCGCGCTCGTGGCGCCCGGCTCACTGGAGTACCGGGCGGGCCTCCAGGCCCTCGCCCTCACCGTCCACCTCTCGGAGGAGCCGGCGGGACCGGCGGACGGAGGGGCCGCCTGGCGGATCGACGCGTGGCTGCGGCACACGGCGTACGACCGGCCCTGGCCGCCCTGGGTCGAGGAGCGGCTCGCCGCGCGGCGCGAGGCCGGCGGCGACGGCCCCGACCAGACGCTCGCGGAGACCGCGTGGCGGCACCTCCGGGACACCTGGGTGCGCGCGGCCGACCTCGACGACAGGAGCGCCGACGACATCGGGTGCCCGGTCGACGAGGACGAGCAGATCTGGCTGCCCGCCTGGAAGCTGGGCCTGCCGCTGGCACACCTGTCGCTGCACCTGCGCTGACCGCGGCATCCGGCAGGGCGGCGACAGCCGGGGCGACCAGGACATCAGGCCGTCACGGTGCCGAACGGTGCACGCCGGGACGGTACTTGGGGATGCGGACCGTCACCTTCATCCCGGCGCCGACGCCGGTCTCGATGACGAGGCCGTACTCCGCCCCGTACACCTGCCGCAGCCGCTCGTCCACGTTCGACAGGCCGATGCCGGAGCCGGCCGGGAGCTCCCCGCGCAGGACCGCGCGCAGCAGCTCGGGGTCCATGCCGATCCCGTCGTCCTCGACGGTCACCACGGCCTCCGCGCCCGCGTCCCGGGCCGCGATGGTGACCCGGCAGCCCCGCTCCCGGTCCTGGAGGCCGTGCTTCACCGCGTTCTCCACCAACGGCTGGAGACAGAGGAAGGGCAGGGTCACCGGCAGCACCTCGGGAGCGATCTGCAGGGTCACCTTCAGCCGGTCGCCGAAGCGCGCCCCGGCCAGCGCCAAGTACTGCTCGATGGAACGCAGTTCGTCGGCGAGCTGGGCGAACTCGCCGTGCCTGCGGAAGGAGTAGCGGGTGAAGTCGGCGAACTCGAGGAGCAGTTCCCTGGCCTGCTCCGGGTCGGTACGGACGAACGAGGCGATGGCCGCGAGGGAGTTGAAGATGAAGTGCGGGGAGATCTGGGCACGCAGCGCCCGGATCTCGGCCTCCACGATCCGGGTCCGCGAGCGGTCCAGCTCGGCCAGTTCCAGCTGGACGGAGGCCCAGCGGGCCACCTCCGTCGCGGCCCGCACCAGGACGGCCGACTCCCGCGAGCCGTAGGCGACGAGCGCGCCGAGCACACCGTCCTCCCCGGTGAGCGGGGCGATCACCGCCCAGCGCAGCGGGCAGGCCGGGTCGGCGCAGCCGGTGTGCGCGGACCGGCTGCGGCCGGTCTCCAGGGTCTCGGCGACCTGTTCCGGGACGTGGGCGCGGTGGTGCTCCTCTCCCGGCCCGTCCCAGGCGAGGACGGCGCCCCGGTCGGTGAGGCAGAGCGCCTCCGTGCCGAGCAGCGAGCGGAGGGTGCCGGCCGCCCTGCGGGCCGTCTCCTCGGTGAGCCCGGCGCGCAGCGGCGGCGCCGCGAGCGAGGCGGTGTGCAGGGTGTGGAAGGTGGCCCGCTCGACGGGCGTGCCGAGATCGGGATCGGCGGCGGGGCCACCGCGCCGGCCGGCGAACCGCCCCAGGACGAATCCCGCGGCGAGCAGCACGGCCCCCGCGGCGGCCGCGGCGGCGAGGGCGATGCCGCTCATCGGCGCGTCTCGGGGGTCATCGGCGTATCTCCGGGGTCATCGGCGTGCCTCCGGGGGCGGGGACGGTGCGGGTGGTCTGCCGGGGCCGGCTGATCTCCTCCGGGAGGTGGAGGCGTGCGAGCAGCGCCGGAGTGCCGGGCGGGACCCGGCGGGGCGTGGCGAGCGAGACGAGGACCATGCTGAGGAAGCCCAGCGGGACCGACCAGACGGCCGGCCACGCCATCAGGGTGTGCGGCCAGCCCTCGGGGGCGAGTCCCGCCCGGGTCGCCATCACGGCCGCGAGGGCGGAACCGCCGCCGAGCAGCAGCCCGGCCATGGCGCCGGGCGGGGTGAGCCGCCGCCACCAGATGCCGAGGACGAGCAGCGGGCAGAAGGAGGAGGCGGACACGGCGAAGGCGAGGCCGACGGCGTCGGCGACCGGCACCTTGGAGGCGGACACCCCGACGGCCAGCGGGACGGCGGTGGCGAGCAGGGTCGCGAGGCGGAAGTGCCGTACGCCCCGGGAGGGCAGCACGTCCTGGGTGAGGACCCCGGCGACGGACATGGTCAACCCGGAGGCGGTGGAGAGGAAGGCGGCGAAGGCGCCGCCCGCGAGGAGCGCCCCGAGGAGATCGCCGAGCAGCCCGCCGAGGATCCGGTCGGGCAGGACGAGCACGGCGGCGTCGGCGGAGCCGGTGAGGGCGAGCTCGGGGGCGTAGATCCGGCCCAGGAAGCCGTACAGCGGGGGCAGCAGGTAGAAGGCGCCGACGAGCCCGAGGACGACGAGGGTGGTGCGGCGGGCGGCGCGGCCGTGCGGGCTGGTGTAGAAGCGGACGGCGACGTGCGGCAGGCCCATGGTGCCGAGGAAGGTCGCGAGGATCAGCCCGTACGTGGCGTACAGCTGGTGGCCGTCACGTCCGCCGGCCAGTGGCTGGGACCAGCCGAGGGGGTCGGTGCCGCTGGCGACCCGCTCCGGGAGGGGCGCTCCGGGCGGGAAGGCGAGCGTGGTGCCGCCGAGGACGTGGTGGGTGCCCGCGGCGAGGGTCACGGTCCGCCGCTCGTACGGGACGGAGTCGACGCTGCCGGTGACGGTGAGGGTGAGCGGGGCGTCGAGGCCGATCCGTACCGTGTCGGCGACCTTGACGACGGTGTGACCACGCAGGACGGCGGGGGCGTCGAAGCGGGCCCTGGGCGCCCCGTCGCCGCACCAGGCCGCGAGCAGGAAGAGGACGGGGACGAGCAGCGCGGTGAGTTTCAGCCAGTACTGGAAGGCCTGCACGAAGGTGATGCTGCGCATCCCTCCGGCGGCGACGGTCCCCGTGACGACGAGGGCGACGAGCAGTCCGCCGACCCAGTCGGGGGCTCCGGTGAGGATCTCCAGGGTGAGTCCCGCGCCCTGGAGCTGGGGCAGCAGGTAGAGCCAGCCGATGCCGACCACGAAGAGGCTGGCGAGGCGGCGGGCCTGTGGGGATTCGAGGCGCGCCTCGGCGAAGTCGGAGAGGGTGTACGCCCCGGAACGGCGCAGCGGTGCGGCGACCAGGACGAGCAGGACGAGGTAGCCGGCGGTGTAGCCGACCGGGTACCAGAGCATGGCGGGGCCCTGGACCAGGACGAGCCCCGCGATGCCGAGGAAGGAGGCGGCGGAGAGGTATTCGCCGCTGATGGCGGCGGCGTTGAGGCCCGGCCGGACGGTCCGGGAGGCGACGTAGAAGTCGGAGGTGGTACGGGAGATCCGCAGCCCGAGGGCGCCGATGAGGACGGTGGCGAGGACGACGGCGGTGACGGCCACGACGGCGTAGGTCTGGTTCACGCGGGGCGGTTCACCGTTCTCACCGTTCGACGAGGCCGGTGAAGTCGCGTTCGTTGCGTTCGGCGCGGCGCACGTACCAGTGGGCGATGCCCCAGACCACGGGGTACACCCCGACGCCGAGGGCGATCCAGACGAACGCCTCGGGCGCGGGCAGCGCGAGCAGCAGCGGCAGCGAGCCGACGAGCAGGGCGAGGGCCCCGAGCGCGGTCAGGGCGGCGCGCAGCTGGCTGCGCATCAGGGAGCGGACGTAGGTGTGGCCGAGGGTGGTCTGCTCGTCGATCTCGGAACGGGCCGGCGGATGGACGGGCCGCCGCCGGGCGGGGCCGGGCACGGCGCCCGCGCCGTGGGCGGAGGCGTACGTGACGGTCTCACGGCGGGGTCTGCGCTGGGGGTCCCCCCGGCCGAGGGCTGGGGAAGGGTGGTGCTCGGACATCGGGGTCCGCTCCGGCCTCTCTACGCGTGCGACGGCTTCGTGCGGGCCGTGGCCCGGGTCGCGTGGAGTCTACGCAGCACTCCCGGACGGCGGTAGACGCGCGGCCGGGGTCAGCCGCCGGCGCGCCTCATCAGCAGGTCCCGCAGGTGGCGGGCGTGCCGGCGGCTGACCGCGAGGTCGGTGGCGCCGACCCGTACCGAGGTGGCGCCGCCGTCGAGCCGGAGTTCGTCGATGCGGGCGAGGGCGACGAGGTGGCTGCGGTGGATGCGGACGAAGCCGCGGGCCGCCCACCGCTCCTCGAGGGTGGAGAGCGGGATGCGGACGAGATGGCTGCCGTGGTCGGTGTGGAGGCGGGCGTAGTCGCCGTGGGCCTCCACGTACGCGATGTCCTCGACGGAGACGAAGCGGGTGACCCCGCCCAGCTCCACGGGGACCTGCTCGGCGGCGGGCGCGGTCGGGGCGGGGGCGGCGGCGGTGGCGTGCACCAGGTCGTGGACCCGGCGGACGGCCTCGGCGAGCCGCTCGCGGCGGACCGGCTTGAGGACGTAGTCGACCGCCTTCAGGTCGAAGGCCTGGAGCGCGAAGCCCTCGTGGGCGGTGACGAAGACGACGAGCGGCGGCCGGGCGAAACCGGCGAGCAGCCGGGCGACGTCGAGTCCGGTGAGGCCGGGCATGTGGATGTCGAGGAAGACGACGTCGACGGCCTCGTCGGCGTCGGGTCCCGCCTCCAGGGCGCGCCCGATCCTGCGGAGGGCGGCGGTGGCGTCGCCCGCTCCCTCGGCGCTCCTGACGCGGGAGTCGGCGCGCAGCAGATAGAGCAGCTCCCCGAGGGCGGGGGCCTCGTCGTCGACGGCCAGTACGCGCAGCATGCGGCGGAGTGTAACCGGCGGGCCGGGGGCCGGCGGTTACCGCTTCGAGGCCTCGGGCTACTTGAGGAGCTTCGACAGACGGCGGTCGGCGAGCGGCTTGCCGCCGGTCTGGCAGGTGGGGCAGTACTGGAGGGACGAGTCGCTGAAGGAGACCTCGCGGATGGTGTCCCCGCACACCGGACACGCCTCGCCCGTACGGCCGTGGACGCGCAGGCCACTCTTCTTCTCCGCCTTGAGCCTGCCGGCGGCGAGGCCGTGGGAACGTTCGACGGCCTCGTGGAGGGTGGTCCGCATCGCCGTGTAGAGGGCGGCCGTCTCCTCGGGGGTGAGGTTCTGGACGGGCTTGAAGGGCGACATCCTGGCGGCGTGCAGGATCTCGTCGCTGTAGGCGTTGCCGATGCCGGCGATGAGGCTCTGGTCGCGCAGGGCGCCCTTGATCTGGCGCCGTTCACCGGCGAGCAGTGCGGCGAACTCGTCCGGGCCGAAGTCCTCGGCGAGCGGGTCGGGGCCGAGCCGTGCGACGCCCGGCACCTCCTGGGGGTCGTGGACGAGGTGGACGGCGAGGCGTTTGGTCGTGCCGGCCTCGGTGAGGTCGAAGCCGTCGCCGCCGGCGAGCGCGGTCCGCAGGGCCAGCGGGCCCTTGCCGGGCCTGGGCGGACCGGAGGGCAACGGGTCCTGCCAGCGGAGCCAGCCCGCGCGGGCCAGGTGGAACAGGAGGTGGAGCTCGCCCTCGGGTCCGGCGGCGGTGAGGTCGAGGAACTTCCCGTGCCGTCCGACCGCGGTGACCGTGGCGCCCTCGACGGCGCTCAGGGGTGGGTCGTACGTCTTGAGGACGCTGATCGCGACGGGCAGCACACGGGCGATCTCCTTGCCCACCAGGTGCGTGTCGAGGAACGCGCGGAGCGCTTCCACCTCGGGGAGTTCGGGCATGATCCCAGCCTGCCGTACGAGTCAGGGGGCCGCTCGCCGGACGGTTCGTCCGCGGTTCGGATGAGTCATGGGGGCGTGGCCCCGGGTCATACGGGCGTGTCCCTGAGTCATCCGGGCATGGCCCCGGGTCATCCGGGCACGGCCCTGGCCGGGCGGGTTCCCAGGGCGGTGACAGCGGCGATGACCGACAGCGCGGCGAGCAGCGCGAACAGGGCGGGGTAGCCGCCGAGCGGCCCGGCGAGCATCGCGCCGGCGAAGGGGGCGAGAGCGGCCGCGACGTGGCCCGGTGCGCCGAGGAGTCCGGAGAGCCGGCCGTAGTGGGCACTCCCCCAGCGGTCCGTGACGGCGGTCGCCTGGAGGAGTGTGAGGTTGCCCCGGACCACCCCGGCGAGCACGGACACCGCGATGAGCAGCGCGTACGGGCCGGCCACGGTCGCGAGGGCCGCGGTGGTGAGTCCTCCGAGTCCGATCAGCGCGGTGGTGCGGGCGGTGACGCCGAGGCGGCGGGCGAGGGTCGCGTAGAGGGTGCGGCCGAGGGTCTGTCCCACGCCGCCGAGGCCGAGGGCCCATGCGGCCTGGGCGGTGGTGTAGCCGCGGTCGAGGAAGAGGGGGACGAGGCCGATGACGACGGCGTACATCGCGAACGCGGACAGGGTGAACGTGGCGGCCAGCATCCAGAACGCGCGGCTGCGCACCACTCCGCCGCTGCCGTCGGTGACGTGCGAAGGGCTCTCGGGCGCCGGTGGCCAGGGTGCCTTCAGGGCGAGGGCGTGGGCCGGGACGGTCAGGACCGCGAGGACGCCCGCGAGCACCACGTAGGTGGCGCGCCAGGACGTGTGGTCGGAGAGGACCGCGGTCAGGGGTGCGAAGACCGTGGAGGCGAGTCCGCCGGCGAGGGTGACGATCGTCAGCGCGCGGACGTGGTCCGGGGCCCACCAGCGGGTGAGCGCGGCGAAGGCGGGCTGGTAGAAGGTGGTGGCCATGGCCGTTCCGGCGAGGAGCCATCCGGCGAGGAAGACGGCCGGGTGGGGGGCCGCGGCCACGATCAGCAGGCTCAGGACGCCGAGGACGGAGCCGAGCGTCATGACGATCCGCGGCCCGCGGCGGTCCAGTACCCGGCCGACCGGGATCCCGGCGAGGGCGGAGACGACGAGGGCGGCGGAGAAGGCCGCGGTGGTCGAGCCCGCGCTCCAGCCGGTGTCCGCGGTGATGGCCGGGTTGAGGACGGGAAAGGCGTAGTAGACGATGCCCCAGCTCGTGATCTGGGTGACGCACAGCGCGGGCAGGACGGCGCGGGGCCGCGACCGGTCCCCTGTTCCGGTCGCGGCCCCGTCCGCCCGGGTGCTGTGGACGGTCACGAGCCGCAGGAGGGTGCCGCGGTGGCCGTACCGAGCTGGATGAGGGCCGGGGCGGGGGCGCAGCAGCCGCCGCCGCCGCCGGTCGCCCCGTCGGTCCGCGTCCCGTCGGTCTGCGTCCCGTCGGTCTGCGCCTGGCCGGTCTGCGCCTGGTCGAAGAGGCCGGCCCCGCCGCAGACGCCCGTCTCCGGGAGGACGAGCTCGACCCGCTCGGCGGCCTCGCGGTCGCCGGCGATGGCGGCGACGACGGACCGGACCTGCTCGTAGCCGGTGAGGGCGAGGAAGGTCGGGGCGCGGCCGTAGGACTTCATGCCGACGAGGTAGAGGCCCTGCTCCGGGTGGGAGAGCTCGTTGACGCCGTGCGGGTAGACCGTGCCGCAGGAGTGCTGGTTCGGGTCGATGAGCGGGGCCAGCTCGACGGGGGCCTGGAGGCGCTCGTCGAGGCCGAGGCGGAGCTCGTCGAGGAAGGACAGGTCGGGGCGGAAGCCGGTCAGGACGATGACCTCGTCGACCGGGTCGAGCCTGCGGCCGTCCTCGCCGATCAGCACGAGCCGCTCGCCGTCGCGCTCGATCGACTCCGTACGGAAGCCGGTGACGGCGTCGGCGTGTCCCTGGTCGACCGCGGCCTTCGCGGCGAGACCGAGCGCGCCCCGGGCGGGGAGCTGGTCGGCGGTGCCGCCGCCGAAGGTGGAGCCGGAGATGCCGCGCCGCAGGATCCAGGTGGCGTGCGTGCCTGCGCCGTCCGCGGACGTCGCGAGGTCGGCGAGGGAGGCGAGCGCGGTGAAGGCGGAGGCGCCGGATCCGATGACGGCGGTGCGCTTCCCGGCGTAACGGACGCGCACGGCGGGGTCCTTCAGGTCCGGGACACGGTAGGAGATCCGTGCGGCGGCCGCCTTCTCGCCGAGCGCGGGCAGTCCGTCGCCGCCGGCCGGGCTCGGGACGGCCCAGGTGCCGGAGGCGTCGATGACGGCGCGGGCGGTGATCCGCTCCTCGCGGCCGTCGGCGTACGCGACGTGGACGGTGAAGGGCTGGGCCTCGCGGTCGGCGTCGACGATCCGGTCGCGGCCGGCCCGCGAGACGCCGGTGACCCGGGCGCCGAGGCGGACGCTGTCGCCGAGGACGTCGGCGAGCGGCTGGAGGTAGCGCTCCGCCCAGTCGCCGCCCGTGGGGTAGGTGCCCGCGTCCGGCTTCACCCAGCCGGTGGGGGCGAGCAGCTTCTCGGCCGCCGGGTCGGTGACCTCGTTCCAGGTGGAGAAGAGCCGCACGTGCGACCACTCGCGCACCGCCGCGCCCGCCCTGGCACCCGCCTCCAGGACCAGCGGCTCCAGGCCCCGGCCGACGAGGTGCGCGGCGGCGGCGAGGCCGGCGGGGCCGGCCCCGATGACCACGACGGGCAGCCGGTCGGCGGGGGTGGTGGTGATGGTGGCGTTCATGACGGATCCCCTGTGTTTCGACGTCTGTCGATCTCTGACGCCCTCAGCATGGCACCTGCATCGACGAGCGTCAACATAGACGTTCGTCGAATTCAAGGGTGGCCCAGAGGGGGGAGGAAGGGAGGTACCGAAGGCGCCCTGGGCGCTTGGTTCGACATGTGTCAACATAGACATATGTCGAACGTGAAGGCGCTGCCCCTCCTGGAACCCGCCGCCGCCGAGCCCTGCTGCCCGCCGCTGAACGAGCGCCCGCTGACCGCCGACGAGGCCGAACGGACCGCCGTCATGTTCAAGGCCCTCGGCGATCCCGTACGCCTGCGACTCTTCTCCGCCGTCGTCTCCCACGAGGGCGGCGAGGCATGCGTCTGCGACATCTCCGACGTCGGCGTCTCCCAGCCCACCGTCTCCCACCACCTGAAGAAGCTGAAGGAAGCCGGCCTGCTCTCCTCCGAGCGGCGCGGCACCTGGGTCTACTACCGCGTGGAACCCGCCGTCCTCGCCGCCATGGGACAGCTCCTCACCAAGGCCGCCATGGCGTGAGGACGCCACGATCGCCCTTCAGGTCCTAGCCGTGGAGGAACCGGGCGATCTCCCGGGCGGCCTCGCGAGCGGGGCGGCCGACGCCGATGAGGGTGGCGGAGGCCGGGCCCGTCCAGTCCCCGTAGCCGAGCAGGTGGAGCCGGGGCTCGCCGACGGCGCGCGTACCGGCCGTGGGGACGTGGCCGCGCGGGCCGCGCAGGCCGAGCGGCGCCAGATGCGAGAGGGCCGGCCGGAAGCCGGTGCACCAGACGATCGTGTCGGCGTCCGCGCGGTTGCCGTCGGCCCATTCGACGCCGGTCGCGGTGAGCCGGGCGAACATCGGCTGGGCCTTGAGCCGTCCCGCGTCCCGGGCCTCGCGCACGGGCGGCACGGCGACGATGTCGCCGAGGGACGCCACCCCACCGCTGTCGGTCCGGCCCTCGTCGAGGGCGCGGCGGCGGGCGGTGGCATGGTCGAACAGGGCCCGGCCGTCGATGTCGTCGGCGAGGTAGCGGGGTTCGCGGAGGGTGGCCCAGGTGAGGTCGGTGCCGTACGCGAGGTCGGCGGCGATCTGGGCGCCGGAGTTCCCGCCGCCGACGACGATCACACGTTCCCCCGCGAGGTCGGCGGGACGCCCGTACTCGACGGTGTGGAGCTGGCGGCCCCTGAACTCGGTCCGGCCGGGTACGGCGGGGACGAAGGGGCGCCACCAGGTGCCGGTCGCGCTGACGACCGCACGGGCCCGCCAGGTGCCGGCGTCGGCCTCGACGCGCAGGAACTCACCGTCCCCGTGGACCGCTTCGACGCGGACGGGCCGGACGACGGGAAGCTCGTACCGCTGCTCGTAGTCGGTGAGGTACGAGACGACGTGCGAGGCGTCCGGGTAGGTCTCCCCCGGCTGCGGCGGCATGAGCCGGCCGGGCAGGGAGGAGTAGGCGGCCGGCGAGAACAGGTGGAGGGAGTCCCAGGTGTGCCGCCAGGCGCCGCCCGGGGCGGCCTGCGCGTCGAGGACGACGAAGTCGAGGCCGAGGCGGCGCAGGTGGTAGCCGGCGGCGAGTCCCGCTTGGCCGCCGCCGGTCACCACCACGTCCACGACATGCGTCATTCGCTGGTCGTCCTGCCGCGCATGAAGATGACCGCGACCAGCGCCAGACCCACGACCGCGCCGACGAGCTGCATGCCGATGAACGCCGGGACGGAGGCGGGGGCGATGCCGGCGAAGGTGTCGGTGAAGGCCCGGCCGATGGTCACGGCGGGGTTCGCGAAGGACGTGGACGAGGTGAACCAGTAGGCCGCGCCGATGTACGAGGCGACCGCGACCGGCGCGAACCGCAGCCGGTCGGTGCGCGCGAGGCCGAAGATCAGCAGGATCAGACCGGCGGTCGCCACGACCTCGCCGAGGAGCAGGTTCCCGGTCGAGCGGTCGTGCGTGGACCACTTCACCAGCGGCTCACCGAACATCGCGTCTGCCAGTACCGCGCCGGCGACGGCACCGACGACCTGCGACGGGACGTACACCGCGAGCTCACGCCCGGTCACGCCACCGCCGCCGCGGCGGGCGGTCCACCACTCGGCGAGGGTGACCGCCGGGTTGAAGTGCGCGCCGGAGACCGGGCCGAGGAGGACGATGAGGACGCCGAGGCCGAAGACGGTGGCCGTGGAGTTGGCAAGGAGCTGCAGCGCCACGTCGTCGGTGAGCTGGGTGGCCTGGATGCCGGAGCCGACGACGGTCGCCACGAGGGCGGCGGCGCCGACGAGCTCGGCGGCCGCTCGTGCGACGAGCGGGGTACGGGGCGGGGTCGCGCCGGGGGCGGGCCGGGGCGACGTGTCGGCGGCTATGGCGTCGCTCGCGGCGGGCTCGGTGGCGGTCACGGGCGGGATCTCCTCGGGCAGGTGGGGCGAGAGGCTACGGGCAGGCTCTCTTGGTGTCGGCGTTGGCGCGCGCGGCCTCGGCGAGGGCGGCGAACTGCCCGGCCAGGGCTTCGATGACGTCCGGCTTGAGCCGGTAGTACGTGAACCGACCGCACGGCTCGGTCTCGACGACCCCGGCCTCGCGCAGCACTCTCAGGTGGTTGGAGAGGTTGGTCTGCTTGGCACCGGTCTCCTCCACGAGGTGGGTGGTGCAGAGCGTCTCGCGGGCGAGCAGGGTCACGATCTGGAGGCGCAGGGGGTCACCCAGAACCCGGATCAGATCAGTATCGACTGACGTCATCATGGACTGATACTGTCACATCACCCCGAGCTGATGCCAGCCCGGGCTGACATCTTCGACGCGCCCTCCCTGCCTCCGAGGAAGACCCGATGACTGCTCCGCTCGCCTCCGTGCTCTTCGTCTGCGTCCACAACGCCGGCCGCTCCCAGATGGCCGCCGGCTTCCTCAGCCACCTCGCGGGCGACCGGATCGAGGTCCGCTCCGCCGGATCCGTCCCGGGCGACCGGGTCAACCCGGCCGCCGTCGAGGCGATGAAGGAGGTCGGCGTCGACATCTCCGCCCAGAAGCCGAAGGTCCTCACGACCGAGGCCGTCCAGGCGTCCGACTACGTCATCACCATGGGCTGCGGCGACGCCTGCCCGATCTTCCCCGGCAAGAAGTACCTCGACTGGGCCCTGGAGGACCCGGCCGGCCAGGGCGTCGAGGCCGTCCGCCCCATCCGCGACGAGATCAGGACCCTGATCGAGGGCCTCATCGCCGAGATCGACGCGAAGCGGGAGGCGTGACCCCAGTGACCGAGCCCCTCACCGGCGACGTCCGCGAGGTCATCGTCATAGGCTCCGGCCCCGCCGGATACACCGCCGCCCTCTACACCGCCCGAGCGCAGCTCGAGCCGCTGCTCTTCGGCAGCTCGATCTTCGTCGGCGGCTCGCTGACCACGACGACCGAGGTCGAGAACTTCCCCGGCTTCCCCGAGGGCGTCGACGGGCCGGTCCTCATGGAGAACATGCGGGCCCAGGCCGAACGCTTCGGCGCCGAGATGATCGACGACGACATCGTCTCCGTCGACCTGACCGGCGAGATCAAGGAGGTCACCGACTCCGAGGGCACCGTGCACCGGGCGAAGTCCGTGATCATCGCGACCGGCTCCGGCTACCGCAAGCTCGGTCTTCCCAACGAGGACGAACTGTCCGGGCGCGGTGTGTCCTGGTGCGCCACGTGCGACGGGTTCTTCTTCCGCGATCGCGACATCGTCGTGGTCGGCGGCGGCGACACCGCCATGGAGGAGGCCACCTTCCTCACCCGCTTCGCCAGGTCGGTCACCGTCGTGCACCGCCGCTCCGCCCTGCGCGCCTCCAAGGTCATGCAGAACCGCGCGTTCGCCGACGACAAGATCTCCTTCGCCTTCGACAGCGAGATCGCCGAGATCACGTCCGAGAACGGCCTGCTCGGCGGCGTCGTCCTGCGCGACACCGTCACCGGCGAGACCCGCGCGCTGGACGTCACCGGCCTGTTCATCGCCATCGGCCACGACCCGCGCACCGAGCTCTTCACCGGCCAGATCGACCTGGACGACGAGGGCTACATCAAGGTGGAGGCGCCCTCCACCCGTACGAACGTCCCCGGCGTCTTCGCCGCGGGCGACGTCGTCGACCACACCTACCGCCAGGCCATCACCGCCGCCGGCACCGGCGCGGCGGCGGCCCTGGACGCGGAGCGGTACCTCGCCGCCGTCGCCGACAGGGCAGAGGCCGCGAGGGTCTGACCACCTTCCCCGCCCCGGGGACGGTGTCCCGGGTCATGGGTCCCGGTCACGGGGTCGGCGCCGGATTCCTGAGCATCTCCGTCAGGGCGGAGATGCTCTGGTCCCCGTAGCCGGCCTCGACGGCCCGCTTCAGCAAGTCATGGAAGGGCTTGTGCCATTCCGTGTCGAGGTTCGCCTCCCTGCCGAGTTCCTCGTCATGTGCGGCTCCGGCCAGGAAGAGACGTACCGAGGACGCGGGCTCGCTGTAGTCGCCGCGGTCGATCTCGTCCGCGAACACCGGCAGCACCGAGTTGATCATCTCGAACCACTTGGTGCTGAACCGCACCATCGAGGCCACCTCGAGTCCACGGGCCTGCAGCGCCGCCGCGCCCTGGAAGAAGCCGACGAGCGCGGGCAGCAGGGTGCCCCCCACCGCCATCTCGTACAGGGCGGCGAGATCGGCGTCGGCGCCGAGGTAGACGGTGTCACCGCCCAACACCCGCAGCGTCCCGGCGAACTCGTCGAAGACGGTCCGGTCCCCGCCGTAGTACAGGAGTGTGTCCTCGGCTCCGACGGCGGACGGCACGTTCTTGACCGCCCCGCCGAGGTAACGCGCACCGTGCCCGAGCGCCCAGCCGCCCAGCTGACGGGCACCGGCCGGCGAACCGCTGTTCAGGCTCACGAGAGCGCGCCCCTTGAGCGCGGCAGTGGCCGGTTCCAGGGCATCGATGGTGCTCTCGTACGTGGTCAGGCAGGCGATGACCAGCGGACTCGCCGCGACGGCCTCGGCCGTCGTCCGCGCGTGGACAGCGCCCTTGGACACGAGCGGCACGGCCTTCGACGCCGTCCTGTTCCAGACGGTGGTCCGGTGACCCGCGTCGATGAACGCCTCGGCCAATGCGCTTCCCATCGAGCCCAGCCCGACGACGGTCACGGGAGTGCGGTGGTGCCCGGTCATACGTGTGCCCCTGCCTGATGCCGATGCATCCGAAGCGCGAAATGGGTCGAACTGCCGTCACCCGAGGGGAGTTCACTGCCCTTGCCGAGCGACGCCTGATCCATGCTGCGGCCACACCGACACTTCTTCAAGTACCTACAATTCTGTCGGGTACCCACAGTTTTGTTAGGGGAAATGCCGGTGCGGAAGCGGAGTTACACCTGCGGTCTGGACGCCGCCATCGACGTCATGGGAGGCAAATGGAAAGGACTGATCCTGTTCTGGCTCGGCGAAGGACCGCTGCGCTTCGGCGAGTTGCGCCGGACGGTGGCCGGCATCAGTGAGCGGATGCTGATCCTGCACCTGCGGGAGCTGGAGGCCAGTGGCCTGGTGCACCGCGAGGTCCATCACCAGGTGCCACCGAAGGTGGAGTACTCGCTGACCGAGTTCGGCCACTCGCTCCTCGCCGCTCTCACCCCCCTCGGCCAGTGGGGCGAGGACAACAGAGAGCGCCTCGAAACCCTGCCCTGAGCCCTGAGCCCGGCACACGAGCCGCGAACCCCGCCGGAGCGGAACGGCCTTAGGGTGGATGACGTGCGCGTACTGCTCGTCGAGGACGACGAAGACCTTCGGTTCGGGGTGGCCGCCGCTCTGCGGGCCGCCGGGCTCGCCGTCGACGAGGCCGCCGATCTGCCGCGGGCCGACGAGGCCCTGTTCGTCACCGCGTACGACTGCGCGGTCTTCGACCGGATGCTGCCCTCCGGGGACGCCGTCGCCTACGTCGACGGGTTCCGGCGGGGCGGCGGCACGGTGCCGGTGCTGTTCCTCACCGCGCGCGACACGGTGGCGGACCGGGTGGAGGGCTTCGCCGGCGGCGGCGACGACTACCTCGTCAAGCCGTTCGCCGTGCCCGAACTGGTCGCCCGGGTGCGCAGTCTGTGCCGCCGCTCCGCCGTCGTCCGCCCTCCCGTCCACCGCGTCGGCGACCTGGACGTCGACACCGCCCGCCGGCACGTCCGCCGGGCCGGGGTCCTGCTCACGCTCACCACCAGGGAGTTCGCGGTCCTGGAAGTCCTCGCGGCCCGCGTCGACCAGGCCGTCACCCGCGCCGATCTGATCGAGAGCTGCTGGGACGAGATGGCCGAGCCGCAGTCCAACGTCCTCGAAGTGCTCGTCTCCCAGCTCCGCCGCAAGCTCGGGGACCCGCCGCTGATCCACACCGTGCGCGGGGTCGGCTACCGGCTCGCCCCCGACGGCGCGCGGTGAGCCCGTCCTTCCCCCGCCGCTCGCCCACGTCCCCGCTCACGCCGGCGGCACGGGTGCTTCGGCTGCGCCGGCGGATCAGCCTGCTGTTCGCGCTGACGAGCGCCGTGGGGCTGGTCGCGATGGCCGTGTTCGCCGTGCGCAGTGACAGCGCCCGCTGGCGGGAGCAGCTCGACCACTCGATGGACGCGGACACCAGCTGGGCCCTCGGCCTCCTGGAGACCGACGAGAACGGGCGGCTCGTCACGGACGTCCTCGCGGACACCGTGAACACCGGCTGCCCGCCGCTGACCGTCCTCCTGACGCCCCGCGCCGACCCGGGAACCCGCCACGACGGCGGCCTCACCGTGCAGCACGCGCCCGCCGAACCGTGCGTGACCGTCGGCCCCGGCGTGGTCCTGGAGGCCGGGCGCACCGTGGCCCGGGAGGGCGCGGCGCGCGGCTTCGACCGGCGCGCGACGGACGGCACACCGGTACGGGTGTTCGCGCTGCCCTTCTACCCGGCGGACGCCACGGAGGACGAAGGGCCTCAGGGCGTCCTCGTCACCCTGGCCGACGCGACGGCCCAGCGGGACGACCACCGGCGGCTGGTGTGGGGCGTGGCGGGCGGCTGCGCCGTACTCGTCCTGCTTTCGGCGGCCGTCGGTCACGTCCTGTCGGGGCGGGCGGTCCGGCCCGCGCTCAGCGCGCTCGGCCAGCAGGAGGCGTTCCTGGCGGACGCCGCCCACGACCTGCGGACCCCGGCCGCCTCGCTGCGGACGCTCGCGGAGACGGCGCTGCGCGGCGAGACGGACAGCACGGACGTGCACCGGCGCACGCTCCGCCTCGCGGAGGGCATGGGCCGCCTTGTCGACGGGCTCCTCACCCGGGCCCGGCTCATGTCAGGTACGGCCACGGTGGCCCGCCAGCCGCTGCGCCTCGACCAGGTGGTGGAGGCGGTCGCCGAAGAGGCGGTCGAGACCTCCACGGAGGGGCATCGGGCGGGGTATCGGGTGGGTCATCGGGTACGGGTGGAGGCCGAGGAGTCCGTCGTGGTCGCCGATCCCGATCTGGTACGCCGGGCCGTCGGCAACCTCCTCGGCAACGCGCTCGCGCACGGCCACGCGCCGGGGGTCCCGGCGGACGTACGCGTCACGGTGTCCCGGTCCGGCACGCTGACGGTCGAGGACGCGGGCCCCGGCCTGCCTCCGGAGGTCGCCGGCGCCTTGTTCGAACGGTTCCGCAGCGGGTCGGGGTCCACCGGTCTCGGCCTGTCCATCGCCTCCTGGGTCGCCCACGCCCACGGCGGCACCCTCACGGCGGACCGTTCGGAGCTCGGCGGGGCCCGGTTCGTCCTGCGGCTGCCGACTCCGGACGCGAAGGGAGGCGCGCCGGTCGACGGCTGAGGGCCGGAGGCCCTGACGCGATCCGACGCAGGGCCGATGTGCCCACGGCCGCATGCGCCGCCTCAGCAAATCCTCAGCATCCGCGCGTGATCCTTCCCTGGACCGACCACCATGGGAGTACCTCGTGATCACCGCCCCCACCCGCCGCCGTCAGGCCCTCGTCCTTGCCCTCGCCGTGCTCGGCACCGCCTCCCTGGCGGCCTGCACGGCCGGGCCGGGCTCGGACGGGAGCCGGCCGAGGTCCTCGGCCGCCCCCGCCGACCCCGCCGCCCGCCCCGACCTCGCGCGCTTCTACGGCCAGAACCTCACCTGGCGGCCCTGCGGCGCGTACCGGTGTGCCGCGCTCACCGTCCCGATGGACTACTCCCGCCCCGCCGACGGCAGGACGTTCGTGCTGCCGGTGGCGAAGGCGGTGACCGCGGCCCCGGGGAAGCGCGTCGGCTCGCTCGTCCTCAACCCCGGCGGCCCCGGGGAGCGCGGGGTGCGGCTCATCAAGGACGGCGTCGCCGACGACCTGGGGCGGGGCGTACGCGAACGGTTCGACGTCGTGTCGTTCGACCCGCGCGGGGTCGGGGAGAGCAAACCGGCCCTGACCTGCCTCACCGGGGAGCCGACCGAGCACGCCGAACCGACCGACGGGGAGCCCGGGGGCACACCGCTCCACCCCCGGACGGACGCCGAACGCGCCGACGTGCTCGCCGCCGCACGGACGACGGCCGCCGACTGCCGGAAGGCCAGTGGGGCGCTGCTGCCGCACGTCGGCACGGACGACGCGGCCCGGGACCTGGACGTGCTGCGGGCGGCGCTGGGCGAGCGGAGGCTGACGTACGTCGGCTGGTCGTACGGCACCAGCCTGGGCACCTCGTACGCCGAGCAGTTTCCGCGCCGCGTACGGGCGATGGTCCTGGACGGGGCGGTCGACCCGTCCCTCGACTGGCGGCAGCGCATGCTCGGCCAGTCCACCGGGTTCCGGGAGGCGGTGGAGGAGTACGCCCAGTCCTGCGCCGCCACGATCGGCGACGCCTGCCCCGGCGCGACGCCCGAGGAGATACGCGCGCTGATCGACCGGCTCCTCGAGCGGACGCAGCGGGAACCACTGCCGGTCGACGGCTCCACGTACGGTCTCGACGCCGCGGGCCTCGTCTCGGCGCTGAGCCTGTCCATGTACACGCCGGAGGACCAGTGGGCGGACCTGTCCGATGCCCTGCGCGCGGCGGACGACGGTGACGGGACGAAACTGGCGGCCCTGGCGGCGGGCGGGGAGGAGTCCCCGGACCCCGAAACCGAAGCCGGAGCCGGAGCCGGAGCAGGAGCCGAAGCCGAAGCCGAAGCCGAAGCCGAGGCTGAGGCTGAGGCTGAGGCTGAGGCTGACACCGGTTCCGCAGAGGAGGCGGACGTTCCCGAGGACAACCGCGACGCCGCCCTCATCGCGATCAACTGCCTCGACGTCCCCCATCCGCGCGACGCGCAGGCCTACTGGAACGCCCTGGCCCCCGCCGAGAAGGCCGCGGGCGTCTACGGCACGACCGGGGTGACGAACGAGCTGGTCTGCCGGGACTGGCCCACAGGTCCCGGGCGGCCGCACCGGGTGCACGCCCCGGGGGTCCCGCCGGTCCTCGTCGTGGGCACGGCGGGCGACCCCGCGACCCCGTACGGGGAGGCGGTGAGCCTGGCGCGCCAGTTCCCCGACGGCATGCTGTTGTCGTTCGACTCCACCGGTCACACCGGGTACGGCCGCAACGCCTGTGTCGACAGGAAGGTCGAGGAGTACCTGATCGCGCTCACCAGGGTCCGGCCGGGCACGACGTGCACGGCGTGACGGCCGGGCTCGCGCCGGCGAGGGCCGTCAGGCGGTCACGAGGTCAGGGCTCTCCGACGGTTCGTCAGGGCTCTCCGGCAGGTCACCTGGGGTCTCCGGCAGGTCGTCAGGGGTCTCGGGCAGGTCGTCACGAGTCTCCGGCGGGTCGAGGAGGTCGAGTTCGGCCGTGAGCGCGGCGGCCAGCGCGTCGAGGTCGGGGACGGCCTCGCCGTCGGCGACGAGGCCGATGTGGACCTGTCCGCCGTACGGGGACATGGCGACGGCGAGGGACTGGCCGCGGGCGAGCGGGGCCATGGGGAAGAGCGCGCGGAGCGGCGCGCCGCCGAGGGAGAGCGCGGAGCGGGGCAGCGGCACCTGGGTGACGAGGAGGTCGAAGAGGAGCCGGGCGGCGCCGGAGGCGAGCGGGGCGCCGAAACGGTGGGCGAGCGGGTGCAGCCGGTCGGCGAGCAGGGCGACCGCACCGGCGCCGCGGAAGGGCCCGGCGGCCTTGTTGCGGTCCATGCCCTGCCGGACGGCGGCCAGCCGCGCGGCCGGATCGGGCTCGGTGACGGGCAGGTCGACGAGGTAGCCGGAGAGGCTGTTGCCCGGGCCGGGCGGGGCGCCAGGGCGGCGGCGCGACACGGGGACCAGGGCCCGGGGGTCGGCCCCAGGGAGGGGGAGGCCGCGTCCTTCGAACCAGCGGCGGAGGGCTCCGGCGACGACCGCGAGGAGGACGTCGTTGGCGGTTCCGCCGGTGCCGCGGCGGACCCGGTGCACGCGGTCGAGGGGCAGGGTCACGGTGGCGACGCGGCGGGTCCCGCTGGACTCGGCGGCGAGCGCGGTGTCCGGGCCGTCGAGGCGGCCGGCGCGGAGGACGGAGGATCCGACCACGGACGCGCCGACCTCGACGGCCCTGCCGAGGTCGCCGAGCCGCTCCCTGGCGATGCCGAGGAGCCGTCCGGGGCCGGGGAGCCAGGAGCCCGGCGGTACGGGGCGGGGGCGGCGCGCGGGGCGCCGGCCCGCGGCGATCTCGTCGAAGATCCCGGCGCCGATGGCGACGGCCCGCATGCCGTCGGCGAGGGCGTGGTGGAGCTTGACGAGGACGGCGAAGGAGCCGTCGGGGGCGCCGCTCAGCAGGTACATCTCCCAGGGCGGCAGGCCGCGGGCGACCGGGCGCTCCATGAGTTCGGCGGCGAGCCGGGCGGTCTCGGCGGGGAAGTCGGCGCCGGGGAGGGTGATCTCGTGGACGTGGCGGTGCACGTCGAAGTCCGGGTCCGCGCTCCAGGCGGCGCCACCGACGGGGAGGAGGACGTCGCGGACGCGCATCCGGAGCCGGGGGACGGCGGCGGCACGGCGGGCGAGCAGGTCCAGGACGTCCAGGGGTTCCCGGCCTGGTGTGCCGTCCGGGGGCACGGGGCCGAAGTGGGCGAGCGCTCCGAGGTGCAGGGGGTGGGCGGTGGATTCCAGGTGCCAGAAGGCCAGGTCAAGCGGTGCCAGTAGCTCGCTGCTCACGGGTGTGTCCTCACGTCCTGCGCGGAAGAGGCGATGGAGGCGGTGGAACGAAGTCAATCGCGTACCGACAGTTACGGTCAAGTACGATCAGTTCACGCTCAGTTAACATCGCTGGTCCGCGAGCCGGGCCACAAGGCCACGAAGGGGTGAAGAGCTCCCGGATGAAGAGCTCCGGGGTGAAGGGCTTCCGGGTGAAGGGCTCAGTTCTCGACGGTGAACTCGCACCACACGCACTTGCCTCCGCCCCGCGACTCGACGCCCCACACGTCGGAGAGCTGGTCGACCAGGAACAACCCCCGCCCGGACACGCCCGCCTCCCCCGCCTCCCGGCGCCGGGGCAGGGCGCTGGACCGGTCCTCGACCTCCACCCGGAGCCGCCGTTCGGCCCCGCCGAGGACCCGCAGGGTCACGATCGCCCCGCCGTCGGTGTGCATCAGCGCGTTCGTCATCAGCTCGTCGGCGACCAGCTCGATCTCGTCCGCGCGTTCCCCGGCCCCCCAGGCCCGTACGGCCGCCCTGATCATGTGCCGGGCCGAGCTCAGCGCCTCCGGGTCGTTCTGGGCGACGTGCTGCCGGAACCGGCCGGCCCCCTGGGCGGCGGCCGCGCCCTGGCGGCGCAGCAGCAGGATCGCGACGTCGTCCTCGCCGCCGCGGTCGGCGACCACGTCGCACAGATGGTCGGCGAGCTCCTGGAGGTCGGCGGGTCCGCGCCGGACGAGGGCGGAGAGCCACTGGAGGCCTTCGTCGAGGTCGGCGCCGGGTTTCTCGACCAGACCGTCGGTGTAGAGCATCAGGGTCTGTCCGGGGTCCAGTTCCAGGGTGGTCACCGGGTAGTCGAGCCGGCCGAACTCCGCGGAGAGCCCGAGCGGCAGCCCGCCCTCCACCGGAAGTCTGCGGCTGCGGCCGTCGGCCTCCCTGAGCAGCGGGTCGACATGCCCGGCGCGTACCACCTGGACGACCCCGGTGGCGAGGTCGACCTCCGCGTAGGTGCAGGTCGCGAAGCGCTCGGTGTCCAGCTCGTGCAGGAAGACGGAGGCGCGAGCCATCACCGTGGCCGGGGTGTGGCCCTCGGCGGCGTACGCGCGCAGCACGATCCTCAGCTGGCCCATGACGGCCGCCGCGTGGGTGTCGTGGCCCTGTACGTCGCCGATGACCGCGCCGACCCGTCCGCCGGGCAGCGGGATGATGTCGTACCAGTCGCCGCCGATGTCCCGGCCGAGGCGGGCCGAGCGGTAGCGCACCGCGGTCTGGGCGCCGGGCACGTCGGGGATCCGGCGCGGCAGCATGGCCTGCTGGAGCCCCTCGGCGAGGTCGTGCTCCTGCTCGTACAGCATGGCCCGCTGGAGGCTCTGGGCGATGCTGCTGCCGAGGGCGACGAGCAGGGTCCGCTCGTCCTCGCTGAATCCGGTCTTGTCGCTGTAGAGCAGGCCGAGGGCGCCGATGGGCCGGGCCTGGGCGATGAGCGGCAGATAGGCGGCGGCGGTGATGCCGAGCCCGCTGATGTGCGGCCAGAGGACCGGGAAGGAGTCGGCGAAGTCGCGGGCCGAGTCGATGAACCGCGGGCGCAGGGTGCGGATCACCTCGCTCATCGGGTACGGCTCGTCCACCCGGGTGAAACGGGTGCCCGGCACGAACGCGCCGTCGGGGCCCTCCGCGACGAGACGGATGCGGCCGGCTTCGAGGAGGCCCATGACGAGGCTGGCGGCGCCGAAGTGTTCGAGCGCGTGGGAGTCGTTGAGCAGGTCGATGACGTCCTGCACGGTTCGCGCGTACGCGAGGGCCGCCGTGGTGCCCTCGACGACGCCGGCCCGCTTGCGCCGTCCTTCGTCGAGGCCGAGCCGGGCGGCGGACTCGGTGAGCTCGTGGGTGGCGTCGCGCAGGACGCCGACGATCCGCACGGGGCGGCCCGATTCGTCGCGGTGGACGATGCCCTGGGTGTGGGTCCACTGGTGGCTGCCGTCGCGGCGGCGGATGCGGAAGTACGCGCCGTACTGCTCGCTGCCCTCCTTGAGGGCCTGGGCGACGAGGGTGTCGAGGCGGCGGCCCTCGTCCGGCAGGACCCGTGAGCCGAGGGACTCGGGGCGGCCGTCGTACTCGGCGCGGTCCATGTCGAAGACCTCGAGGGCGGCCTCGTCCATGATCATCGTGCCGGCGGTGAGGTCCCAGTCGAAGCCGCCCATCCGGAAGGCCGATCCGTAGTCGGCCAGGATCCCGGCCCCGGCGTCCCGCCCCTCCGGCGCACGGCGGAGCCTCTCGGCCGCCTCCCCGCCACCGCCCCCGCTGCCCGCGTTCATGGGGCCACGCTAGGCGCAGCCCCGCCCGTGCGCACCATGAAGATCCGTTTCACCCTTCGAAGGTCTCCGGCTGTTCCGGGACGGGTCCGGCCGGGAAGAGCTCGCCGTCCGGCAGCTCGCCGTCCGGCACGGGGGGCTGCTCTCCCGGCGGCTCGGCGCTCGGGTCACCGAAGGGGTCGGGGAAGGGCTCCGTACGGGGGTCGGCGTACGGATCGGCGTAGGGGTCGGCGTACGGGTCCGGGTACGGCTCCGTCTCGGGGTCAGGCTCCGCGGACGGGTCGTCGGGGTTCGGGTCGGGCTCGGGGTACGGGCCGGGGTCCGTGGGGGTGGGTCCGGTGTCCGTGCCTCCGGTTCCGGAGGCGTCGGGGCTGACGGGGCTCTCCGGCACCGGGGGGACGGGGGGCGACGGGACCCGTGAGCCCGTGTCGGGGGAGGCTGGGTCCGGGGAGGCGGGGCGGTCGGGGGCGCTGGGGTCGGGCGTGCCGGAATCGGCAAGGGTGCATTCGTCCGGGTCGCAGTCCGGTTCCACGGCCGGCTTGCGGTCCTTGTCGCCGTCGCTGCCGGTGATCCGTTCGATCCAGCTGCGGTCGGCGGCGTTCACGATGACCAGGCTGGTCACGACCGTGGTGGTCGGCCGGACGACGATCACCCGCTCGGGGTCGAAGCCGTCCCAGGGGTCGCCCTGATGGACGCCGTCGGTGGTCGCGACCGGGGTGCGGAGCGGGTTGCCGCAGGCGCAGCGGACGCGGGGGGAGCCGTACTGGTCGACGAGGACCGCCGTACCGGTCTGGAGGACGGACTGGAAGGCGTTGGCCCGGCCCTCGCGGTAGCCGTGGTTGGTGACCCGTACGTCCGCGCGCAGGACGACCGGGGTCAGCCCGCGCAGCCAGTCGGCGACGTTGGTCTCGGGGATGCCGGCGGCCTCGGCGAAGGCGCGCGTCCTGTCCTGGTCGGCGGCGAGGAAGGAGACCTGCTGGTCGACGTCGCAGCTGCCCTCGGCGCGCGTGCCGCCGTACAGGCCGGGGGCCGAGCCGGTGACCTCGCGGGCGCGCTCGGCGGCAGGGTCGGGTGCGCGCTTCCGGGACGGCGGCCCCGTGGTGCGGGCGGTGGATTCGGTGAAGGGGTCGGGGCCCTGGGCTCCGACCGGCTGCAGAAGGATGTCCTGGGCGTCGGCCGCGGCCGGCTGGGCGCCGCCGCGCGACCCCTCCCAGGCCGACGAGCAGCCCGCGAGCAGCAGGGAGGCGGCGAACGCCGCGAGTGCGGAGCGGGTCGCATCGCGCGGAGTCGCGCGGGGAGCGGAGGGGGTCCGCCGCTTCCGGGATGGGGCTGAGCGCACCTGGTTCTCCCGCTTTCTCTCCCCCGGGCCACGGCGCCCGGTTCCGGCCAGTCCCTCATGTCTGTCGCAGCCCGGGGGGCGCCGCAAGCGGAGGGCGGCCGACCGGGTTCCGCGCACTCGACCCGCACTTGAACACGTTCAAGAAAGCCCCTAGGCTCCATCCTGCGAGTTGAACGCGTTCAATCGGGGGTGGTGGCACATGACCGCACTGTCGGTCCTGGTGGGCTCGGTCGTCACGATCGGCATGTTCTGGGTGGTGCCGACGGGCCTCGCGCTCCTCGGCGGCCCCCGGCCGCCGGGGTGGGACCGGCTCCGGCGCGCCTGGCCGCTGTTCGCCGCCCCCGGGGCGCTCTCCCTCTGGCTGCCCCGCTCCGGACTCTCGACCGCGCTCGCCGCCGTGTACGCCCTGGCCACACTGGCCCTCGCGCTCCAGGCGCCCGCCCGGCTGTTCCTGACCCGCTCGCTCCGGCCGGGCGAGGTGGCCGTGCTCACCGCCCTGGCCGCGCCCTCCGTCGCCGGTGTCGCGCTCGTCGCCGAACGGGCCTCGTACCCGCTCTTCGGCTTCGACCTGGACATCCTGGCCCTGACCGTCCCGCACTTCCACTTCGCGGGCTTCGCCGCCGCCCTGGTCGCCGGACTCCTCTGTGGCGTCGGCGACACCCCCGCCGCCCGCTTCGCCGCGCTCAGCGTCCCGGCCGGCACCGCGCTCGTCCTGCTCGGCTACTTCGTCGACGACTGGGCCGAACTCGCCGGGGCCGTCGTCCTGACGGCCGGCATGACGGCGGTCGCCGTCCTGACCCTGCGCGAGCGCCGTGCCGCGACGGCCGACCGCGTCACCCGCGGCCTGCTCGCCGTCTCGGCCCTCGTCCTCTTCGTCACCATGCTCCTCGCCCTGAGCTGGGCACTCGGCGAGGCGACCGGACTCCCCCACCTCGACCTGACCTGGACGGCCGCGACCCACGGCCTGGGCAACGCCCTCGGCTTCGCCGTCTGCGCGCTGCTCGCCCGCCGCCGCCTCGCCTCGGACCGCAGCCCGGCCCCGGCACCGGACCCCGCACCGACTCCCGCCCCCGCGGTCCACCCCCGAACGGAGCTTCCGGCATGACCCGTCTGACGAACGGCCTGTCCCGGCGCGAGCGCCCGCGTCCCGCCCTCACCTACCCCGAGGTCGGCGCCACCCGCACCCCTGCGCACCTCCCCGAGGGCTACCACCACCTCCGGCACACCATGGCCGTCGGCCACGGCCGCGCCGCCTTCGAGGCCGCGGGCGCCGCCGTCACCACCTGGCGGATGCACCGCGCCACCGGAGCGGGCGTCCTCGCCGACGCGGGCCGCGCCGAGCCCGGCGTCACCGTCGAGGTGTCGGCGGGCATCGGCCCGCTCCGGCTCGGCGTCCCCTGCTCGGTGATCTGGACGGCGTACGAGGAACAGCGCACCGGCTTCGCGTACGGCACCCTCACCGGGCATCCGGAGTGCGGCGAGGAGTCCTTCATGGTCGACCTGGACCCCGACGGCACCGTCCGGTTCACGGTCACCGCGTTCAGCCGCCCCGCCGCCTGGTACACCCGGCTCGGCGGGCCCCTGATCCCTGTGCTCCAGCGGGCGTACGCGCGTCACCTCGGCCGGGCCCTGCGGCGGCTCGTCGGGGAGTGAGCGGGTGGACGAGGGCCGATACTGGAAGCGATGGAGTGGTTCACCGCACCCGACTACTGGCTGAGCCGGATCGTCTTCCAGCGGGGGCTCGCCGGGCTCTACTGCGTCGCCTTCCTCTCCGCGGCCCTCCAGTTCCGGGCGCTGATCGGGGAGCGCGGCATGCTCCCCGTCCCGGAGTACGTGCGCGTGACCCGGCCCCGCCACACCCCCTCGCTCTTCCACTGGCGCTACTCCGACCGCCTCTTCGCGACCGTCGCCTGGACCGGTGCCGCGCTCGCCCTCGCTCTCGTTGCGGGCGCCGGGGACACGGTGCCGCTGCCGGTGTCGATGCTGCTGTGGCTGCTGCTCTGGGGGATGTACCTGTCCATCGTGAACGTGGGCCAGACCTGGTACTCCTTCGGCTGGGAGTCGCTGCTCCTGGAGACCGGGTTCCTCGCGGTGTTCCTCGGCAACGACGACACGGGACCGCCGATCCTCGTCCTGTACCTGCTGGTCTGGCTGCTCTTCCGGGTCGAGTTCGGCGCCGGGCTCATCAAGATCCGCGGCGATCCCTGCTGGCGGAACCTGACCTGCCTCTACCACCATCACGAGACCCAGCCGATGCCCGGTCCGCTCAGCTGGTTCTTCCACCACCTCCCCCGCCCGCTGCACCGGGTGGAGGTCGCGGCCAACCACGTCGTCCAGCTGGTCGTGCCGTTCCTGCTGTTCGCCCCGCAGCCGGTCGCCACCATCGCGGCCGGTCTGATGATCGCCACGCAGCTGTGGCTGGTGCTCTCGGGGAACTTCGCCTGGCTGAACTGGATCACCATCGTGATCGCCGTCGCCGCCGTGGACGCCTCCCCCCTCACCGGCGACCACCCGCAGCCCGATCCGCCGCTCTGGTACGTGGTCCTGGTCGTCGCGGTGACCGCGTTCGTCCTGGTACGGAGCTACCGCCCGGTGCGCAACCTGCTCTCCCGGCACCAGGCGATGAACCGCTCGTACGACCCGTTCCACCTGGTCAACACGTACGGGGCGTTCGGCACGGTGGGCCGGATCAGGGACGAGATCATCGTCGAGGGCACCGACGAACCGGTGCCGCACCCGGGCACGGTCTGGCGGGAGTACGGCTTCAGGGGCAAGCCCGGCGATCCGCGCAGGATGCCCCGGCAGTTCGCCCCGTACCATCTGCGGCTCGACTGGCTGATGTGGTTCGCGGCGCTCAGCCCCGGGTACGCGCGCGCGTGGTTCGGTCCGTTCGTCGAGCGGCTGCTCGACGGCGACCGGGACACCCTGAAGCTGCTCGCCCACAACCCGTTCCCGGACGCGCCGCCGGTGTTCGTCCGCGCCCGGCTGTACCGCTACCGGTACACGACCTGGCGCGAGCTCCGTACGACCGGGGCCTGGTGGCACCGGACCCTGGTCCGGGAGTACCTGCCGCCGACCCGGCTGCGGGAACCCGCGCACGGACCGCACTGAACGCGCCGGTGCCCCCGGCCGCGAACGGCCGGGGGCACCGGGGTGTGAAGCGAGGGATCAGTCGATGCCGGGCAGGATGTGGGGCTCCGCGAGGTCGTCCTCGTAGCCCGCGAGCCGGATCGGGGCCGCGTGGGCCCAGACTTCCAGGCTCCCCAGCTCGCCGTTCTTGCGCTGCCGGTCGTTGCGTTCGGCCGGCTGCGGTTCCTGCTTCGTCAGTTCGGGTGTCACCGCGCACTCCTCTGTGTCGCGTACCTGTGGGACTGGTGCCGGTCGGTCGCGGTGGCGCCGTTCATCGGGCGGGAGCGCGGCCTTGGTGGCAGGCCAATCCCGGATCGGCCGTGAAGACGGTGTGTGTCTTCGGTGGCCGACCGTGGACATCAGAGTAACCAAATGAGCGCGCCCGCGCTCTACCGGGCTCGGAAGTGTGACGCGATCGGGTGAAACAAGCCGGAAGAGCGCCCCACCGGACCGGTGGGGCGCTCTTGCGGGAACGGCGGGAAACGCTTCCTACCAGTTGGCGGGGGCGTAGTCCTTGAGGAAGCAGCCGTACAGGTCCACGCCCTCCTCGCCGCGCACGATCGGGTCGTACACCCGGGCCGCGCCGTCGACCAGGTCGAGCGGGGCGTGGAAGCCCGCCTCGGCGAGGCGCAGCTTGTCGAAGTGCGGACGCTCGTCGGTGATCCAGCCGGTGTCGACGGAGGTCATGAGGATGCCGTCGGTGTCGAACATCTCCTGGCCGCTGGTCCGCGTCACCATGTTCATCGCGGCCTTCGCCGCGTTGGTGTTCGGGTGCCCCGCACCCTTGTAGCCGCGACTGAAGACGCCTTCCATCGCGGAGACGTTCACGACGTAGGAACGCCCGCTGGACGCCTTCTTCGCGGCCTCGGCCATCAGCGGCCGCAACTTGCTGATCAGGATGAACGGCGCCGTGTAGTTGCACAGCTGGGTCTCGAGCAGCTCCACGGGGGAGATCTGCTCGATGCTCTGCACCCAGGTGTTGGACTCGACGACGTCCGGCACGAGGCCGCCCGCGTCGATGGCCGTGCCGTCGAGGTGGCGGGCGATGCTGGCGTTCCCCGCGACCAGGGCGAGGTCGGAGACCTGCTGGGCGTCGAGGCCGCTGACACCGACGGGCAGCGCGGCCGAGGTGCCGAGCTCGGCGACGGCGCCGGAGTTGAAGGCGCCGATGACGTGCCGCTCGGGAAGGTCCCCGGCCGGCAGCGGAGCGTTCTCGCCCTCGACCAGCGCGGCGTACGCCGACGGCAGCCGGCGCACGGTCTGCGTCGCGTTGTTGATGAGGATGTCCAGCGGCCCGTCCTCGGCCATCCGCTCGGCGAGGGCCACGGCCTGGCCCGGGTCGCGCAGGTCGATGCCGACGACCTCCAGGCGGTGGATCCAGTCCGCGGAGTCCTCCATCGCCTTGAAGCGGCGGACGGCGTCCTTGGGGAAGCGGGTGGTGATGGTGGTGTGCGCGCCGTCGCGCAGCAGCCGCAGCGCGATGTACATGCCGATCTTGGCCCGGCCGCCGGTGAGCAGGGCCCGCTTGCCGGTGAGGTCGGCGCGCGCCTCGCGCTTGGCCCGGTTCAGGGCGGCGCACTCCTGGCAGAGCTGGTGGTAGAAGTAGTCGACCTCGACGAACCGCGTCTTGCACACGTAGCAGGAGCGCGGGCGCTGGAGTATCCCCGCGATCCGGCCCTCCTCGGTGACGGAGGACGGCAGGATGCCCTCGGTCTCGTCGTCGATGCGCTGCGCGGAGCCGGTGGCGGTGGCCTCGGTGACCGCCTTGTCGTTGGCGGTCTTGGCGGCCCGGCGCTCCTGGCGGCGGCGCTGCTTCACGGTCCGGTAGATCCCGGCGGTGGCGCGCCGGACGCGGATCGCGTCCGGGTGGTCGACGTCCAGCTTGTCGAGCTCGTCGAGGACGCTGAGGCAGACGGCCAGGCGATCGGGGTCGACGCCCGGCCCGTAGTCCTGGTTTTCTTCGGTCACCGTCATGGCCTTCGGGTTCCTCGTTCGCTCGTACGTCGCCGCTCGTCGGCTTTCAAAAGCCCAACTTTACGGAGCGGACGGCCGCGTATCCAAACCCGTTCGGGGGGCGTGGTCGAAGACACAGTCGCCGCACAGCCCGGCGCCGGGGCAGCGGTAGTAGAGACAGCAGCTGGCGCGGCGCAGCCGGGGGCCGCGGACCGTACCGGCGAGGTCCGGGTGGTCGAGAAGGCCGGAGACGAGGAGGGCGGCCCGTTCGGCCACCTCCGGGCGGCCGTGGGTGTGCGCCCAGCGGGTCAACTCGCGCAGCGCTCCGGCGAGGGCGGAGCCCGCGTTGCCCCACAGCAGGCGCGGGGAGATCCGCCCGTCGCGGCGCAGCGCGGCATGGAGCGGTACGAGGTGGGCCTCCTGGACGGCCGCCCGGAGCTGGTCCACGGTGGCCGGGCGGGTCGCGCGGCCGGCCCACCACAGGTCGTCGGGCGCGGACAGCGCCCCGTCCCAGTACAGCTCGCCGGGGTCGAGATCGGGGAAGCGCCCGTGCAGGGCGGCGGGGCCGAGGGCGGTCGACCAGAGCCGGGCCACGAGCCCGAGGTGGGCGACGGAGGCGCCGACGCGCCGCTCGGGGGCGCCGAGCCGGGCGGTGACCCGGTCCACGCGCGCGCGGAGGGGGCCGTCCTCCCCCGCGTACAGCCGCGCGAGCGGGCGGTGTGCGCCGCCGGTCTCCGGCACGGTGGTGCGCAGGGCGAAGAATCCGCCCGGCGATTCGCTCTCACCGAGATCCACGCGCGTCCTCCCTGGTCGTGGCAGGCCGGTTCGGTTCGGTTCCGACGTGCCTTCGTCTGCGACTGGCTCCCGGCTCCGGCCCGGCTTCCGGTCCCGATTTTTCCGCCCACGTTAGCTGCCTTTCGCGACTCCCCGGACGGCTCGAAAAAGACCCTTTGCACCCGTTCTGACCTGCGCGGGTGTACGTCTCCAGGCGTACGCGGCGGCCGAATACTGCGACGGCGGTACTCGTGAAGACGTCCCCTGGGACGACGACGCGATCGGCCGGGAAGAGAGATCGTGGAAGGTATGAGCCCCCTCCTGCTGTCCGTCCTCCTGGCCCTGGTGTCGGCGGTCGCCTACGCGGCCGCGGCGATCGTGCAGGAGCGGGTCGCGGCCTCCGCCGCCGGTCCGCGCTACGCACCCCTGCGCAATCCGGTCTGGTGGGTGTCCGTCCTGCTCAACGGCCTCGGCGCCGCCCTGCACGTCGCGGCCCTCGCGTACGGCCCCCTCAGCCTGGTCCAGCCGCTGGGCGCCCTCACCATCGTGTTCGCGCTCCCGATGGCGGCCCTCTTCGTCGGCCGCAGGGCAGGGCAGCGGGCCTGGCGCGGCGCACTGATGGCCACGGTGGGCCTGGCCGGACTGCTCAGCCTCACCGACGGCGCCGAGCCGCGGTCGCTGGCCGACGGCGACCGGTGGCTGCTCACCGTCTGCGTCTTCGGCGTCGTGGCCGTCCTGTTCACGGCGGCGCACCTGGTGGGCAGGTCCGCGCTGCGCAGCGTCGTCCTCGCCGCCGCGGCGGGGGTCTCCTTCGGCATCGCCTCGGTGTTCACGAAGTCGGTGGCTGAGGAGTGGACGCCCGGGGCCCCGCTCGCGGAGTGGACCGGTCTGCTCGTGCTCTCGGCCCTGGCCGTCACGGGGCTGCTGCTCTCGCAGGCCTCCTATCGGGGCGCGGGTCTCGCCGCCCCGCTGGCGACGGTCACCGTGGTCAACCCGGTGGTGGCCGCCGCCGTCGGCCTGACCCTGTTCGGCGAGAGCTTCCGCTACGGCGCCGCGGGCACCGTCGCCGCGCTGATCTGCGGGGCCGTGGCCGCGGGCGGACTGATCCAGCTCACGCTGGACCGGATGACGGTGCCGGCCGGGGCACCGTCGGCGTCCGGGTCAGAGGGTGACGCCGCGGGCCCTGAGGTACGCCAGGGGGTCGATGTCGGAGCCGTACCCGGGTCCCGTCCGAACCTCGAAGTGGAGGTGCGGTCCCGAGCTGTTGCCGGTCGATCCTGAGCGCCCGATGCGCTGCCCGGCCTCCACCCGCTGGCCCTCGCGGACGGTGAGCGCGGAGAGGTGCGCGTACTGGCTGAAGCGGCCGTCGTCGTGGCGGAGCACGATCTGGTAGCCGTACGCGCCGCCCCATCCGGAGGACACGATCCGGCCGGCGGCCACGGCCTTCACCGAGGTGCCGGTGGGCACGGGGAAGTCGACGCCCGTGTGGTAGCCGCTGGACCAGGAGGAGCCGCGGGTGCCGTAGCGGGTGCCGATGCCGGCGGAGACGGGAGCGGAGTACTCGTCCTTGTTCACGACGGGAGGCCGCGGCTGGGAGACGGGTTTCGTGCGGGGCTTGGTGCTCGGCTTGGTGCTCGTTCCGGAGCTGGGCTTGGTACTGGGTTTGGCGATCGGCTTGCTGCTGGGCTTCGTCGTCCGTCCCGGCGCGGGCCGGGTGGTGGGCTTCGCGGGAGGTGCGGTGGCGGTGGGATTCCTCGGCGTGGACGTCTTCGCCGGAGGCGTCTTCGCCGGGGGTGTCTTCGGGGACGCGGCCTTCGGCGGGGGCGTGGCCGCCTGCGCGGGCTTCTTCGGCTGCTGGGGCGCGGCGATGCGCAGGGTGAGTCGCTGGCCGGGGCGGATGAGGTCGGGGTCGGTGCCGACGACGGACCGGTTCGTGTCGTAGATGCGCTTCCAGCCGCCCGGGACGTGCTCCTCGCGGGCGATCTTCGACAGGGAGTCGCCGGGCGTCACCGTGTACATCTCACGGACCGTGGGCACGGAGGTCGGGCCCGCGTTCCTGGCCGGCTGCGTGGGCAGGGCGCGCTGTCCCGGCAGGGAGGCGGGTCTGACCGCGTTCCCGCCCGTCGACGCCTTGGCCGCCGTACCGCCGGGGGTGATGTCCGGCGCGTCGCCGCCCCGGGCGAGGCCCGCGCGGGGGCCGCAGGACGGCCAGGCGCCGGGCCCCTGGCCCTTGAGGACGCGTTCGGCGATGGCGATCTGCTGGTCCTTGGAGGCGAGGTCGGCGCGCGGCGCGTAGTGCGTGCCGCCGTACCGCTCCCAGGTGGACTGGCTGAACTGGAGGCCGCCGAAGTAGCCGTTGCCCGTGTTGATGCTCCAGTGGGAGGTCGACTCGCAGGCCGCGACCTTTTCCCAGACGTCGAGCGAGGCGGCCTGCACGGTGCCGGCGCCGATCAGCGGCAGCGTCATTCCGGCGCCTCCCGCGGTGACGGTCAGCGAGGCACGGTTGATCCGGCTCGGCTGGTGGCGACGGTGACGTCCGCGTACGGCCATGGGCCCCCCTTGAACACAGCGACAGCCGTCCAAGTTAGGGGTGGCGCACACTCCGTGACAAGGGATACGCGAAAGCTCAACGTCCTTCCGTCACCTCTGCGTTGACGCGGGGCGGCGGCCGGCGGGGCCCGGCTGGGGCTGAGGCTCGGGTTCCGGTACGGGTCCGCCGGGCTGCGGCGCCGGGCCGGGTTCGGGGTCCGGAGGGACCGGTACCGGGTTCGGCGGGGGTACCGGCGGCGGTGTCGGCACCGGCGGCGGAATGGGCGAGGGCGGCAGCGGATCGGGATACGGGTGCGTCATGACGGGCCTCTCGGTCGACGGGTCCCTCCCCCTTTCCAGGGTGACCCGGCGGGCCCTCTCACGCCCGCCGGATCCCGCCCTTCGGGGTCAGGCGCCGGCCGTGGCGGCACGCGCCGCGGCCACCGCGCCGGCGGCCGCCGCGAGCCCCGGGCGGGGACTCGCGAGGACGGGCCGCCGGGTGGTCATCCGCTCGACGGCGTCCGCCATGGACGCCTGGGCGAGCACGACGACGCTGCCGTCCGTGTCCGGCGCCGCGTCGACGGCCGCCGCCACCGCGTCGAGATATCCGTCCCGGTCCCCCGCCTCGAACCGCTCCCAGGCGCCCTCGATCACGGCGGTGCTGACGATCGAGGGGGCGGGTCCGGACTCCTCGGCGATGAGGGCGACGGTGGGCTCCAGGGTGGAGTGGAGGGCGGCCACCACGACGATGCGGCGGAAGCGGGCGGCCTCGGCGGCCATGGGCCGGTCCACGCGGAGCACGGGCACGCCGAGCGGGCCCGCCTGCCGCTCGGCGACCCCGCCGATCGTGGAGCAGGTGCAGAGCACGGCGTCGGCGCCGTCCGCGACAGCCGTCGCGAGGGCGGCGGCCACCGCCCCGGCGACCGCGTCGGGCCCGGCTTCCCTGGCCCGTACGAGCAGCTCCTCTTCGACGAGGTGGCGGAGGACGAGCCCGGGGTGGTGGCGGTCCCGCAGCCCGTCGAAGACGGGGACGTGGACCGGGGAGGTGTGCAGCAGGGCGAGGGTGCCGGCCGTACCCGTGGTCACCACAGGTCCGGGGTGGCCTTCAGCTGGAGCTTCGCCGCGCGGACCACCTCGGCCGCGGGGACCGGGGCCTCGTCGGGGTGACGCTCGGCCCACTTGGCGGCGTAGGGGCAGAGCGGTACGACGGGAACACCCTCGCCGGCGGCGATCGTATAGAACTCGCGTACGAGCGCTCCGGCGATCCCCTTGCCCTCGTGGCCCTCCTCGACGATCGTGTGCACCGCCACGAGCGCGTGGGGCTCGGCTTCCAGGACGAAGTAGACGACGACACCGACGAAGGTGTCGTCCTCGAACGCCTCAAGGCGTCCGTTCGTCCGGTCGTCGCGGATCTTCAGCTCGGCCATGCGGTACGTCTCCCTGGGTCCGGACGATTCAGATCTGTGCGGGCACCGCGTGCGGGCCGCGCACCGTGTCGCTGCCCGGGACGGGCGCGGAGGCGTC
This sequence comes from Streptomyces griseoluteus, assembly GCA_000717735.1. Taxonomy (GTDB): domain Bacteria; phylum Actinomycetota; class Actinomycetes; order Streptomycetales; family Streptomycetaceae; genus Streptomyces; species Streptomyces griseoluteus_A. The sequence continues at coordinate 45,418 of JOBE01000030.1, read as the reverse complement.
GGTCCCCAGCTCCACGATGCGGTTGTCGCCGTCGACGTGCACGACGCGCGGAACCAGCGTCCGGGCCTCGGCGTCCTCGACCTGCGCGTAACTGATGAGGATCACGAGGTCGCCGGGGTGCACGAGGTGGGCGGCGGCGCCGTTGATCCCGATGACCCCGGAACCGCGCTCACCCTCGATGACGTAGGTCTCCAGGCGGGCCCCGTTGTCGATGTCGACGATGTGCACCAGCTCACCGGGAAGGAGGTCGGCCGCCTCCATCAGGTCCGCGTCGACGGTGACGGAACCGACATAGTGCAGGTCCGCCTGGGTCACGGTCGCCCGGTGGATCTTGGACTTGAACATTGTCCGGAACATTGCAAAACTCCCGATTTGTCTGCTCCCTGCCTACTTCTGCAGGTCAAGGGCGGCCTTCGGAGCGTACAACGATTCGCATGTTCGGTCAGCTGTCCCCAGGTGTAGCAGGACTCACGCTGTCCCATTGCTGACTTCACTGACGCATCATCAGGCAGTGCCAGGGGCTTCGCCCGCTCGCCGCGGCCCACCGCCATAACCCCGCAAGCCTACGCAGCCCTTCCCCGAAATCCCTCGTGACCACCGTCGCCCCGGCATGCGACGAAGATCATGGCCCAGACGCACGCAAGAACCCAGGCGTGGCAAGCCCCCTCGAAGCGGCTCGGCTACCCAGCAGCGATTCCCGGCAAGTCCACCGCCATGTCCACGGTCAGGTGTCGGCGTCGAGGTCGGTGACGCACAGGTCTCGCCCGGATGTGTCCGTGACCCCCGCCAAGACGGGGGTATTCGTCACGGTGCGCGGAGAGATCGACACCGCCACCGCCACCGCCACCGCCACCGCCACCGCCACCGACCTGAGAACGGCCCTCCTGTACGACGGCCCCGGGGCCGACGTGAGTCTCGACCTCTCGCAGGTCTCCTTCTGCGACTCCACGGGCCTCAACACGCTCCTACGCGCCCGTCTGCACGCCCTGGATGAACAGCAGACCTCAGCGTCGTGGACGCCAGCCCCGCCGTGACCCGACTCCTCGAGATCACCGGATCCTCCCATCTCTTCCGGCCATGACATGTGCGGGACGGGAACGGACAGCCGGCAAGACGAGAAGCCGGCTCGCTTCTGGCTCAGGATTGCCGGGGTTGGTTCGGCGGGTGGCCTCGGTCGGCCGGAGCATCGACACCTGCTGAACTGAGCGGATCCTCTTACAGATCCGTGACGCGCGGCCCGTCGGCCACGTCGCCGGGACCGGGGCGGCATAGCTTCGGGGCATGCGCGTACTTGTGACTGGAGGAGCGGGCTTCATCGGCTCGCACATCGTCGCCGAGCTGATCGGAGGCGGGCACGACCCGGTGGTGTTCGACATGGCGGAGGACGGGCGGGACGTGCGGGACCCGCAGGCGGTACGGGACGCCCTGACCGGGGTCGACGCGGTCTGTCACCAGGCGGCCAAGGTGGGCCTGGGCAAGGACTTCGGGGACGCACCGCGATATGTGTCGACCAATGACCTCGGTACGGCGGTCCTGCTGGCCGGGATGGCGGAGGCGGGGGTGAGGCGGCTGCTGCTCGCCGGATCGATGGTCGTCTACGGCGAGGGGCGGTACGCGTGTGCCGTGCACGGCGTGGTCCGGCCCGGTCCGCGTGCCGAGGCCGACCTGAAGGCCGGTCGGTTCGAGCCGCGCTGCCCGGAGTGCGGGGCCGACCTGGCACCCGGTCTGGTCGCGGAGGACGCGCCGATGGATCCCCGGAACGTCTATGCCACCACCAAGCTCGCGCAGGAACACCTCGCGGCATCATGGGCCCGGGCGATCGACGGACGCGTGATCTCGCTGCGCTACCACAACGTCTACGGGCCGGGGATGCCTCGCGACACCCCGTACGCGGGCGTGGCCGCCCTGTTCCGGTCCGCGCTCGCGCGCGGCGAATCGCCGCGCGTCTTCGAGGACGGCGGGCAGCGGCGGGACTTCGTCCACGTACGAGATGTGGCCTCGGCCAACGCGGTGGCGCTGGAGGCGTTGACGGAGGGACCGGCCTTCGCCGCGTACAACGTCGGCAGCGGCGATCCACGGACCGTCGGCGACATGGCACAGGCACTGGCCGGCGCGTGCGGAGGCCCGGACCCGGTCGTCACCGGCGAGTACCGGCTGGGCGACGTCCGGCACATCACCGCCGACTCTGCGCGGCTGTGCCGCGAGCTGGGCTGGCGCCCGACGGTGCCGTTCGCCGACGGGATGACCGAGCTCACGGGCGGCGCGGAAGGCCCGGCCCTGCGGGAGGCTGGGCTCGCCCGGCAGCCGTAGGGCAGCAGTGGGCTGACCTGGAGGGAACGGCTACCCCGCCGGTGCCGGCAGGGTCAGTTCGAAGCGGCAGCCGCCGGAGACGTTGCGGACGTCGGCCCGGCCCGCGTGGGCCTCGACGATGCCGCGGACGATCGCCAGGCCGAGGCCCGCCCCCGAGGGTGGGGTACGCGCCGGGGTTCCGCGCCAGCCGGTGTCGAAGACGCGCGGGAGGTCTTCCTCGGGGATGCCTCCGCAGGCGTCGGTGACCGAGAGCACCACGGCGTCCGCGCGGCGTTCGGCGGCGATCGCGACGGTGCCGTCGGCGGGGGTGTGGCGGATGGCGTTCACGAGGAGGTTGGAGAGAACGCGGGTCATCTCCTTGCCGTCCACCTCCACGGGGAGCGGTGCGACGTTCTCGCCCGCCAGGCGCACGCCGTGTTCCCGGGCGAGGGCGTCGGCACCGGCCAGAGCGTCTCCGACCAGGTCGTAGAGGGACATCCGGGTGGGGTTGAGGGACAGCGCGCCCGCGTGGATGCGGGAGAGCTCGAAGAGGTCGCCGACCATGGAGTTGAGGCGGTCGACCTCGGTGCGCATCTGGCGGTGGTAGCGGGCGGGATCGGCCGCCATGCCGTCCTCCAGCGCCTCCGACATGGCGCGCAGCCCGGCCAGTGGGGTGCGCAGGTCGTGCGAGATCCAGGCGACGAGCTCGCGCCGGGAGGTCTCCAGGGCGCGCTCGCGTTCGCGGGAGGCGGCCAGCCGTTCGCTGGTGAGGGCGAGTTCACGGCTCAGGGCCTGGAACTCGGCGGGGGCGGGGACGAGCGGTGGCGTGAACGTGCCCTGCTCCCCGAAGCCGCGGGCCGCGCGGACGAGTTCCCGGCATCGTCGTACGACCTGGCGGCCGAGGAGCAGGGCGGTGGCCAGCGACACGGCGGCCGCCATCGCGACGACCATGGTCACCACGGCCAGGTCGTGGGAGGACAGGAACATCGCCCACGCCACCGCGAGCGTCCCGGCGAGCATCGCGGACACGGCGACGGCGGCGACGACGGCGAGGGACACCGCGAGGCTCCGGTGTCTGAGGACGCGCAGCGCCACGACTCCCAGAAGCCCCGCGGCGCCTGCGCCGAGGAGGGCGTACAGGGCGATCAGCAACAGGTCACGCACGGCCGGCCGCCGTCTCGGCGGCCGACGCGGCCTCCGTGGCCGGGCTCGCCTCGAAGCGGTAGCCGACGCCCCAGACGGTCTGGATCAGTCGCGGGCTCGCCGGGTCGTCCTCGACCTTTCCGCGGAGCCGGCGCACGTGGACGGTCACGGTGGACAGGTCTCCGAAGTCCCAGCCCCAGACCTCGCGCATCAGCCGCTCCCGGTCGCAGACCTGCCCCGAGTGCCGCAGGAAGTAGGCGAGGAGATCGAACTCCCTCAGGGTGAGGGCAAGTTCCCTGCCCTTCTTGGTGACCCGCCGCGCCGCCGGGTCCAAGGAAAGACCCGCCGCGGCGAGACGTGGCTCACCGGCCGGAGCGGCGGCCGTCGCCCGGCGCAGGACCGACTGCACGCGCAGGACGAGCTCTCGCGGGCTGAAGGGCTTGGTCACGTAGTCGTCCGCGCCCACCTCCAGGCCCAGGATCCGGTCGTCCTCGTCGCCACGCGCGGTCAGCATGATGACCGGGACGGGCCGTGTGCCGCTCTCCCGTGCGCGCAGTCGGCGGCAGACCTCCAGCCCGTCCATACCGGGCAGCATCAGGTCGAGCACGATGAGGTCGGGCCGGAGCTCTTCGGCGGCGCGCAGTGCGGCCGGCCCGTCCGCCGCCCGGCGAACCGCGAAACCGGCCCGCTTCAGATACCCGGCCACGACCTCCGAGACGGTCGGATCATCGTCCACGACGAGAACACCGCCCAGCGCACCGATCTCGTCGGTGCCGTCGGGCCGGTGCCCTTCGTACGCACTCTCCCCATCGCTCACTCCCATGGCTCCAGGTTGTCACCCGGCTGGGCCCGGGTGTGGCGCGGGTTCCCCTCCTCCGGGATGACGTCCGCGTTTCGTAAGGACAGGAAGGGCCGTTTCCCGCTACTCGGTTCCTACGGTGTGGAGGGTGACTTCATCTGCTTGCGCACCGCCCCGCGCGGACCTCGTACTGCCGTGCCTCGACGAGGCCGAAGCACTCCCCTGGGTGTTGGGGCGCGTGCCCGCCGGATGGCGGGCTATCGTCGTCGACAACGGGTCGACCGACGGCTCCGCGGAGATCGCCCGAAGCCTCGGGGCGACCGTCGTGCACGAGAGCCGACGTGGTTTCGGTGCGGCCTGCCACGCCGGGCTGCTCGCGGCGCGGGCCGACTTGGTCTGCTTCTGCGACTGCGACGCCTCCATGGACCCGGGGCTGCTCGCCCCGATGGCCGCACGGGTGGCATCGGGTGAGGTCGATCTGCTGCTCGGCCGCCGCCGCCCGCAGGGCTTCGGGGCCTGGCCCGCGCACGCCCGCGCCGGGAACCTGGCCCTCGCGCGGATGGTGCGTCGCCGCACCGGCCTGCGGCTGTACGACCTCGGACCGATGCGGGTGGCGCGCCGGGAGTCCCTGCTCGGGCTGGAGCTGACCGACCGGCGCAGCGGCTACCCGCTCCAAATGGTGGTGCGCGCCGCGGAAGCGGGCTGGCGGGTCGCCGAGACGGACGTCCCGTACCTGCCCCGCTCGGGTAAGTCCAAGGTCACCGGGACCTGGCGGGGCACCTGGAACGCCGTACGCGACATGCGCCGGGTCCTGGCGGAGCCACCCGGCACACGGTCCGCCTCGGCCGGGGAGGTCTCCGTATGAGCACCCTCCTCGTCATCGCCAAGGCTCCCGTGGCGGGTCGGGTCAAGACGCGCCTCACCCCGCACTTCACCCCGCAGCAGGCAGCCGATCTGGCACGCGCCGCACTCGAGGACACCCTTGCAGCCGTGCTCGCCACCCCGACCGGGCACCGCGTCCTGGTGCTCGACGGGCGACCAGGATCCTGGGTGCCCAAGGGCGTCGAGGTCGTCCCGCAATGTGCCGGTGGCCTTGACGCCCGACTGGCCGCGGCCTTCTCCCACGCCGACGGACCCGCCCTGCTCATCGGCATGGACACCCCTCAGGTCACCCCCGACCTCCTCGCCCAGGGCCTCGACTTCAGCGAGACCGACGCCTGGTTCGGCCCGGCCGACGACGGCGGGTTCTGGGCGCTCGGCCTGGCCGAGCCCGACCCGGCGCTGCTCCTCGGCGTCCCCATGTCGGTGGCGCACACCGGGCGGGAGCAGCGCCGACGGCTGACCGCGTCCGGGCGGACGGTCCGGGACCTTCCCGAGCTGTGCGACGTGGACACCCCGGCCGACGCGGCACAGGTCGCGGCCGCCATACCCGGCACACGCTTCGCCGCCCTCCACGGTGGCCTCTGCGCGGTGACGCGATGACCACCCAGCTGACCGAGCCCGCCCTCGCCTGGCGTGCCGACCCGTACGCCGAGGCCCTTCGCTCCGGCCGGGGACCGCTCTACCTGCGCCGCGGTGACGGCTGGCTGCTGCCCTTGGAGGTCGAGCGATGGTGCGCCGAACCCGACGCGGCCGACGCCACCGTCCTCGACCGCTGCGACGGCCCCGTCCTGGACATCGGCTGCGGACCCGGCCGCCTCGTCACCGCCCTCGCTGCACGCGGACAACGAGCGCTGGGTGTGGACGTCACGCCGGAGGCAGTGGCCCGCACGGTCCACGCAGGAGGCAGCGCCCTGTGCAGATCGGTCTTCGATCCCCTGCCTCGTGAGGGCCGCTGGGACACCGTGCTGCTCATCGACGGCAACATCGGCATCGGCGGCGATCCGGCCGCCCTGCTGCGCCGCGCCGCCCGACTGGCCTCACCGACCGGGTCCCTGCTGGTCGAGGTGGCCACCACCGAGGTCGACGAACGCGTCGAGGTCCACGTCGATGACGGCCGCGGCGGCCGCGGAGCACCCTTCCGGTGGGCCCGGCTCGGCACGCGGGCCCTGTGCGCCGAGGCCCTGGAGGCCGGCTGGACCCGCGCCCTCACCTGGCAGGCCGCGGGCCGCAGCTTCGTGGGCCTACACCGCTGACGACGCGACACAGAGGGGGCCGACGCCGAACACGCGTGGGCCCCCTTCTCCGTAGCCCCCGGCTCACCGCCGCCGAGCCGCCCGTCGCAGGCATGCGCGCACCCCGACGTACGCGACCGTGATCACGGCGACGGCCGCCATCGCGAGAAGCCAGTTGCGCGCGTAGTCCAGCGGCAGAACCGTCGCGTTGGCCACGCCTTCGGGGCGCAGGAGCGGCGGCAGGGCGATGGCCGTCAGTGAGCCCGCGACGATCAGCGCGGCGCGCGAAGCTCCACGCAGACGTAGACCCGCCGCCGCGGCGAGCGCGGCGATCGCGAAGACGAGCGGTGCGATCAGGCCGTCGTGCACGAGGACCCCACCCGCGAGCCACACGCCGACCCGCCACGGCTCGGGTTGCTCCAGCGCCAGGGCACCGCCGAAGGCCACCAGGACGATCCCACAGCCGCCCAGCACGTAGCGGAACACCATCACACCAACTCCAGTCGGCCGACCCACTTGGTCTGGAGCACTCCGGGCCTGTTCGGGGCGATGATCCGCGCCGGGTAGCCGTGGTCCAGGGACAGGACTTCGCCGTTCAGGCCCAACGCCAGGAGGGTGAGCGGGTCCTGGGCATACGTGCGGCCCATCTCCATCACCCGGTACGCGCCCGCCGCCTCCAGTGACACCACCCGGCACCGTGCCCGGGGGCCGCCGCCAGCCCGGTCCAGCAGGTCGCGCACCCGTACCCCCGTCCAGCGGGCGGACTTGCTCCAGCCCTCGACGCATGCGAGGGGCAGGCTCACCTCGTACTGCGGCATCGCGCGCAGTTCCTCCAGAGTGAGGCTGTACGGGCGCGGCCCGGCGACGGTCAACCGCCAGTCGGTCAGCGACGCCGCGGTAACGCGTGCCGCGGCGGCCGTGCGGTTGACCGGCAGTCCCTGCGGCCCGTGGTCGGGACTGCGCGGGCCGAACAGCGCCAGCGGACCGAGTGCGGTGACGGACTGGCCGATGGTCGTCAGCGTGACGGCGCCGACCCCGGCCGCGACGGCCGCCAGCAGCTGACGGCGGTCCGGTCCGTCGGCGGGGGGAAGCGAGAGGGTGCCGGGTGAGCGGCGGGTGAAGTGGTCCCGGATCTGCGGCCATTGCACGGCGACGTGGATCAGCATCGCGCCCACCAGGACCCAGCCGACGGCGTAGTGCACGGGCACGAAGGAGAACGGCCATGGGTACCACTGGAAGATGTTCAGCAGACCGGTGAACAGCTCGAAGCTCCCCGTGGCGACGAGCACGGCCACCGAGAGGCGTTCCAGCGCGTGCCGGACCGACCGGACCGGAGGCCACGCGAAGAGCCTGGGGTAGACCGCCCACAACTTGGCCAGCAGCAGCGGGATCGCGGCGATGCCGGAGGTCACATGCAGCCCCTGGGTGAGCCGGTAGCCCCAGTACGGGCGGCTCGGCAACCGGTCGGCGAGCCAGCCGGGTGGGTGCTGGAGGTGGTGGCTGAGCACGCCGGTCGCGAAACAGACCAGGATGGCGAGACCGAGCCAGCGGCCGATCGCGGTCGCGGTACGGGCATCATGCAGACGCGCCGTGAAGGTGATCGGCGGTCCAGGAGGCGGAGTTGAGCGCATGAGCCCATGACACCCCCGGACGGACCCGTAGGGGTGGTCGGAACACCTTACGAAACACGGACGCGCGGGGCGCCCTGCCCCACTTCCAGGACCGTTCCTGGAACGCTGCGGACGTGAACCCGCGCACCGCCCTCACCGCCACAGCCCTCGCCGCCCTTACCACCGTCCTCGTCCTCACCATCCGGTACGACGGCTACTTCGCCGACCCCGGCGGGCTGTTCTCGTGGTACGCGGCGTGCTGGGTGCTGTTCGCCGGCGCTCTGCTCGCGCTGCGCCGGGTTCCGTCCTCCCATGTCGTACCCCTACTCGTGGCCGGCGCGATCGCCGTCACGGTGACCGGACTTGTGGCGCCACCCCGGACCAGCACGGACTCGTACCGCTACGCCTGGGACGGCCGCGTCCAGTCGGCCGGCGTATCCCCCTACGACCACGCTCCGCAGGACCCGGAGCTGATCCGGCTGCGCGACTCGTGGCTCTTTTCCTCAGGGGCGGCCTGCACCGGCCCGGACCGTGCCCGCATCGCCCCTACCGGACCGGTACGGCACTGCACGCGTCTCAACCGGCCCGCCGTACACACCATCTACCCGCCCGTGGCCGAGGCGTACTTCCTGACCGTCGACCAGCTCTCCCCTGAGGGGGCCCGGCACAAGCCCCTCCAGATCGGCTCCGGCCTGATCTCCCTGGGCGTGACCGGTGCGGTGCTGCTGATCTTGCGCCGCAGGGGCACGGACGTGCGGCGGGCAGCGTATTGGGCGTGGTGCCCCGTCGTGCCCATCGAAGCGGTCAACAACGCGCATGTGGACGTCCTCGGGGCGCTGTTGGCCGTGATCGGACTCGGGCTCGTCGCCGTCCTTCCTGATCGCCGGTCGGCCGGCGGGCTGGTCCTCGGCACCGCCGTCGCCACCAAGCTCATGCCCGCCGTCGTCCTGCCGGGCGCGCTGTCCGGAGTCCGCCGCGTCCGCGACGCGGCCGCCGTGCTGCTGCCCGCCGCCGCGTTCACCGCGCTTGCCTACCTCCCCTACGTCCTCCTCTCGGAAGGCTCCGTCTTCGGCTACCTCGGTGGCTACGTGGAGGAGGAAGGCTACGACGACCCCGCGGACGGACCCCGGTACGCGCTGCTCCGCCTGGTCCTGGCCGACAGCTGGGCACTCCCCGTGGTCCTCGTCGTCATGGCCAGCGTGTCCCTGTACGTGGTGTGGCGCGGTGACCCGCACCGGCCGTGGAGCGGCGCACTCCTGGTGACCGGCTGGGCCTTCGCCCTCCTCACGCCCGGCTACTCCTGGTACGCCCTGCTCCTGGTCGCCCTCGTCGCGCTGGACGGACGGTGGGAATGGCTCGGCGTCGCCCTCGCGGGCCCAGCCGTGTACGTCTTCGGCCGGGTCTTCGACGAGCGGCAGCCGACGGCCGCGATCGCATACGGCCTTGCGGTCCTCCTCGTCCTTGCGGCCGCTGCGGTGCGACGGCGCCACGGAACCGGAACGCGTCAGCCCGAGGACGTCTCCATCCAGGCATCGGGGCCGGGGTCGCCGCCCTCGGCCCGGACGGCGAGCCGGCCGACGTAGTGCTGCCAGCCCTCGGCGTGCGCGGCGCATGCCCCCGGGGAGGGGAGTCCGCTGTGGACCAGGCGCAGCAAGGTGCCCTCGGCCGTGGGCTCCAGGGTGATTTCCACGGTGCTGGATCCGGGTGGAACGGGCATGGGTCCTGCCTCCCAGCCCCAGGTGAAGACGAGCCGCTTGGGCGGTTCGACGGCGAGGAAGCGGCCGGAGGCGATGTTCTCGCCGGTGACGCGGGTGCGGTACGCGCCACCGGGCTCGAAGGAGAAGGTGCCGTCGGCGCCCATCCAGGACAGCCACTTCTCGCGGTCGGTGAAGAACCCGAAGACGGTCTCGGGGCGGGCGGCGATGTGCCGTTCCAGGGTGACGGTGTCCGTGGCGGGCGGGGGTGTCGTCATGAGGGGGTCCCGTTCCGTTCGGCCTCTTCGGCGAGCCGGGCCAAGGTGTCGAGCTTCGTGCCCCACATCGCCTGGAGGTAGTCGGCGAGCGGGCCCAGCGCCTCCCGGTCGACGCGGTAGAACCGCTTGGTCCCGTCCTTGCGCAGCGTCACCAGGCCGCTGTCCCGCAGCACCTTGAGGTGCTGGGAGACCGCCCCGAAGGTGACCTCGAAGCGGGCCGCGATGTCCCCCGCCGACAGCTCGTCGTCCCAGATCAGCCGGAGGATCTCGCGCCGCCTGGGCTCGGCTATCACTTGTACCGCGTCCATCCCTCGAATTTTAGTCGAGGCTTCAGCTTGCTGCCCCAGACGGGCTTATTTTAGTCTGGACTCAAATAATTCCTCAGGGAACCCCGCACCACCAGGAGCACTCCATGACCGCCATCACCCACGAGACCGACATCGCCACCGGCCGGACCCGCGTACTGGAGTCGCTCAACACCCACGACGGCCTCACCGGCTGGTGGACGAACGACGTGAACCGCAAGGACGAGGTCCTCTTCTTCAACTTCCCGGGCATCCCCGAGCCTTTCCAGCTCCGCCGTGAGCGGGCCGACGAGGACCGCGTCGTCTGGGTGAACATCGGCGCGTTCCCGCCCCACTGGGCCGGCACCACCATCACCTGGGACCTCTCCGACGCCCCCGGCGGCGGCACCCGCGTCGCCTTCTCCCACTCCGGCTTCCCGGACGGCGAGGCCGAGCTCCCGATGATCAGCGAGACCTGGGGCACCCTGATGACCCGCCTGAAGGACTACGACGAGTCGGGCACGCCCCGTCCCTTCTTCACCGTCGGAGGACCCCGATGAAGGTCGACGTCCTGACCGAGACGGTGATCGGCGTCCCGTGCGACCGGGTGGCCGCCTATGCGGCCGACCCCTCGCACGCCCCGGAGTGGTACGCCAACATCGACTCCGTCGCCTGGCAGACCCCGCCAACCGTCGCGATCGGCTCCCGCGTCTCGTTCACCGCCCGCTTCCTCGGTCGGCGCCTCGCCTACACGTACGAGATCGCCGCCTACGAGCCGGGCCGGAGGCTGGTGATGCGGACCAACGAGGGCCCCTTCCCCATGGAGACCACCTACACGTGGGAACCGCACGGGGAAGCCGGCGGCCGCACCCTCATGACGCTGCGGAACCGGGGGGAGCCCAGCGGATTCGCCGCACTCGCCGCCCCCGCGATGGCGGCCGCGATGCGGCGCGCCCAGAGCAAGGACCTGGCATGCCTCAAGGCGCTCCTGGAACGCCCGGTCTGAGCCAGGCCGTCCGGCCGCGATCCTCAGTCACTTGGGCGGAAGTGTGCTCGCGAAATCCACGGCCGTCGTGATCCAGTGGTCGAGGACCCGGTCCTCCGCGAGCGCGGGGCCGCCGACGGTCACCCAGCCGCGCATCGGCTTGCCGGTGAAGTCCATCGGGCGGGCCTCCGGGCGGTCCAGGGCCTCCTCGGCCTGATCGGGGCCCACCCGGGCGATCAGCTCGTCGCCGACCACGCCCACGGTCATGTTCCCGCCCAGCAGGAAGGCCAGCCCGCCGAACATCCGCTTCTCGGTGAGGCCCGGCCGCTCACCGAGCCCTTCCCGGATCCGCTGGGCCAGCCCTTCGTCGTACGTCATGGAACCCACCCTTCCGCACGGCCCGACCACGCGCCCTGCGGGCGGGACCGTCAGCGGGGCCGGCACCGGCCGGGTCCCCAGCCACCGGCCTCGCCGTCACCGCACGGCTTCGCGTGCCCGTCGCTCGCGTCGTGCCGCGCGTCGTCGAGGCGCCGATTCATGCCACCTGCGGACGACGAGGATCGCTGCCGAGACGACGAAGAGCGCAGCCGTGATCAGCAGCCAGCGCTCCAGGAACCCGTCGGCCGGGAGCCCTGTGTACGCGGTGTAGCGGTCGACCAGGCCCAGGATCAGTGGCCACCAGACCAGCAGCAGAAGGCCCGAGACGAAGAGGGGAACACGCACGTGGTTGACGCTCGACCTCGGCTGCCCCTGCCCCTGCCCCGGGATCTCGCGAAACAGGTGCTGCGCGGCACGGTCGGTAACCGCGTACAAGGGGAGCAGCACGAGGTCGTGGAGGAGTGCCGCCCCCACGAACCACAGGGCCACGCCCAAGGTGTCTCCCTTGAGCAGTCGCACACCGGCGTAGGCCGCGAGGGCGAAGGAGGCCAGGACCAGGAGCAGGTGGAGCGGGGAGGCTCCGTAACGGCGGCGGAAGGCGGTCATGTGGCTCATGCCGGCTCTCCGAAGGTGATCCGGGTGACCCATTTGGTGTTGTGGACGCCGGGAGCCCCGGGGACGATCACCCGGGCCGGGTAGCCGTGGTCCCGCGAGAGCACGGCTCCGTTGACGCGTACGGCCAGGAGTGAACGGTGGTCGCGTACCTGGTTGTCCCTCAGCACGACGGAGCTGAACGCCCCTCCCCGCTGTACCGATTCCACCAGGGCCGGTGGCGTGCCCGTGCCCCGTCCGACCAGTGCGGCCAGGTCGGTGAGCCGCACGCCGCTCCACAGCTGGTCGGGGGTCGACCAGCCCTCCACGCAGGCGATGGGCAGAGCCGCTTCGTGCTGCTCCATGGCCAGCAGCTCGCCTCGGGTCAGCACGACCAGACGGCCCGCGCTGCGTACGGTCAGCCGCCAGGCGGGGCCGATGTCGCTGGGCCGGATCCCCACGGAAGCCGCGGTCTTGTTGATCTGGAAACCGTTCGGCCCGGAGCCGGGATCCGCGCCGTGCGGGGCGAGCAGCGCCGTCTGACGCCACCAGCCGCCCACGCTCTGCCCGGCCGTCACCACGAACAGCGCCAGGGAGCCCAGTCCGACCATGCCCAGGGCTCCCCGCCTTGAGATGGTCGGCGGCGCCGGCCGGGGCGACGCAAGGCCGGCCGCCTCCTCCGTACCTGCTTCCGGCAGCTCGCGTCCGTACCTCACAGCGCGCAGGGCACGCGGCAGCCGGAAGGCCACGTGCACGACGAAGGCGCCGATGAACACCCACGCCCCATAGAAGTGGAGGACGTAGAAGGAGCCCGGGAAGATGTAGTGCAGCTGGACGTTGAGGATGCCGGTGGCGAACTCGAAGAGCGCGCCGCCCACCAGCAGGAGCAAGGACAGGCGCTCGATGCCGTGGCTGACCGACCGTACGGGCGGCCACTGGAACAGCTTGGGGATGACCGACCACAACTTCGCCAGCAGCACCGGCACGAGGACGACGCCCAGGACCACGTGTACGCCCTGGTTCACCCGGTAGAGCCAGTACGGCGAGGTCGGCCAGGAGAACAGGTAGAAGCCGAGCCACCCCTTGTCCGGCGTCTGGTCGTTGACCGGCGACAGGTCCGGGTTGTACGCGGCGTACGACAGCAGGCCCGTGACGAACAGCAGCGTGATGCCGACCAGCAGGACGAGTCCGAGCACAGCGGTCAGCCACAGCCCTCGCAGCGGGCTGCGCCAGAACTCCGGCCGCGACGGCCCCGGCGGCGGCCCCGACACGGCAGCCCGCAGACGCGTCAGCGGAGCCGGCCGCTTCGAAGGCTCCGACGGCGCCCGGGACGGAGGCTCGGGCCGATTCCGCTTGCCGTCGCTCGCCTCCACCGGGACACCTCCGCACACTCACAGTCGCCGGGACGAACATCCCGCACCAGAGGCCGGGCCGGGTCCATGACACGCCACCCGAGGCTCCCCTTACCCTCCCACGGGCGGGCACACGTCTGGTTCCGACGCGGGAATCGATTCGGTCACCCCTTCGCGAAGCCGTCCCGGCGCACACAGGATCGTTGCATAGGCTAAAGGTAGCCAGGCGCCCTCGTCGGATGCCGCAGGGACGGTGTCGGCACGCAGCGGGGGTGGCACCACCGGAGCCACCGGGGAGAACCTTGTCCAACCAGCAGCCGACCGGAACACGCGCCCTCTCCCTCCTCCCCTTCGTCGTCATGGCGGTCACCGCGATCGCCGACATCGCCGCCGGGCCGACCGTCGGGCTGCTGCCTCTCGTGGCACTGGGGCCCGCGTTCGCCGGGCTCACCGGCGGACCGCGCCGCACCGCCCTGATCGGAGGGCCGGCTCTGGTCCTGTGCCTGGCGCTCGGCTGGTACGACGACCTGTTTCCCGGGCGGCGCGGGACGACGGCGCTGGTCTCGGTGGCCGGGGTCACCGCCGCCGGCCTGGTCGCCGCCGTGATGCGACGTCGCCGCGAGGCGGAACTGGCAAGTGTCCGTTCGGGACGGGGACGCGGGCCCGCACCCACTCGGGTGGTCCGACTGGGCGGACGGCGGCATGCAGTAGGACCGTACGACGGCGACGAAGCAGACCACGGCGAACGCCAGAAGCAGCATCACCGTCCTGACGAGTCCCCACAGCAGTGCGCCAGGCCCTTCGATCCCGCGCGGAGCCACTCGCCCCGCCGGGTCGTAGACCATTCCGATCAGGTCCCCCGGAGCCACGGAGGGACCGCATCCCCGCCACAGCCTGGCCCCGACGGGAGCGCCGTCCTGGTGGCGGACAGAGCAGTAGTCGTCGCGCACCGCTTCGGGCAGGGTTCCGGCCAGGATGGGATGGCCTTCCAGGATCGCGAAGGAGTGCCCCTCCCCGGTCACCACCACGACGCCGTTCGCGCCCTCGTAGGCCAGCAGCTCGACGGCCCGGACGACCTGCGGGCGGGCGCGGCCTGAGCGGCGGGTGCCCTCGGCCGGTCCCCGCGCCGGAGCCCGCCGTCCCGGCTGTCATGCGGAGGTACGGGCCCGGCGCCGGCGCTGCCACCAGCGGGGGCGGGTGCGGGGGTGCACGGCCCGGCCCAGCCGCCGGCCGACGGTCACGTAGCCGAGCAGCGCTCCCGTCGTGTTGAGGAGGACGTCGTCGATGTCGAAGGCGCGGCCCGTGACGAGTGCCCCCTGCACCAGCTCCACGAGCAGCATGGTGGCCGCGGTGAGGAGCGCGACGCGGAGGAAGCCGCGGGCCTTGCGGGACAGCAGCGGCAGCAGGATCCCGAAGGGGACGCCGAGGAGGATGTTGCCCCCGAGCTGCTTGACCGTGTCCACGAACGCGGGCCGGCCGAGGTAGGCCTCGATCGAGCGCCCGGGCGTCAGGTTGCTGTGGGTGAGGGGCACGGAGGCCGGCGAGGCCTCCAGCGTCAGCCGGGCCAGGACCACGGCGAACGCCACCATGCCCGCGAGGGCCGTGAGGGCGACGAGCGCTCGCACGGACCGACCAGGGCCGCGCCGGACCGGGACCGCGGCCCGAGGCGCCGCGGTGTCCGGCTGCTTCCGCTCCGGGCTCCCGCCGGCCGGCGCAACGCCGCCCGCCCCCCTCGCGTCTCCCCCGTCACGGCCGTCACCCCCGTCGCTCCCGTCCTCTCCGGCGGGCGCACCGCCCCGTCCCTTCGACGCTCTCCGACCGAACATGAGCCGTCTCCTCCCCTTGGGGTCCTCGCGTCAACGGGTCCCGCGTACCCGTGCCGGGGGACCGCATGCCCTGCGGTCCCCCGGGGCACTCACCTCCGAACCACCCTCCCCTCGGGCCCCAACAGCGCGCGTTTCCGGTGGAGTTGGGTGTGGGAGCGGCGGGCTCGGGCATCCGGCCCGCATGGGAGAAGAGACCGAGAACCGACCCGCGCCGGCCCGCCGTTCGTGGAAGCGCCCCGGAGGGAGGTGGCCCCTCGCCGCCGTCGTCCTGCTCGTGCTCGCCGTCGCCCTCATGCTGATCGGCCAGTTCCTCCGGGTGCCCGGCCTGGACGTCTTCGGGACGGACGTGAAGGACCGCTCCGGCCCCGCCGTCCTGAAGTCCGTCCAGGACCTGAGCCGGTACGAGGGTGCGGCGGGGACCTACCAGGTGGTGGTCGACCTGGAGCACGACGCGCGGTTCCTGCCGGACGCGATCCGCGGCACCCGCACCCTGTACGTGGCGATCGGCAGCGTCGCCTCCTACGTCGAGTTCGGCGGCCTCGGGGACGACGCCGTGACCGTCGACGCCGACCGGACCGAGGCCACCCTCCGGCTGCCGCACGCCCGGCCGGCCGCCCCGGCGCTCGATCCGGAGCGGTCGTACGCCGTGTCGAAGCAGCGCGGGCTGCTCGACCGGATCGGCGACCTCTTCTCGGACAACCCCGCGAGCGAGCAGGCCGTCCACGTCCTCGCCGCCCAGCGCATCGGCGACGCCGCCCGCGAGTCCGACCTGACGTCCCGGGCGGAACGGAACACCGCCGCGATGCTGCGGGAACTGCTGCGGGGCCTGGGCTTCGAGCGGGTGACCGTGACCTTCGTCCGAGCGGGATCCGCCGGGCCGGAGGGCGTTCCGCGGGGCGGGGCGCCCTCCGGCCCGACAGCGCCGTCCGGGTGATGTGTCGGCAGTCACGCTCGTGTCGGTCCGCCGACGGGGCAAGGGGCCCCTATGAGCACTCACGACGACGACGGGGACGGCCCAGGCCCCGCCGCTCCGGACGCCACCACGGTCGAGGCCCTCGATCCCGGCCACCGCGACCACGCCCCGGCCGAAGGAGCCGACGCATGAGCGACGCCGACGACCCCGCCGACGACCTGCTGGCCGGGCTGAGCGTGGACACCAGCCAGCCGGAGCAGCCCGTCCTGCTGGACGCGCAGGGGGGACCCATCCGGACCTGGCGCGAGAACTACCCGTACGACCGGAAGGTCCGCCGCCGGGAGTACGAACGGACCAAGCGGGTCCTGCAGATCGAGCTGCTGAAGCTGCAGCGCTGGGTCAAGGAGACGGGGGCCCGGCTGGTCGTGATCTGCGAGGGGCGGGACGCCGCGGGGAAGGGCGGCACGATCCAGCGCTTCACGGAGCGGCTGAACCCCCGTGGGGCGCGGATCGTCGCCCTGGACAAGCCGACCGAGCGGGAGGCGGGACAGTGGTACTTCCAGCGGTACGTCCCGCACCTGCCGGCGCACGGCGAGATCGTGTTCTTCGACCGTTCCTGGCACAACCGCGCGGGTGTCGAGAAGGTCATGGGCTTCTGCACGGAGGAGCAGCACGCGCTCTTCCTCCGGCAGTGCCCGGCCTTCGAGTCGATGCTGGTCGAGGACGGCATCATCCTGGTCAAGTTCTGGTTCTCGGTCTCCCGCGCCGAGCAGCGCACCCGGTTCGCGATCCGGCAGGTGGACCCGGTCCGCCAGTGGAAGCTGTCGCCGACGGATCTGGCCTCGCTGGACCTGTGGGACGCGTACACCGCCGCCAAGATCGAGATGTTCCGCGCGACCGACACCGCCGACGCGCCGTGGACGGTCGTCAAGAGCAACGACAAGCGCCGGGCGCGGCTGGAGGCGATGCGCTATCTGCTGTGGCGGATCGACTACGACAACAAGGACGCCGAGGTCGTGGGCCGGCCCGATCCCCTGATCGTGGGCGCCGCCGACACCCTCCTGGAACCGGGAGAGGAGCCGTCGGCGCTCTCCCCCACGCCGCTGGCCGGCCCTCCGGTGGGCCGGGGCCAGCATCCGCCCGCATGAGAACGGCTCCAGGGTTCCCGCACCGCCAAAAGCGTCCGGTGCGGGAACCCTGGAGCCGTGCGGGGCCGGCCGGATCAGCCGGCGCCGGTGCCCAGCAGGCCCTCCCGCAGGCGCTTCACGGTGCGCGCGAGCAGCCGCGAGACGTGCATCTGCGAGCAGCCCAGCTCTTCACCGATCTGAGCCTGGGTCAGTTCCTCGACGAACCGCAGATGGATGATCCGGCGGTCGCGCTCGTCGAGGTCGGCGATGAGCGGGGCCAGCGAGTGGAAGTCCTCCACCAGCGCCATGGCGGGGTCCTCGCTGCCGATGAAGTCGGCCAGCGAGGCGTCGCCGTCCTCGTCCTCGCCGCTGAGGGCGGCGTCCAGCGACGAGGAGTTGTAGCCGTTGGAGGCCAGCCGCGCCTCGGTGACCTCCTCCTCGGTGAGGCTCATCAGGTCGGCCAGCTCCTTGACCGTCGGCATCCGGCCGAGGCGGGTGCTGAGTTCCTCGGTCGCCTTGGCCAGCTCCACCCGCGCCTCCTGGAGCCGGCGGGGTACGTGTACCGCCCAGGAGGTGTCCCGGAAGAACCGCTTGATCTCGCCGACGATGTAGGGGACGGCGAAGGTGGTGAACTCGACCTCCCGCGACAGTTCGAACCGGTCGATCGCCTTGATCAGGCCGATCATGCCGACCTGGACGATGTCCTCCATCTCGTCGGCGCGGTGGCGGAACCGCCCGGCGGCGTAGCGGACCAGGCTCATGTTCATCTCGATGAGGGTGTTGCGCGCGTACTGGTACTCGTGCGTCCCCTCCTCCAGCGTCGCGAGCTCCTGGAAGAAGACCTTCGACAGGACCCTCGCGTCCTTGGGCGCGACCGCCAACGTGTCCGGGATCTGCGGCAGCGTCCCCGCTCCGGACTCGACTCCCGTGGTCGACATCGTGGTGACCGTCACACCATTCCCCTTTCACGTGTATTCCTCATCGGGATGCGTGGCCCTGAGGCTGCTCGCCTACCCGGACTTCTCACGTCCACGCCCATCAACTCCCCACGTGTTGCGTGGAGACGGCTCACCCACTTCAGCGCCGCAGGGACGCGAGCAGCGGTCCCCAGTCGATGTGGCGCTCCTCCGTGCCCTGCGGCACCAGGACGAAGGTGTCGCGCACGAAGCGGCCGAGTGCCTCCTGCTCGCACCTGACGACGGCGCACTGCCCGGCCGGCCCGAGCCGCAGGAGGAGTCCGCCGTGGGGGGCGGGACGGAGCCGGATCTCGCCGTCCCCGGTGGGCTGGAGCGATCCGGTGAGGATCATCTCGCGGTCGGCGCGCCAGACCACCGGGTCCTCGCCGAAGAGGTGGAAGGCGATGGTCAGGGCGTGGGGGTCGCGGGAGTCGTAGCCGACGGTGGTGTCGATCCGGACCGCCACGTCCGGGGTGAGCAGTTCCATGGCCATGGACTGGGTGAGGACGCGCGGTGCGGGGAGCGGCGCGACGGGGTGCTGGGGCATGGGGTCCTCCGGCTGAGAGGCTGTCAGCGAGCGGGTGCGGTGTCCGCTTGACCCGTCCCGTCTCTGTTACACCTCGTGCCGCCGTCGTGGATGTGCCGATGGTGTCGTGATCGGGTGAAGGTCGTGAAAGGCCGTCAGGGACTTGTACCGCGTTCCCCGGCCCTCCGGGTTCATGGCGGAGGGAGGCGTTTCGGCGTGGTGTTCGCGGTCAGTCGGATCCTCGAACGCGGTCCGCTCCCGGAAGGATTCCGTCGTGCCGGTCATGCTGGTCCTGGTGTTCGGTGTCGCTGTGGCGATGACGTGGTGGAGCATCGCGCCCGCGCCCCGCGGTCCGCGGCGAGGGCCCCGGTGACGCGCCGGAGGGGTCCCGCCCGGGTTTCACGGACGGACGAACGGTCAGGCGAACGGGGACACGAAACCCTACTCATGCACCAGGAGGCTCACATGGACGGCTGGCGTGCGGCCGCGGCCTGCCAGGAGGTCGACCCCGATCTGTTCTTCCCGGTGGGGACCGGCTCCCCCGCCCTCGTCCAGGCGGAGGAGGCCAAGAGGGTCTGTGGGCGCTGCTCGGTACGCGAACCGTGCCTGCGCTCGGCCCTGGCGCAGCCGCACCCGCCGTCGGGCGTGTGGGGCGGCCTGACCGAGACCGAGCGGCGCTCGGTGGAACGCCGGGCCCGCCGCCGGGCGGACGACCGGCGGTGACCGGCCGCCGGATCACGGCCGCCGCGGCGTCAGCGCGATCGCCGGTCCGGCGGGTTCGCCGTGCCGGCGTACTCCGGCAGGAGGGAGAGGCGGGCGCGGACCCGCTTCCCCTCCGGAGTGGGCTCCACGGTCAGGCCCTCGCAGACGGCGACGACGATCTCGACGCCGTGCTGACCGATGCGGCGGGGGTCGTGGCCGCGGGGCACCGGGGCGGCGGCCTCCTGGTCGAAGACCGAGATCTCCAGGCTGTCGCGGCCCAGTTCGAGGAGGAGCCGGCAGGGGCCGGCCGTGTGCCGGATCGCGTTGGTGACCAGTTCGCTGACCACCAGCTTCGCGAGCTCGACACGCTCCTCACCGACCGGTCCGGGCAGCACGATCGGGGCGGCCGCGAGGAAGTCGGCCGTGAACGCGCGGGCGGAGGCGATCGCCCCGCCCCTGGAGGTGTCGTCGTAGACGGCACCCGCGGACAGCAGAGGCTCCGGGACCGCGCGTTCCGCGGTGATCGCGTCCGTCATGGCGCTGGTGCTCCCCTCGTCCTGGGTCGGCGGCTGGGCTCCTCGTACCCGCCTTTCCCCTCTTCATGGTTCCCACACCGCCCGCACGCGGATCACACCCGCCGACAGCGCGTCAAGGGGACGCCGACGCGGTCGGCGTGGGCCCACCGTGCCGTCCCTCGCCCGGGGTCCCGGCCTCGTGGCCGCGCCAGTCGAGGCAGAGTACGAGGACGGCGTCCGGCGCGCCACGGGGTGTCCCGCGCAGCGCCCGTACGACGGCCCGGGGGACGTCCGCGCCCTTCCGGCGGCGCGTGCCGGTGAGGGCGCGGGCGACGGGTCCGTCCGGCGCCTCGTGCCCGTCGCCGGCCGTCGGCCCTCCGGTGCCGTGGGCGACGAAGACCAGCCGGTCGCCGCGCAGGAGGCGCAGGCGCTGGGGGGCGTAGACGGTCTCCTCGAACATGCCCAGGGGCAGTTGGCGGTCCAGTTCGATGCGCTCGGTCACGGTGGAGCGGACACGCCAGAGCGCCGGCGACCCGGCGTCCACCACCTCGGCCTCGCCGGTGGTCAGGTCGAGCCGGAGCAGCAGGGCGGAGAGCGGGTGCTCCCCGCGGTACTGCCCGTAGAGCGCCTGGTCGGTGAGGCTGGCCTGGGTCACCAGGTCGAGCCCTGCCCGCCGCGCGTTGCGGATCGCCGTCAGGGCGAGGGTGCTCGCCAGGGCGGCCGGGGTGCCGGGGCCGGCGCCGTCGGCGACGACGATCACCAGGTCCCGCTCGGTGGCGCTCCAGTCCAGGAGGTGTCCTCCGGAGGTGTAGGCGGGCTCCCAGTGGGCGTGGAGGTCGAAGGCCGGTCCGGCGCAGGCCCGGCCCGGCAGGGTGTCCCACTGCATCTCCCCGGCGACGCTGAGGGCGTGCGTCCTGCGGGTGCGGCGGTACAGGTCGGTGTGGCGGTCGGCGACGCGCAGGGCGTGTCCGAGGGTCTCGGCGACCCGGGCGAGGCTCGCGGTGGTCTCCGCGGTGGACCGGTCCGCGGGCAGGACGACGACCAGGACGCCGAACCGGTCGCCGCGGACCGTGACGGGCAGGTAAACGGTCGCCGTGGGCCCGACATCACGGAAAAGATATGGTTGCTGGGTGCGGAAGACGCGGCCGGCGGGGCCCGCGTCCACGGGCGCGTGCGGTATCCCGGCCGGTGTCTGGACGGGCTCCACGGGGCGCAGGGTCGTGAATCCGTAGTCGACGAGCAGCAGGTCGGCGGAGGTCGCGGCGTGCAGGTGCGCGAGACTGGTACGGAGGGAGTCCAGGAGGAGGTGTGGTGCCGCCCCGCGCAGTGCGCCTCCCACTGTCACGTGTCGATCCACCGGATCCGTACCGCCTTCTGGAGAGATGTGGAGATGACCGGTCCGTCGCAAGGCCGCCGTACCCGGCCCGGGACGTCCGAGGAGGGTCGGCAGGCATGAAGGGCAACCCCGCCCCGCCGCCGCGGGAACCGCAGCGGACGGCCGAGTCCGCACGGGAGCTCATCGAGCTGCTGGAGGTGCTGTGGGAGCGCGGCCGGGACATGGTGTCGTCGACACCTGTCTCGGCGAGTCAGCTGCGCGTGCTGTACAGCCTGGACCGCGAGGAGGGCATCAGCCTGCGCACCCTGGGCGACCTGCTCGGCTCCGCACCGCCCTCGGTGAGCCGCATGTGCGACCGGCTGGAGGCGCTGGGCTTCGTGCAGCGGCTGCCCAGCCCCGTGAGCCGTCGGCAGCTGGAGCTGCACCTGACCGTGCACGGCAAGGCGTACCTGCGGGACCTCAGGGCCCAGCGCGAGGAGGCCCTCCTCGCGGTCATCGCGGACATGTCGCCGACGAGCCGCAAGGCGCTGCTACGGGGGCTCACTGGCTTCCACGAGGCCGTGGGAGGGGGCGGAGCTGCCGCCTCGTCACCCGCCCGCACGCCGCTGAAGGACGTCAGTTCGGCCTGATCCCCGCGCGACGCCGGCTCCGGCCGGGCGCGCACCCAATGTCCTCATTGCCACCTCTGGTCGTCCTTGACGGCGTTCTTCCGGGCACCCGCCAGGTGTTGCCCCAAGGATACAGTTGTCACACGGCAACTGTTGACACGGTGCCGTGCCAGTCGAGGCAGACGACCAGGGCGTCGTCCTCCAGCGGGCTGCCGCCGTGGTGGACGGCGAGCTCCCGGAGCACCGCCTGCGGCACGTGCGTGGGCGGCAACAACCGCGTCCCCCGCAGCGCGCGGGCCAGCGCCCGGTCCCCGTAGCTCTCCCCCGCGGGCGAGACGGCCGCGTACACGCCGTCGCTGCCGAACAGCAGCCGGTCGCCCGGCCGCACCGAGAACCGCTCGGGCACGTACACGGTGTCCTCGAACATGCCGAGGGGCAGCTGCGCCTCGAAGCCGATGGACTCCACCGCCTGCCCCCGCTGCCGCCACAGACGGGGCGATCCGGCGTCCACAGCCTCCACCTCGCCCGTGGCCAGGTCGAAGCAGAGCAGCAGCACCGACACGAAGGCCTCGCCCCGGTAATGGGCGTACACGGCCTGGTCCGCCAGCGCCGCCTGGTCCGCCAGCGGGAGGCCGGCCCGGCGGGCGTTGCGGAGCGCGTTGATCGCGAGGTTCGTCAGCAGGGCGGCCTCGATGCCCTCCCCCATGCCGTTGGTGACCGTCAGGGTCAGCCGGCCGTCCGAGACCGACCAGTCGTAGTTGTCGCCGAAGATGGCGTAGGCGGGCTCCAGATGGGCGGCGAGGGCGAACTCGGGACGGGCGCAGGAACGGCCGGGCAGCAGTTGCCACTGCATCTCCGCCGCGAGCGTGAGCCGTGTGGCACGTCGCGCCAGGACGTACAGGTCCGTGTCGCGCTCCGCCACCAGGATCTCGTGGCCGAGCGCCTCGCAGACCTGGGCGAGCCCCGGCAGCAGCGGCCTGAGGTCGGCCTCCGGGGGCAGCTCGGCCGTCAGTACCCCCAGCCGGTCCCCGCGGACGGTGACGGGCAGGTGGAGCCGGAGCGCCCCGGGCTCCCGGATCACGTGCGGCTCCTGGGCGCCGAAGGCGCGCCCCTGGGGACTGTCGTGGATCGGCACCGACGGATCCGCCCCGGAGACGTGCCCGACGAGCTGGAGCGTCCGCAAACCGTAGTCGGCCAGGCGGAGTTCCACCCGAAGCGCCCCGCAGTGCTCCCTCAGGGCGTCCTCGACGACCCCCACGAGCCGGTGCGGAGCCGCCCGGCGGAGCGCCTGCTCCATCTCGGCGATCTCGTGCACGGTCCTCCTCTTCCTCTTACCCGGGCCGGTCCCGTGCACGGGACCGGCCCACCCGTCCGCTATCTCGCGCCGCCGGCCGCGGCCAGCGCGTCCGCCACGCCGTCGTGCGGCGGGGTCATCGTCGTCACGCCGGTGATCTCCAGGATGCGGCGCACGGCCGGGGTCGGCGCGGCGAGATACAGGTCGCCGCCGGTCTCCCGTGCCCTGTTGACCGCCCTGATCAGGACGTTCAGCCCCGAGGAGTCCATGAAGCCGAGGGCGGACAGGTCCAGCACGAGACGGCGCCGCCCCTGGCCGAACTGTTCCGCCAGAAGGTCCTCCAGCCGGCCGGCCGTCTCCATGTCCAGCTCACCCTCGACGGTCAGCACCGCCGTGCGGTCGTCGCGGATCTCGACGTCGACATCCAAGTTCGGTTCCCGCTCGGACATGTTCCCTGCTTTCCATGGGGGTGGGGGCCGGTCTTGGGGCGGACGGGCGGGGTCATGACACCTGGACACCGACCACGCACGTGTCGTCGTCCGTGTCCGACTTGCTGCGCGCCAGCAGCTGGTCCAGCCGGCGTTCGAGGCTGTCGGACGGCTGCCGGGCGACGGTGAGCAGCTGGGCGACGGAATCGTGGACGGCGGTGTCCCGCCGCTCGACGAGCCCGTCGGTGTACATCAGCAGCGTGTCACCGGGTTCGAGCCGCAGCTCCGCCTCCTCGTACTCGGCCTCCGCGAGGGCCCCCAGCAACAGCCCGTGCAGGAGCGGCAGGTCGAGTGCCTCGTCGCCGCGGACCAGCACCGGCGGGAGGTGTCCCGCGCGGGCCCAGCGCAACGTGCGGCTCCCGGGGTCGTAGATGCCGCACACGGCGGTGGCCGTCAGATGGGCGGTGAGGTGGTGGGCGACGCTGTTGAGCCAGGACAGCAACTGCCCCGGGCCCGCGCCCGTGACGGCGAGGCCGCGGAGGGCGTTGCGCAGCACCACCATGCCGGTGGCGGCCTCCACGCCGTGGCCGGCGACGTCCCCGACGCACAGGAGCACCTTCCCGGACGGCAGCACGACCGCGTCGTACCAGTCGCCGCCCACCAGGGAATCGGACTCGGCGGGACGGTAGCGCACGGCGACGTCGAGTCCCGGCGCGTCGAGCGGCGGCTTGGCCGGCGGCATGATGGCGTGCTGGAGCTGGAGGGTGAGCCGGTTGCGTTCCTCGGCCGCCTCCTCCGTCGCCGCCAGCCGGTCGCGGGTGGCCGTGAGGGCGACCTCGGTCCAGTGCTGCGCCGAGATGTCCTGGTAGGCGCCCCGGACTGCCTGGAGACCGCCGTCGGTGCCCGGGGCGGGTTCGGCGGTCACCCGGATGTGCCGCGTGACGCCGTCGTGGCGGAGCATGCGGAAGGCGGTGGAGCCCACCCGCCGCTGGTGCAGCACCTTCTGGAGAAAGCGGCGGATGGTGCCGGCGTCGTCGGGGTGGGCGTGGGCGGCGAGGTCGCGCAGGGCGACCGGGGGCTCCGTCGGCATGCGGCCGAAGAGCTCGTACAGCTGGCCGTTCCAGGTGATGTCCCCGGCGACGACGTCCTCCTCGAAGGCGCCGACCCGGCCGAGGCGCTGGGCGTGCTGGAGGAGGCTGGCGAGGCGAGCCGACTCGTCCTCGACGCGCCAGATGAGCAGGACGCTCGCACCGTACCGGCTGATGCTGATGTCGGCGAGCGAGGCGAGCGGCACCTGGTCCACCAGGGCCGTGAGCCGGGTCCGGCGGGCGCGGAACGGCTCCCCCGTGGCATAGACCCGCTCGATCCGTTCGAAGAGTTCGCTGCCGCCCGCCGTCGCCGGGTACGCCTCCAGGAGCAGGGCCCCGTCGACGGAGCCGCGGGGCCGTCCGGCCGGATCCCGGAAGTGCGCGTTGGCGTGCCGGATGCGGAAGTCGACGAGCTTCCCCGCCTCGTCCAGGTGGGGGGTGAGGACGAGGGCGGGGTCGTAGAGCCCGTCCGAGAGTTCGGCCAGTGCCGGCGCCCCGTGCCCGCCGGGGACCGGGAAGCCGCCGGGGACGGAGGAGCCCCCGGGGGACGCCTCGGGCAGCGCCTCCAGGGTGTGGGCACAGAGCTCGGCGAGGGCCTCGATCTGGCGCTCCACGGCCTGCGGCAGGGGGTCGAGCGGACGGGCCCAGCAGATCTCCAGGACGCCGTGGATGCGACCGCCGGTCCCGGCGGGGACGACGACCCGGCCGCCGTCGGGATGGCGCGCGCGGCCGATCGAGGGGATGCCCGCGGCCGCCAGGGAGGCGTACCGGACGGTGCGGCGCCCGATGAGCGCCTGGCGGGCCGCGGTGGTCACCCCCGGCGGCACGTAGTGCCAGCGGGCCGCCTCGTCGAGGCCGAAGCCGGCGTGCCCGCGCAGGCTCAGCGAGGTGTCCGGGCCCGTGGTCCAGATCGCCACGGCGACGGCGCCCAGGGGTTCGAGGGCGTGCCGGAGCAGCGACTCGGCGACGGCCTGGGTGTCGCCGGCGCTGAGCGCCGCGCTCTCCGCCGTGCGCAGCCGCACGGCGACCGAGGCGTCGGGGGCGGTGGCGGCGGGCTCGTCGACGGCCGTCCTCACGAACTCGTCCGCCGCCTCGGCCATCCGGTCCCGGGCCGCCTGGTTGATGATGTCCGCGGCCAGCTCCAGCCGGGACAGTCCGGCCCGGTCGGCGAGCTCCGCGAGCTGGCGGGCCGCCTGGGCGGGGCCGCAGCCCAGGCGCTCGACGATGACCCCCTTGGCGAGTTCGATCAGGGCGCGGCCCTCGGCCGCCGCGTGCGCCGCGCGCACCTCGCCGCGCAGCCGTTCCACCGTGGCGGCCAGCCGGCCGTCGGCGGGGTACGGGACGGCGGTGCCGGATGTCGGGGGCGCGGCGGCGCCTGCCTCGGGGAGGCCGGCGGACGGGTCTCCGCCCGGGAAGCGGGGGCCACTCACGTCGGCGACTCCTCGGTCGGGGCAGCCCCGGGGCCGCCGTGCGGACGGGGCCGGGGTGCGCCGGTCCGGCACTCCGGGGCTGGGCGGGGGGCGGGGGGCGGTCCCGCGGGAACGGTCACGAGGCCGCCCCGCCGTCGAGCCAGCGGCGGACGCAGGCGATGAGTTCGTCGGCGTCGACGGGCTTGGTGACGTAGTCGCTGGCCCCGGACGCGAGGCTCTTCTCCCGGTCGCCGGGCATGGCCTTCGCGGTGACGGCGATCACGGGCAGGTCCGCGTACTGCGGCAGCTCCCTGATCCGCGCGGTCGCCGTGTAGCCGTCCATCTCCGGCATCATCACGTCCATCAGGACGAGGGCGACGGCCGGGTTCGCCAGGAGCGTCTCGATCCCCTTCCGCCCGTTCTCGGCGTGCAGCACGGTGATGCCGTGCAGCTCCAGGATGCCGCTGAGGGCGTACAGGTTGCGGGCGTCGTCGTCGACGGCGAGGACGGTCCTGCCGCGCAGGGTGGTGTCGATGGCCTGGGGTGCGGGCGCCCAGTGATCGCCTCGTACCAGGGGCACGACGTCGCCTGGCTGCTCCGCGGACAGGTGGAGGGCGATCCGCTCGCGCAGCTCGTCGAGGCTGGAGAGGAGTTCCAGCGGACGGCGGCGGGCGAGGGTCTGGAGGGCGCCCTCCTCGTCGGCGGGGAGCCGGCGGTTGTTGTGGGCGAGGACGGGGACGGTGCGCAGCGCCTCGTCGCCGTCCATGGCGTCCAGGAAGCGCAGGGCGTCGCCGTCCGCCATGTCGACGTCGAGCACGACGCAGTGGAACGGCTGGGTGGCGAGCGCGGAGGCGGCCTCCTGGGGGCCGACGACCGCGATCAGTTCGATGTCCGACCGGCCCGTGTGCCCGCCGTCGGCCGCGAGTTGGGTGACCGCGTTCTCGGCGACGACGGCGAGGAGCCCGCGCGGACGCTCCTCGATCACGAGGAGACGCCGGGCCGGGCGCGCGGTCGGGGCGCCGGGCAGCGCCAGCGCGCCGCCCCGGGCCCGGGCCGGGACGGTGAGCGCCGTCGAGGGGTCCGCCGGCGGGGCGGCGGGGTCGGGCTGCTCGGTGAAGTCGGTGCGGGTGACGGGGAGGTAGAGGGTGAAGGTGCTGCCCTCGCCGGGCACGCTCGTGACGGTGAGGGCGCCGCCGAGCAGATGCGCGATCTCGCGGCTGATGGAGAGGCCCAGGCCGGTGCCGCCGTACTTGCGGTTGGTCGTCCCGTCGGCCTGCTGGAAGGCGCCGAAGATGGCCTCCAGGTTCTCGGGGGCGATGCCGATGCCGGTGTCGGCGACGCGGAGGGCGACGACGGGGCCGCCGCGGTGCACGGACACGGGCAACTCGCCGTCCGAGGCCGGTTCGATGCGCAGCTCGACGCTGCCGTGCTCGGTGAACTTGACGGCGTTCGACAGCAGGTTGCGCAGCACCTGCCGGAGCCGCGTGTCGTCGGTGACGAGGTCGACGGGGACGCCGGGGGCCGTGGAGACCTTGAAGGCGAGGCTCTTCTGCGAGGTGAGGGGGCGGAACGTGGCCTCGACGTAGTCGAGGAGCCTGCGCAGGGACACGCGCTCCGGGTTGAGGTCCATCTTCCCGGCCTCCACCTTGGAGAGGTCGAGAATGTCGTTGATCAGCTGGAGCAGGTCGGATCCGGCCGAGTGGATGATGCCGGCGTACTCGACCTGCTTGGCCGTGAGGTTGCGGGTCGGGTTCTGGGCCAGCAGCTGGGCCAGGATCAGCAGGCTGTTGAGCGGGGTGCGCAGTTCGTGGCTCATGTTGGCCAGGAACTCCGACTTGTACGTGGAGGCCAGGGCGAGCTGCTGGGCGCGGTCCTCCAGCTCCTGCCGGGCCTGCTCGATCTGGAGGTTCTTGGCCTCGATGTCGCGGTTCTGCGTGGCGAGCAGGGCCGCCTTCTCCTCCAGCTCGGCGTTGGAGCGCTGGAGTTCCTCCTGCCGCACCTGGAGTTCCTCGGTGCGCGAGCGGAGTTCGCCGGCAAGGCGCTGGGACTCGTCCAGGAGTTCGTCGGTGCGGGCGTTGGCGACGATGGTGCTCAGGTTGACGCCGACGGTCTCCATGAGCTGTTCCAGGAAGTCCCGGTGCACGGAGGTGAAGGGGCTGAAGGACATCAGCTCGATGACGCCGAGCACCTGCTCCTCGACGACGACCGGCAGCACCACGAGGCTGCCCCGGGGCGTGCTGCCGAGGCCCGAGGAGATCGTGACGTAGTCGGCGGGGACGTTCTCGGCGGCGATGGTACGGCGGCTGCGGGCGGCCTGTCCGACGAGCGACTCGCCCAGCCGGAAGCGGACCCGGTCCTGGTCGCCCGCGGGGCGTCCGTAGGAGCCGACGAGGCCCAGCTCGACGCCGTCGGCGCCCTCCTCGGCGAGGTAGAACGCGCCGTACTGGGCGGCGACGAGAGGCGTCAGCTCGTCCATGACGAGTTCGGCGACGACGGCCAGGTCGCGGTGGCCCTGCATCAGCGCGGACATCCGGGCCAGGCTGGACTTGAGCCAGTCCTGCTCCTGGTTGGCCCGCGTCGTCTCGCGCAGCGAGCCGACCATGGCGTTGATGTTGTCCTTGAGCTCGGCCACCTCGCCCGACGCCTCGACGGTGATCGAGCGGGTGAGGTCGCCCTCGGCGACGGCGCTCGCGACCTCGGCGATGGCGCGAACCTGGCGGGTGAGGTTGCCCGCCAGCTCGTTGACGTTCTCGGTCAGCCGCTTCCAGGTACCGGAAACCCCCTCGACCTCGGCCTGGCCGCCGAGCCGGCCCTCGCTGCCGACCTCGCGCGCCACGCGGGTCACCTCGGCCGCGAACGAGGACAGCTGGTCGACCATGGTGTTGATGGTCGTCTTCAGCTCCAGGATCTCGCCCCGGGCGTCGACGTCGATCTTCTTCGACAGGTCGCCGTTGGCTACGGCGGTCGTGACCTGGGCGATGTTCCGGACCTGTCCGGTCAGGTTGTTCGCCATGGAGTTGACGTTGTCGGTGAGGTCCTTCCAGGTGCCGGCCACGTTCGGCACCCTGGCCTGGCCGCCGAGCCGGCCCTCGGTGCCGACCTCGCGGGCGACGCGGGTCACCTCGTCGGCGAAGGCGGACAGGGTGTCCACCATGGTGTTGATGGTGTCGGCGAGGGCGGCGACCTCGCCCTTGGCCTCCACGGTGATCCGGCGGGAGAGGTCGCCGCGGGCCACGGCGGTGGCGACCTGGGCGATCGAACGCACCTGCCCGGTGAGGTTGGAGGCCATCACGTTGACGTTGTCGGTCAGGTCCTTCCAGGTGCCCGAGGCGCCCCGGACCGTGGCCTGGCCGCCGAGGTTGCCCTCGGTGCCGACCTCGCGGGCGACGCGGGTCACCTCGTCGGCGAAGGCCGAGAGCTGGTCGACCATCGTGTTGATGGTCGTCTTCAGTTCCAGGATCTCGCCCCGGGCGTCCACGTCGACCTTCTTCGACAGGTCGCCGTTTGCTACGGCGGTGGCGACGTGGGCGATCGCCCGCACCTGGGCGGTGAGGTTCCCCGCCATCGAGTTGACGGAGTGGGTCAGGTCGCGCCAGGTACCGGAGACGCCCTTCACGTCGGCCTGTCCGCCGAGGATGCCCTCGGTGCCCACGTCACGGGCCATGCGCGTGACCTCGTCGGCGAAGGCCGAGAGCTGGTCGACCATCGTGTTGATGGTGTTCTTCAGCTCCAGGATCTCGCCGCGCGCGTCCACGTCGATCTTCTGGGAGAGGTCGCCCTTGGCGACGGCCGTCGCCACTTGGGCGATGTCACGGACCTGGGTGGTGAGGTTGCCGGCCATCGCGTTCACCGAGTCGGTCAGGTCGGCCCAGGTGCCGGAGACACCGGGCACGGCGGCCTGCCCGCCGAGCGTCCCTTCCGTGCCGACCTCGCGCGCCACCCGCGTCACCTCGGAGGTGAACAGGGACAGCTGGTCGACCATCCCGTTGAACACCTGCGAGATCTCGCCCATCAGCCCGTCCGCCTCGTCCGGCAGACGGGTGCCGAAGTCGCCGTCCCGCACGGCCGTGAGCCCGGCCAGCAGCTGACGGAGTTCAGGCTCGACCACCGCGGCCGGTCCGGGGTGCTCCCGGCCGGAGGAGCCCTTGGTCGTGGTCTCAGACATGCCCCATCCTCGTTCCCCACCAAGCTTGCGCACATGGACCGTGCGGCCCGCGCCGCGCGCCGGACGTCCGCTCCCCCGGGAGGCTCCGGCTGCCGCGATCGTTGCCGTACGGCAATCATGACGACACTACCCCTCCGTGATCGACAAGAGGAGGG
The DNA here is from genome assembly GCA_000717735.1 of Streptomyces griseoluteus. GTDB lineage: Bacteria > Actinomycetota > Actinomycetes > Streptomycetales > Streptomycetaceae > Streptomyces > Streptomyces griseoluteus_A. The sequence continues at coordinate 14,853 of JOBE01000030.1, read as the reverse complement.
CGGTGCCGAGTCATCCGGCCGGAACCCGTCCTCTCCGGCCGCTGGGCGGAGGGCATACGACGCCGCGACCGGGGTACACGCGCGTCGAACCGGGCGGTCCCCCGCCCCGACGACGAGGGGAGCAGTACGTGCTGATGGCCCATCCCGCGGTCCTGCGCAATCTCATCGAGCAGTACGAGACGCTCAAGGTGCTCCAGGCCGAGAACGGCGGCGAAGAAGTACGGCGGCGCATGGACGACCTCGCCTACACGCTGTGCGTCTCCACCGGTACGCGTGACGTGGACGCGGCGCTGATCGCGGCCCGCCATCGGCTGCCGGGCGCGCGCACCGAGGACGACTCGGTGCTGAGCGCCTGAGCACACGGCCGAGCCCGGCACTCTCCGCACGGAGGTGCCGGGCTCGGTCACGCCACGGGCGGGCGCGCGCCGTGGGGCCGCCTACCAGCGGTACCAGCGGCCCGTGCCGCCCTTCGGCCGGGCCACGAAGCCCAGCAGCCACAGGACGAGCACGATGACGGCGATCCACCACAGCGCCTTGACGGCGAAGCCGGCGCCGAAGAGGAGCAGGGCGAGCAGCAGTACGAGAAGCAGGGGGACCATGCGGATCGACCTCCGTAAGGACGGTGACGGTAGGTGGAGGGACAGGCCGGACGGCGTACACACGCACCGGCGGCCTCCTACGAGGGCGGGAAGCGCCGGCCCGCTCAGCCGCGGCGTGCGAGGAAGAGGGCCACCGGGCCGAGGTCGCGCCGCGCGGCCAGGCGCCCGGCCCGGCGCCCCCACCCGTACGCGAGGGCGAGCGCGGCCGCCGTGCCGGCGGCGGCACCGGCCGTCACGGTCCGGTGCGCACGCGCGGCGGCCCAGAGGTCGCTGCCGGCGGCGCGGGCCACGTACGCGGCCGCGCGGGCCTTCTCGGCGAACGGCGCGGGCAGGACGCGCGGCTCCCCGAGAGCGGCCGGCTCGTACCCCTCGTCCACGTCGGGGTCGTCCACCCGCGTCAGGTAGGGGTAGTCCGGGACGGCGTAGGGGCCGGTCCAGGGGAACTGGTTCCGTTCGCTGTTCTCCGAAGCACTCATGGGCATCGTCTCGCCGGACTCCCGCACGCTAAACCTGGTGGACCCCGGCCCACCGGTCCCCCCGCCCGTCTCCTCCCGCGCTCCCCTCGCGCTTGACCGCGCCGGTCCGGGACAGACGGCCGTCCATGGTGACGTCACTGCTCGTGGTCTGCCCCGTCCTCACCGCGCTCGCCACCGGCCTCGCGGCCGTCCTGGTGTCCCCGTGGTGGTGGTGCGCCGCCGGACCCGCCCTGCTGCTCGCCGCGGTCGCGTCGTACGACGTCGTCCAGCGGCGCCACTCGATCCTGCGCAACTACCCGCTCCTCGGGCACCTGCGGTTCGCGATGGAGGCGATCCGCCCCGAGGTGCAGCAGTACTTCGTCGAGGGGAACGTCGACGGCGTGCCCTTCGACCGGGACACCCGGTCCATCGTGTACGAGCGGGCCAAGGGAACGGACGCCGAGGACCCCTTCGGCACCGAGCTGGAGCTGGACCGGACCGGCACCGAGTACCTGGTCCCCTCCATGGCCCCGCGCCCGGTGCCGGACGAGCCGCCCCGGGTCCGGATCGGCGGCCCCGACTGCGCCCGGCCCTACGACATGGCCCTGCTCAACGTGTCGGCGATGAGCTTCGGCTCCCTGTCGGCCCGGGCGATCCACGCCCTGAACGAGGGCGCCCGGCGCGGTGGCTTCGCCCACGACACCGGCGAGGGCGGGATATCGGAGCACCACCTCGCCCCCGGCGGCGACCTCGTCTGGGAGATCGGGACCGGGTACTTCGGCTGCCGTGCCGAGGACGGCGGCTTCGACTCGCGGCGGTTCGCCGAGAAGACCGCGCTCGACCAGGTCGCCTGCGTCCTGCTGAAGATCAGCCAGGGCGCGAAGCCCGGCATCGGGGGCGTACTGCCCGGCTCCAAGGTCGGCCGGGAGATCGCCGCCGTCCGCGGCGTCCCCGAGGGCCGCACGGTGATCTCCCCGCCGTACCACCGCGTCTACCGGACCCCCCGGGAACTGGTGCGCTTCCTCGGCCGGATGCGGGAGCTCTCCGGCGGCAAGCCGGTCGGCTTCAAGCTGTGCGTGGGCGCGCGCCGCGACTTCCTCGCCGTCTGCAAGGCGATGCTGGAGGAGAACCTCACGCCCGACTTCATCGTCGTCGACGGGGCGGAGGGCGGCACGGGCGCCGCCCCGCTGGAGTTCGCGGACACCGTCGGCCTGCCCCTGACCGAGGGCCTGACCACGGTGCACCGGGCCCTCGTCGGCACGGGGCTGCGCGACCGGATCCGGATCGGCGCCTCCGGCAAGATCGCCACCGGGAGCGACATCGTCAAGCGGCTGATCCAGGGCGCCGACTACACCAACTCCGCCCGGGCCATGATGTTCGCCCTCGGGTGCATCCAGGCCCAGCGCTGCCACACCAACACCTGTCCCGTCGGGGTCGCCACCCAGGACCCCCGGCGCGCCCGCGCCCTCGACGTCCAGGACAAGGCGGAGCGGGTCCGGCGCTTCCAGGAGGCGACCGTCCGGAGCGCCCTCGCACTCATGGCCGCCATGGGTGCCGAGGGCCCCCGGGAGCTGGGGCCCGGCATGCTGCTGCGCCGGCTCGGACCGGACGCCGTGCGGTCCCACGCCGAGCTGTACGAACCGCTCGAACCCGGTCTGCTCCTGTCGCCCGCATCGGTTCCGGACACGTGGGCAGGCGACTGGAAGGCAGCTCATCCCGACCGGTTCACCCTCCGGTGAACCGGTCGACGTCCACAGTGAAGGGAGACCCCATGACTCGAACCGTCGCACAGGTGATCGTCGACGGGCTCGCGGACCTCGGTGTCGGCCGCGTCTTCGGCGTGGTCGGCGACGCGCTCAACCCGCTCACCGACGCCATCCGGACCACCGAGAACATCGACTGGACCGGCTTCCGCCACGAGGAGGCGGCGGCCTTCGCCGCCGGAGCGCGCGCCCAGCTCTCCGGAGAACTGGCCGTCTGCATGGGCACGGTGGGACCGGGCTCGGTGCACCTGCTGAACGGACTGTACGACGCGGCCAAGAGCGGGGCGCCGGTCCTGGCGATCTGCGGCCAGGTGCCGCTGTCGGAGATGGGCGGGGACTACTTCCAGGAGGTCGACAACGACCTCCTCTTCCGGGACGTGGCCGTGTACCGGGCCACCGTGACCTCCCCCTCCCAGATGCCCCGGCTGCTGGAGTCCGCGGTGCGGGCGGCCGTGACCGGGCGGGGCGTGGCGGTGCTGACCGTCCCCGGCGACCTCGGCGATCAGGAGGTCGAGGAGGACCGGCCGACGCGGTTCGCGCTGCCGCGACCGGCCGTCACGCGTCCCGACGACCCGGCGCTCGCCGAGGCGGCCGAGGTGATCGCCCGGGGCTCGCGGGTCACCCTCCTGGTCGGGCGCGGTGCCCGGGAGGCCCGCGAGGAGGTGCTGCGCGCCGCCGAGCTGCTCTCGGCGCCGATGGTGCTGACCCTGAAGGGCAAGGAGGGCTTCGAGGACGACAACCCGTACGAGGTCGGCCAGACCGGCCTCATCGGCAACCCGGCCGCGGCCCACGCCATGGACTCCTGCGACACGCTGATCATGCTCGGGACGGACTTCCCCTACCGGGACTGGTATCCGGAGGACTGCCGGATCGTGCAGATCGACACCCGCGAGGAGCACCTCGGGCGCCGCGTTCCGGTGGACGTCGGGCTCGCCGGGGACGTGGGCGCGACGCTGCGGGCCCTGCTGCCGCTGCTCGCGCCCGTCCCGTCGCGCTCCTCCCACCTCGACGAGGCCCGCGAGCGGTACGCGGACTGGCAGACGGCCCAGGCCGACCTCGCCGACCCCGCCCACGACAAGCGGCTGCTGGGACGGGTGCGGGCCATGTTCGACAACCGGGAGGCGGACATCCGTCCCGAGGCTCTCGCGGCGGCCGTCGACCGCCACGCCGCCGACGACGCGATCTTCACCTCGGACACCGGGATGGCCACCGTGTGGCTCTCACGGCTCGTGCGGATGCGCGGCACCCGCCGGCTGATCGGCTCCTACAACCTCGGCTCCATGGCCAACGCCATGCCCCAGGCCATCGGGGCGCAGCTGTGGGCGCCGGACCGGCAGGTCGTGGCCTTCTGCGGCGACGGCGGACTCGGCATGCTGCTCGGCGACCTGATGACCATCCGCTCCGAACGGCTGCCGGTGAAGCTCGTCGTCTTCGACAACCGCCGCCTCGGCATGGTCAAACTGGAGCAGGAGCAGGCGGGGCTTCCCGAGTTCGGGACGGTACTCGACAACCCCGACTTCGCCGCGGTGGCCGAGGCGCTCGGGCTGACCGGCATCCGCGTCACCGCGCCGGGCGAGCTGGACGAGGCCGTGCGCAAGGCGCTCGCCGTCCCCGGCCCGGTCCTCCTCGACGTGCTGACCAACCCCTCGGAGGTGGCCGTGCCGGGGAAGCCGACGGTGTCGCAGGGGTGGGGCTTCGCCATCGCCAAGATCAAGGAGAACCTCCCCTCCGGTGCCGGCTGAGCGGTGAAGCGCCGGATTTCCATGGGTTTGTTCTCACCGATTCCGGCGAGGCGTTCTGTTGTCAGATGTGTCGCACGGCGTAAGGAGTGATCCCTCGTGTCCGGTGAGCAGAAGAGGAAGGCCAAGGGCGAGCAGGTCAAGGGCAAGGTCAAGGAGGCGGTCGGCCGGATGACCGACGACGAGCGTCTCGAGGCGGAAGGCCGGGCCGAACAGGCCAAGGGCGACGCACGCAGCGCGAAGGAGAAGGCGAAGGACGCCTTCAAGCACTGATCCGACGGACGACGGATCTCGTCTTCCGGCACGGAGAGGGGCGGCCCGCCATCCGGCGGGCCGCCCCTCTCCGTCGTCGTCGTGCTCTGGTCAGCTTCTGTCGGCGTAGTGGGTGCGGACCCACAGGGGCAGGGCGAACCAGCAGGTCAGGTACCAGGCGAGGACGCCGGAGACCAGCCAGGGCACGTACGGGTCGTGCGTCGCCACCCGCAGGATGAGGAACAGGGCGGCCGTCAGCGTCGCGAGCAGCAGCAGGAGGCCGGTGAAGGTGAGCCGGGAGGCCCAGACGACGGCCTGGGGCTTGACCCGCCGCCCCGACACGATCCGGTGGAAGGAGACGGGGCCGATCAGTGCGCCCGTCGCCAGCGACCCGAGGACGACCGTGACCAGGTAGATCGTCTTGTCGGTCTGCTCCAGGTCGTGGAAGAGCGGGGTGAACGCCACGGTGAGGAGGAAGCCGAGGAGGATCTGGACGCCCGTCTGGGCGACCCGGATCTCCTGGAGGAGCTCCTGCCAGCGCCGGTCCGCGCGCTCCTCCTCCGTCTCGCCGCGACCGTCGTGCCTGCCGGTGCCGCCGTCCGGCACTTGCGCCTTCCCGCCGTGCCGCGCCTCCCTCGGCCCGTCCTCCGGCGTACCGCCGCTTCGTTCGTTCATGAAGATCCTCCTCTGCGTCACGGGGCGGGCGCGCACCCGCACCACCCGGTCGGTGGCGCTCCGCCCATGCCCGGTTGCGGACGGCGCTCACGCCCGGTCTCGGGGGCACGGCGCGGACGTGCGGCGCCCTGGAGCGGGTCCTGCACGGCGGAAGCCCCCGTCGAGCTTGGGGGCTTCCGTCCGGCGCGGCACGGTGCGGAGTCAGGCCCGCGGCGTACCGGCCGTTCGCGGGGGCGCGTGGTGACGCCACCGTCCGCGACGGGCGTTCCCGCCCTCGCCGGGCGGCCGCCCGCGGTCACCGGCGGCGGGACCGTCGGCCCGCCCGATCAGCCCGTCCTGCCCGTCCTTCCCGTCCCGTCCGCGCGGCGCGTCGGGGGTCACTGCGGGAGCGTACGTGCGGTTCTCCCCGCTCCGGCCCGAGGCACTGGGGTCCTCGGACGGGACTGCGGCCTCCGGCGGCCGCGACGGCGGCGTCACCGGAGGGCGGGTCGGGCGACGGGGCGGGCGGACCGGCGCGGAGTTCTCCGCCGCGGCGGTCCGGCCGGAGTGCGCGGGCGTGGGAACCGTTCCCGCGGGGAGCCCCCGCACGGGGATGCCGTGCAGGGGATACCCGGCGTGGGGATCCCCGGGTGCGGCGGCTCGCGCCGATGCCCCTGGGTCCGGGGGGCCGTCCCCGGTCCCGGGCCACCGGAGGGGCGGGCGAGGCGGCGGGACCGGGTCGGTCCCACCGGCGCGGCCCACGGCGCCACATGGACGAGGGCTCGGGTCCGGTCCGACATGAGCGCCTCCTTGGTGGGTTCCGCGGGCCGAGTGTCCGTCACCCTGTTTCCGGTGCCTACCAGTTCGGCTTGCCGCTCTTGCCGGGGTCAAACCCCGCGGATGCGAGGAGACCGCTCGGCGGTCCGGCCCGCCGGGGCGCGGGCTCCGGGCGCCGGCTCGGGGGCGGCATGCGAGCGGCCCGCACCTCCACGCGGTGCGGGCCGCTCGCGGGTGCCGCCGACCCACGGCAAGGGGGGGGAACCGTGGATCGTCCGGCGTGAGCGAGTCATCGCTCGACACCCGCATGCCCCGCCGACCGGGATTCATGCCAACCGGTTCGGTTTCGCCGGGGCGGGCCCAGGCGGCTGACTCGCCGCCCGGGAGGCGGCGGCTCGGCTCCCCCGGCGCCGGAGACGACGACGCCGAAAGGAGCCGGCGGCGAACACGAGGTCGTCAACACGGGCTCCGCCCCGCCGGCGTTCGTCGAGATCGAGTTGAAGCAGCCCGCCGAAGAACGGCCCCGGCCATGCGACCGCTCCGCATGGGGAGGGCCCGAGCGGGGCGGTCGCGCGGCCGTCGGCGCGGCGGGACGGATCGAGGGCGGGTACGTTCCCGGGCGGCGGTCGTCCGCCGGTCGGGAGACCGGCTACGCCCCGGGCAGCCGGTCGTCCGGTCCACGGTCGACCCGGCAGGTACCGGGCGCGCGGTGTCGTCCGTTCCCCGCCGCGATACCCGGTGGCGCCGCCTCCCGTCGACGTGGCACGCTTCCCGCACACCGAAGGGGTGTAGCTCAGATGGCCAGAGCGCCGGTCTCCAAAACCGGATGCCGCAGGTTCGACTCCTGTCACCCCTGCCGAGGGCACGCCGGCGCCGGATCCTCAGACCGACCCGCGCCGGCCGCCTGTCTGCAGCCGCCGCGCTCCACGATGAACGACGTGAACCGCTTGAGGTCGCCGGCCACCGTCAGAAGCCGCCCATGCCTCCCGGGAAGGGCCAGGACGTGCGGTAGTACTGGCCGATCTCCTCGCGGTAGTGGCGGTCCGCGAGGTGCTTGTCGGAGACGAACTCGGGCGAGTCCTTCACCTGTTCCTTCGACAGGGCGAGGTGGAGGGTCTGCTCCTCCAGGTCGACGCGGGTCACCGCCCGCGCCGGGATGAGCACCTCCTTGCCGAAGATCCAGACGCCCGTGTCGACGACCAGGTAGGAGTCGTCCACCTCGTCGGAGTGCTTGTCCACCTTGCCGATGTGCCCGTCGGAGGCCTCGACGCGCCACCCGGTGAGGTCGGTACCCGCCAGATGGCCGGACTCGGTGCTGAAGGACCACAGATGGTCGGTCATCGCTGTCACTCCTCTGTCGCTGTGTTCGTGCGGGGCGCGGCGCCGGACGTGCGGGCCGCCTCAGAGCAGGTCACGACGGTCCTCGTCGGTGACCGTGGGCGCCACCGGCGGGACTACCATCCGGCGGCGGCGCAGAACGCTGGTGTAGACGGCGGTCCCGAGCAGGCCGACGCCCATCAGGATCAGGCCGACCACATCGAGGTCGACCGCTTCGAGCTCCCAGTCGGACGCGAACGTGAGGATGGCGCCGACGGCGATCATGATGATGAACAGTCCCAGACCCATGGTTGGTTGCTCCTCCCCTGAGGGTTGGACAGCGTCCGCGTACCCGGGTCTCCCGGGATCATTCCGCCGTCCCGGGAGACGTTCGGACGGGTCCCTACCGGTCCCGTGAGCACGCCGGAACCGTCGATTCGCCGTCTTCCAGGGGATGTTCATGGACGGACGGGGCACGCGTTCAGCCGCGGGCCCGCGCACGCACCGGCGGGCGACGCACCCGACTCCCGGCCCGTCCGCAGAGGGCCGGCCACACCCCCGGGGAGCCCCAGATGCAGCTCCGAACGAGGGCCGTACATCCGGACGCCACATGGATGGCCCGTACCGTCGCCGGGCGCTACCGGCTCGACCGCCTCCTGGGCCGGGGCGGCGCGGCGGACGTGTACGAGGCGCTGGACCTGCGGCTGCGGCGCCCCGTGGCGGTGAAGGTGTTCCGGCCCGCGGGCGCCCGCCGGACCGACGCCCAGTGCGACGAGGAGGCCCGGTTGCTGGCCCGGATGCACCATCCCGGCCTGGTGACCCTCTACGACACGGGCCGCGACGGGAACCGGCCGTTCCTGGTGATGCAGCTCGTCCGGGGGACGACGCTGCGGGGGCGGATCGCCCGCGGAGTCCTCACGCCCGCCGAGGCCCGCCGGACCGGGGCCGCCCTGGCCTCGGCCCTCGCCCATGTGCACGCCCACGGCGTCGTCCACCGCGACGTCAAGCCGTCGAACATCCTGCTGGACCGGTCGGACACCCCGCACCTCACGGACTTCGGCATCTCCCGCCGCGTCGAGGCCGCGGACGACACCCCCGAGGATGCGGGCACCCTCGTCGGCACCGCCTCCTACCTGGCGCCCGAGCAGGCCCTGGGCCGCAAGACGGGGTCCGCGGCCGACGTGTACAGCCTCGGCCTGGTGCTGCTCGAAACCCTCAAGGGCGAGGCGGAGTACGGCGGAGCGCCGCTGGAGGCGGCGCTGGCGCACCTGCACCGCCCTCCGGTGCTGCCGTCCGGTCTTCCGGCGGAACTCGCCCGCCTGCTCACGGCGATGACCGACCGATCCCCCGAGGCCCGCCCGGACGCCGCAGCCTGCGCCCGGATCCTCGCCGACCCGCGGACCGCGGGACGCGCCTCCGCGCCCTCCACCGCACCCGGCTCCCGGGAGGCGGGGGCACACCGTTCGCACCGTTCGCCCCGGCCGCGCCGGTCCTCCGCCGCCCGGCCTGGGCGGCCCGCCGCCGGGCGGGCCGTGGCGGCGACCCTCGTCACGCTCGGGCTCACGCTGTCCGGCTCGTTGGGCAGCGCGCCCGCCGGCGAGGCGGCGCCCCCGCCCCGCGACGGGGCGGGGGGCGGGGCCCGGACGAGCGCACCGGCGTCGCCACTCCCCACGCGAACGCCCCTCTGAGACCCCTCGCCTGACGGCCGATCAGGATTCCTGGGGTGTGAGACGGCCGCTCGGGGCAACACGGAGTGCCAGGGCACGGAAGGAAGGCGGGGGCGTTGCCGGGGGCCGGGACCGGAGGCGGTTCGCCGGCCTCCTCCCCGCGTACTTCCGGTAGGCGTGCCCTCTCGGGAACCGTCCCGCGCGTTCGACATCGGAGGAGAATCCCATGACCGCACTGCTGAACCGCATCAAGCGATTCGCCCGCAGCCCCCGGGGCCGCGGCGCGGCGGCGTCCCTTCGCCGCGCCGCGGCCGACCCGCGCAGGCGCGCCCAGGCACGCCGCCTGTTCGGCAGGCTGCGCCACCGCTGACGCCTGCTCGCCCGGCCCTCACAGCCGGACCGCCGACGCCCCGCGCGAGGTACCGCGCGGGGCGTCGGTGTGCGTACGGCGCGTGCGCGGTGCGTGCACCACCTCCGCGCGCAGGCGCCGTACGGCAGGATCGCCGGAGAGGAGCGCCTGCGGGAAGCGGGTGCCGGACATGCCGCCCGGCCCGGCGGTGGGGGCCGCGAGGCCGATCGCACCGCCGGGCACGGGAACGGGGCCCCGGGCGTCAGGTGGACAACAGGCGCTGGAACAGGGCGCGGTACTGGCAGAGCGCGAGGCGCAGGCTCTCGGTGTCGGCCTCCAACCCCTGGCTCCACTGCCCCTCCAGGGTGTGCCGGTGCCGGGCGAAGGTGTCCGCCAGAGTCCTCATCACGTCCCCGACGAGGACGTCGGCCGCGTGGACCGCCTGGCGCGGGTCGTCGACGAACCGGCCCTGGACCTCGTGCCAGCGGCGACGGAACTCCCCTTCCTCGGCCGGGCCGAGCAGATCGGGGATCCCCTCCACGTCCGCTCCAGCGGCGCCGGGTCGCGCGACGCGTCCGTCGTCCGGCCCCTGCGACCGCTCCTGCGGGGCGGGGGCGGCATGCCGGGCGTGACCGCCGTGGGCCGCGGGCGCCGGGCCCGGGAGCACGGAGGGCGGGGGCGGGCTCTGGGGCATGTCCTGCGGGTACGCGGGAGGCGTCCTCTGAGCCGGTACCTGCGGGGGCGGCGGGCCGCCGGGGCCGCCGGGCCGGGGCTGATCGTCCCTGGGCCGGCCGGGCTGCGGCTGATCATGCTGCGGCCCGCCCTGTTGGAGCTCGTCGTGCCGGGGCCGGCCCTGCTGGGACCCACCCGGCTGCGACGCACCCTGCTGAGCCTGGTCGTGCCGGGACGGGGTCGGTGCGACCGGCGGGCTGTGCTCCGGCGGGTGGACCGCGTCGCTTCCGGTCGTCGCGGGCCCGGGACGGCCGGGGCCGTACCGGCCCTGCCCGGTCCGCGGCTCGGGGCGGGCAGCCGGCTCGGGGCGACCCTCCGACCGCTCGGGGTACTCGCCCGTCGGGTCCGCGTGGTGTCGTCGACCCGGCGCCCGGGTCGTGCGCTCGGACGTCTCGTGGTGTCGCATCTCTCCTGCCTCCGCGTCAGGACCGGCGGGTGCCGGTCGGCTCGCCGTCGGCGAGCAGGTCGTCGAAGAGGGTGCGGTAGTGCATCATCGCGCCCCTCAGTTGTTCGGTGGTGGCGGCGTTGTGGGTGCTCATCGCGTGGACGTCCAGGGCCGCCCGGTAGTACTCGAGGGCGCGGCCGTGCCGCACCGACAGGTCACGCAGCCGCTGCTCGCAGCCCTCGTCGGGGTAACCCCGGTCGCGTATCAGGGCCGCCACCAGTTCGTCGGCGTCGTGGACGGCGGCCTCGGGCCGGTCCACGAACTCCTCCTGGACGCGCACCCACCGCCGCGCGTACTGCTCCCGCGCCTCACCGGGCACCGGCTTGATCTCCAGGCCGGCGAAGCGGCGTTCGCGGGCGTCCAGTTCCTGCTCCGCGGCCCGTCTGCTGCCGGTCGCCTCCACGGCCCGTTCGTACTCGGGCCCGAAGCGGTCGCGCAGTCGCGATCGCCGCCGGCGGTCCACCGCCACACCGGCGGCGAACCCGACCACGACGACCGCCGCGACGACCGCCAGGACGATTCCGATCGACATCGGTTCTCACCCTTTCGCGTTCTCTCTCGGAGTCGCGCTCTTCCGTCCCGGCCCTTCGGGGCGCGGGACTCATGGAGGTCCGCGTGCCCCTGACCCAGGAAGGCAAACCGGGCATCCAGGACGGGCCGGGCCGGCCCTACCGGTGGTCGGGGACCCCGCCCCGGCCCGCGCCGGACGGCACGGTCTGGAGATCGTGACGTCCGTCGCCAGGCACTTCGAGGTGCGGCGGGAATCCGTCGGCAAGCGGGTGACCGCTCGCATCGCCCTGGTCGGCCAGACGGCCCACGAGCACGCACCGGCGCGTGAGGGGAGGGTCACCGGGGTCCGCTGGTGACCGGCGGCGAAGGGCGGTGCCTGTGGACGGCGACACCCTGGGCGCGGCATGTCGGCCAGGCGCCGCTCCGCTCGACCTGGACCTCCGCCCGCTCGGCACACCGCTGCCCCCGACCGCCGAGGAGCGGTCGGGGGCAGCAGCGGGGCCGCCGGCAAGGGGCGGAGGGATGCCGGGCCGCGGAGGGCGTCACCTGCGCCGGGCGAAGAGCCGGTAGAGCGCCAGGAGGATGAACGATCCGGCGATGGCGGCGATCCAGGTGGACAGCTCGAAGAACCCGTCGACGGAGTCCACGCCGAAGATGACCTTGCCCAGCCAACCGCCGAGCAGTGCTCCGACGATGCCGATGAGCGTGGTGACGATGAAGCCGCCCGGGTCCTTTCCGGGCATCAACATCTTGGCGATGATGCCCGCGAGAAGCCCGAGGATTATCCAGGCGATTATTCCCATGATTCATTCCGTCCCGTGTCGTGAATCCTGCTGTATTCGTACCGGCCCGCTCCAGAGCCCTACAGCCTGCGCCGGACCGCCGTCGGCAGCGCGGCGTGGAAGGCCTCCCGGAACGACGTCCGGACACCCCAGGCCATCAGGCGGAGCTCCCATCTCGCCACGCGCACGACACCTCGGCGAACGAGAGCGCCCGGAGTCCATCGGGCCCACGCCCGACGCCTTCTCCAACGACCGTGGCGGCGCGATCCGAATGTCACGGCCGTCTCCTTCCGGTCACCGAGCGGCGGGCGGTGGTAGCGAAAAGTCGATTCCCGTTGTTTGCGTCTTCCGCAGATGCTTCTACGCCGTTGCCGCGCATTCAAACGTTGAAATCCATATCGAATGGGGCCGAGCGGCGGCACGCGCTCGACCGGGGCGCCGCCCCGGGCAGCCGTCCGGGGAACCAGCAGGGAGTCCCGACGCCTCCAGACCCGGCGCGCCGACTTCACAAGCCTACGCAGCGCTCCCCCTCGGGCATCCCTGATCACCGTCACCGTCGACGAGCCGACAGCGGCTCCGTGCGCAGGGTGTGGCGGGCGAGTCAGTGAGGCCCGGAGAGCAGCGCGTCGAGTTCCGCGAAGGGGATGCCTTCGGCGAGGGAGTCGTAGCCGCCGGTGCCGAAGAGGTCCTGCGCGGCGCGGCGGGCGGCAGCGTAGGCGGCCTGCGCCACGCCCGAGCCGAGACTGACGCGAGCCACGCCGAGCGCACCGAGCTCGGCAGCACTCGGGGCACCGGGGCCGGCCATGACGTTCAGCGGCACGGAGATGTCCCCGACCAGCGCCGCGATGGTGGCGGGGTCGGTGACGCCCGGCACGAAGATGCCGTCCGCGCCTGCGCCGACGTACAGACGCGCCCGGGTCAGGGTTTCCTTCAGCCGGGTGTCCGGCTCGCCGAGCCCGAACAGGTAGGTGTCGATACGGGCGTTGAGGAACAGGTGCGCACCTGCCCGGTCGGCACTCCGCCGGGCCGTGGCCAGCCGCGCCGCGAGCTCTGCCGGGGGCCGGGTGCCGTCCTCGATGTTCACGCCGACGGCACCCGCCGCGATCACCCCGGCGATGGTCTCTGCGACGTCGGCGGCGTCCTTCCCGTACCCGCCCTCGATGTCAGCGGTGACCGGCACCGCGACGGCGGCGACGATGCGGGCGATCAGCTTCAGCGCCCGGTCGCGGGCAAGGACGTCGCCGTCCGGAGACCCCAGCGACCAGGCGACACCGGCACTGGTGGTCGCGATGGCGGGGGCGCCCGCGGCCTCGATGACGCGGGCGCTCGCGACATCCCAGGCGTTGGCGAGCGCGAGGGGTGCGGCCGGGGTGTGCAGGGAGCGGAAGAGGCGGGCATGGTCCGACGGCGTGATGGTCATGGACGCAGTCAAACATCGGTTCCCGCCCCTCTTCTGGCAGGAATCCGACACAGACGTCGGCGTCGAAATGCGGTGATATGCCTGATACGTTCGGAACATCGTCATTTGGCCTGCGGCACCCCTCCGTGCCGCCTGTACTACGGGACGTGGAATGACCGGTGGACCCGAGCCCATCAGCGCGGTCGCTCGCGGGGCGATCGAACAGGAACTCTCCGATCTGCGCACCGAGCGCGAAACCGTCGCCGCCACGCTGCGGGGCGGCGGAGGCGACCAGACGGGAGACCGGGCCGATCAGGCCGACGAGTTGGAACGCGGCACCGACCTCGCCCGCCTCGACCGTCGCATCGCCGACCTCGAAGGGCGGCTGCGTGAGGGAGCCGTCGCCGGCCCCGCGCGCACCGACGCGGTCGGGGTGGGCAGCTCGGTGACCGTGCGGTTCTCGGACGGCACGGAGACGACCTTCCAGATCGGCGAGGTCGCCGAGGCCCACGACCCGACCCTGGTGACCGCCGACAGCCCGCTCGGCCGCGCGCTGCTCGGCCGCCGCGCCGGCGACACCGTCGAGTACGTCACGCCCGGGGGCCGCACGACGGCCTCCGTGGTGTCGCTCGGCGACACGGCGTAGCGCACTGCTGCGTCGTCGTCAGCCGGTGACGATGCCGGCGACCAGGTTGATGGTGGTGGCCAGGATGCTGGCGCCGAACACGTACGACAGCAGGCAGTGCCGCAGGACGACGGCCCGCAGCGCGGACGTGGAGACGTTGGTGTCGGAGACCTGGTAGGTCATGCCGAGGTTGTAGCTGAAGTACAGGAAGTCGACGTACCGCGGCCGTTCCTCGGAGTTGAAGTCGATCCCGCCCCCGGGCGTCGCGTAGTAGATCGACGCGTACCGGGTGGCGTACATCAGGTGCAGGGCCGCCCACGCCATGAAGACCCCGCACAGCGCGGTGGCGGCCGCGGCATGGCTCAAGTCCCTGCCGACCAGGAGCAGGGCCACGATGGCGACAAGCCCGCACAGGGCCGCGCCGACGACGGCCAGCTCCTCGGCGACAGGCCGGAACTCCTCGCGCCGGACGTTGCGCCGGGTGTCGACGGCGTCCATGGGACACAGGACGAGCCAGCCGGTCACGACGAAGAGGGTCTCCGCCGTGGCGATCCCGGCGAGGACACCCAGCGGGGTCGTGGTGGGCAGGCCGACGGCCGCGCCGACGAGGGCGCCGAGGGCCGACGAGGCCACGAGCCTGGGGACGGCCGACAGCAGAAGCCAGTGACTCATGTCCCCCACGCTTCCAGGGGGACGACGGTCCTGCCCGTCGGCCCCCGGCGCGGTTCCAGGTCGAATGGCAGACGCGTTCCGGCGGACTTAGCCTGCCGGAGGGTGCGGTCGCACCC